>JANQPB010000014.1 GCA_028285495.1 Acidimicrobiales bacterium
GCCAGACTTCCTCCACACCTACAACCACACCAGACGACACCACGCCCTCGGAGGCCACCCACCCATCAGCCGCTGTCACCAACCTCACAGCTGAGTACACCTAGAGCCGGGGCGACGCCGCCGGGCACCGGCGTCGGCATGTATCACGGCGCTGCGACCGGCGGTCGTAACCATGTGGAGACTCGGGGGACCTCGCGCACGACAGCCACCATCGAGCGGCTCGGCACCGAAACGAGCGAGGATCCACCACCGCAGGGCGATGCGGGCATCGCGCCCGATCCCGTGACCATCCGACTGCTCGGGCTCCCGGAGATCAGCGGACGGGCGGTCGGTCCCGAGCAGCCGTCACCCGTCGTGTTCCACCTGCTGGCGTACCTCCTGATCAACGCCAGCAACACCCGCACCAGCGTCTGCACCGCGTTCTGGCCTGATGCGGCCGAGCGGCAGGCCAGGCGCCGCCTCAGCACGGCCGTGTGGCGCCTCCGGAAGTACTTCGAGGCCGTGCCGTGCGGGGGCGACCGGGTGGTCGTCACCTCGGGTGATCGTCTCGCCTTCCGAGCCAACCCACCGTTCTGGGCCGACATCACCGCGTTCGACGCCATCGTCGGTCGAGCCGGCGACGACGATCCCGATGACGTCGCCGACCTCGAGCGGGCGGTCGAGTGGTACCGGGGGGACCTGCTCGAGGGCTGCTACGAGGAATGGCTCCTCCCCGACCGGGAGCGGTACCGCCAGCGGCTGATCACCGGGCTCGAGCGGCTGGCCGACTGGCACCATCGCCGCGGCAACCCGGAGCGGGCCATCCACTACGGCCTCCGGCTCCTCGACCTCGACCCGCTGCGGGAGTCCATCCATCGGGCGATCATGCAGCTCCACATCGAGCGGGGTGAGCCGACCGAGGCGATCCGCCAGTTCGAGCGCTGCCGCCAGATCCTCGACGACGAGCTCGGCGCACCGCCGATGCCCGAGACCCTCCTGCTGGCCGCCAGGATCCGCCAGCCGCTCGACCTCGGATCGAGGTTCGACGAGCTGACCGCCAACCTCGGGCTCGGCGGTCGTCGCCCGGACGCCCCGGGTGCCGACGACGGCACGACGCCGGACGGGCGGCCGGATGCGGCCGAGATCATCCAGTGCCTCCGGCAGGCCCGAGACCAGGCGAGCGCCCTGTCGCAGAGCCTGGCCGACGCCCTCGACGCACTCGAACGGCTCGGCCTCGACTCGCGCTGAGGGGGCCGCGTCGCCGACCCGCCCGACGGTGAGACGACGGTGACCCGGCCGTGATCCCACGGTGAGAGGCCCGCGGTAGACCACGTCAACCAGCTCGTCGAGGGACAGGTGGGAAAGGTTGTTCACACGTGGTCGCCGAGAATCGTTCGTGCTTCGCATCTGGATCGAGCCGGCGACGTTCCGAGACGCCGAGCCGCACCTCCGCATCTCGATCGAGCACGCCACCGACGGGAGGCGCGTCGTCGTGAGCTCGTACGACGAGCTGCCCGACGCCCTGCGACGCCTCGTCGACGAGTCCGCGGCCGGCGGCGATCCGGAGTCGACCTGATGGCCGACTACCGGGCCTTCGAGGCCGTCGCCCAGTCGATCGCCGACCTGCTGCGGGACAACTACCGCCCCACCGACTTCACCCCGCCGCTCGAGTTCGAGGTCTTCGCCGGCCCGCAGTTCGCCAACGGCCTGACCGCCGGGGTGTCGGTCTACCTCAACCGGATCTCGGTCAACGGCTCCCTGCGGACACCGCCAGGCCGGATCGGCCCGGACGGCGAGCGGCGGATCCCTCGACTGCCGGTCGACCTCCACCTGTTGCTGACGGCGTGGGCAGACGAGCCGTCGACCCAGAACGCAGTCGCAGCGTGGATGATGCGGACCCTCGAGGACCATCCAGTGCTCCCGGTCGGGCTGCTCAATCGGGCGGTCGGCCCGGTCTTCGAGGCCGACGAGGCGGTCGAGCTGACCGTCGACGACGCACCGAACGAAGAGATCCTCCACCTCTGGGAGCTGGTCGGTGCCGACACGTACCACCTGTCGGTTCCCTACCGGGCCAGGCGCATCCAGCTCGACTCCCGTCTGGCCCAGGATCTGGGCGAGCCGGTGCAGGAGCGGTACGCCCGCTACGGCGTGCTGGCCGACGGGGCGAACCGATGACGGTCAGACCGAACCCCGTTCCGGCCGGTCACGACCGACACGTCCGGGTGGTCGAAGAGGCCAGAGCGGTGACCCCGTTCGGGCTCCGGCTGTGGGACTGGGCCACCGACCGCCCCGCCGTCGACGGCCTCACCGTCGAGGCCAGGCCACGGGCCGGCGGGCCGAGCACCACCGCCGTCGTCACCCGGTCCGGCACGTTCGCCCTGTCCCGCCTCCCCGGACTGGCGGCCCAGGAGCGACCGTCACCGGATGGGGATCCGTTCGCCAGCACCCGGCCCTTCACCGTCCGCGTCGTCGACACCGCCGGCCGGTTCAACCCGACCGGCTTCACCGTCGACCTCCCGCGAGCCGGCCGCTACCCGGCGCCGGGCGACCTGGCGCCGATCAACGGCACCTCGACCGAGTTCCCCGGCCATCCCCTCTTCTCCGCCCCGACCCGCCCGATCCCGCCCGGATTCGCAGCGGTCCGGGCCGAGCTCCGACTCGAGCCGGACGACGACGCCGAGCCACTGATCCCGGCGGCGTTCGCCGTGCTCCGGGTCGACGTCGGCCCGAACACCTGGTTCGGCGCCGCCAACGGCGCCGGCACCTGCCTCGTCGTCTTCCCCTTCCCCGACTTCCGCAAGCCCGACGGATCGGATGGACCCGGGATCGAGCCGAGGCTCCAGCGCTTCGACATCGAGGTCTCGGTCCGCTACGGCGCGCTGACCGCCCACCCGTGGATCGGAGCCCCGACCTTCGATCAGATCCGCTCGCAACCCGTCGGTCGACTCAAGGCGGCCGCCGACGACCCGCCCGTCGACCGGCTGCCGGCCGTCATCTCCCCCGGCCGGGGCCTCGTCCTGGTCACCGAGCCGTCGACCGGCTCGCCACCGATCGACCAACCACCGAGAGAAACATCCGTGCTGCTCATCGAAGCGGCCTGAAGGCCCGAGGGGGTCCAATGCCCGAGTACCTTGCACCCGGAGTCTTTGTCGAGGAGACATCGTTCCGGCAGAAGACCATCGAAGGGGTCGGAACCAGCACGGCCGCCTTCGTCGGCCCGACCCGGTTCGGACCGAGCCGGGGGGCGCCGGAGCTGCTCGCCGGATTCGGCGACTTCGAGCGGATCTACGGCGGGCTCGACCAGCTGGAATTCGGGGCCGAGGGCGCGCCGACCGACGAGGTCCACAACTTCATGGCCCATGCGGTGCGAGCGTTCTTCGAGAACGGCGGCAAGCGGCTCTACGTGGCCAGGACGGCCAACGGGACCGACCCGGCCGGCGCCGCGGTGGTCACGCCGGCCGGCGACGGTCAACCGGACCCGCCCGAGTCGGTGCGATTCGCCGCCCGCTACCCCGGCCGGGCCGGCAACTTCTCGGTCTCGGTCGACATCGTCGTCGGGCCGCAGGGCCTGCAGACCACCAACGGGGTCCACCGCATCCAGGGGGCGAGGGAGTACGACCTGGTCTGGGTCGACGGCACCCTGTTCTGGCTCGAGGACGCCTTCGACGACGACGCCTCGGTCTGGACCTACCGGCTACGGACGAGCGACCCGGACGACGACGCGTCGGCCGAAGGCCTGGTCACCGGCCTCGACGGCGACGAGTCGGTCCACCTCATCACCGCCAACGTCACCGTCGGTCGGCTCGGCCGGTTCATGGACGAGCAGACCTGGACCGGTCTCGCGCTCCACCCCCAGCACACCAATGCGCTGACCACCGTCTTCGCCGCGGACCCGCCGTTCCGGGCGACCGAGCTCTACGTGCCGCTCGTCGTCGACACCGATCTCGCCAACGGCGTCTCGATCGCCCAGGTGCTGCTGTCGGCCCCGGTCCGCCCGGAGGTCGTCGCCGACCGCGAGCTCGACGCCGGGACCACCCTGGCCGACACGATGACCTCGTTCGCCGCGCCGACCGACGAGTCGTTCCCCCGCGAGATCGCCATCCGCCTCACCGGCGGCAGCGACGGCGAGGCTCCGACCTCCGCCGCCTACGAGGGCGACGAGGACGCGGCCGGCGACAAGTCGGGCCTGCTGGCGATCGGCGACCTGTCCGACGTGTCGATGGTGGCCGCCCCCGGGTCGACCGCCGGCTACGGCGCCCTCGAGGCCGACGGTCAGGCCGACGTCCTCACCACCCAGAGCCTCCTGATCGGCCACGCCGAGCGGCTGCGGTACCGGATCGCCGTCCTCGACGCCCCCGACCACCAGGTGGTGTCCGACATGGTCGCCTACCGGGGCCGGTTCGACTCGACCCACGCCGCCCTCTACTACCCGTGGGTGACCGTGTTCGACCCGATCACCCGGTCGGAGCAGGACCTCCCGCCGAGTGGCTTCGTCACCGGCATCTACGCCCGCAACGACGTCGAGCGGGGGGTCCACAAGGCCCCGGCCAACGAGGTGGTGCGACTGGCCGTCGGCTTCGAGGTGCCGATCAACACCGCCCAGCAGGACGTGCTCAACCCCCAGGGCGTCAACTGCTTCCGGGCGATGGAGGGCCGTGGGCTGCGGCTCTGGGGCGCCCGCACCATCACCTCGGACCCCGAGTGGAAGTACGTGAACCTCCGCCGCTACTTCGCCTTCCTCGAGTCGTCGATCGATCGGGGGACGCAGTGGGCGGTGTTCGAACCGAACGGCGAGCGGCTGTGGGCGAACGTCAAGCGGACGGTCGAGGACTTCCTGGCCAACGAGTTCGTCTCCGGCCACCTCCTCGGCACCAAGCCGGAGGAGTCGTACTTCGTCCGCTGCGACCGCACGACGATGACCCAGAACGACATCGACAACGGGCGGCTCGTCTGCCTGATCGGCGTCGCCCCCCTCCGCCCGGCCGAGTTCGTGATCTTCCGGATCGGCCAGAAGACCCTGGAAACCCTCTGAGAGGAATCGATCGATGGCAGAGTTCAGAGAACGCCCCTACAGCCAGTTCAACTTCCTGGTCGAGATCGACGGCGTCGGCGACGCCGCATCGGTGGCCGGCGGGTTCCAGGAGGTCAGCGGCCTCGGTGTCGAGGTCACGGTGGCCGAGTACCGCAACGGCAACGAGCGGCAGAACGTCCCGCGCAAGATCACCACCATGGCCAAGGTCTCCGACGTGACCCTGAAGCGAGGGGTGATCGGCGACCTCGGGCTGGCCGAGTGGATGCAGGCCGTGCAGAACGGCGATCAGGACCAGCTCCGGTCGGTGACGGTCCAGCTGCTCAGCGAGGACCGCTCGACGGTGGCCCAGTCCTGGCGGCTGACCAACGCCAGGCCGATGAAGTACACCGGCCCGACCATGTCGGGTGCCGGTGGCGAGACCGCCGTCGAGGAACTGGTGCTCGCCGCCGAGTCGATCGTCCAGGAGTGACGTGACGCTGACCGGCCTCACCCCGTCCCGGCGTGCGCCGGGGATCGTGTTCGAGACGGCACCGGCGCCGCTCGGACCGTCCCTGCCGCGCCTCGACATCGCGGGGTTCGTCGGGTTCGCCTCGGCCGGACCCGTCGACACCCCGGTCGTGGTCGAGGACGCGGTCCGCTACCGGGAGATCTTCGGGCCGGACCAGCCGCTCGGCTTCGATGAGGAGACGGGCGGCGTGGCCACCGCCAACCTCGGGTCCGCCGTCGAGGCGTTCTTCGCCAACGGCGGCGCCAGGGCCTGGGTGGTTCGGGTGGCCGGCGACACGACCACGAACGAGATGCCGGTCCCCGGTCTGCTCGCCGGCGATCCCGACCGGCCCGACTCGCTGGTGCTGGCCACGGTCCGGTCCCGGAGCGCCGGCTCGTGGTCGGACGGCCACCGGGCGGGCGCCGCCAGCCAGCGGCTCACACTCGACGGCGACGGCTCGGTCAGCGAGCTCAGCGCCGACCGGGCCACGCTCACCGTGTCCGCCTCGGTCCCGCTCGATCCCGGCGACCTGGTCGAGATCGGTTTCGCCTCCGGCGACCGCCTGCTCGCCGAGGTCGCCACCGTCCGACCGGGCGACGACGGCCACCCGGCGATCACCCTCGACCGCCATCGCTGGGTCCGCCAGCCGGCGGCGGCCACCGTGGCCGGGGCCACCGTCGCCCTCGTGACGGCGACGGGGCGGCGCCCCGTGCCGGCGACCGAGGTCCGGACCGGGACGCTCGGTCGGATGTCGATCGACCTCGTGGTCGACGGGGCGGGGCCGGGCGACTCGTCGCTGACGCCGGGCGACACCGTGATGGTGGATGACGGCGACGACCGCATCGTCACCGTCATCCACCACCTGGCCATGGTCGACGGCCGGCTCACCGCCGAGGGCTTTCCCACCTGGACGCTGCCGGCCGAGGCGCCCGCCGCCGACGCGGTCGGCGTCATCACCGGCGTCACCCGGATCCGCCTCTCGCTCGGCCACTGGACCGACGACCGCCTGGCCGCCGTCGTCGCCGGACTGGCCTGCGGGCGACCGAGCGACCGGTGGTGGGGTCACCTCCCGACCGACGACGACCTGTTCGGCCGTCAGGGTCTGGTGGCCCGCACTGCCATCAGCCGGGCCACCAGGGAGCGCCAGGGGCCGATCGACGACCTCGTGACCACCCCCCGGTTCGGTCTGGCGGGCCCGTCGGCACCGGGTTCGGCCCTCCCCATCGGCCTGGTCGAGGACCACGAGCTGACGCGGACGGGCCCGACCGTCGAGTCCCCGCTCGACCCCCTGACCCGCGACGGGCTCGACGAGCTGCGCGTCGAGCCGTTCCTGGACCCCGGGCTCCGCCGGGCCGATGCCCGATCGCTCGGCGCCAGGATCCGGCAGCGGATGGTCGATCCCGACCCGGGGCTCACCGGCCTCCATGCACTGGCCCCCTTCGGTGAGATCTCGCTGCTCGCGGTGCCAGACGCCACCACCAGGCCGTGGACGATGGTCACGACCACGATGCCGCCGGTGCTCGACGCCCCCCGGATCCAGGCCGACGGGACGGGCTGGTCGTGGAGCGCCGTCGATGGCGCGGACCGCTATCGGCTGGAGACGTCGGTCGACCACACCTTCGCCGGCGGGACCACGACGGTCGAGACCGCCGAGCGCCGCCTCGGCGCCGACGGGGCGGTGTTGGGGCGGGTCTTCGCCCGCGTCCGTGCCATCGCCGGAGACCGGGTCGGTCCATGGTCGGCGACCGCCGACATCCGCCTCCCGCCGACCGCGGTCGAGCCGTGCCACGACCCCATTCCGGATGCGCCGATCCTCGTGTCGGCCCCGGTCGATCCAGACGGGGATCCCGACCACGGGCCGGAGCGGCCGGTCGACGGATCGCTCCGCTGGGACGGCATCCCCGGCGCGGGGTACCAGCTGCAGCGGGCCGACAACCCCGACTTCGTCGGCGCCCGGGACACGATCGTCGCCGTCGACGAGGAGGCGACGACCGGCCCGGGCGGCACGGCCGAGGTCGTCGTCGAGGTGCCGATCGACGGCGGGACCGGCGGGACTCCGGCCAGACCGACCCGGTGGTACCGGGTCAGGCGGCGGGGCGAGCCGCCGTCGCCCTGGTCGGCCACCGTCGGCCTGGTCGGTCGGCCGACCAGCCGCTGGGTGATGGCGACGTCGGACCCGGACGACCCGATCGCACGGGAGATCCATCGGGCGGCGCTCGCCCTCGGCGCGGCGAGGGGCGACCTGTTCGCCGTGCTCAGCCTGCCGAGGGGCATGGCCCTCGACGAGGCCGACGCCCACGTCGACCGGCTGGCCGAGCGGGGCGAGTGGGGTGACCGGACCCGCAGCCACGGTGCCGTCTACCACCCGTGGATCGTCACCGCCGACGACTCCGATCGGGGCCGGGTCCTGGTCGCCAGGCCGCCGGACGGGGCCGTGGTCGGCATGCTGGCCCGGCGCGGCATCGAGCGGGGGGCATGGGTCGCGCCGGCGAACGAGACGCTCGACGGCGGCGTCGGTCCGGACGCCACGCTGGCCCCGGACGGGATCGACCGGTGGCGCAGCCTCGTCAATCCGGTCGTGGC
This sequence comes from Acidimicrobiales bacterium, assembly GCA_028285495.1. Classification (GTDB taxonomy): domain Bacteria; phylum Actinomycetota; class Acidimicrobiia; order Acidimicrobiales; family SZUA-35; genus JAHELU01. Next base: position 8,082 of record JANQPB010000014.1, read on the forward strand.
CGACCGGCGAGGGCTCCGGATCGACCAGGCCGACACCCTCCACCTCACCGGGCGCCAGGGCGACGCCGCCCATCCCGGCACCGACAGGCGGCGACCGGGCCGGGCCCGCAGCTCGCTCCGCCACATCTCGGTCCGGCGGCTGATGATCCTGCTCAACCGGCTGGTCCGTCTCGAGGGCGACCGCCACCTCTTCGAACCGAACGACGACCACCTCAGGCGGATGCTCCGCACCGACCTCGAGACCGTGCTCGGGGACCTGTTCCGCCGTGGGGCGTTCGCCGGCGCTCGGGCCGAGCAGGCCTTCCGGGTGATCACCGACCGGGCCGACGACCGCAGCGCCGATCGGGGCACCGTGGTCGTCGAGCTGCACGTCGCCCCGAGCAGGCCGCTCGAGTTCCTCACCGTGCGCCTCGTCCAGGAGGGCGGCCGCTCCGTCGCCGAGGAGGTCGCCTGATGCCAGACGTGCCGTTCACCAGCTTCAACTTCTCGGTCCTCATCAGCCTGGAGGGCAACAGCGGCCCGCTCTGCCAGGGCGGCTTCGCCGAGTGCGGCGGGCTCGAGCAGTCGACGGACGTCGTGACGATCCGCCAGGGCGGCGACAACGGCCGGCAGATCCACCTGTCCGGCCCGATCTCCAACGGCGAGCTGAGCCTCAAGCGGGGCATGACCGACAGCTTCGACCTGTGGCTCTGGTTCCAGCGGGTCAACCTCGACGAGGAGCGCCACCTCCGGGCGACGGCAGAGGTCGTCATGCAGACGAGCGATCGGGCGGGCGAGCACGCCGCCTTCGTGCTGACCGGTTGCCTCCCGACCAAACTGGTCGCCCCGCCCCTGGCCGCCACCGGCGGCGAGCTGGCCATCGAGGAGCTGAGCGTCGCCTACGAGACGATGCGGCTGCGAATCCCGGGGCGAGCGGGATGAGCGGCCCGACGCTGGCCAAGGCCAGCCTGGTCGAGGTCACCCTCGGCGACGAGGACCGGCCGACCGAGGAGACCGGCGAGCCGGTCGAGGTCCAGTTCAACCCCGAGACCCTGAAGGTCAGCTACTCGAACACGGTCGAGAGTGGCGACAACCCGGGCTCGGCCGCCATGCAGTTCATCTCGAAGAACTCGACGAAGCTCACGCTCGACCTCCTCTTCGACGCGTCCTACGACGAGGCGACGAGCGACGTCCGGTCCCTGACCGAGGACGTGCAGTACTTCGTGCAGCCCCAGGAGAAGACCGAGAACGGGCAGACGTCGTTCCGGATCCCGGCGGTCCGCTTCCGCTGGGGCTCGTTCCTGTTCGAGGGCGTTGTCGCCTCGCTCGACGAGACCCTCGAGTTCTTCTCCGCAGACGGCCGACCGCTGCGGGCCAAGATGGCCCTCTCGATCAACAACCAGGACATCAAGTTCCGGATCCCGTCACCGTCGGCCGACGGTCCGTCCAACCCGGGACGGAAGCCGCTCGCCCCGGTTTCGGCCGGCGACACGGTCCAGGACATGGCGGCCAAGGGCGGCAATCCGGCCGCCTGGTCCGACATCGCCGCCGCCAACGGCATCGACAACCCCCGGATCCCAACCCCGGGCACCTTCATCGATCTCGGAGGGAGCTGACGTGCCCGTGATCATCAACGACCTCGACGTCGTGGTCAACGAGCCACCACCCCCGACCGGCCAACCGACCGAGCCCCACCGGACCCCGACCCTGGTGGCGATGGATCTCGTTCGCCTCGTCGAGGAACGGGCCAGGCGGGCCTCGCGAGTGGCGGCCGACTGATGCCGACCACCCCGCTGGCCGCGGCCACGCCGACCCTCGACCTCGACGGCAACCGGGACGACCGGCTGACCGGCCAGCTCGTCGCCATGTCGGTCACCGACAGCATCGACGGCCTGTCGAGCGCCGAGCTGCTCGTCCACAACGCCGGCACCGTCGACGGCCGACCCGGCCACCTGTTCTTCGACCGGGCGAGCGTCGACTACGGGACAGCGCTGGCCATCGACGCCGGTACCGGCGACCGGGCCGGGCGGATCTTCGACGGTGTCGTCACCGCCATGCGGGGCGAGTTCCCCGGCGACGGCACCCCCCGCCTCGGCGTCCTGGCCGAGGACCGGCTCCAGGATCTCCGCATGACGAGGCGGACGAGGACCTTCGAGGACCTGACCGACGCCGACATCATCAACCGCATCGCCTCCGATCACGGCCTGCGCTCCGACGTCACCGTCGACGGGCCGAGTCATCGCATCGTGGCCCAGCTCAACCAGAGCGACCTGGCCTTCGTCCGCCGGCGGGCCATGCTGCTCAACGCCGAGATCTGGCTCGATGGGACCACGCTGTCGGTCGGTCCCCGGACCGACCGGGCGACGGAGCCGATCGTGCTGTCGTACGGGCAGAACCTCCGCGAGCTGACCGTGACCGGCGACCTGGTCCACCAGCGGACCGCCGTCCGGGTCTCCGGCTGGGACGTGTCGGCCAAGGAGGCGATCGTCGGCGAGGGCGGCGCCACGGCCCTGGCCGCCGAGCTCGGCGACCGGACCTCCGGCCCGGACGTCCTCGAGGCGGCCGTCGGGCCCCGGCCCGAGCAGCTCGCCCACCTGGCGCCGGCCACGCTCGAGCAGGCGACCGCCTACGCCGAGGCCGAGTACGCCCGGCTCGCTCGACGGTTCGTGACCGGCGACGGGATCGTCGACGGCGACGCCAGGATCCGGGTCGGGGCCACCGTCGAGCTGGCCGGCGTCGGCCCGCTGTTCGACGGGCCCTACGCCGTCGTCGAGACGCGGCACCTGTTCGACGTCGGGCTCGGCTACCGCACGATGCTGTCGATCGAGCGAGCGGGGATCGGCTCGTGATCCCGGTGACCGAGGCCGCCCCCCGGATCGGCCAGACGTTCGGCGTCCACACCGCGGTGGTCGTCGACATCGTCGACCCGGACGGGCAGGGCCGGGTCAGGATCGGGTTGCCGTGGAGCCCCGACACCGGCGACGGCTCGTACGAGGCGTGGGCCCGCCTGGCCACCGCCATGGCCGGGAACGAGCGCGGGACCTGGTTCATCCCCGACGTCGGCGACGAGGTGCTCGTCTGCTTCGAGGCCGGCGATCCGAGCCGACCGTTCGTGATCGGGGCCCTGTGGAACGGCGTCGACGCGCCGCCGGAGACCATGGACGGCGCCGGCGACAACAACGTCTCCTCGATCACCTCGAGAAACGGGGTGACCATCAGCCTCGACGACACGTCGGGATCGGAGACCCTCGTGCTCGAGACCCCGGGTGGGCAGAAGGTGACCCTGGCCGACGGGCCGAGCACGATCACGATCGAGGACGGCAACGGCAACCGGGCCGTGCTCGAGTCGGGTGGGGTGACCATCGATGCGTCGGCCAAGGTGTCGGTCTCCGCCTCGACCATGGAGGTCTCGGCCGGCTCGCTGACGGTCAACGCCGGCATGTCGACCTTCAACGGGGTGGTCAAGGCCGACACGGTCATCGCCAACGCGGTCGTCTCGAGCAGCTACACGCCGGGTGCCGGGAACATCTGGTGAGGAGGTGGCTTCGGTGACGCGAACGAGCGAGCAGCTGATGTGGCGGACGGCGACGCCGCTGTGGGACGCCGAGGTCGTCGACCCGGACGCGCTTCGCCGGCCGGCGCTGCTCGGGATGGCCGGCGACGACTTCATGACCGATCTGGTCGACGCCCTGGCCGACGTCGAAGCGAGGTTCGACGAGCTCGTGGCCGGCAACGAGACCTGGCGCGACGCCACGTCGCCGGCCGACCGGATCGGCGTGCTCGATCCGGAGGACGAGCCGGCGCCAGACCGGCTCAAGCTCTACCAGCCGGTGCACGACCGCTTCTACCTGGCGGCGGCCAACCTGGTCTGCCGGCGCCCGGGGCTGCCCGATCATCGGCTCCGCGGGCAGGAGCGGGCGTCGATGGTGATCCGACAGCGGCGGCGGATCGGCGACCGGGACGTCGAGCTGGCCTGGACCGGAACGCGCTGGGTCGCACTGGACGGACCGCTGCCGATCCCGACCGAGGAACGGCTCCCACTGGCGCCGACGGTCCACGAACGCGACGGCCGGCGGCGGCGCCTCCTGACCGCCGTCATCCCGATCGGAGCCAGGGAGCGCTACGAGGGGGCCACGGCGCTGGCGGCCCCCGAAACCGACCCGGACGACCCGCTCACCGACCACCGCCTAGCCCGACTCATCGAGACGATCATCGACCCCCTCCACCGGCTGTGGCAGGGGGCGGTGGCGCCCCAACCGGACGACGAGCCCATCGAGGAGTCGTTCGTGTTCTCGGTGGTCGAGCTGTCCGACCTGCTGCGCCGCCTCCTCGACCTCGGGGCCATCGCCGCCCCCGGGCCTGCACCTGCGCTGTCGGCGACCGCGCAGGCGGTCCGCGACCATCTCGACGGTGCGGCCTACCGGGCCGGCGGCACCACCTGGCTCGACGCCATCCGCCAGGCCGAGGTCGACCGTCGCTCGATCCTGCTCGACGGCGAGCTGCCGGCGTCGCTCCGCCTGACCCATCTGGAGCTGGCCGACGCCATCGAGGCGGTGGCGACCACCGCAGGCGGTGCACCCCCGGACGACCATCGGACCTGGGACCTCTACCGCCTGGTCCGGGACCACACCGTCGCCAACCCGGTCCCGCCCGAAGCCGGACCGGCCCTGCCCCCGGCCCCCGAGACGAGCCGCCGCTACGTCATCCGCTGCGTCTACGAGCGCGAGGGGTGCCCGATCCGGCCAGAGTGGGTCAGCGAGCCGTCGGCGCCGTTCGAGATGGCCGGCTTCTTCGACCCCGATGCCCCCACCCGCGACCACCGCATCGCCCTGCCGTTCGACACCAGCCCCGCCGGGCTCAGGAAGTTCCCCCGCAACGTCTCCATGGTCCTGTCGAACGAGCTCCGCAAGCAGATGGCCAGGATCGACGGCATCAAGATGGAGGACCTCGACGGCGGCGAGCTGAAGGACGAGGGCAGGTTCGACCTCGGCATGGTGTGCTCGCTCTCGATCCCCATCATCACGATCGCGGCGCTGATCCTGCTGATGATCATCGTGTCGCTGTTGAACATCGTCTTCTGGTGGATCCCGCTGTTCAAGGTCTGCCTACCGGTCGGGAGGCAGTCGTGACCGACCTCGGCGACCTCTTCGGCCGGAGCCTCGGCTTCGACTTGCGGATCGGACCGTCCGGCAGCTTCGAGTGGAGCGAGGGGCCGGACAACATCCGGGAGTCGATCCTGCTGATCCTGATGACCGAGCCGGGCGAGCGGCTGATGCGGCCGACCTTCGGCGCCGGCCTCGAGCGCTTCCTCCACGAGCCGAACGTGGCCTCGACCCACCGGCTGATCGAAGAGCGCATCGTCGACGCCCTCCGGCGATGGGAGCGGCGGATCGAGCTCGGCCGGGTCGAGATCGAGGCCCACCCGTCCGACCCGTCGCACGCGGTCGTGACCATCCACTACCAGCTGGTGGCCACCGGCGACCCGGGCCAGGTCCGGCTGAGCGTCCCCGTGGCCAAAGGAGCCTGACCATGGCGATCGAGATCCCCAGCATCCACGACCTCGGCTTCGAGGACCTCCTGGCCGAGGCCAAGGCGAGGATCCCCGTCCACACCCCCGAGTGGACCAATTTCAACGACAGCGACCCGGGCGTGACCCTGCTGCATCTGTTCGCCTTCATGACGGACAACCTGCTGTACCGGGCCAACCGCATCCCCGAGCGAAACCGGGCCAAGTTCCTGCAGCTGCTCGACATCCCGATCGAGCCGGCCTCGGCTGCGACCGGGATGGTCACGTTCCAGAACGCACGGGGCCCGATCCGGCCGACGCTCGTCGGCGAGGGGACCGAGGTGTTGGCCGGGCGGATCTCGTACCGGTCGACGACGACAGCCGAGGTCCTCCCGATCGAGGGTGCGGTCTACTACAAGGCGGGGCTCGACGGTGAGCTCGACGAGGAGGAGCGCAGCCGCTACCTGGCCCTCTACACCGACCTGGGGCCGAGCGACGCCGAACCGGTGCTGTACGAGACCAGGAAGCTCGAGCCGCCGGCGGCCGGCCCGGTCTTCCCCCGGGTCGAGCTGGCGACCGACACGATCGACGGGTCCCTGTGGCTGGCGCTGCTGGCCCGCGATCCCGACTCGGTGGCCGCCACCCGCGAGGCCATCGGTGGCCGGCAGCTGACGATCGGGGTGATGCCCGGCGTCGACGACGCCACCAGGGCGTTGTACCCGGCGTCGACCAGGCGGGCCGCCGACGATCCCGGCTTCGAGTTCTGGGTCCCGGTCGGGGGTCGGCTTCCCGACCCACCGGCGTCGCGGGAGCCCACGTACGCCCGCCTCGACGCCGTCGAGGACACCGACATCGTCACCGAGCCCGGGCTGGTCGACATCGACATGCCACCGGCGTCCGAGCTCGCGCTGTGGGACAACGTCGAGCCGTCGGCCGACGGGGTCGGCTCGCTGCCCCCGCTCCTCGACGACACCGAGCGCGAGCGCCTGGTGACGTGGATCCGGATCCGGCGCCGGACCGGTGACGAGGCCGCCGGGAACGAGCAGGCCAGCCTCCTGAGCGCCTCGGTCTCCTGGGTCGGCGTCAACGCCGCCCGCATCGTGCAGCGGGCCGACGTGGTCGACGAGCGACTCGGCGTCGGCGACGGCCGCTCGGGCCAGACGTTCACCCTGGCCAACACCCCGGTGCTGGCCGACTCGGTCACGGTCACGGTCGGCGACGTCAGCTGGACGGCCACCGACGACCTGCTGACCGCCGGGTCCGAGCTGACCGGGCTGAACCGGGCCGGGCACGAGCAGCCATCGCAGGTCTTCGCCGTCGATCGACACACCGGCACGCTGACGTTCGGCGACGGCATCAACGGCGCCAGGCCCGAACCGGGACGCGAGGTCCGCGCCTCCTACGCCCACGGCGGCGGCGCTCCCGGCACGGTCCCCGCCGGGGCGATCTCCAAGGGGCCGTCGCTCCCGGCCGGCGTCGCCGTGGTGAATCCCGTCCCGACCTGGGGCGGGGCCGAGGCCGAGTCCGTGCCGGACGCCGAGCGGCGGATGGCCCAGGTGGTCCGGCACCGGAACCGCCTCGTCTCGGTCCAGGACTTCGTCGATGTCACCGAGGACACCCCGGGGGTCGACCTGGCCAGGGTCGACGTCCTCCCCCTGCTCCACCCCGACATCCCGGGCGTCGAGTCGCCCGGGGTCGTCACCATCCTGGTCGTACCCCGGTTCGACCCGGTGCAACCGGCCGCTCCCCGGCCCGACCGGATGTTCCTCGACGCCGTCTGCAACCACCTCGACGCCAGGCGCCTGGTCACCACGGAGCTGCACGTCCGGGGACCGGCCTACGTGCCGATCGTCGTGTCGATCGGGATCGAGGTCGAGTCGGGCCGGGCCCTCCCCCCGATCCGCGACGCCGTCCAGCTCGCGGTGCGACGGTTCCTCTCGCCGGTCCCGCTCGACGACGAGCCGGGCTGGCCGCTCGGCAAGACCGTCGATCGGCTCGAGATCTGGACGGCGGCGGCCAAGGTCGACGGCGTGGCCAAGGTCGTCGACGTCGTCCTCGGCGGCGAGGCGTCGCCCGATCCCGTCGACCGGGTCGAGCTCGCCGATCTCGAGCTCCCCCACCTGACCGGCCTCAGCGTGCAACCGGGCGATCCCGCCCCGATGTCGGACCTCGTCGGTCGCACCTTCACCTCGGACCGGGTCGTGCTCCCGATCCCCAACCTCGTGGAGGAGTGCTGATGGACCCGAACGGCGGCACCTTCCATCTCCTGTTGACCGGCGACGACTGGCTGGCCAGGGGGCCGATCGCCCCCGAGGTCTCCGTCGACGAGTCGGGAAGCCCCGAGCTGGAGTGGCGGCCGGCGTCCGGCCTGACGGCGGCGAGGCGCGGGTTCCTGTTCAGCCGGACCCCAGGCTCCGTCACCCTCGACCCGGGCGCCAGACGAGGGGCCGACCGGGACCGCTACGGCGCCTGGTACGCCATCGGCGACGACCGCCGGTCGGTGATCCGCACGCTGCGCGACGGCTCGACCAGCACCGTCTGGCCACCGGGACCCGGGTCGGCGCCCGACCCGGGTCCCAGCCCGTTCCGGCCGAGCGCCGCCGACGAGGCGATCGACCCGGCGGCCGCGCCCGGTGCCGCACCGCTCCTCCGGGGCCTGGTGGTCACCGCCGACCACCGGCTGGTCGTGGCCACGACCACCGACGACGAGCACGGCGATCCCGGCTCGTCGCGAGCCGGACTGCTGGTCTTCGACCTGTACGGCGGCCGGACCCCACTGGTCGTCGAGCTGTCGCCCGACGTCGAACCGATCGACCTGCACGCAACCGACGACGGGCGACTGCTGATCCTCGATGCGGCGGCCGGCGGCACCCGCTACTGGTGCCTCGACCGGACGCTGACCGCGCCGGTCACCACCGCCGCACCGCCCGGCCCCTTCCAACCGAAGGACGCCGACGAGCCGTCCTCGCCGGCGCCGCCGGTGCTCGACGGCGGGTTCGCCATCGCCGTCCCCAATCCGGTCGCCATCGAGTCGCTCGGCGACGGCACGGTCCTCGTCCTCGGACGCGACGACGCCGCCAGCGCCTCGACCCTGTTCCGCTTCGTCGACGGTGAACCGGCCGGCCCACCGCTCTCGCTCGCCGGTCTGCTGGCCGACTTCGTCGAGGAGGGCGACGAGCCGGCCACCGGGGCGGACGTCGTCGGTCACGACCTGGCCGTCCTGGCCGTGGCCGGGGACGACCACACGGCACGACGCGAGCTGCTGTTCATCAGCGACGTCGGCGGCGACCAGGCGTTCGCCGCCACGATCGGCGACGACGACACCCTCCTGGTCGAGCCCGACTACTACCCGATGCGGCTGCACCACGGCCGCGGCCTGACCGCAGCCGACGACTCGATCTGGTTCGACACGCTCGACGGCTGGCACCGTCTCGTCGCCTCGGGTCGCCAGCGCCACGCCACCGGCGGCACCTACACCTCGACGGTGTTCGACAGCGACGAGCCGGGCTGCGTCTGGCACCGGATCTTCATCGACGGCGACCTGCCGAGCGGGACGGCGGTCGACATCGAGACCAGGGCCGCCGACACCGTCGAGCAGCTGACGATCGGCCGCTGGCACCGCGAGCCGCCGTTGTACCTCGGGCGGGGCCCGGTCGAGGTGGACGCCGCCGGCCGGGGCTCCACCGGGTCCCGGCGGTCGACGGCCGAGGACACGGTCGGCACCTGGGAGACCCTGCTGCAACGAGCCACCGGCCGCTTCCTCCAGTTCCGGCTCCGCCTCTCCAGGAGCGGCGACGCCCCACCCCGCCTCCGGGCCCTCCGGCTCCACTTTCCCCGGTTCTCCTACCGCGAGCAGTACCTGCCGCGGATCTACGGGCGGGATCGCCAGGCCGGCGATCTGCTCGATCGCTTCCTGGCCAACCCCGAGGGCCTCTACACCGCCATCGAGACCAGGATCGCCGACGCCCAGACCCTCCTCGACCACCGCACCGCCCCGAACGAGGCGCTCGACTGGCTGATCGGGTGGATCGGGGAGATGGTCGACGCCGACTGGGAGCCGTTCCGCAAGCGGGCCTTCCTGGCCAACGCCAACCGGCTGTTCGAGAGCCGGGGGACGAGACCGGGGCTGATCGCCGCGATCCGCCTCGCCACCGACGCCGACCCGTGCGCCCTCTTCGAGCAGCGCCAGGACAGCCCGTTCGCGGTCCGGATCGTCGAGCGCTACGCCACCAGACGGTTCGGCGCCGTCCGGCTCGGTGACCCGACGGGTCCGGCCGACCTGCCCCTGGTCGACGACGGCCGGCGCTGGAGCCCGGAGCTCGGCGGGACGGTGCTGGCCTCCCGCTACGCCGCCTTCGTCGGCGGACGCCGGCCGGACGCCCCGGCCGACGACCGGATCCTCCGCCCGACCACCCCGACGACGGAGCCGGCCCGCGAGGACTGGACGGTGTTCGTCGCAACCGAGCTCGGCGTGGCCGAGCCCCGTTTCGGACCGTCCGACCTGCCCGTCTACCGCCGCTTCCTGGTCCAGCGCTACGGCCGGTTCGGACGCTACCTGGCCGCCTACGGGGACCAGGCCGCCGGTTCGTCGTTCGACGCTGTCCCGCTGCCGACGACGCTACCGATGTCGGGGCCGCCGCTGCGGGACTGGGCCGAGCTCGTGTCGCGGGTGATCCCGATGGCCGGAGCCGCCCACCGGTTCTCGGTCCTGGTCCCGGTCCCCCTCGACGTGTCCGACGAGCAGCGCCAACTCCTCATCGATCGGGTCAGCAGCGTCGTCGCCCGCCAGCGCCCCGCCCACACGGTGTTCGACGTCCGGCCGTTCTGGGCCGCGTTGAACGTCGGCACCGCCCGGGTCGGGCTGGAGACCCAGGTCGGGTTGGGATCCCGCTTCGCCGCCACCGTCGTCGGGCGGAGCCGCCTGGCCAAGTCCTACACCGCAGCCGGCGATCGGTTCCGGCACCGCCAGGTCGTCGGCGAACGGCTCGACCGACCGACCGACCGACCATCGCTCCCGTCGAACCGGAGGGAAACCCGACCATGAGCACCTTCACCGTCAGCGCAACGACCACCGGCAACGTCGACCCGTGGAAGCGGGTCCGGTACAGCTTCGGGCTCGTGCTCGGCGAGGCCGAGTTCATCCAGGACCAGGTCTACCTGACCGAGCGCGACGACCGCCACAACCGGGCCCTCCACGGCCACGGGGTGGTCAGCGGGCTCGGCGTCGAGCTCGGGACCCCGGAGGGCGGTACCCCGCAGATCGGCGTCGGCGCCGGGCTGGCGGTCGACGGCCACGGCCGCTGGATCTGCGTCCCGGTCGACCAGTGCGTGACCATCCCCGGGCTGGCCACCTGGTTCGACGAGCAGACCGGCGTCGAGCCGAACGCCGACGGGACGGTGTCGGTCTGGGTCACGCTGTGCCACCTGGACTGCCCGGCCGACCTCATCCCGATCCCGACCGGGCCCTGCAAGACGGCCGAGGACTCGATGACGGCCTCCCGCACCGCCGAGGCGTTCGCCCTCGACCTGAGCCTGACCAGACCGGAGCCGATCGGTCAGCTGTCGGCCGATGGGCTCGACGACCTGATGACGTTCCTACTCGCCGACGACGACGGGACCGGCGGCGACCCGGTCGAACGACTGCGTCGCGGGCTGTCGGCCTGGGTCCGCCGTCGGGGTGAGCACCCGGGCATGGAGTCGCCGTGCCTCGACGGCCACGGCTGCCTGGCCCTGGCCGAGCTGCGGGTCACCCTGGCCCCCGACGGCACGGTCGACCAGGGCGTCGACCCGGTCATCGACCCGATGGTCCGACCCGACATGATCTCGAACGACCTGCTCGCCGAGTGGCTGCTCCGGTTGACGGCCGGCATCACGGACCCGGAGCTCGCCCTCGACGACCTGACCGACGTCGACGTCGCCGGCGCCACCGACGGCCAGATCCTGGCCAGGACCGCCGACCGCTGGACCGCCGTCGACCCCCCGACCGGCGGTGGCGGCGGTGCCCCGACCGGTCCGGCCGGCGGCGACCTCGCCGGCACGTACCCGAACCCGCTCGTCGGCGGTCTGGTCGGGTTCGCGATCAAGGCCGACCTCCCCGACGATCGGCGCCGGTCCCTCGGCTGGAACCCGTTCGAGCAGTTCTGGGAACCGCAGTCGATGGTCCACGCGCCGGCCGGGCCATACGGCATCGTCGCCGCCGGCTCGTTCCCGGCGTTCGGGGAGGTCCCGCCCGACCGGCTGCGGACCTACAACCTCCAGGTCGAGTGGCTCAGCCAGAACCTCACCTACAACCTCGGGTTCCTCGGCTACGAGCCCCCGGAGGAGCAGCGGTACGTCGTCAAGGGCGACATCGAGCTCCGGGCCTCCGACACCCAGATCCGCCGGTTCGCCCAGCTGATGGACATCGACGGCGAGCGGGCGATCCCGAAGCCGCTGGAGTTCATGGTCGTCCGGTACCAGGCCAACAACATCCGGGTGCAGCTCGGGTGCAACACCTACGGGGCCCGCGGCGACGCCCAGCAGCGCTCGATCCCGATCGACGTCATCCGCGAGCTCTTCCCCGAGCTCCACGTGACCGTCGAGATCAGCGCCTACGGCGAGATCCAGACGATGCTCGGCACGATCCCACGGGTGGAGGAGCGCTGATGGCCGAGCTCGACACCGTCGTCGCCGTCCAGGGCATCGCCAACGTCAACTTCTTCAACGACCGGGTCCTGACCGCCGAGGACCTCCGCCAGTTGAGCGAGGCCGACCACCAACACCGGCGCAGCCTCGGCCGGGCCATCGGCGAGGGCGTCGCCGTCGGCATGGAGGTCACCGCGGCCGGCGGCCGGTCGGTCGTGGTCGGCGACGGCCTGGCGGTGAGCGCCATCGGCGACGCGATCCGTCTCCCGGTGCCGGTCACCGTCGACCTCGGTTCGGCCGGGGCCGTCGCTCCCGGCCCCGGCCCCGGCCTGTTCACCGAGTGCTCGACCACCACGTCCGACCCGCTCGACATCGGCGGCGCCGTCTACCTGCTGACCGTGCAGCCGGCCTCCCAGCAGGTCGGGGAGGCGCCGCGGGCCGACCTCGACGGCGTCGCCCGCTCCTGTGGGCCCCGCCACGACGTCGACGGCGTTCGCTTCCGGCGGGTCTTCGTCGACCTGGGTCGCCTGGTCGACGAGGCCGGCCTGGCCACCGGGCCGCTCGGCCTGACCGACCCCGGCCAGGCCAACACCCTGCGGTCGCTGGTCGCCCACCTCTACCTCGGCACGCCCTGGCTCGGCCAGGGAGCGGTCGACGGGTTCGGCTCGGGTCCCCTGCGCCGGGCCTGGGACGTCACCGACCTCGAGCCGTGCGAGGTTCCGCTCGCCATCATCGCCATGACCGGCGCAACGCTGGCCTTCGTGGAGGCCTGGGGGGTCAGGCGTCCACCCATGCGGGCCGGCGCCGACCCGTTCGAGGAGACCGGCCCCGGCTGGCAACGGTTGGTCGACCAGGCCACCGCGGCCACCGGTCTGGCCGCCCTCGCCCAGTTCCAGCACCAGCTGGACGAGCTCGAGGCGCTCCCCGGCCTCACCCCGAGGGCGACCGAGCACTTCCGCTACCTGCCCGGCGCCGGCCTGCTCCAGGACCCGCGGCCGTTCACCGGCCTGGCCGAGATCCCGTTCCTCGACGGGCTCCCCGTGCGGAGCGATCTGACCGTCGAGCTCGACCAGGTCCAGGAGGTACTCAGGCGGGGAGCGGAGATCGCCCCGATCGACACCTCCTTCCCCCAGACCACCGTGCACGTCGCCACCGTGCTCGGCTCCGACCCGCCGACGGTGCTGTTCGTCGGCGGCGGCCACCCGCTGGCCCGCGACGCCGAACTGATCGACCTCCGCCAGGCCGTCACCGATCTCCGTATCCGGGTGGCCTCGCTCGAGTCCGACACCGAGTCGCCACCCGGGGTCACGGTGACCGCGATCGATGACACCACCGAGGTCGAGGTCGACCGATGGGTCGAGATCCGGTTCCGGGTCGACGTCAAGACGGCCGGTCGGTACCGGGCGTCCAAGCCGCTCCTGCAGGTCAAGAGCGGCACCCGGCCCCCGGTCGACCTCGAGCTGCGGGGATCGGACCTGATCGAGACCGACGACCGGGCCAGCCGGGTCGTCAGCGTCCGCCTCCGGTGGCGGACGAAGACCACGTCGCCGTTCGATCTCGTCGGCGAACGCGACACCGACCGGCCGGTGTTCGGATCGACGGCGGGCGGGCCCGGATCGGTGCTGAGCGAGTCCGGCGCCCTGCGCTTCGGCGACAAGATCGAGCTCGGCCAACAGGGAACGCTGCTCGGCGCCGTGCGGCTGACCGTCGAGCGGGTCGACGACGAGGCCGTGTCCGACACCGGCTCGGCCACGGTGGTCTTCCGGCGATGACGACGGCGGAGCTCGGCGACACGATCGGCACCCTCACGGTGACCGCATCGCGCCGTCGGGCCCGCCTGGTCGAGCGCCAGCTGGCCTCGGCCGATCTCCGGATGCCGGGGCTGCCCGACCGGTCGGTGCTCGTCGTCCGCCGGCTGCGCATCCAGCTCGACGCAGAGCCGGACGGCGACGACGTCGAGCGGCGGCCCGGCACCGCATCCCCGGCCACACCGGGCGCGGCGGCGACGGCCGTCGCTCGGGAGCCGACCGGCGTCGGCGGCGCGGTGAGCGAGGCGCTCGACGGCCTGGTGGCGACGGCGGCGAGGCCCCGGGCCGGCCGGATCGAGGGCGGGCCGACCGCCATCCTCTTCGCCGACGACGCCGAGCTGGTGGCCTGCCTGCTGGTCGACCTCGTCGACGGATCACCGGCCCGCTGGTGGTGGCGCCACCTGCGGCTCGACCGGCGACCGACCGTCGCACGCCAACTGGCCGATCGGGCCCCGCTCGTGCCCGCCGTGTTCCACCACCTCGCCCGGTGGGGCCAGGCCGACCGGATCGTCGACTCGATGGCCGAGCCCCAGCTCGTCGCGGTCGATCGGGCCGTGCGGGCCGCGCACCGCGTGGCGGGCAACGGCGGGTCGTCGCCGGGGCGGTCGCCGCGGTCCGGTGACGACGACCGACCGGCGGGAACCAGCCGGCGTCGATCGGCCGAACCGCGGGCCGCAGACCACGGCGGCCAGCCGACCGGGGCCGGCGCGCTCCGGGCGACGATCGACCTGCTGGTCGCCCGGACCGGGCACCGGCCGATCTTCGGGTCGGGCCGGGCGTCGCCAGCCCGTCGGCGTCCGGAGCGAGAGCGGGTCGACGATCCCGGCCCGACCACCCGGCCGCCGTCGGCCGCGGCCGGAGCACCGTCGGCCGAGCTCGACCGGCGGCCACGACCGACGCGGCCGTCGAGCGATCCGACGGAGCCGGGCCAGGGACCCGGATCGGCCGGAGCGTCGGACCGGATCGGGGGGTCCCGCTCGCCCGGCCCGGGCCCGCAACCGTCGGGTGACGATGCGGCGGCGCCGGCCGGGGCAACGGCGAGCGATGGTGAGCCGCCGACGGCGGTCGAGACGGCGGGCGGCGACGAGGCGGCCGGCTGGCGTCCGACCGGCCAGCTGACCACCGTCGACCGCTCCGCCGCACCGGCACATCGACCCGGGCTGCGGCCGGTCCGCAGCGGGGTCGACCGGACGGCCGGGCCGATCGGAGCCGAGCGACCGGCGGCCGACCGGGTCACCGCGGAGCCGGCCGCGATCCCCGATGCCCTGGTCGCACCAACGGCCTACGGCGGGATCTTCTACCTGCTGAATCCGATCCGCCGGCTCGGCCTGACCGCCGGCGACCGGCCCGGTGGCGTCTGGGCGCTGCTGCGGGCGCTGGCCCACCGCCTGGCCCCGGAGGTCGCCGACGACCCGGTCGATGCGCTACTCGCTCGTCTCGGTGCCGAGGGACCGGTCGAGCCCGACCGTGCCGTCGACGGTGAGGTCGACGCCGTGCTCGCCCACCTGACCGCCGGTCCCGGCCTCGACCCCAGCGCCCTGGCCGCGCTGATCGAGGTGCCGGCCACCGTCCGGCTGACCGAGACCCACCTCGACGTCGAGCTGCCGCTCGCCGCCGTCGACATCGAGGCCAGGCGCCACGGTCTCGACACCGATCCGGGCTGGTACCCCGAGTCCGGCCTCGTGATCCGCTTCCACTTCGGGACGTGACGATGATCCGCTTCGACCTCACCGAACCGACGCCAGGGAACCACGTCGAGCTGCTGGCCAAGACGTCGCTGCTGGTGCTGCTGTCGACGTTCGGTCGGGTGGTCGACGACCGGGAGCTGGCCGAGGTGATCGACCGGCACCGGGTCGTGACCGACTACCTGATGCGACCGCCCGACCCGACCGGGCTGGCCGACGACGACGCCATCCCCGACGTCGACGCCTGGCTCGACGCCGTCACCCGCTGGGAGACGGCGGGAGCCGAGGCCCTTCCCCTGCTCCGCCTCGACCGGGCCGGCCTGACCGACCTGCCGTCGCGTCTCGCCCTGATGCTCGCCGCCCAAGTCGACCAGGACGCCAGGCTGGCGGAGCTGTTCGACGCCGTGCAGCGACCGCTCCCGGGTCGACGTCCGAACGTCCAGACGATCGCCTCCTGCCTCCGCTTCATGGGCTCGGACAACGGGGGGAGCCGGGTCCGGGAGCTGATCGACGCCGGCCTGTTGGCGTGTGACCAGACGCTTGACGTCGTCGGCGACCGCCCGGTCCGGGTGCCCGAGCCCTTCCTCCCGGTGCTGGCCGGCGTGGCCGGGGACCGGCCGGCGACCCCGGCGACCGACCCGTGCCTCGACGAGGCGACGATCGCTGCGCTCGATCGAGCGGCCGCGGCCATGGCCGAGGGGTACGTCGAGGTCGTCGTGGTCCGTGGCCCGGCCGGCTCGGACCGCGAGGCGGCCGCCGACCGGGTCGTGAGCGCCATCGGACTCGGTGCGATCCGGTCGAGGGCCGCCGGGCCCGACCTCCGGCTGCCACCGACCGATGTCGCCATCGCCGTCGCCGTGGCCGGCTGCCCGGTGATCGACCTCGACCCACTCCCCGGCCAGACGATCGTGCTGCCGGCAGGCACCGCCACCCCCGTGGTCGTCACCCTCGGGCCCGACGGCGGTCTCGACCAGGACTCGATGACCGGCGCGGTCGTGGTCGAGCTGCCACGCCTCGGCCCGGAGCTGCGCCGGCGCCGGTGGACGGCCGCCCTCGACGGGAACCCGGCCGAGGACCTCGACGAGATCGTCGAGCGGTTCCATCTCCCCGGCCGGACGATCGCCACGGTGGCCGCCGCCGCCCGGACCGCAGCCCGGGTCGAAGGCGGCGACCCCGTCGACGGTCGAGTCGAGGTCCAGGTCGGCGTCGACCACGTCCGGCTGGCCATCCGCGAGGAGGCCGACCGCCGACTGCAGCCGCTGGCCGATCGGCTGCCCCCGGTCGACGACCACCGGCGTCTCGTCGTCGACGACGCGACGGCGCGGGTGCTCGACTCGCTGCAGCGGCGCTGCCGGCACCGGGAGCGTCTGGCCGAGACCGGACCGTCCGGTGGCGGCATCGGCGTCCGGGCGCTGTTCAGCGGGCCGAGCGGCACCGGCAAGACGCTCGCCGCCCGGGTGCTGGCGGCCCGGCTCGGCGTCGATGTCTACCGCCTCGACCTGGCGGCGGTCTTCGACAAGTACGTCGGCGAGACCGAGAAGAACCTGCACCGGGTGCTGTCGGTGGCCGAGCAGCTCGACGTCGTCCTCCTGGTCGACGAGGGCGACAGCCTGTTCGGTGGCCGGACCGAGGTCCGGTCGGCCAACGACCGCTACGCCAACCTGGAGACCAACTACCTGCTGCAGCGGATCGAGTCCTACGACGGGATCATCGTCGTCACCACCAACGCCAGGGGCTCGATCGACGCCGCGTTCGAGCGGCGGATGGACGTGTCGATCACCTTCCCCCGCCCGGCCGCGGCCGAGCGCCACCTGATCTGGCGGGCCCACCTCCCCGACCAGGGCCTCGGCGACGACCTCCTCCGGGAGCTGGCCCGCGACCACGCCCTGACCGGTGGCCAGATCGAGAACGCTGCGCAGTCGGCCTGGCTGGCGGCGCTCGACGAGCCGGACGCCGGCCTGACCGCCGACCACCTGCGCCACGCCGTCCTCGTCGAGTATCGCAAGGCCGGCGTGATGGCCCCCGATCCCCGGCCCGGCCCCGACCCGGTCTCGATGCAGCTGTCGGCCCTGATGGATCCCCGGTGACCGCCACCCACCAACCGGCGTCGCGAGGCCTCGAGGGCAGCCGGGAGCGCGACGCCTCGACGGCGACGCGGTCGAGATCGCGAGCGGCTCCGGCCAAGGCCGGACCGGACGGGGAGCCGGGCCGCACGCCTGCGGGCGCCGGGCATCGGGCCGACGGGGGGAGCGAGCGGCCCGGGCCGGCCTCGATCCTGTCGCGGCTGCCGCCGGTCAGCCGACCCGACGACCCGCTGGAGCGGGAGGCCGAGGCCGTCGCCGACCGGATCGTCGCCGGCCGCCCGGCCGGGCCGATCGACTCGACGGCGGCGGGGCGGCCGGACGACCAGCCGCCGACCGCCCGGCTCGAGGACGACGAGGAGGAACGGCCCCGCGAGCAGGTCGCCGGTTCGGCGACGGGCCGACCGGTGGTCCAGCGCCTGGCCGAGTCGCCCGGTCGCACGACGAACGTCACCTCGATCGTCCACTCCCCCGGCCCCGGCTCGGCCATCCCCCCGACCGTCCGGTCGCGGCTCGAACCGGGGCTCGGCGTCGACCTCGGGGGCGTCCGGGTCCACACGGGGGCGCGGGCGGCCGAGGCGGCGACGGCGATCAACGCCAGGGCGTTCACCTTCGGTCGTGACATCTTCCTCAACCGAGGGGAGTCGCCGAACGACCTGTCGGTCATGGCCCACGAGGCCACCCACACCGTCCAGCAGGGCGGGGCCGAGGCGGGCCGGGCCAGCGCACTCCGGCTTCCCGGCACCGCCATCGGTCCGGATCGGCAGACCGAGGAGGAGCTCCAGGCCCTCCCCGGGTGGTTGACCGACAAGATCGCCGAGTACGCCCGCTACGTCCCCGGTTACACGCTGTTCACGGTCCTGATCGAGTACAACCCGATCACCGGCCGGACCGTGCCCCGGACGGCCAGGAACTTCGTGCAGGGCCTGCTCGAGCTGGTGCCGTTCGGGCCGCTGATCTACGACAAGCTCGACGAGCTCGGGGTGATCGAGTCGGCGATGTCGTTCATCGAGCGTCAGCTCACCACCTTCGACATCAGCCTGGCCAGGGTCGAGCGCCTGATCAACGAGGCCTGGGATCGGATGGACTTCATCCGATGGGACCCCTTCGACTACAACCTCGGCGTCCTGCGCGACGTCTTCGGCCCGTTGTGGGAGGACGTCAAGGGCTTCGCCGCCTCGGTGGTCGACGAGGTCGTCGCCCTGATCCGATCGGCCGCCGCCGAGTTCGCCGACGGGTTGCTCGGCGACAACCGGGCCTGGGCGCTCATCAAGAAGGTCCTCCACTACGACCCGATCCGGGGCGAGCGGGTCGAGGCGACGACCGTGGAGATCCTGGAGGACTTCCTGCTCCTGATCGGCCGGGAGACCGAGCTCGAGCAGATGCGGGAGAAGGGGACCCTGCAGGAGACGGCCGACTGGATCGACACCCAGATCGCCACCTTCCTCGACCTGCTGGCCGCCTTCGGTTCGCTGATCTCGGCCGCCTGGGACGCCATCCAACCGGCCAACCTGCCCAACCTCTTCGCCAACCTCGAGACGCTGACCACCCGACTCGGCGAGCTCCTGGTCCGGGTCTGGGACTTCGCCTCGACGGTTGCCCTCAAGGTCCTCGAACTGGTCAAGGACGCGCTGCTCGGCCTGCTGAGCGACTTCGTCCACTACGTCCCCGGGTTCCACCTGGTGACGGTGCTGCTCGGTCGGAACCCGTTCACCGGCGAGGAGGTCCCCCGCACGGCCGAGAACGTGATCAAGGGCTTCATCTCGCTGCTGCCCGGCGGCATCGTCGTCTACGAGAAGCTGGCCGAGACCGGCGTGGTGGCGGAGGCCGGGGCCGCCATCGACGGCGCGGTGAACGAGCTGGGCATCTCGTGGTCGATGATCACCGGCCTGTTCCGTGGCATCTGGGACAGCCTCTCGATCGGCGACCTCGTCGACCCGGTCGGTGCCTTCACCCGCATCCGCGACCAGTTCGGCGAGCCGATCTCCCGCCTGTTCCGGTTCATCGGCGTGGTCGTCCGCGAGGTGATCGGGCTGATCCTCGCCCTGATGAACTTCCCGACGGAGCTGGTCATGCGGATCCTGGCCAACGCCATGGAGGCCATCGACAACATCATGGCCGACCCGATCGGGTTCCTGCTCAACATGCTGCGGGCGGTCAAGGCCGGGTTCCTCAACTTCCTCGACAACATCTTCGAGCACCTTCTCAACGGGTTGCTCGACTGGCTGTTCCGCGGTCTGCGCGACGCCGGGATCGAGCCGCCGACCGAGCTGACGCTGGAGAGCGCCCTCGACCTGACCCTCCAGATCCTCGACCTGTCGGTCGAACGGCTCTGGGCGAAGCTGGCCGAGCGCTTCGGTCAGGAGCGGGTCGACCAGATCCGCGGCGGCATCGACCGCCTGGTCGGCATCTGGGAGTTCGTTCGCGACGTGCAGCAGCGAGGCCTGAGCGCCATCTGGGAGTACATCGAGTCGCAGCTCTCGAACCTGTGGGACGTGATCATCGAGCAGGCCAGGAACTGGATCATGACCCAGATCGTCTCCAAGGTGACGGCCAAGCTGCTGACGATGCTCGACCCGACCGGCATCATGGCCGTGGTCAACAGCTTCATCGCCTTCTTCAACGCCGTGCAGTCCGTCGTCGAGTACATCCGTGACATCCTCGAGATCATCGACCGGTACGTGGCGACGATGGCGGCCATCGCCCGGGGTGACATCGAGCCGGGTGCCGCCGAGCTGGAGGGGGGCCTGGCCGCCGCCATCCCGGTCGCCATCGGCTTCCTCGCCAACCAGGTCGGCCTCGGCGACATCGGGGCCAAGGTCGCCGAGATCGTCGGTGGGCTGCGAGACCTCGTCGACCGGGCCCTCGATTGGCTGCTCGACCAGGCCGAGCGAGCGCTGACGGCCGTGCTGAACGCCCTCGGGTTCGGAGCCGACGACGAGGACGGGGCCGACGGGCCCGAGTCGGAGCTCGGCGACGTGCGGGACCTCGTGCGGGCCGAGCTCGCCCAGGAGCTCACGACCGAGCACTCGGAGGACGAGCTCGACGAGATCCTGGCCGCCAAGCTGGCCCAGCATCGCGACGCCGGCCTCACTGCGCTGTACCTGCAGCCGAGGGAGGACGGCGGGTTCACCGTCGTCGCCGAGGCCAGCCCACCCGAGAACCTCCTGGAGCTGATCCCCCGGGTCGGCGGCCGCCCGTCGGTGCGGACCCTCGTCCGTATCCGCCTGGCCGGCGAGGAACCGGCGTTCGAGGGCACGGAGTCGGTCGAGGTCGAGTTCGCCCCGTCGACCGCGGAGTGGCAGGCCTGGGTTCGCGAGCACCACGGCACGACCTCGGACCCGGCCGAGTTCCGGCGGTGGCAGCGCGAGGCGATCGCCGCCCTGACCCAGACCAGGACGGTCGAGATCCCGGCCGGTTCCGGCGTCGACCCGGCGGTGGAGGCGATGCGGGCCAGGGCCAGGACCCTGGGCGACGGGACGCGGGTGCCAGGCGGCGACTACCGGCTCGTCGGCCGCTTCGACGAGACCAACCGGAGCCGCCACGTCGGTGCGATCATGGATCGGGGCGAGAGCAACATCATCGACGCCCAGTTCTGGAGCACCGGCTCGCTGCTGCACGGCGAGCGGAACAACAATGCCACCCATGCGGAGGTCCAGTTCATGTCCTGGTACCGCGGTCTGCCCGGGGCGACCCGGGCCCGGGTCGTCGAGATCCAGCTGCAGAACGACGACTACAGCCCCTGCTGGACCTGTTCCCGTCAGCTGGTCGCCTTCCTGCGGGAGGCCCAGGCGGCCGCCGACCAGCCGATCGACGCCTTCATCACCTGGGGCGAGGCCTACCTGCGGACGAGCCAGTTCGAGCGGTCGGGCGGGGAGACGCTGCCGTCCTCGCTCGCCGGCCTGCGCAGCGGACGCTGGACCGCGACCGGCCCCTACCCCGACATGAGCGACGTCGACCCCCGCTTCGCCACCCGCTAGGACCACCATGGCTCGAACCCGCTCCGACTACCGGCTCGACCCGCTGACCGACCTGCCGGCGGCCCCGACGCTCGACCCGCTCACGCTCCGCCAACCGGTCGACGACGATCGGGTCGAGCTGGCCGGCGTGCTGCTCGACGCCTACCGGGGGACGATCGACGACGAGGGCGAGGGCGAGCCCGAGGCCCTCGCCGCCATCGACCAGTACCTGTCCTCGATCGAGCGCCGGTGGTCGCGTGTGGTCGAGGACCGCGGCCGCCCGGTCGCGATCTGCTTCGTCGTCGAGGTCGAGGGCATCCGCTACATCGACCCGATCGCGGTCGCACCGGCCCACAAGCGTCGAGGGCTCGGCGGCGACCTCGTGCTCACGGTGCTGCACCGGCTGCACGAGGCCGGCACCGAGCGCGTCGGCGCGGTGATCACCGACGGGAACACGCCATCGCAGCGGCTGTTCGCCCGGCTCGGGTTCACCAGGGTCGGGAGCTGGGGCTAGCGCCGGACCTCGGGATCGACCGGGGCCCAGCCGATCGTGATCGACCCACCGATCGGCGTGGTCGACCAGCGGGTGGCCACCTCGTCGATGCGGCGGCGCAGTCGGGGCAGGGCCGCCAGCAGCGTCGACCGCTCCTCGTCGTCCATGCGAGCCAGCTCGGAGCGGACGCGGTCCGCCATGGCGACCGACCGGGCCCGCAGCTCGGGGTCGTCGCTGTTGGCCAGCCAGTCGTGCCAGGCGATCCACGTCGCCCGCTCGGACCGGCCGATGTCGTTCGGGCCACCGGAGGCCAGGACGCCGTCCCGGCGCTTCAGCCGACGCTGGCGCCTGGTCGCGGCCCGCTTGTGGCTCGACGGGCGGTCGACGACCGCCGAGAACGACGAGGCCGAGCCGCCTCTGGCCACCCGGCCGAAGATGCCGTGCCGGAGGCCGAGCTGCTCCTCGACGATCAGGTGCTGGAGGTCGTGGGGGAACCACGGGTCGAAGCCGGGCGCCCGAGCCATGCGCAGGACCTGCCCGTCGGCGCGCCGAACCTCGACCGCATAGCGGCGGGCTCCGGTGCGCTCGAAGACGATGTCCATCCTCCACGGTCGCGCATCCCGGTGGCGGTCGTCGGCGAATTCGGCCGGCGTCGGCCGCGTCGCCACCCCCGCCGAGTCGATGCCGGATGGCGGCGACGGTCAGTCGTCCCTCACTCCCCCGCACAACGTCACCGGTCCGCGCTGCGTTCCCCGGTCGAGAAACTTATGTCAATCGACCAATCTTTGGTCTACGGTTGATGGCGTGAGCACGCCGGTCGTCGATCCCGCCACCCCGGCCCCCGGCCGGACGCGGCGCAACCGCGGCTCGGAGGTGGTTCGCGATGCGCTGATCGACGCCGCCATCGTCGAGTTCGCCGCGAACGGGTTCGACGGCGCCTCGACCAGGCGGATCGCCGAGGCCGCCGGGGCCCACCAATCGCAGATCAAGTACCACTTCGACACCAAGAACGAGCTGTGGAAGCGGTGCCTCGACCGGATGATCGGCGAGCTCGAGGCGGCGATCGCCGCCGCCACCGATGGTCACCGCGACGATCCCCGGGCCCTGGTCGAGGCCAGCATCCGCGGTCTGGTCGAGCTGGCGGCCCGGCGGCCCGAGCTGAGCCGGATCATGATGCACGAGGCGACCAGCGACAGCGAGCGGCTGGCCTGGCTGTTCGAGACCCACACCGGCCGGCTCCGGGCGCCGCTCGACCGCCGATGGGGGCGGCTCCGGGAGCGGGGAGACGCGGCGCCGATCGGATCGGACGTGCTCTACCACACCCTCATCGGCGCGGCCTCGCTCCTCTACGCCAACGCACCGGAAGCTCGGCTGATGGGCGTCGACCCGGCCGACCCCGCCGTGTTCGAGCGCCACGCCGACGCCCTGGTCGCACTGTTCCTGGGACCGGGATCGGACGATCGATGATCGCGCTCGCGCCAGCCATGTCGCCGCCCGGTCGGGATGCCGTCGCCCCGGCCATCTGGGCCAGCCGCCGCCGATTCGCGGCGGCCGACCCGTCATCGACCCCTCCGGTTGACCGGGCCGGCCGCGAGGTGGCAGCGTTCGGTGAGGTCACACGTGGGTCGCAGCGGAGGTGAGATGGACGCCGAGGAGGCCGAGTTCGACGTCGTGATCGTTGGCCTCGGGCCCGTCGGGGCGACCGGGGCCATCCTGTTCGCCGAGGCCGGCCTGCGGGTGGCGGTGATCGAACGCGACCCCGAGGTCTACCGTCTCCCCCGCGCCGTCAACCTCGACGGCGAGATCGTCCGGGCCATGCAGGGCGTCGGGCGGGGCGAGGCCGTCGCCGCACTGCTCCAGCCGGTCCGACCGGGTGAGCGGGCCGGGTTCACCGACGGCAGCCGCAACTGGCTGTTCGGTACCGAGGTGCGCGACTTCGGACCGAACGGCTGGCAGCCCATGAACATGTTCGACCAGCCCGAGTTCGAGGCCTACCTGCGGGCCGAGGCCATCGGTCACGACCGGGTGACCGACCACATCGGGTTCGAGGCCACGGGCATCGTCGACGACGGCGACCGGGTCCGGGTCACGATCGTCCCGGTCGACGGGGACCGGTCGACCGTCGTGACCGGCCGCTACGTGGTGGCCTGCGACGGCGCCGCCAGCTCGACCCGCAAGCGGCTCGGCATCGGGTGGGAGAGCCTCGGCTACGACCACGACTGGCTCGTCGTCGACGTCACCGTCGGCGACGGCCACACGCTCGACCTCGACACGGTCCAGGTCTGTGACCCGGACCGCCTGACCACCTACGTCTGCACCAAGGACCCCTATCGCCGCTGGGAGTTCCGGCTCAACGAGGGTGAGACGGCCGAGCACATGCTCGAGCCCGAGACGATCGCCGGTCTCATCGATCCCTGGACGCGGCGCGGCACCTACGAGATCCGGCGGGCTGCGGTCTACCAGTTCCATGCGGCCACGGCCGAGCGGTGGCGGGCCGGCAACGTTTTCATCGCCGGCGATGCCGCCCACCAGACCCCACCGTTCCTCGGTCAGGGCATGAACGCCGGCATGCGGGATGTCATCAACCTCGCCTGGAAGCTGCCGCTCGCCTGCGGCGGCACCTGCGGCGAGGCCCTGCTCGACAGCTACCAGGCCGAACGCGACGGACACGCCCGCGACCTCGTCGAGTGGGCGGTGTCGATCGGCCGACTGATGGAGCACCTGGCCGACGTCGAGCGGGCCGAGCGCGACGGCAGCCGGCCACCGGCCACACCACCGGAGCTGCAGTCGTCCGGCTACGGGCAGGGCCGTGGCCAACCGCCGCTGCGAGCCGGCGTGGTCCGCTGCGACCAGGTCGGCGACGGCGGCGCCGCCGGCCACCTGCTGGCCCAGCCGATCGTGGTCGACCACGACGGTCGGCGCCGGCGACTCGACGACCTGCTCGGACCGGGCTTCGCCGTCGTCGCCAGGACCGCCGACGACGCCGAGCCGTCCGACCGCCCGCAGGCGGTCCTCGACCGGCTCGGCGCCCCCGTGGTCGTCCTCGACGGCCTCCGGGTCGAGCGGGGTCACATCGACCGCCTGTTCGAGTCGAGCGCGGCGGCGATCGTTCGCCCCGACCGCATCGTCTACGGCCACACGACCGACTCGACCGACCTCGACGAGCTCATCGACTCGCTCGCCCGATCCCTGCACCTCGAACCGATTCCCTGACGATCTCGACCAACCCGAACCCGACCCGGAGGAGGCCTCCGATGAACCTGACCTGGTCCCACGCCGTGCTCAACGTCCGCGACCTCGACTCGATGCTCGACTTCTACACCGGTGTGCTCGGCTTCGAGGTGACCGACCGCGGCCCGATCGCGGACGGCGCCCCCGAGATCGTGTTCCTCAGCCAGAACCCGGACGAGCACCACCAGCTGGCCATGGTGGCCGTCCGCAAGGACGACGACCGGCCCAACTCGCTCAACCACGTGGCGTTCCGAACCCCGGACTTCGCCGACGTGAAGACGCTGCACGACGCCCTGCAGGGCATCGACGGCATCCGCGTCGGCCCGATCTCGCACGGCAACACCCTGTCGATCTACTTCAACGACCCCGAGGGCAACGGGATCGAGGTCTTCTGGGACACGCCGTTCCACGTCAGCCAACCCCATGGCACGCCGTGGGACACCTCGCTCGACGAGGAGCAGGCCCTCGACTGGGTGAGGGAGACCTTCGGCGCCGACGAGACGTTCGAGCCCCGCGACGGCTACTACGAGCGGCGACGGGCCGCCGCCGGCGGCTGATCGGGCCCGGCGCCGACGCCGCCATCGCACCTCCGGACCGGCCGGGCGGGTCGACCCCGGCCCGCTGGGTCGACGCGGCCCGACCGGGTAGCGTTGCCCGGTGAACGATCGGCCGGACCCCCGCGACCACGGCGACCACGACGGCGACGGCGCCGAGGTCGACGGCGGCGCGGCCACATCGGCCGGCGGGGGTCGTCGCCCCCTGTCGGAGCGGGAGTTCGTCGGGCTCCTCGCCGCCATCAGCGCCACGACGGCGCTCGGGATCGACATGGCCCTGCCCGCCTTCGGCGACATCCGGGCCGGGCTCGGCCTCGCCCCCGACTCGACGAGGGTGGCCCTCACCGTCACCCTGTATTTTCTCGGTCTGGCCAGCGCCCAGGTGATCTACGGGCCGTTCACCGACCGCTTCGGTCGCAAGCCGGTGCTCTATGCCGGGCTCGCCCTGTACGGGCTCGGCGCGCTCGGCTCGGCCGTTGCCCCGACGTTCGAGGTGCTCGTCGTCAGCCGGTTCGTGTGGGGGGTCGGGGCCGCCGGCCCCCGGGCGCTGACGCTGGCGATCGGGCGCGACCTCTACGACGGCGACCGCCTGGCCCGCATCCTCGCGCTCGTGCAGGCGGTGTTCATGGTCGTACCGGCCCTCGCTCCGCTGCTCGGCGAGGCCGTCCTGGCGGTCGGCACGTGGCGGTGGGTCATGGCCGCCCCCATCGCCCTCACGCTGGCGCTGGCCCTGTGGCTGACGCGGCTGCCCGAGTCACTGCCGCCGGAGGGGCGCCGCCCGCTCACCTTCCGGCGGACCGGGGAAACGCTGGGCGCGGTCGTCAGGAGCCGACCGACGATGGGGTCGACGCTGGCCGTGATGTTCGACTTCGGCTCGTTCGCCGCCTTCCTGGGCAGCAGCCAGCTCCTGTTCGACGACGTCTACGACCGGGGCGACCAGTTCGCCTTCTACTTCGCCGGCATGAGCCTGGTGATGGGAACGTTCGTGTTCGGCGGGAGCCGGCTGGTCGACCGGATCGGGGCCGACCGGGTCATCGTGTCGCTGCTCCCGGTCACGGTCGGGCTCTCGGCCGTGCTCGCCCTCTGGGCCTGGCAGGCCGGCGGTCGACCCGGTTTCCTCGGCTGGTTCGCCCTGACGACGGTCATCAACTCGTTCCGCACGCTGCTCAACCCGCTGCTGCAGGCCCAGGCCATGGAGCCGATGGGCCGGCTGGCCGGCACGGCCGCTGCGGTCATCGGGACGATCACGATGGGCGGTGGGGCGCTGCTGGCCAGCTTCGTCGACCGGGCCATCGATGGCTCGGTCACGCCGCTGGCCGCCGCCTACGCCGGCTATGGCGCGATCGGGCTGGCGGCCGCGCTCTGGGCCAGGGGTGGGCGGAGCGACCGGACCGCCGAGCCCGCTACTGCAACGTGATGTGGATCCGGCCGCTGACCTCGGTCGACTCGATCCCGAGCAGCAGGCCGCCGAGGTCGCCCGCAGCCACCGGCCAGCACACGACACCTTCGATCACGCCGGCCGGGGGCAGGGTGGCGGCGCCGTCGAGCCCACCGCCGAGCTCGGGGCAGATCGCACCGTCCCGGGCGATGAGCTGACCGTCGGCGGTCACCGCATTGAACCGGAGCTGGGCCATCGGGGCCGACAGCTCCGCGTTCTGGTTGCTGACCCGGACCGAGGCGGCGGCGAGGATCTGCCCCTGGTCGAGCGCAGCGCTCGACTCGGCCGTTGCGTCGCGGGCGGGGGCCAGCACCTCGACGACCCAGCGCTGCTCGCCGGCGTCGGTCAGGTAGAAGACCTCGACCCCCGAGGCCCGGGAGTGGGGCTCGGCCAACGAGCCTGGCCCGGTCGCCGTTGCCGCCGAGTCGTCGTCGCCGCCGAGCAGCACGAAGGCCAGGGCCCCGAGGGCGAACAGGGCCAGTACGCCGAGGGCGACGATGAGCATGATGCGGGAGAAGCCGGACGACGGTGGGTCCTGGAGGCCGGACGACTCGAGGCCGATGGAACCGGCTGGCGGCGCGTAGCCGGGGTGGTCCCAGCCACCCTGGGGCAGACCCGTCGACGGGGCGGAGGGCGACGCGAACTGATCGGGCGGCGGTGAGCCCCAGGAGGCCCCGCCAGGGGGTGGGGCGCCGACGCCCGGTTGATCGCCGTGGTCGGGTGGGGCGACGAGGGTCTCGTCTGGGCGGCCGGCGAACGGGCCGCCATCGGCCATCGGGCCGGTGCGGGCGCCGATGACGTCGCCGGTGACCGCCGGATCGTCGGACAGGTTGCTCGGAACGTCGGCCAGGGTGTCGAGGTCGGCGGCCGGCAGCCCGGAGCGGTCGCCGTCGGCCGGTGGGGGCAGCAGGGTCGAGCGATCGCCGTCGCCGGGGACCTCGCCCGGCAGGCCGGTGATGGTCTCCTCGACCCGGTCGACGACACGGTCGGCGCCGCCGGCGGCCGAGCCGGCGAGGTCGGCCGCCGGGGACGCGCCGTGGATGGGGGCCGGGGGCAGGTCGCTGGTCGAGGTGTCGAGCCCGGGGGCCGGCGACCCGGCCGGGCCGGGCGGCGGGGCGTCGAACAGCGACGGACGTTCGTCGCCCGGGGGCGGCGGGTCGAACGATGGCGGGGGCAGGGCGTCGAGGTCGATGCGCGACCGCTGGCCCAGGTCGGGCAGGTCACCGGGGACGTACTGGGTGGCATCGGCGTCGAGCAGCTGGTCGTCGACGTCGGCTGCCGGACCGCCGATTGACGGTCCGCCGGCATCGCCGAGGCGGGCGACCGCGTCGGACAGGCCGTTGGCCACCGAATCGACGCTGCGGTCGACGTCGAGCCCGTCGACGCCGTCCCTGGCTGCGCCGACCAGGCCGTCGACGGCGTCGGACGTGGTGCCGGCGACGTCGGCCGCCCCGGAGGGCGCTCCGCCGAGGGCGTCGGCCGCCCGGCCACCCGGATCCAGGGCATCGGCCGCCGTGCCGGTGATCCCGGCGATGTCGGACGCCGGCGTCGACCCGTCGTCGGGCCGCACGGCCAGCGTCTCGGCCAGGGCGGCGCTGACCTCGTCGACCTCCTCGACATCGCCGGCGGCCTCACCGGTACCGACGAGGGCGTCGCCGGCGGCGGAATGGCCAAGCTCGGCGGCGTCGACCCGGTCGAAACCGGACTCCTCGTCGAACCCGCCGGTGCGGGCCGAGGCCATCGCCTCGGCCGCCTCGACGGCGTTCAGCGCCTCGACGACCTCGGCGGCCCGGGCCGCAGAGGCTCCGATGGCGGCCGTCGCCTCGGCGGCGGTGGCCCCGGCGGCGTCGGTGGCAGCCCCTCCGACCGGGGCGAGGTCATCGCCGGAGGCCGTGCCCCCCTGGCCCTGGTCGTCCCCGTCGTGGGCCGACGGGGACGGCTCCGACTCGGCCTCGGCCCCGACCGGGCCGGGCCCGTAGCCCTCCGGCCACCACTTCCCGTCGCTCGCTTCGTACCAGCCGTCAGGCGGGGGCCACTGGTAGAGCTTGTCGTCCCATGCGGTGTAGCTCGTCTCGGTCACTGTGTTCCTACCGTTGTTCGCCGGGTCCGCCCGTGTGGTTCGGCCCGGTCACTCCCTCCCGGTCTTCACCCGAATGACGCCGCCCCGCCACAAGACGTTCAACCTGGCTCCCGATCGCGGGTTCGCACTACCTCAAAACATGCTACGGCCGTCGCCGCAGCAACGTTCAAACTGTTCAATTCCCCCGCTAGTGGGATCGAGGCCAGAACCTCCACCCGCTCCCGGACCAGGCGGGAGAGGCCGACCCCCTCGGCCCCCAGCACGAGGGCGATCGGGCCGGTCGGGCCGGCCCCCAGCTCGAAGATCGACTGCGTGCCGCCGCTGTCGAGGCCGACCGTGACGAACCCACGGTCGCTCAGGGTGGCGATGGCGCTCGGGATCCCGGCCACCAGGGCGAGGGGGACGTGCTCGACCGCACCGGCCGCCGTCTTCGTCACCGTCGGCGTGACGTGGACCGAGCGGTGGCGGCCGAGGACGACGCCGGTGACCCCGGCGCACTCGGCGGTGCGGAGGATGGCCCCGAGGTTGCCGGGATCGGTGATGCCATCGAGCACCAGCAGGAACGCCGCCGGGTCGGCGGTCAGGTCGTCGAAGTCGACGGGATCGAGGGCAGCGGCTCGGGCGATCACGCCCTGGTGGGACTCGGTGAGGGCTTCGGCGGCCAAGTGGCGGCGCGAGACTCGGCGGACGCCGACCCCGAGCTCCTGGCTCAGCTCCTCGATGTCACCGAGGACGTCGGCCCCGGCCAGGTCGTCGATCATGAGGACCTCGTCGACCCGACGCTTCCCGGCCAGCAGGAGCTCCCGCACGGCCTGGCGACCCTCGACCTGGTCGCCGCCGAGGCCACGGGCCGACCGGCGGGAGCGGCGAGCCCGGCCCCGCTGGCGGCCCGGTTCGCCGTCGCTGCGGCGCTCGTCGTTGCCCGGACCCTGCCCTCGACCCTGGCCCTTGCGCTGGCCTGGCCCCTGGCCCGATGCCGAGCCCTGGCCGGCGCCGCCACGGCGGCCGGAGAAGCCGCCCCGACCCCGGTCGGCACCCGAGCGGGAGGAGGCCGAGCCACCCCGGCCCGGGCCGCCGCGGCGGCCGGAGCCGCCCGACCGGCCCTGCCGACCCTTGCCCGCAGCCATCAGCCCGGCTCCGAACCGGCCGAGGTCGACGTCGACGACCCCGGCGCCCCGTCGGTGGCGGGCCGGGGAGCGGCGGTGAGGAGGGCGACGGCCCAGCAGTGGGGACCCACGCCCAGCGATGGCATCCCCTCGGTCCGCTTCCCCTTGATCGTCACCGGGGCGCCGACGACCCGGCTCAGGTTGCGCTCCATGTCCTCGCGGATCGGGGCGATCTTGGGGCGATCGAGCACCACCGTGCAGTCGACGTTGATCGGGACCCAGCCGGCGTCGGCCACCACCGAGACGGCGTGGGCGAGCAGGGCCAGGCTGTCGGCACCGGCGTTGGCCGGGTCGGTGTCGGGGAACAGCTGGCCGATGTCGCCGGCGCCGACCCCGCCGAGCAGGGCGTCGGTGCAGGCGTGGGCGATGACGTCGGCGTCGCTGTGGCCGACGAGGCCGGCGTGGTCCGGCACGGTCACGCCGCCGAGCACGAGTGGGCGGGCGGGATCGTCGCTCCAGGGGTGGACGTCGAAGCCCTGGCCGATGCGGAGGGCGGGGAGGTCGACGGATCGACCGTCGGTCACCGGCCGGCCGCTTCGTCGATGGCCGCCAGCTCGTCCGGTGCGAGGTCGAGCAGGACCTCGGCAACGGCCAGGTCGTGGGGGAAGGTCAGCTTGAGGTTGGCCATCGAGCCGGGGACGTGGTCGACCGCAACCCCGACCGCCTCGACGACCGAGGCATCGTCGGTCCCCTCGATGTGGAGGTCGTGGGCCGCCAGGAGGCCGGACAGCTCGAAGCCCTGGGGGGTCTGGACCCCGACGAGGCCGGACCGGTCGACCGTGCCCCCGTCGACCGAGCGCAGCGTGTCGGTGATGGGGACGACGGGGACGACCGCGGCCGAACCGGCGACCAGGGCATCGACGACCCGGCCGACCAGCTCATCGGACACGAGCGGCCTGGCGGCGTCGTGGATCAGCACGTGGGTCGCGGTCGGGGGGAGGGCGGCCAGGCCGTTGCGGACGGACTCGGAGCGGCTGGAACCGCCGGCGATCACGGTGTTGACCGACATGGCCTCGGCCGAGCCGAGCTCGGCCGCCCCGACGACGACCAACCCGTCGACCCGCTTGCGCAGGCCCTCGATCGACCGGTCGACGACGCGGCTTCCGGCCAGGTCCGCCAACTGCTTCGGCCCCCCGAAGCGGGTCCCGGTGCCACCGGCCACCACGACACCCCAGATCTCCATGCAGTGGACGATATCGGCCCGAGATGACGACCGGCGGGGCCGGACCGGGCCCGGTCCCGGCGGTATGGCCGCAGTGGGCCAGCGATCGTCTAGCGTGGCCCCCATGGCAGTCGGCATCGAACACCTGCGCGACGTGGTGCTCTTCCGCGATCTCGACGACGGCGCCCTCGACGACCTGGCCGGGCTGAGCGAGCTCCGCCAGCTCCAACGGGGCGACGTCCTGTTCACCGAGAACGACGAGCCGGACGAACTGTTCGTGGTCGTGTCCGGGCGGCTGGCGATGGTCAACCGCTCGATCGACGGGCGCGAGTCGGTGGTGGCGCTGATGGAGCAGGGCGACCTGTTCGGCGAGATGCCGCTGTTCGACGGCGAGCCCCGGTCGACCGACGGGCGGGCCCTGGAGATCTCCGAGGTCGTCGCCGTCCCCTACGAGCCGGTCCGCAGCCTCTACAACGCCAGGCCGGCCCTGCTGTGGCGGGCGGTCGAGCTGCTGGCCACCCGGCTGCGGGTGGTCGACGGGGTGCTGGCCGACTCGGTCTTCCTCGACGTGACCGGTCGAACGGCCAAGCGGCTGCTCGAGATCGCCGGCGAGGCCGACGAGTTCTCCCTGCCGGTGACGCAGGAGGAGTTGGCCGGCATGGTCGGCGCCAGCCGCGAGCGGGTCAACAAGGCGATCGCCTCGTTCATCAAGCTCGGCTGGATCGAGCAGCGCGACCGCCGCTACCACATCCTCAAGCGCCACGAGCTGGAGCTGCGCTCCCGCTGATCGACGATCACCGGCTCCGGGCCGGTGTCACGTCGGAGGGCCGCTCAGGTGCCTGCGGCGGAGCCGCTCAGGTGACCAGGTGGCGGTGGAAGCGGGACCAGGCGTCGGCGGCATCGGCCGAGCGGTGCGACGCCCTGGTCGGGTCGTGCACGAAGGCGTGCTCGGCCCCCTCGTAGCGAACGACCTCAACGCCCCTGGCCTCGAGCTCGTCGACGTCGTCGGCCGGCGTGTACGGGTCGAGGGTGCCGATGATGGCGAGGATGGCGCCGGGGTCGGCGGCGTGCTCGATCAGGCGGAGCGGTTCCCGCTGGCCAGGACCCCGCCACTTCTCGGGGATCCGGATCATGCCGTAGAAGCTGACGATCCTGTCGAATCGGTGGGAGGCCGACGCCTTGAAGGCGTACATGCCACCCATGCAGAAGCCGACGATGGCAACGGGCTCGACCTCGAGCCGGTTGGCGGCGTCGACCAGGTCGCCGACGATCTCGTCGTCGTCGAGGCTCGGGACCACCTGGTGGCGCTCGTCGGTGGTGGCGGTCGAGAAGGTGCGACCGCGGAACGGGTCGACCACGACGACGTTCCACGCCTGCGACGAGGCGAGCCCGCTGGCCATGTCGTCGAACAGCTTGCGCCGGCCCATCAGGTCGGGGGCGATCACCAGACCACGCTTGGCGCCGACCACCGGGTACAGATCGGCCGGCGTTCCCGACGAAAGCTCAATCTCCACGGGGCACCTCGCGACTCCAGTGTCGTCCTCGTGCCGAGCGTATCGACCGGTGTCGCACCTTTGGGTTCCAGCGACGTGCACGACGGTCCGGGCGGGTCGGAGTGGTGTGGCTCGGCTTCGGCGTTGCCGACCGGTGTTCAGTATTGATCGATGATCGAGTCGCCCGCTAACCGGACGGTGTCCTCCTTGAGGGCCTTGGCCAGACCGGGGCCGATGCCGTCGACCGCCTCCAGCTCGGCGGTGGTGGCGCCCAGGATCTTCCCGAGCGTGCCGAAGTGCTCCACCACCCGGGTCACGTTGGCCTCGTTCATCCGGGGCAGCTTCGAGAGCACCCGCACGCCCCGCGCCTGGCGGGGGTGGTCGAGCTCGGCGGTGTCGTGCACGAGATGGAGGGTCTTGGCCAGGCGGGCGTCGTCGAACAGGGCGTCGTCGTCGAGGCCGGCGAGCGCCTCCATGGCGCCGTTGACGTCGAGCTCGGACCGGGGGCTCAGGTAGTCGATGATCAGCAGGCGGCGGTCGTCCTCGACGCCGACCATCAGCTCCTCGAGCTGCAGCCGCACCAGCCGGCCGTCGGAGCCGAGCTCGATCAGGTTGTGCTCGATCTCGGTGGAGATCCGGACCACCATCTCGGCCCGTTGCAGCACCTCGACCACGTGCCGCAGGGTGACGAGGTCCTCGAACTCGAGCGCCGAGAGCTTCCGGGCAACGACGTCGAGCCTGGCCCGGTAGCGCTCGAGGGTCTGGATGGCCTGGTTGGACCGCTCGAGCAGCCGGCTCGGGGTCAGGAGCTGGTGGCTCTGGTCACGGACGTAGACCTGGATCTCCTTGCGGGACTCCGAGACGGTCAGCACCGGCGAGTCGAGCGAGCGGGCGGCCCGCTCGGCGGTGCGGTGGCGGGTGCCGGTCTCGGTGGTGGGGATGTTGGGGTTGGGCACGAGGTGCACGTTGGCCCTGGCGATGCGTGACACGTCGTCGGCCAGGATGATCGCACCGTCCATCTTGGCCAGCTCGGACAGCCGCTGCGGCGAGAACGCAGCGTCGAGCAGGAACCCGCCGGAGCAGATGTTGAGCACCTCGGGACTGTCACCGATGATGATCAAGGCGCCGCGACCGGACTGGAGCACCCGCTGGAGACCCTCGCGGAGGGGGGTCCCGGGCGCGACCAGGGCCAGGGCCCGGTACAGGGCGAGGTCGGCGGGGGAATCCATGATGCCCCATCGTAGTGGCTCCGCCACTCACCGGGTTCGGCTCCGGGGGGCCGCCGGCGCTCATCGGGACCGACCCCCGTTGCCGACCGCCTCGGCGTCGGGCGACGGCGGCGCGTGCTGGGGCACCGCGGCCAGCGCGGCCGGGACGTCGCCGTGGCGGAGGACTCGCAGCCCCGTCGGACCGTCGGGGGCCGAACCGGGGGCCAGGGCGGTCCGGAAGCCGAGGCGATAGGACTCTTGCAGGCGCTGCTCCAGCAGCGGCACCGAGCGGATCTCGCCGCCGAGGCCGACCTCGCCGCACAGCACGACGTCCGGCGCGACCGGCTGACCGTCGATCGCCGAGGCCATGGCCAGGGTCAGCCCGAGATCGGCGGCCGGCTCGTCGACCGTGACCCCACCCACCGCCGACAGGAACACGTCGAACCCGCTGACCCGGTAGCCGGCCCGGCTGGCCAGCACGGCCGCCAGCAGCGCCGCCCGCCGACCGTCGACCCCCTTCGCCGTGATCTGGCCCGGCCGCCCGCCGACCTCGACCGCCAGCGCCTGGATCTCGACGAGCACCGGACGCCGGCCGGACAGGACCGGAACCACAACCGAGCCGGCCAGCCCGGGCCGCCGGTCCTGGAGGTAGCGGGTGGACGGGTCGGGGACCGCCTGCAGCCCGGAGCCGGTCATGTCGAAGATGCCGACCTCGTCGGTCGGGCCGAACCGGTGCTTGACCGCCCGCAGGAACCGGAGCTGCCCGTGGCGCTCACCGTCGAACTGGAGCACCGTGTCGACGACGTGCTCGAGCACACGGGGACCAGCGATCGCCCCCTCCTTGGTCACGTGGCCGATCAGGAGCACCGAGACGCCGGTGCGCTTCGCCTCGGCCACCAGGCGGGCCGCCGTCGCCTTGACCTGCGCCACCGAGCCCTGGATCGAGTCGACCGCCGGATCGTGCACCGTCTGGATCGAGTCGACGACCAGCAGCTGGGGCCGCTCGGTCCGCATCACCTGGGCGATGGCGTCGACCGAGCAGTCGTCGACCACGAGCAGGCTCGGCGGGACCGGCCCGAGCCGGTCGGCCCTCGCCGCGACCTGCGACGGGGCCTCCTCCCCCGCAACCAGCACCACCGTGCCCCCGGCACCGGCGACCGAGGCCGCGACCTGCAGCGTCAGCGTGGACTTGCCGATCCCCGGCTCACCGGCCAGCAGGGTGACCGAGCCCGACGTCAGCCCGCCGCCGAGCACCCGATCGACCTCGTCGACCCCGACGGGGACGGGAAGAGCCGGGTCGGTCCCCACGTCGGCCAACGGCTGCGCGCCCCCCGACCCGGCCCGGCCCCGCGGGGCCGACGGCTGCGCCACCTCGCTGACGGTGGCCCACGCCCGGCAGGCCGGGCAGCGACCCGTCCACGTCGGGTGCTCCGCCCCGCACTCCCGGCAGACGTGGACTCGGCGTTGCTTGGCCATGACGGCACCGTAGGCGGGGGCTGTGACAGCGAGGGCCGGCGGCCACCGAAGCGGCTGCCGGGGTGGCCGACGACAAAACGGCGTGCCACCGTGGCCCGCCCGACGGTAGGGTCTGGCGGTGTCGGAAACGGTCGCCCCCCGTCCGACGGCGCCGACACAGCGCATCCTGCTCCCGGCGGTGTTGGTGCTGACGATGACGGCCTCGTCGTTCCAGATCTTCGCCTTCGCCGTCCTCGCCGTCGACATCATCGACGATCTCGCCATCAGCCGCACCGCCCTGGGGGTCCTCGGCTCGCTCAACACGCTCGTCGGTGCCGTGTCGGCGCCGGCCACGGGGCGCATCACCGACCGGATCGGCGCCAGGCGGGCCACGATCATCGTGCTGGCCATCTCCGGGATCGGGATGGCGATGATGGCCCTGTCCGGCAACTGGCTGCTCCTGGCCCTCTCCGCCGTCGTCAGCGGGGTCCCGCAAGGTTGGGGCAACCCGACGACCAACGCCCTCATCGCCGACCGGGTCCCGGCTGCGACCAGGGGCACGATCACCGGCATCAAGCAGTCGGGGGTGCAGGTCGGGATCTTCCTCTCCGGGCTGATCCTCCCGGCGCTGGCCATCGCCGTCGGCTGGCGGGGTGCGCTGTGGGGGTTCGCCGTCGCGTTCGGCCTCGGCGGGATGGTGGTGGCGCTCACCCTCGGCCCCGACCCGGAGCCCGACCTCGTCGGGTCGCCGGCGACCGGCGGCGCGGCCCCGTCCGACCGCACGGCGGCCGGCCCGAACGGCGAGGATGCCAAGCAGGCCCCGCTCCCCCGCCTGATCTGGACGATCAGCCTCTACGCGTTCCTGATGGGCACGGCCGGCGGCGCCATCGGGCGGTTCTTCCCGCTGTGGGCCAACGAGGTCGTCGGCCTCTCGACGGTGATCGCCGGCGCCCTCGTCGCCCTCGGCGGCCTGCTCGGCATCGTGGCCAGGATCTGGGCCGGTCAGCTGGCCCAGGACCGCATCACCCCTCGGAGCCTCCTGGCCATCCTGGCGGTGATCGGGGGCGGCTACTGCGTGGTGCTGCTCATCACCACCGTCGTCGGGCCGTGGATCCTGTGGCCGGCCACGATCCTCTACTCCGTCGGGATCGGCGCCTGGAACGCCGTTGCCATGCTGGCCGTCATCGTGTCGGTCCCGTCCCGGGTCTCGGGCCGGGCGTCCGGCGTGGTCATGCTCGGGTTCCTCGGCGGGCTGACCGTCGGTTCACCGGTGGCCGGCGCCGTCGTCGACCGGTGGGGCTCCTACCAACCGGTCTGGGTTGCGGCCCTGGTCCTCACCGCCATGAGCGCCGCGCTGATCGGCCGGGTCCGGCCGGACGACGCCGCTACTCGTCCGACGACCGCTCCTCGGGCCCGCTGATCTCGCCGGTGTCGGTCGGGGCGAAGGCGTCGAAGCCCCGCATGATCTCGTGGCCCCTGGCCTCGTCGCGCTCGCCATCGCGGGTGAACCACCGGGTGGCGAAGCCGAGGTCTCGGGCGGCGTCCAGGTTGTCGAGGTCGTCGTCGATCACCAGGATCGCCGACGGCGCCTCGCCCGTGACACGACGAAGCACCTCGAACAACGGGGCGTCCGGCTTGCGCACGCCGACCGAACCGCTCACCACCCACGGGTCGATGAGACCGTCGAGGCTGTGGCTCGACCGCAGCTTCATGGCCCAGGCGGCGGAGTCGTTGGTGACGCAGGCGGCCCGGACCTCCCGGCTCCGCAGGCCCCGCAGGTAGCGGACGACCCCCGAGCTGAGCTGATGGGTGGCCAGGTAGGCGCTGTCGAGCTCGTTCGGATCGCCATCGACCCCGATGGCCTTCCAGAAGTCGGCCGGGGTCAAGCGGCCGAGGCTGAGCAGCCTGGCCTTGTCGGCCACGTCGTCGGCCGTCGCGGTCGAGCCCCGCTCCCTGGCGAAGGGAACGAGCAGCTGGCGGATGTCGTCGCCCTCCTTGTACAGCACGCCGGGCCCGTCGAGGGCGACGACCCGGAACCGCTCGGCACCGTCGTCGTCGACCGTCGCGGCGTCGGAGCCGTCGCCGTCGGCCGACTCCGAGCTCGACGACGACCCGGTTGACGGCGAGCCGGCGACGGTGGCGGCACCGGCCGAGGTCGAGCCGCTGGCGGCCGCCCGCCTGGCCGCCTGGCGAGTGGCCCTGGCCCGCTCCTCCTGGAGCTGGCGCCGCCTGGCCCCGAACACCCGCAGGATCTGGGCGAACAGCACCAGCGCCGCCAGCACGGCGGCCACGACGGCAACGCCCCGCAGGACCTGGGCCGCCGTCGAGCGGCGGGCGGTCTGGAGGGCGACGTCGACCCGGTTGCCGGCCAGGTCGGTGCTCCAGCGTCCTTCGGCCCCGGTCTCGATCGTCGAGATCGAGCCGGTCGACCCCTCCTCCTGGAACTCGCCCGGCAGGGAGGCGGTGAGGGTGAACGCGACGTCCTCCTCCGAGGCCTCGTAGGACACGGCGATGGCGCTCAGCGACCGCCCGAGCGCCGTGTCGAGCTCGTCGTCGCCGAAGGCGTCGAACCCGCCGGTCGGATCGATCACCCCGTCCAACGTGTAGTCGACCCGGCCGAAGCTCTGCAGGCGGACGAGCCGGAAGTCCTGGAACACGCCGTCGGCGCCGGTCAGGTCCTCCATGACCTCGGTGAGCTGGGCGGCGTCGCCGAACGCCTTGCTCGCCCCGATCGTGGTCTCACCGGACGGGGACACGTCGGGCCGGTCGACCTCCCACCCGGCCTGGGCCAGGTCGCTCAGCGGCAGCGTGGCCTCGAGACCGAGATCCCGCAGGCCCTCGGTCGCCTCGGCATCGAGCACCACCTCGGCCCGGACGACGCCCGAGCCGTCCTCGGCGACGGCGATGTCGACGGCGACGTCGGCCCGGCAGGCCCCGGCTGCCAGGGCCACCAGGGCGGCCACGGCCGCCAGTCGCATGGCCCGCAGGGTCCGGGGCAGCATCGGGGAGGCGCGGACCACCGGACCACGTTATCGCCAGGACGCGCCACGTCGGAGGCGCTGGACGCCTCCGACGTGGTCAAACTGCTCGGTTGTCGTGCGGCCGACGGGGCCGCGGCCCTCAGTCGCCGGCTTCCGCCAGCTCCGGGGTCGACGGGGGCTGGAAGCCCTCGTGGGGGGTGAAGGACAGCTCCTTGACCCCCTCGTCGTTGGTCTCGACGTCGACGACGATGATCTGGCCGGCCCGGAACTCCTTGTAGAGGAGCTTCTCGGACAGCACGTCCTCGACCAGCCGCTGGATGGCCCGGCGAAGCGGCCTGGCTCCCATCGTCGGGTCGTAGCCCGAGTCGGCCAGGAAGTGCTTGGCGTCCATCGTCAGCTCCAAGCCGATCCCCTGGCCCTCGAGCTGCTCGGTGGTGCGGGCGATCATCAGGTCGACGATCTCGGTGACCTCCTCGCGACTGAGCTCGTGGAAGACGATCGTCTCGTCGATCCGGTTCAGGAA
This sequence comes from Acidimicrobiales bacterium, assembly GCA_028285495.1. Taxonomy (GTDB): domain Bacteria; phylum Actinomycetota; class Acidimicrobiia; order Acidimicrobiales; family SZUA-35; genus JAHELU01. The sequence goes on from JANQPB010000014.1 coordinate 47,508, forward strand.
TTCGGGCCGGAAGTGGGTCTTGAGGGCGTCGTTGACCTTCTCCTTCATCCGCTCGTAGGTGACCGCCTCGTCCTTCTTGGAGAAGCCGAGGGTGGCCTTGCGGAGGTCCTGGGTGCCCAGGTTGGAGGTCATGATCAACACGGTGTTGCGGAAGTCGACCGAGCGACCCTGCGAGTCGGTCAGGCGCCCCTCCTCCAGGATCTGGAGCAGGGCGTTGAAGACGTCGGGGTGGGCCTTCTCGATCTCGTCGAACAGCACGACCGAGAACGGGCGACGGCGGACGGCCTCGGTGAGCTGACCGCCCTCCTCGTAGCCGACGTAGCCGGGAGGCGATCCGACGAGCCGGCTGACCGTGTGCTTCTCCATGTACTCCGACATGTCGAGCGTGATCAGCGCCTTGTCGTCGCCGAACAGGAACTCGGCCAGGGTCTTGGCCAGCTCGGTCTTGCCGACGCCGGTCGGGCCGAGGAAGATGAACGACCCGGACGGCCGCTTCGGATCCTTGAGACCGGCCCTGGTGCGGCGGATCGACTGCGAGACGGCGTGGATGGCGTCCTGCTGACCGATGACCCGCTTGTGGAGCTCCTCCTCCATGCGGAGCAGCTTGGCCGTCTCCTCCTCGGTGAGCTTGTACACCGGGATGCCGGTCCAGATCGACAGGACCTCGGCGATCGACTCCTCGGACACCTCGTCGAACAGGTCGACGCCCGAGGCCTTGATCTCCAGCTCCATGGCCTCCTTCTTGGCCAGGAGCTCCTTCTCGGTGTCGCGCAGGCGGCCGGCCTCCTCGAAGTTCTGGGCCTCGACCGCCTCCTTCTTCTTGTCGACCACCTCGGACAGCTCGCCCTCGAGCTCCTTGAACTCGGGCGGCGTGCTCATCCGCTTGATCCGCAGGCGGGAGCCGGCCTCGTCGATGAGGTCGATCGCCTTGTCGGGGAGCTGGCGGTCGGAGATGTAGCGGTCGGCCAGGTTGGCCGAGGCGACCAGCGCCTGGTCGGTGATCGTGACCCGGTGGTGCGACTCGTAGCGGTCGCGCAGGCCCTTGAGGATCTCGATCGTGTGCTCGACCGTCGGCTCCTCGACCGTGATCGGCTGGAACCGGCGCTCGAGGGCGGCGTCCTTCTCCAGGTGCTTGCGGTACTCGTCGAGCGTGGTGGCGCCGATCGTCTGCAGCTCGCCGCGGGCCAGCATCGGCTTGAGGATCGAGGCGGCGTCGATCGCCCCCTCGGCCGCACCGGCACCGACCAGGGTGTGGATCTCGTCGATGAACAGGACGATGTCGCCCCTGGTCTTGATCTCCTTCAGCACCTTCTTGAGGCGCTCCTCGAAGTCGCCCCGGTAGCGGCTGCCGGCGACCAGGGCGCCGAGGTCGAGGGTGTAGAGCTGCTTGCCCCGGAGGGTCTCGGGCACCTCGTCGGCCGCGATCTGCTGGGCCAGGCCCTCGACGATGGCGGTCTTGCCGACGCCGGGCTCGCCGATCAGGACCGGGTTGTTCTTGGTCCGGCGGCTGAGCACCTGCATGACCCGCTCGGCCTCGCGGGTGCGGCCGATCACCGGATCGAGCTTCTTGTCCCTGGCCAGCTGGGTCAGGTTGCGACCGAACTGGTCGAGGATCAGCGAGCCGGAGGCCGACTCGCCGCTGCCGCCACCCGACTGCGACGGCGCCTTGCCGCCCTCGGAGGACGACCCGCTCTGGCCGGCCGGGCCCGAGTAGCCGGACAGGAGCTGGATGACCTGCTGGCGGACCCGGGAGAGGTCGGCGCCGAGCTTGACCAGCACCTGGGCGGCAACGCCCTCACCCTCACGGATGAGGCCGAGCAGGATGTGCTCGGTGCCGATGTAGTTGTGACCGAGCTGCAGCGCCTCCCGCAGCGAGAGCTCCAGGACCTTCTTGGCCCGCGGCGTGAACGGGATGTGCCCGCTCGGCGACGAACCACCCTGGCCGATGATGTCCTCGACCTGGCTCCGGACGGCCTCGAGCGAGATCGACAGCGACTCGAGGGCCTTGGCGGCCACCCCCTCACCCTCGTGGATGAGGCCGAGCAGGATGTGCTCGGTGCCGATGTAGTTGTGGTTCAGGAGCCGGGCTTCTTCCTGGGCCAGGACGACGACCCGGCGGGCTCGGTCGGTAAAGCGTTCGAACATGTGGTTCTCCCGAGGTGGGCGTGCGACAAGACGGTGGGCGGAACGGGCGGATCGAAGGGCGGTCGGTATCGAGAGCGGATCGAGAGGTGGGTATCCATTCTACCCGGCCGACCCTCACGAACGGAGGGCGGTGGGCCGGGTGTCATGGTCGGTGAACGAGGTTGTTCCGTCGAAAGAGCTTCCTTCTACGTCGGCATCCGGCCGGCGTTTGCTGAGCCCATACTGAGCGGCGACGGCCGCCGGGAGCCAATCGGGCGATCCGCGGCGGTTGTCACAGCTCCGCCACGGACCGATCGGGGGGCCGGACGAGCTGCTAGTCGCGCTCGAGCGCAGCCGCGGGCGGAGGGGCCGGAACCGCCGGCGGCTCGATCCTGGCCTCGTCGGTCCAGTCCTGGAGCTGGCGATCGATGACCGAGTAGCCCTTGCTCCGGAAGCGGCGCCGGGAGACCCGGTTGACGACGACGCCGAGCAGCGTGCCGCCGGACTCGTTGATCGTCTGCAGTGCCTGTGACATGGCCGCGTAGTCGTGGCCCGAGCCCGAGATGACGAGGATGACCCACTTCGTCTCGGCCACCAGGATCGACGTCTCCACCGCGCCGACCAGCGGCGGGCTGTCGACGAACACCATGTCGCCCGACTCGGCGAGCCGGTTGAACACGAACGGGATCGTGGTACTGATCGCATCGGCCGGACGGGAGACCGGGATGCCGGCCGGCAGCAGCCGCAGGTTGGGGTGGGCCGTCCGCTGGAGGATCAGGTCGTGACCGAAGGCCGCCATGTCGCCGATCCCGTGGGCGTTGCGGACCTCGAGCCGGTCGGACAGCCGGGGGCGACGCAGGTCGGCCTCGATGGCCACGGTGGCCCGCACGGCCGCCATCGAGTGGGCCAGGCCGGCGGTGACGGTCGACTTGCCGGTCGAGCGGTCCATCGACACGATCGCCACCTTGTCGGCCCCGACCTGGGCCATGCGGACGCCGACGTTGGTCCGCAGGGCGTCGAACGCGGTGACCAGATCGCTGTTGGCCCGATCGCCGGACAGCAGCGCGAGCAGCGGCTTGCGCTTCTCGCCCCGCAGTCGGGACAGGGCCGGGATCTCGCCGAGGATCGTGGTGTCGAGCCGGTCGCGAATGGCCGAGGCCGTGTCGAACGCCCGCTTGATGCGGTCGGCGGCCAGGGCTGCGAACACGGCGGCGACCAGGCCGACGACGACGGAGGCGACGATGATCGGCTCGGTGTTCGGCGAGATCGGGCGCAGCTTGACCGGCGCCCGATCGATGACGCCGAGCACGATGGCCGAGTCGTCCGGGTGCTCGGCGACGAGACGGTCGGCGACGGCGTTGACCCAGGCCTCGGCGGCGTACGGGGAGCCGCTCTCGCCACGGACCTTGATCACGCTCGACTGGCCGGTGGCGGTGATGTCGACCCGGGTGCTGCGGAACTCCTCGGCGACGTCGGGCGCCACCCGCTCCTTGAGGCTGCGGCTCCTCGCCGTCTCCTGGAGGGCAGCCAGCATGAAGCTGGCCTGCTGGACGGCACCGCCGCCGGCGTCGATCTCGTTGTTGATCTCCATCTCGAGCGTTGCGCTCGTCGCGTAGACCTTGTCGGGCAGGAACGCAGCCAGGACGCCGCCGGCCACGCAGAGGTAGAAGACGCCGACGGCGATCAGGATGTAGCGGCTGAGGATCGAGCGGAGCTCGCGGAGATCCATGTCAGCGCTCCGCCGGCGCGGCGGTCCGGGAGTTGCGTGGCCGGGCGGGCCAGGCGGGGCGACGACAGCTCAAGGGCAAGATCCTTCCAGTCTAGGGCCACCGTCCAGGAACTCGGAGACGACCTCGGCGACACACGGATTGCGGAGATGGGGCCGGTCGCCGCGGTCGAGCACGACCACCTCGGCGGCCGGCCACGCCTGGCCGAGCGCCTCGGCGGCCGACGCCGGAGCGCGGTAGTCGAAGGCCTGGTTGACGACCAGCGCCGGGCCGGACGGTTGGCGGTCGAGCGGCACGCCGACCGAGCGGGTCGGCAGGCACAGCCCCGGGTCGAGCCGGGGATCGTCGGCCAACGAGTACCAGTTGCGGGCGTCGACGAGCAGATCGATGCCGCTCGGCGGGTCGGCCGCTGCGTCCTCGTCATCCGGTGCCGCCTCGGCCACCGGCAGCACCTCGGCGATCGGGCCCGAGAGCGGGGCGACGGGGTAGGTGCAGTTGAGCCACAGCGACGGCGAGATCTGGCCGTACTCGAGCAGGGGGAACTCGAGCCCCCGGACGGTGGCGAGCTGGCGCCACTGGCGGTCGGCCAAGCCCTCGACGAAGTCGGGCAGGGAGTTGCGCAGCTCGCCCTGGTGCACGCCGAGGGCCAGCGTGGGGAAGAGCGATCCCTGGTTGACCGAGACCCGCCGGCGGACGGAGCCGACCTGGGCGGTGAACACGACGGAGCGCTGACCGAGCGCCTCCTCGGCCTCGATCAGGAGATCGAACTCGGGATCGCCGTCGCAGTCCGGTCGGCTGCAGTCGAGCGCCGACAGCAGCACCTCCTGCCCGAAGGCGAGGCGCTGGGCGAGCGGATCATCGGTTCCCGGAGCGGCCGCCAGCAGGATCGTGGCAGCCACGCCGTCGGTGTCGATCGCTTCGGCCGCCACCGCGATCTCCGCGGTCTCGGCCACGCCGACCAGCACCCACTCGTCGATCCCGAGCGCCTCGCGAACCCGGACGAGATCCCGCGCCATCGTGTCGACGTCGAGCGGCGCGGCGCCCTGCAGCTCCTCCATCCGCTCGAGGCATCGCTCCACCCCCCGCCTGCGCTGCTCGCGGGCCAGGCGGATCGCCTGGTCGTCGCCCAGGTCGACCTCCAACCAGTTCCCCTTCAGCAGCTCGATGCAGGACAGCTGGGGCTCGGACGACCCGGTGGCACGGAGGTCGACGAGCACGATGCCTCGTCCGAGGTCGCGGCTCAGTTGGCGCCACTCGCCGAGCTCGTCGACGGCGCCGGGACCGACCCGATCACCCAGCACGACCAACGGTGCCCGTGCGGTCCCGTCCGGCCCGGCGAAGAGGGCGACGAACAGGCGCTGGGAGGCGATGTCGGGGTCGTCGTGATCGGCCGGCACCTCGACGAAGCCACAGCTCACCGTGGTGACGGTGCCCTCCGGGCAGGCCCACCCGAGCAGGCCGCCGACGTCGAACATCTCGTCGGTCGCCGTCGGCGTGACGAGGGGGTCCTCACGCCCGATGGCGAGGACGATGCCGACGAGGATCGCCAACCCGGCGAGAATCGCCGGGAACACCAGCCAGCCGGCCGTCCGCCTCATCGTCGACACCGCCGGATCGACGCCGGCGACACGAGCGGCGCCATCGCCCGATCGGCCGCCCCGCCTGCGCCTGGGCCGGCGGGGGCCACCGATACACTTCGGCCATGGCGTGGCAGGAAGTCGGGTTCTGGACGCGCTGCGCAGCCGGACTGGCCGGGTTCGCCATCGTGGCGACGGCGTGCGCCGGCGGCTCGGACGGCGTTCCGGACGAGGCGTTGGGCATGCGGGTCGGCGGCGGCCTGTTCGACCTGGAGGCGTTCGAGGCGATCGAGTCCGAGCTCGGTCTGCCCCTCCGCTACACCGTGCAGTTCACCGGACGCCAGACGCAGCGCGACATGAACGGCTCGGCCTTCGGGCTGCTGGCGGCCGACGGGGCCGACCTGCCGCAGGTGGCCGACCGGGTCGACCTGTCGATCACCGTCCCGCTCGGCTTCGGTCGGGCCAACGCCAAGTCGAAGGAGGGCCGCGACGAGATCGAGGCCAACTTCCTGGCGGTGCTCGACGGGCAGCACGACGAGGCCTACCGGCGGGTCGGCCAGCGGCTCGTCGAGGGCGGGTTCGGTGACGCCATCATCCGGCTCGGGCACGAGTTCAACGGGGCGTGGGCGCCCTGGTCGTCGAGGACGAACGAGGAGCTCTACATCGCGGCCTACCGACACGTGCACGGGCTGCTGCGCCAGCAGTCGCCCGACTTCCGCTTCGACTGGACGGCGATGCGGGCCGGCTGGGTCGAGTGGGGCAAGCCGGCCTACCCCGGCGACGAGTTCGTCGACATCGTCGGGCTCGACGTCTACTGGCGCACCGACACCTGGAGCACGGACAGCTGGGATCGCGACTACCTCTCGGTGCTGCTGAGCCACCAGCGCTTCGCGGCCGAGCGGGACAAGCCGGTCAGCTACCCCGAGTGGGGCGTCGCCGGCGCCGAGAGCCCCGAGTTCGTGTCGGCGATGCACGACTGGATGGCGACCCTGCCGGACGACGGACCGGGGCGGCTGGTCTACCACTCGTACTTCAACACCAACGGCGAGTACGCGCTGGCCAACTACCCCCGCACCCTCGACACCTTCGTCGACCTGTTCGGCAGGAGCTGAGCGGCCGGGAGCGGCTACCGGGGGCCGCGGGCGCGGGCCCGTCGACCGGGGGACGTCCCAGGTCATGATCGGGCTCAGATGTCGCCGAAGGCGAAGTTCTGGACGACCTCGGACGGGGTGAGGGCCCGGTCGTAGACGGCCACCAGGTAATACGTGCCCAGCCAGGGCCGGGAACCGTCGCGCTCGGCCCCGAGGTGGAACCGGTGGCTGTTGACCCAGTTCGGATTGCCGCCGTTCGTCCCCGTCGCCACCTGGACGCCGTTGACGTAGAGGGTGGTCGCCCCGGACGATTCACGGGTCAGGACGACGTGGATCTGCCCGGTTCCCATCGCGTTCGGCCCGAGGGTCGGCGGCTCACCCTTGGTGTTGGTCGCCGTCGAGCGCAGATAGCTGTCGAGACCGGTGCCCTCCTGGAGCAGGCCCGCGCTCCTGGCGTTCCGGTTGGCCGAGATGCCGAACATCATCGAATCGACCTGGCTCAGGTCCTCTGGCTCGATCCAGAGCTCGATCGTGGTCTCGTCGCTTCCGTTGACGGCGGTGTTGACCTTGCTGGCCGACTTGGTCGAGGTGATGACCGTCGGCTGATCGATCCGGAGGCCGCTGTCGACCCGGGTCGTCCTGGCGATGTTCTCGATCTTCAGGTTCAGGAAGGGGCTCAGCTGGTCCTTGACCGAGTCGCCGTTCGGCTCGTTGAACGGATAGAGGACCACCAGACCGTCGGAGACCCGCGAGTCCGGGGTGATGTTGATCGAGCTGGTCGTGATCGGCGACTCGACCAGACCGGTCCGGTACACCCGGGCCTTGACGACCGTCGCCACCGTCACGTCGAACGGCGTGGTGTAGAGGACCGTCTCCGTCGGGTTGGTCGCCGGATCGGGGTCGGAGCCGTCCGTCGTGTAGTAGATGTCGGCCCCGGGCACGGTGCTCGCCATCGTCACCGTCACCGAGCCGGGGTAGCTGCCGGTCGGCGGGTCGATCGTCGGCGCCGGAGCGGTCGAGCCGGCCGGGATGACCTCGATCGTCATCTCGTCGGTCGTGGTCTTCTCACCGTCGTCACCGGTCAGGCGGAACGTGTAGGTGCCACCGGTCGGCAGGGTCACCTGGGCCGCGGGATCGCTCGGGTCCGAGAACACCGCGGTGCCAGGGCCGCTGAGCTGGGTCCAGCTCGTCGTCAGGGTGGCCGGCGGATCGGGGTTGCCGTCGTCGAGCGCGGTGCCGGTCATCTGGGCCACCTCACCCTCGACCAGCGTGATGTCGGAACCGGCATCGATCTGGGGGGCGAAGTTGGCCGGCGGGGGCAGCGGACCGGCCTGGTAGTTCGTGGTGACCTCGGCCGCGGACAGGTCCTTCGAGTAGACCGCGGTGAGGTAGAGGTCGCCGACCCAAGGGTTCACGCCCTCGAGGCTGTTGACCAGGCTCAGGCCGTAGCCGTTGGCCCAGTTGTTGAACGAGCCGCCCTTGTAGCCGCTCCACGCCAGCTGGCCGTCGAGGTAGATCTCGACGGTGTTGTCCGGGCGGCGGACGTACACCAGGTGCTGGAGCTGCGGCTGCAGGATGCCGCCCGAGCTCAGGGCCGGCAGGCCGTCCGGGTCGGTGTTGGTCGTGCGCAGCGCCATCTCGATCGAGCGACCGTCCTGGGCCAGCTCGAGGTTCTGCATGCCCGGCAGCTCCGTCGCCAGGTTGAACAGCGTGGCGCCGCCGATGTCGAACGTCACCGGATCGACCCACATCTCGACCGTGATCGACTGCCCGTCCTCGGCGTCGACGTTGATCTCGTTGGCGCCGCCAGCGGTACGCAGGATCGACGGTCCGTTGATGCGGAGCGCATCGACGTCCGGCAGCCACGTGACGTCGGAGCCGGGCATGATGTCGAGGTCGTACTGGGTGCCCGAGAGCGACGTGTCGGTGACGACGGTGCCGCTGTCGTCGTCGAAGCGGTAGAGGACCTCGAGATCGTCGGTGACGCGGTCGGGCGGCGGTGACACCGAGTAGACCCGCTGGGTCACCTCGCTGTCGCCGAAGCCGTCCCGGAGGGTGCGGGCCTTGATCGTGGTCGACTCGTTGATGAAGAACGGCTCGGTGTAGAGCGTCGAGGCCGCGGTCGGGTCGGAGCCGTCGAGGGTGTAGCGGATCTCGCCGTCGCGGGTCGTCGTCGACATCTCGACCTTGACCAGGCCGACGCTCGAGCCCGAGTTCGGCGTGATCGACGGCGCATCGGCCTGGATCTCCCTGACCTCGAGGTTGCCGAAGTCGGCATCGACGTGGTGGGCGACCAGGGCGAGCGAGCCGGAGTCGGGAACGCCAGGGGGCAGGGCCGTCACGATGTCCCACTCGGTCGGCTCGGTCGTGCCATCGCGCCAGACCTTCAGGCGGTAGATCGGGCCGTCGTCCTGGCTGGTGTCGGCCTGCAGCTTGAAGATGTAGGTGAGGCCGACGGTCAGCGTCTGGCCGCTCAGGTCCTCGGCAACGAGGGCGGCGCCGGAGTCGCGGATCTCCAGTCGCTCGCCGTTGACGTCGTCGCGATAGCGGTACCACACCAGCGCACCGAGCTGGCCGTCGAAGCCCCACTTCGGCTGGGCGAACTCGGCCTGGGTGTGGCCACGCCAGTGGGGGATGAAGCCGACGGCCGGGCCGCCGGACGGCGCCTCGTAGCCCGCCGGGTCGAAGCTGTTGATCGTGATCGGGACCTCGGCCTCGAACGAGGACCACGACTGGTCACCGAAGAGCATCAGCCGGTCGTAGCCGATCTCCTGGATCCGGAGCGTGTTGCCGGTCGAGGCCCAGCGGCCGTCGACCGGTTGACCGACGTCGTACAGATCGGTGACCGTGCTCCAGTCGACCGAGTAGGGCAACGGCCAGGTCTGGCCGTCGACGAAGTTCACCGGCACGTCGACGACCGACTCGTTGAACAGCTCGTCGACGGCGCGGATGGTGATCGTGTTCAGCCCGGGGTTGAGGAGGCTGGTGGCCACGTCGGCGTTGAAGTCGCCGTCGTAGGCGAGGCGACGGGTGCAGCTGACGCCGAACTCGCAGCCCGTGTGCGAGCCGATGCCCATCGTGACCGGGTCGGCGCCGTTCACCGAATAGGTCAGCGAGCGGATGCCGTCGTCGTCGGTCACCCGACCGCGCAGGTTGATGTCCGGCTGGGTCATGCCGAGGGTGCCGAACTCGAACGGCGCCACGCCACCCCAGATGCCGCCCGTTCCGTCGAACACGGAGATCGTCGGCGGCCCGGCCGCGCCAGGCCCCGTGATCGTGATCGGATCGAACGTCGTCCAGAAGTAGTCGACCAGCGCGTTGTGCGGCGGGACGTTGGCGATCTGCGGGTTGGCGTTGCCCGAGAACGGGCCCATGCGGGCGACGCTCAGGTCGATCGTGCCGGTCCAGACGGTCTGCCAGTTGGTGCCGTTGCGGTCGGGCGAGTAGGCGAAGTCCCACGTGTTCCCCGTGCGGATCACCCGGAGGCGGCTGGGGTTCGCTCCGGGCACCGGCGAGTAGGTCTTCGTGTCGAGCGAGTTGGGGCCGAGGATGCCGACGTAGGCGTTGGTCCCCGAGCCGTCGTTCGACAGGTCGAAGCGGACCAGGTTGTCGTCGTCCTGTTCGAACACGACGCCCTGCAGCTGGAAGTTGAAGTTCACCGGCGACTCGAAGGCCGTGATGACCTCGAAGTCGCCGTCCGGAACGGCCTGCAGGAGGCGGACGGCGCCGTTGTTGTTCGGCGTCAGGTCGTGGCGGACGCCGGCCGGAACGCTGAGGGTCAGGAGGTCACCGTCGAGCAGCCAGGACGAGTCGCCCCGGGGATCGTCGAGGAACCAACGGGCGTCGAGACTCGACCCGTCGAAGTTGTCGGAGAACGGCCCGGCCGGGCAGGCGGGGGTCGAGAAGGTCGAGTTCGGCGAGGAACCGGTGTTGCCGGCGGCGTCGTTGGACGAGACGCGGAAGTGGTACGTCGTGCCGCAGGCCAGGGGCTCGAGGACCGCCGTGTGGGTGTTGACGGCGGTGTTCTCGATGTAGGGACCGTCGCCGTAGGAGTTGGTCGGGCCCCACTCGACGCGGGTGGTCGCCGGCTCGTCGGTGTCCCAGCTCACCGTGACCGACTGGGCGTTCGGGGTGCCGACGTCGGTGACGACGTTGCTGACGACCGGCGGCGTCAGGTCCGGCCCGGCCCCACCGTCCTCGGGGACGATCGGGCTCGAGGTGTTGAAGAAGTAGTCGATGGCACCGAGCAGGGCCGGGGGTGTTCCGTTGCCGGTCGAGGTGTTGCCGACGTAGGGGCCGACGTACCGCGAGTCGAGCTCGACCACGAGCGACGTCACCGTCGTCCAGGTCGACCCGTCGGTCGAGTGCTCCATCGTCCACGTGTTGCCCGAGCGGCTGACGCGCATGTGGTGCGACACCGAGTCGGGCAGCACGCCGTAGTGGAACGTCTCGGCGGCCACGTTGTTGAGGACCGGGATGACGTAGGACCGCGTCTGGTTGCCGTCGTGGTGGATCTCGAAGCGGATGAACGAGTCCTCGTCCTCCTCGATGACCACGCCCTGGAGCTGGAAGCGCTTGTTGAGGACCGACTCGAACTTGGCCTCGACCTCGAAGTCGCCGATCGGGCCGGGCTGGCGGAGACGCACCGCCTGGTTCTCGTCCGAGAAGAGATTGTGCTCGGAGTCGGCCGGAACGGAGAGCACGACGTTGGTGCTCGACTGGTTGAACACCACGTCGCCGACCGGGTCGTAGAGGGTCCAGAACGGTGCGAGCGAGCCGGTGCTGAAGTCGTCGGAGATGACGTTCGGGCAGGCGCCGGTGGTGAAGGTGACGACGTCGCTCGTCGTGGTGCCGACGTCGGTGCTCGACTCGGGCTGCACGAAGTACGGGGTGTCGCAGCGCAGGAAGTCGATCTCGACCGAGTGCTGGGTGACCAGCGTCTCGTCGACGTCCAGCTCGTCCAGATCCGAGCTCGGCCCGTGGCGGAGCACGGTGTTGGCGGCGACGTTCGTGTCCCACGTGACGACGGCCCGACGGCTCTCGACCGCGACGTTGACGTTGTCGATCCGAGGCGCGTCGTCGTTGATCGGACCGTCGGACTTGCTCTCGAAGTAGTCGAGCTCGGCCAGGAACGCCGGCGAGTTGCTGGCATGGGCGGTGGCCAGCACGCCGACCTCGGCCAGGTTCAGCGGGATCGTGACCTCGGGCAACGAGAACCAGCGCGTGCCGTTGTACGAGCGCTGGAACGTCCAGGTGTCGCCGGAGCGGATGGCCCGCAGGTAGCGGGTGACGACGCCGGGCAGGTTCTTCTTCGTCACCTGCGAGGCGGACCCGTCGACCATCTGGTAGACGACGACCTTGGCCCGATCGCCGTCGTGCTCGGCGGTGTAGCGGATCCAGTTCTGGGCGTCCTCCCAGAACAGCAGACCCTGCCCCTGGAACTGCTGATCCGGCGTCGACAACCAACCGGACGTGACGTCGAGGTCTTCGTCACCGACCGGCTGCAGCAGGCGGGGGGCGTAGTCGCGACCCTCCCAGAGGTCGTGGCTCTGCCCGGCGGGGATGTCGAACAGCAGGGACGTGCCGGTGAAGCTGAAGGTGGTGTCGGTCTGGGGGTCGGTGACGGTCCAGAACGGCGAGAACGACGTGCCGCTGAAGTCGTCGCTGATGGCGCCCGAGTCCAGGCCGTTGAACTCCGGCGTGCCCTCGAGGACCGACACCTCCTTGTAGGCGGCCTCGATGGTGGCCCGGTTGACGGCCGGGTCGATCGACGCGGTCAAGCCCATCGTGAAGCTCTGCGGCTTGGTGTCGATCAGCTTCCGCAGGTACGGGCTGTTGAGGTTCAACCCGCCACGACCGAAGGCCATGATCGGCATGAGCACGCCACTGCCGTCGTCGAGGAGGCGGTAGCTCTCGACCGAGCCGTCGTTCTGGTGATGGGCCATGAAGAAGGCACGGCCGTCGGTCCGGTCGGCGATGTACATCCACTCATCGCTCGGGAGGTCGGCCTCGAGCTCGCCGTCCCACGGGATCACGGTCCCGTCGGCCCGCACCACCTCGTCGTTGGCGTCGACCTCGCCGCCCGGGGTGCCCTCGTACTGCACCCAGTAGCGGGTGTTGGCCCGCGTGACCGAGAACTCGGCGTCGGTCGGGTACATGATCCAGCGCGAGATCCACGAATTGTCGTTGGCCCGACTCTCGATGATGATCCGGAGCGGCCCCTCGTAGAGGACGGTCGTCGTGGTCTTGTTGCTCCGGCCGGGGTGGAAATAGCCGGCGGGGGGCTTGACCGCGTTCGGGACGCCACGGAAGTCGCCCTGGGTCCCCGGCAGCGAGTTCCACGACACCCAGTCGTTCTCGTCGCTGTCGAAGATGCTGCCGAAACCGCCGCCGTTGAGGTGGAAGTACCAGGAGCTGCCGTCGGCCAGGTCGAACCGGTAGGCGTCGAAGCCCTGGTCGACGACGTCGGTCCTGGTGATCTGGGACGCGACCGAAGCGGCGCCGATGTTCTTGTACGCCTTGTCGAAGTAGACGTGGTAGTAGCGGGGCTGGCCGGCCGCCGTCGAGCCGGTCAGCTGCCAGACGAGCGTGCCGACCGCGTTGGCCACGGGGTCGTAGCCGTCGCTCGGCTCGAACTGGAACGGCACGTCGGGGTCGATGACGAGACCGGCGGCATCGGTCTCGATGACCCGGATCGAGTTCGGGTCGAAGGTCGGACCGCCGGCACCGGCCTCGGCCATCAGCGTCGAGAAGTCGAGGAGCTGCTCGACGACCTTGTCGGTTCGGGCGACCGACTCGGGGAAGACGGTGAGCGACGAGCGGAAGTCCCACCCGGCGTTCCACCACGGCGCGGTCTCGGGAACGACCGAGGCAACGGTGATCGTCGCCTCGTCGCTGACCGTCGAGCCCTGGTTGTTCGACACCACCACCCGATAGGTGGCACCGTCGTCGCCCGGCAGGAGGGCCGGGGTCACGTAGGTCGACCCGGTTGCGCCGATGATCGCGTTGCCGTCACGCTCCCACTGGTAGTTCAGCGTCTCCTCGCCGCTCGCCGTCACGCTCAGCGTGGCGGTCTGGCCCGACTGGATGAGGATGTCGGCCGGCTGGGTCGTGATCACCGGAGCCCCGGACGGCACGTCGCGATGGATGATCACCATGGGCCCGGGCGCCTCGACCATCGCGCCGAAGCCGGGCGGACGGTAGGTCCACTCGAGCGTGTTGGTTCCCGGTTTCAGGATGGCGGGGTCGAGGGTGCGGAACGAGGTCTCCCACGTGTCCTCCGGGCCCTGGAACACGGCGAACGGCGGCTCCCCGTTGATCGAGAGGTCCGGGCTGTTCCAGTAGTTGCCGAGCAGGTAGGCCTCGTCGACGTCGTTGAGGTCGTCCGGCAGGTCGATGTCGAGCATCGCCACCTGCGGGAACGACCCGTCGAAGAAGAGCGCCTGGTCGGGGAAGTTCGGGATGGTGTAGCTCTCGACCGAGTAGGTGCGCTGCAGCGTGAACGGCGCCGAGATGCCACCGGCCGCCTCGCGGGCGTTCCCGGACGCGTCGACGACGCGGATCTTGAACTTGACGTCGGACTGGTCGACGACGTGGGGGATGTTCCAGGTCGCGGTGTACGGAGCGGTCGCGTCGGTGCCGATGTGGCCGATGGTCGCCCCGTCGGCCTGTTCGTCGGTGCCGCCGGGGCCCCAGTTGTTGCGCAGGAAGTTGTGCCAGTCCTTGGTGACGCCGTCGTTGTCCTCGTCGTAGCCGTCGTAGTAGGCGTGGAACTCGACGTAGGCCGCCCCGGTGGCGTCGGCGGTCAGCACCACCTGGTTGTCGTCGACCTGCAGGACGCCGCCGACGGTCGGATCGATGCCGGGCTGATTGGGCAGACCGACCGAGGTCAGCATGCCGCTCGGTGGCGCGACGTCGCTGTTCGGGCCGGGGATGATCGGGTTGCTCTCGTCGTAGTAGACCCGGATCATCACGTCCTGGACGTGGTACGGCCCGGTCGCCTCCTGGAACTTCAGCGAATTCTGACCCTGGACCAGCTCGGTGAGGGGCACGGTCGCCGTGAAGGGGGTCCTCGAGAAGTTGCGGCCGATGTTGGGCCGGTACTGGGGACCGTCGTTGATCGTGAACCGGGCGCTCTTGCTCTGACGGTTGCGCCACAGGTTGACGTTGATGACCGCGGCGATGGCACCGCTCGTGTCGTCCGGGATGTCGAGGAAGATCTCCTTGAGGCAGCCGTCCGGCTCGATGTAGAACGAGTTGCCGGCCGACTCGGAGTCACCGCAGCCCGCCGTGTACGTCGAGTGATCGGCCCAGTACTCCTTGTACGTGAACTCGGTGTCGTTGAAGAAGACGCCCGCGTCGGCGGGATCGGCGTCGATCGCTGTGTCGACACCGGCAACAACCAGGCTTGACAGCAGCACGAAGGCGATCAGGACCGCCTTCAGCTTGCTGCGACTACCGTGGTTCATGACGCTTCCCTGCCCGCCTCGCCAAGTTGCCCGTCGTACGCTGCGGCAGACCGGGCCCGAAGGTCCGACCCGCCACTCCACTCGTGTTCCCTAGCTGCTTCCCGGCCGTCTGAGCCTCTGACCCGCTGCCGTGAACCGTGGGCGGAACCCATCGAGTCACGCCGAGTCACCAATCGGTAACTCTCTTGTGAGTCTAGGCTTGGCCCATGTGCTCCGAAGGGGGCAGGTGACCACGATCAACGTGAGCAAATCGACCCAATGACCGACGTCAACACGCCAGCCCGCCGGCCCCCCGAGACGTCCCGCGTCGTGATCTGTGCCCTCACCTACCTGCGGCCGAGAGGCCTCGACCGGCTGCTCGACGGGCTGGCTGCGCTCCGGATCCCCACCGGGGTCGACGCCGCCGTCGTGATCGTCGACAACGACCCCGATCGGTCGGCGGAGCCGCTGGTCGAGGGTCGCACGACCGGGGCTGCGTGGACGGGGCCGGCGGTCCACTACGTGCCCGAGCCGGCCCGAGGGATCTCGCATGCCCGCAACGCTGCGGTCGCGGCGGCCAGCAAGCTCGGCGCCGACTGGATCTGCTTCATCGACGACGACGAGTGGCCCGACCCGGGCTGGCTCGAGGAGTTCCTGGCCACCGCCGAGGCGACCGGCGCCGACATCGTCAGCGGCCCGGTCGAGCCCGAGTTCGAGGCGACCCCGCCGGACTGGGTGGTCGACGGCGGCTTCTTCGAGTGCCGGCGTCACGAGCACAACCGGCCGATGCACTACGCAACGACCTCGTCGGTCCTGATCCGGCGCTCCGTCCTCGATCTGGTCCCCGGCCCGTTCGACCCCGCCTTCGGCATGTCCGGCGGCGAGGACACCCACCTGTTCGCCCAGCTCCGCGAACGGGGCTGCTCGCTCGTGTGGTCGGAGCGGGCGGTGGTCCACGAGGGCATCCCGCCGTCGCGCACGACCAGCGACTGGCTGCTCAAGCGGGAGTTCCGCCGGGGTCAGACGCTCGGCCTGACGCTGCGCCACCGGGGGGCGTCACCGCCGTTGCTGGTCCGCCGGGCGGCGAAGGGCCTCGTCGAGATCGGTGTCGGACTGGCCGAAACGGTCTCGGGCCTCCCCCGGGGTCGGGCCCGCTGGTTCCGGGGCGTGCGCCGGATCGGCTTCGGGGTCGGGATTCTCAGCGGCCTCGTCGGGCGCCAGCTCCAGGAGTACGAGGTCATCCACGGGAGCTGACCCCCGGCCGCGGTCGACGGGCCCGGCTCGTCAGTCCTCGGTGCCGACCGACCGGCGGAACAGGCGCTGGAGCTTGCCGGTGATGTCGGCAACGTCGTCCCCGTGGTAGCAGGGACCGGCGTAGGCGTGGAGCAGGAAGTCGGTGGTCACGTCGAGGTCGACGAGGTCGAACTCGCCGGCCAGCCGACCGGCGTCGAGCAGCTCGCGGATCAGCTGCCTCGCCTCGGTCCAGGGCTCGTCGCTGTGGCTGGCGGTTGCGTGGAACACGGCGTGGTAGAGGTCCTCGTTGGCCACTGAGAAACCGACCAGGTAGGCCACGACGTCGTCCATCCGGTCGGCGGCCGGGCGGTCGTTCTCGGCCAGGAGCCGCTTCGGCTCGTCGAGCATGCGGTGCCACAGGTCGGCCCGGAGGGCGTCGACCAGCTCCTGGCGTGAGGCGTACTGGAGGTAGATCGAGCCCTTGGCGATGCCAGCCGTCGCTGCGACCTGGGCAACCGAGACGTCGTCGAGGCCGTGCTCGAGGGCCAGCGCGGCGGCGGCGTCGAGGATCTGCCGCCGCCGGACCTCGGGGGGTTGGAAGCGGCCGCTGGGCCGATCGCCCGGCTGGTCGGGAGGCGGTGCCACATCGCACACGGTAGCAGCCTTGCCAGTCGACTGACCAACGGTCATACTGTCATCGGAAACGACGACTGACCGGCGGTCAGTCGAGACTGGAGCAACGACATGACCGACAAGACCGATTCGACCGACCTCGACGTCGCCATCGTCGGCGGCGGCCCCGCCGGCCTGCAGGCTGCGCTCGTGCTGGCCCGCACCCGCAAGACCGTCGCGGTGTTCGACGACCCGAGCCCACCGCGGAACGGGGCCTCCCACGGCGTCCACAACTTCGTCGGTCTCGACGGGCTGCTGCCCCGGGAGATCCGGGACCAGGCCTGGAAGCAGATCGAGCACTACGGCACGGCCCGCCGCGAGCGGAGCGAGGTCACCCGCATCCGGCGGGCCCCGGGGTCGGGCGACCTCGTCGTCGAGACCGACGAGGGCGCCCACACCGCCCGCCACGTCGTCCTGGCCTGCGGCTACCGGGACCTGCACCCGCCGATCGACGGCTTCGAGGCGTGCTGGGGCGACACGATCATCCCCTGCCCGTTCTGCGACGGGTACGAGAATCGGGACCGTCGCTGGGGCATCGTCGTCGGCTCGCCCGAGGAGCTCCAGGTGTTCCCGGCCATGACCCGCAACTGGACCGACGACCGGGTGGTGATCGCGCCGACGAGCGTCGAGGTGACCGACGCCGGGCGGGCGATGCTGGCCGAGCTCGGGGTGCCGCTCCACGTCGGCGACATCGTCGCCATCGACCACGACGGCGGCACGCTGTCCGGCGTGACCATCGACGACGGCGACGGCGGACGGACCGACGTCGAGGTCGGGACCCTGCTCATGACCCCGCCCGAGGCCCCGACGCCACTGGTATCGGCCCTGGTCGACGACCTCGGCCTCGAGCTGGACGGCAGTGGCCACGTGGTGGCCGACGCCGAGCAGCGGACGAACGTCGACCGGCTCTGGGCCGCCGGCGACGTGCAGGGCTGGATGGGGGCGATCGAGTCGGCCAACGCCGGCGGCGTGGCTGCGGCCATGATCGTCCACGACTGGTACCAGCCGAGCGGCGACGGTGGCGGCGACGAGGCCGAGCGGCCGTGACCTCCCCTGCCGACGTCGCCGCCTTCCACCGCGAGTTCGATCGCCACCCGGACGATCGGGTCCGGCTCTTCGCCGCCGTGCGGGAGCTGGTGCCGGGCGGAGCCGACGCCGCCGTGCTCTACCCGGGCAGCTACGTCGACATCGGCCCGTCGGTCTGGTTCGACGACGTGACCTACGTCGACCTCGACAAGCGGGCGGCCCGATTCTTCGCCACGACCGGCCAGGTGGCCGACCTGGTTGCGGCCAAGCGGGCCGCCGTCGGGCGCCGCCAGGGCGACCCGACCGGGATCGCCTTCCACCACGCCGACTACGCCGACGAGCTCCCGATCGAGGACGGCTCGATCGACCTGCTCGTGTCGCTCTACGCCGGGTTCATCAGCGAGCACTGCACGCGGTACGTGCGGCCGGGCGGGCTGCTCGTCGCCAACAACAGCCACGGCGATGCGTCGATGGCCTCGCTCGACCCGGCCAACGAGCTCGTCGCCGTCGTCCGCAGCGTCGACGGCGGGTATCGGGCCACCACGGCCGACCCCGACCGCGACCTCCGACCGAAGCGGGGCCACCACCCGACCGTCGACGAGCTGCACCAGCTCGGCCGGGGCATCGCCTACACGCGACCGGCGTTCGCCTACGTCTTCCGCCGTTCCGACGGCCCGGGCGCTCGCTCCTGACCAGACGCACCGCCAGAACCGATCGGGGGGCGCCGATGGGGCGGCGCCGGCGATCACACCCGGGCGGTGACCAGGTCGAGGTCGATGCCGAGGCCGTCGAGCAGGCGCTCGGCGGCGACGACCCGGTCGGCGTCGACCTTGTCCCGCCATGCCTCGACGGCGCCGGCGGCCCGACCGGCCGAGATGGCGGCGACCGTGTCGGCCTGGGACCGTCGGGACGAGCCGCTCGGGCGGGCCAGGGTGGCCTCCATCCGATCGCCGTCGTCCAGCTGGAGCCGATCGGCCATCCGGGCCAGCACCGTGGCCGGGTCGGTCACGCAGTCCTCGTAGCGGACGTGCAGCCACTCGGGTCGCTCGGGCAGCAACCGCAGCGGGGCCACGTTCTCCAGCGCCCAGTTGAGCACGAACTTCAGCAGCTCGTCGCTGCCGGCCAGCACGTCGTGTGCGAGCGCCTCGCCCTTGTCGCCGAGGTTGGCCTCGACGAAGCGAGGGTCGCGCAGGTGCGACTCGACCGTGAGGGTCCAGCCGTTGCGCAGGCACGACAGCGCCTGGGGGATCGGGTGGCGGGTCAGCACGACGATGTCGACGTCGAACGTGGCGTCGAACCAGTCGATCACCGGCTTGGCGTCGGTGATCTTGAGCACCAGCCGGTCGGAGGTGGCGACGAACCCCCGGCTCCAGAACTTGGTCGGGGCGTTGACCACCATTCGCCCGTCGAGGATGCGGGTGACCACGTCCTCCATCCGATCGGCCGTGCGGCCGGCCAACGAGGTGATCTGGCCCTCGTGGAACCGGGGGATCTCCAGCATCTGGGCGTAGGTGACGTTGCGGCTGAGCGTGGCCAGCGGCTGGTTCAGTGGCCGGATGCCCCGGTTGGCTGCGATCAGCTCCATGGCCCACGTCGAACCGCCCCGCCTGGTGGCGAACAGGCAGATGTTCGGCTTCGGACCCTGGCGGTGCCGGCTGGTGGCCAGCCACACCGCCTCCCGCGCCGTGGCCCGCAGCGAGCGGACCAGGTACGTCGGGTCCGGCCTGGTCACGGACTCAGGCCTCGTCGCCAGACGCCGGGTCGCCGGCCGCGATCCCGCCGGCTGGCGCGTCCCCGTCGAAGGTGTAGCCGAAGGCCTCGATGTCGGCGGCGAACGCCTCGGCCACCAGCTCCCTGGTGTGGTCGTTGTAGTAGTCCTGGTAGCTGCTGCGCTTCGACGCGTTCTCGTGGGGAAGCGAGCCCTCGATCCCGATCGTCGAGCAGACCTTGGCGAAGTCGTCGGACAGGTGCTCGAAGTGACCGACGAAGTCGACGAGCTGGTTGCCGTCGTCGTCGAAGATGAACGAGCTCTGGAGGTGCAGGTCCTCGCTGACCCGCCACTCGATGTACTCGTCGAAGCCCATCTCGCCGACTTGGCGCCGCTGCGGGTTGAACTTGTTGGTCGGGATGAACCGGTAGAGCGACACCTGCCAGTCCCACGGGTTGCGGACGAAGGAGAAGGTGTACATCGAGTCCCAGGTCTCCTGGCCGAGATGGTCGCGGATCTCGGCTGCGGTCGAGTGGTTCTCGTAGGGCTTCAGCGAATAGAAGGGCGGCAGCTCGATGAAACGGGCGTAGTGGTCGCGCAGGCGCTCGGGCACCGACTGCAGGTCGCCGCGCCGCAAGGCGAGCTTCACCGACTGGCCGGCCACCTTGTACACGTGGATGTAGACGTAGTTGTGCTTGGTGCTGATCAGCGTCACGAGTCGGGTTCCTCCATCCAGTGGCTGAGGTCGCGGTCGAGCAGACGGGCGAGCTCGGGGATCTCGTCGGCGTAGTGGTCGAGCAGGACCCGGCGGTCGGCCGGGCTGAGCGACGGTCGGTCGAGTTGGGTCGACAACACCCGGTCCCACAGCGGGCGGGCCCGCTCGAGCACCGACCGGCTGACGTAGGGCCGCAGGTGCGACCGGGCCTTGAGGGCGGTGGCCACGACCGGGTTGCGGGGGATGCCCGAGGCGTTGATCGGCTGCTCGCCCTCGACCGCGACGTCGGCATCGACGCCGATGTGGGTGAAGATCGAGCGCATCGTGCCGTCGAGGTCGGTCTTCAGGTCCTCGAACAGGTGGACCTGGAGCTGCTCACCCGGGAAGTGGTCGAGGTAGCGCCGGAGCTGGGTGGCGTACATGCCCGTGTCGAGGTAGTGCCCGGCCCGGTGGTCGCCGTCGGTGGTGCGGGCCGACTGCTGGGTGAGGGCCTCGACGAGGGTCTCGCAGGTCTCGTTGCCGTCGCGGCGATGCAGCAGGAAGTCGGACCAGGCCCGGTCGACCGGGTTCCGCAGCACGGCGACGAGCCGGGCCTCGGGGGCGACGCCGGCCAGGTGGCCGGCGACGTGGGGGTTGCGCAGGTACTCGGGGGAGATGTCGCCCGGCAGCTGGTCGACGCCGCGGTCGGCGTAGAGGGCCTCGTAGGCGGCCCGGTCGGCCACCGAGCGCTCACGCAGGATGTGGGAGGCCTCGGGGTTGCCCTCGACGGCCAGCCAGTTCGGCTCCTTCTCCAGCGGCAGGAACACCCCCGGGTGCTGGCGCAGCATCCGGTAGAGGGTGGTGGTGCCGGACCGGTAGGCCCCGATGACGAAGAACGACGGGTTGAACACGAGTGACCCCTACTCCCAGAGGGGGAGCACCTCGGCCGACACGCCGAGCTCACCCAGTGTGCCCCGGATCTCGTCGGCGTAGATCGGGTTGGCGATCAGGACGGTGGCCGGCTGGATCTGCCGCAACGACTCGGGTCCGCTGATGGCGACGCCGACGCCGGGAACGCCGAAGCCGGCCTTGCGGGGGTTGACGTCGACCACGGCGTCGATCTCGCCGCCGGGGGCGACGAGGTTGAGGTAGGTCATGCCCTTCGAGCCGGCGCCCCACAGGGCGACCGGACCGGCGGCCCGGTAGCGGTTGAGGTCGGTCTTGGCCGCCTCGATCTGCTTGCGGGCGGTGTCCCCGAAGGCGACGGCCCTGGCCACGAGGGCCTCGATGGCGTCGGCGTCCGGCGTGGCGCCGGCGTCGGGCTCGATCACCCGCGACTCGATGGCCAGGAACTGGTCGTCGAACATCGTCTCGACCCGGTCGACCGACAGCCCGGCCCGAGCGAGGGCGAGCCCGAGCGACACCGTGGTGAAGTACGAATAGTGCTCGTAGATCAGGTCCCACAGGGCGCAGCGGTCGATCATGACCTCGCCGTTCGGCACCTCGGAGTACACGGCCCCCTTGTCGTCGGCCGCCACCGAGCCCCGCAGGGTCCCGAGCAGGGCGACCGGGTCGGTCAGGTGCTCCAGCACGTGCTGGGTCAGGGCCAACCGGGGCGACAGCGAACCGCCGTCTGGGTACAGGTCGGAGCTGAGCGTCACGTTCGGGTGCTCGGGGGCGCCGAGCCGCTCGGGGTCATAGCTCGGGTCGAACCCGTTCGCCTCGCCGGCCCCGGCCTCGACCAGCATGGTCAGGAAGTGCCCGGGGCCCGAGCCGGCCTCGGCCACCGTGGCCCCGGCCAGCTCGAAGTCGACCACGAGACGAGCGGCCAGGTCGGTGGCGTGGCGCTGGAAGTGGGGCGAGAAGTGCAGCGTGTTCTCGTAGCTGGCGTCGTAGTCGGACAGCTCCGGGTCGAACGACGAGTTGAAGAGGTGTGAGCAGCTCCGGCAGACCACGAGGTCCATGTCGCCCTTGGGGACGTCGGGGGCCAGCTCGGGCGTGGTCTGGGCGTTGATGGCCACCGGCAGATCCGGCAGCGAGAGCACCCCGGCGACCGAAGTGCCGCCGCAGACCGGGCAGGTGGTTCCGACCGGGGCCACGGCTACAGCGCCAGCAGCGTGGTGTCGACGCCGAGCTTGCGCAGGTCGTCGCCGATCTCGCCGAGGTAGATCGGGTTCATGGCCACGACCAGCTCGGGCCGGATCTCGGTCAGGCTCTCGGGCGAGATGATCTCGTGGTTCGAGCCGACCATGAACTTGCCCCACTTGTGGGGGTTGATGTCGACGGCGGCAACGACCTCGTCGGAGATGTCGAGGTTGGAGATGAACGAGACGCCCTTCGAGCCGCTGCCCCAGATCACGGCCTTGCCGTCGTGCTCCCGCAGCTCGACCAGGCGCTTGCGCCAGTCCTCGACCAGGGCCTCGTAGCCGGTGCGGAAGTGCTCGACGCCCCGACGCAGGTCGTCGAGGTCGTCCTCTTCGGGCAATGGCTCGCCGGCGGCCGGGACCGTGGAGGGCTTGGCCGCGATGAGGAGGTACTGATCGTCGTACTCCCGGCCGAGCTCGACCACTTCGAACCCGGTCTGACGGAAGACCCGGGCGAGCGACCCGAGGCTGAAGTACGAGCAGTGCTCGTGGTAGATGTCCCAGAAGGCGATCTCGGTCAGCACCCGGTAGACGTCGGGCAGCTCGAACAGGATGACCGTGTCGGGCCGGTCGCCGATGGCCTTGCGGATGCTGGTCAGGAACTCGGCCACGTTGGGGATGTGCTCCAGCGTGTGGCGGCAGATGACGACGTCGGCGTCGAGGTGGCTGTAGCGCTCGTCGTAGAAGTCGATGATCCACTCGATGTCGGCGGCCTCGGGATCGTCGATGCGCTCCGGGTGGACGCCGGGGTCGATGCCGATGCAGTGACCGGCGCCGGCCTTGGCCATCTCGATCAGGAACTCGCCCTTGCCGCAGCCGATCTCCAGGACCGTGCGGTCGTGCAGCTGGTAGTCCTCGACCCACCGTTGGGCCAGCTCCTTGGCGAACTCCATGAACCGACCCGAGAAGCCCTGGGTCTCCTCGTAGCGCTGCGAGTACTCGGCACTACCCGGTTCGAAGGCGGTGTTGGTGATGAAGCCGCAGTCGTCGCAGAACCCGATGTCGAGCCGGCCGCGGGGGAACCCGGCCGCGGTGTCGGGGTCGTCGAGCAGCAGGCAGCTGTTGCGGGGGACGGAGTCCTCACCGAAGAACACCCGCACGTTCGGGCCGCCACAGCACGGGCAGGGCTTGTCACTCGGACGATCGGTCGTGAAT
The DNA here is from genome assembly GCA_028285495.1 of Acidimicrobiales bacterium. GTDB lineage: Bacteria > Actinomycetota > Acidimicrobiia > Acidimicrobiales > SZUA-35 > JAHELU01. The sequence continues at coordinate 71,106 of JANQPB010000014.1, forward strand.
CCAGCCATGGGGTCTCCTGGTCGGGCCGGGCGCTCAGATGAGCTCGGGAGTGGGGACGGGAACGAGGAAGCGGCCACCGCCGTCGGCGTAGGCCTGCTGCTGGGCCATGATCTCCTCGGCGAAGTTCCAGGCCAGGAGCAGCAGGACGTCGGGCGGGTCCTCGGTGAGGACGGCCGGATCCTTGATGATCTGGTGGGTGCCGGGCATGTAGCGGCCCTGCTTGTGGGTGTTGCGGTCGACGACGTAGGGGACGAGGTCGCTGGTGATGCCCATCACGTTGAGCATCGTGGCCCCCTTTGCCGCTGCGCCGTAGGCGGCGACCGTCTTGCCCTCCGCCCGAGCGCCGTTGATCAGCTTCATGAGGTCGTCGCGCAGCTGCTCGACCCGCTGACCGAAGTCGGCGTAGTAGCCGTGGTCGCCGAGGCCGGTGGCCCGCTCCTCGGCCAGGGTGGCCAGCAGGCGCTCGGTCGGGGCCTCGGTTCGGCCGATCCACCAGCGGTTGGTGCCGCCGTGGAGGTCGCCGAAGTAGTCGACGTCGTTGAGGAACAGCCCGTGGCGCCGCATCAGCGCATCGACCGACAGGCACGAGTGGTAGAAGTAGTGCTCGTGGTAGATGGTGTCGAACGCGCACCGGGCGATCAGCTCGCCGACGCTCGGGTTCTCCACCGTGATCACGCCGTCGTCGGCCAGCAGGTGGGCCATCCCGGCTGCGAAGTCGTTGAGGTCGGGGATGTGGGCCATCACGTTGTTGGCGATGATGACGTCGGCCGGGCCCTTCTCACCCCGCAGCGCGGTGGCCGACTCCAGCGTGAAGAACTCGGCCCTGGTCGGCACGCCGATCTCGTTGGCCTTCTCGGCCTGGTCCGGAGCCGGGTCCATGCCGAGCACCGGCACGCCCTGCTCGACGAAGTTCTTGAGCAGGTAGCCGTCATTCGAGGCGATCTCGACCACGAACGAGCTGCCGTCGAGACCGCGTGACTCGATGAGCCCGAGGGCGTGGTCGCGGCTGTGGCGCAACAGGTGGTCGGAGAACGACGAGAAGTAGAGGTAGTTGTCGACGAACAGCTTCTCGGGGTCGACGTCCTCGGTGATCTGCACGAGCGAGCACCGGTCGCAGAAGGCGACGACGAGCGGGAACCGCTCCTCGGGGGCGTCCGGGTCGGTGACCAGGGCGTCGGCCAGCGGCGTCTCGCCGAGGTCGAGGAACTCCCGGAAGTCCGGGTTGCCGCAGCCGCGGCAGCGCGTGATCCGGGCCATGGCTACAGCGCCTCCGGGGTGGCCAGCAGGCGCAGGTCGCCCGACACCCGGCCGGCGTCCATCCCTTGACGCAGGTGGTGGAGCCGCATGAACCGGCCGCCCTCCAGCTGCTCGATGGTCAGCTCGTTTGCCACCATGGCGTCGCGCAGGGTCTCGACGCCACGCCGCACCGTCCACTGGGGCCGGAACTCGGGGAAGCGGTCGCAGAACTTGTCGCAGTTGACCTTGTAGTTGCGGATGTCGTTGAACGCCTCGTCGGACAGCGTCACCGGGCAGCCGACGACGTCGGCCACGATCTCGGCCACGTCGCGGATCTTGTAGTTCTCCTCGGTCGCTCCGATGTTGAACGCCTCGTTGTGGACCTGGTCCCGGTCGGCCTCCATGGTGGCCACGAAGGCCCGGGAGATGTCCTCGATGTGGACCAGCGGGCGCCACGAGCTGCCGTCGGACTTGAGGAACACCTTGTCGGTGGTGACGGCGAACCCGGTGAGGTTGTTGACCACGAGGTCGCCCCGCAGCCGCTCGGACACGCCGTAGGCGGTGGCGTTGCGGAGGTAGACCGGCGTGAACGAGTCGTCGGCCAGGGTGGCCACGTCACGCTCGACGAACACCTTGGACTCGCCGTAGGGGGTGACCGGGAGGAACTCGGCCGACTCGTCGAGCGGCTCGTCGCCGTGGGCCCCGTAGACCGAGCACGACGACGAGAAGACGAAGCGCTCGATGCCGGCGGCCTTGGCCAGCTCGGCCAGGCGGACCGACGCCTTCCAGTTGACCTCGTAGGTGGCGTCTGGGCTGAGGTCGCCGGCCGGGTCGTTGCTCATGCCGGCGAGGTGTAGGACGGCGTCGATGCCCTCCAGGTGCTCCGGCGTGATGTCGCGCACGTCGAGCGCGAGGTCGACGTCGGCCTTCGACGAGTTGGTCCCGAAGCGGCAGCCCCGGAACAGCATGTTGTCGGCGCCGACCACGGTGTGGCCGCGGCCCTGCAGCATGGGTACCAGGACGTTGCCGATGTAGCCGTCGTGGCCCGTGACGAGAACGCGCATCACCAGATCCTCCACGGAGCCTTCTCCGACTGCCACAGGCTCTCCAGCATCACCTTGTCCCGCAGGGTGTCCATGCAGGCCCAGAAGTCCTCGTGGTGGTAGGCCATCAGCTGGCCCTCGGCGGCGAGGCGCTGGAGCGGCTCCCGCTCGAACAGGGTGTCGTCGCCGTCGATGTAGTCGGCGATGCCGGGCTCGAGCACGAAGAACGCGCCGTTGATCCAGCCCTCGGCCGCCTGCGGCTTCTCGGAGAACTCGATGATCTGGTTGCCGTCGATCTCGAGGTGGCCGAACCGGGCCGGTGGCCGCACCGCGGTGAGGGTGGCCATCTTGCCGTGGGCCTTGTGGAAGTCGAGCAGGGCCTCGAGGTCGACGGCGCCGACGCCGTCACCCCAGGTCATCATGAAGGTCTCGTCGCCCATGTAGGGGATGAGGCGCTTGATGCGACCGCCGGTGTTGGTGGTCTCGCCGGTCTCGATCAGATCGACGGTCCAGTCCTCCTCGGCCCGGCCGTGGGCCTCGACGGTGCCCTGGGCCGACCGGATCGTCAGGTCCGAGGCCAGGTTGGCGTGGTCCCAGAACCAGCGCTTGATGTAGTCGCCCTTGTAGCCGAGGGCGATCACGAACTCGTTGAACCCGAACTCGTAGTAGTACCGCATGATGTGCCAGAGGATCGGCATCTGGCCGATCTCGACCATCGGCTTCGGCCGCACGGTGGTCTCCTCGGACAGGCGACTCCCGACGCCGCCGGCCAGAATCCCGACTTTCATGATGCATGCCCTCCCGTACGAGAACAGGTCGATGTGGTGAGCCCGGCCGACTGACCGGGCCCGAGTGCTTGCCCGTCCGATGGGTCGGACCCTTGTGGATCGGACGATGAGGCGTCGAGCGTGAGCGGCCCGGCCAGCAGATCGCCTCGACCGGCGCGGGCGAAGGCCAGGGCGACGCCGAGCTGGGTGAAGGCGTCGGGCACCAGGCCGGCCCGCAGATCGGCGGCCACCCGCTCGAGGGGGCGCCATTCGACGACGGCCGCCTCGTTGGCGTCCTCGGGGTCGCCCCGGTGCTCGGCCCCGTCGGCCAGGTAGAGGTCGAAGGTCTGGGCGATCAGCCCGCACGACGGGTGATGACGGCTGAGGTGGTCGACCGTGCCGGTGACCTCCCAGCCGGTCTCCTCCAGGCACTCGCGGCGGGCTGCGGTCTCGGCGCTCTCGCCGTCGTCGACCGCGCCCCCGGGGATCTCCCAGCCCCACACGTCCGGCATGAAGCGGTGACGCCAGATCATGAGCATCCCCCTGGCCGGGTCGACGACGACCATGCCGGCCGCGTTGGGACCCCGCAGCACCTCGTGCTCGACCCGGCGGCCGTCCGGACGCTCGACGTCGTCGATGGTGAGCTTGACCCACCAGCTGTCGTAGACCGGGCGGATCGTGCCGTGGTTGACCCAGCGGCCCTCGTCGCGCCCGGGGGTCGATGGCGAAGCGGGGCTTGCGGGAGAGGCGGGTGCCGGGGTCGGCGCCTGGCCCGTCATCGGCTGCGCCCGGCGAGGCTGCGGTACATGTCGGCGATCTCGTCGTACTGGGCCTCGAGGCCGCGGGCCGGGTTGGCGTTGGCCAGGGCCTTGGCCGTCATCTGCTCGACGAGCTGCCGGTCGGAGAGCAGGCGCTCGATGGCCTTGGCCATCGGTTCGGCCTCGAGCGGCGGGACCAGCAGGCCGGTGACCTCGTGCTCGACGAACTCGACGACCCCACCCGCCCGGGTGGCGATGACCGGCACGTTGCAGGCCTGACCCTCCAGCACCGAGAGGCCGAAGGGCTCGGCCACCGAGGCGTTGACCACGACGTCGACGGCCCGGATGATGTCGGGGATGTCGGAGCGGCGGCCGGTGAACAGCACCCGGTCGCCGAGCAGCTCGGTTGCGTTGGCCCGGAGCTCGTCGGCGAACTCGGCCGGGCCGGTGCCGGCCTCGCCGACGACGATCAGCCTGGCGTCGGCCGCAGCCGCCGGCGCATCGGCGCCATCACCGCCGGCCGGGCCGCGGCCGGCCAGGGACATCGCCTCGACGAGGGTCTGCACGCCCTTGCGGACGTCGATGCGGCCGATGATGGCCACCAGCGGCCGGTCGACCCCACCGGTCAGCTCGTCCCGGAGCGCCTCGTTGCGAGGTGCGGGGTGGAAGCGGTTCAGGTCGACGCCGGGGTGGATGACCGTGATCGCCGTGCGGGCGGCCAGCACCGAGGCGGAGGCCCGGGAGTTGGCCACGACCAGGGTGGCGAGGTCGGCGGCGGCCTGCAGCACCCGGCGGCCGATGCCGGGCCGCACGATGTTGACCAGGTCGAGGGCGACCGGGGTCCTGGTCAGGCGGCCGGCGATCGCCACCTCGAGGTGCGACCGCATGGCAAACGAATACGCCGCATCGAAGCGCCGGACGGCCTTGATCAGCGTCGGCACCGCCTTGGCCACACCGCCGACGGTGGTGGCCAGGGAGCCGAGCCCGGCCCGCTCGGCGCTACCGGGCCGGCGCAGCCCCTCGTGGAGCTGCAGGTCGAGGTCGAGGAGGGGGAAGCCCCGCTCGGTCCAGGCGTCGGCGAACGGTGTGCCCGCCGGCGTCCCCAGCGTCAGGCGAACGCCTCGATCGGCCAGCGCCTCCACCTGGTCGAGGAGGTAGAGCTGCGCGCCCCACACCTCGGCCGGGGGGCTCACCACCAGCACCGATACCGACTGGTCCGAGCCCATCTCGTCCACCTGGTTGCCGCTGCGCTGCCGGGTCAGGTGGCGGCCAGCGAAGCCGCGACCTGGTCGTGGATCCAGGCGTAGGTGACCGCCAGACCGTCGCGCAGCGACGTCGACGGCTCCCAGCCGAGCTGGTCCAGGATCAGCGTGTTGTCGCTGTTGCGGCCGCGCACGCCCTGGGGGGCGGTCAGGTCGTGGGTGCGCTTGACCTCGATCCCGGCGATGTCGGAGATGATGTCGATGAGGCCGTTGATCGTCACCAGCTCGGACGAGCCGATGTTGATCGGGTCGACCACGTCGGAGGCCATCAGGCGCTTGGTCCCCTCGACGCAGTCGTCCATGAACATGAACGAGCGGGTCTGCAGCCCGTCGCCCCACACGTCGACCTCGTCGGCGCCGGTCAGGGCACACGTGGCCACCTTGCGGCACAGCGCGGCCGGGGCCTTCTCGCGGCCGCCGGTCCACGAGCCGTTCGGGCCGTAGACGTTGTGGTAGCGACCGATGCGGGTCTCGATGCCGTAGTCCTCGCTGAAGTGGCGGGCCATGCGCTCGCTGAAGAGCTTCTCCCAGCCGTAGCCGTCCTCGGGCATGGCCGGGTAGGCGTCGGACTCCTTGAGGGCGGTCACGTTCGGGTCGGTCTGGTGCTCGGCCGCGTACACGCAGGCCGAGCTCGAGTAGAAGAGCCGGCTGACGCCGGCGGCGACGGCGGCCTCGAGCATGTGGGTGCTGATCAGCACGCTCAACATGCAGGCGGCCTTGTTGTTCTCGATGAAGCCCATCCCACCCATGTCGGCGGCCAGGTTGTACACGTGGTCGATGCCCTCCGCAGCCGAGAAGCAGTGCTCGCGGAGCTGCAGATCGGTCGAGGCGCGATTCTCGGCTTCGGGGTGCACCTGCCACCACTCGTCGATCGGCTTCACGTCGACGGCCCGAACCTGGTGCCCGTCGGCGATGAGCGACTTGACCAGGTGCCCGCCGATGAAGCCACCTCCACCGGTCACGAGTACGTTCACGTTCGTTGTCTCCCTCACGTCGTCCTGTGGATCCGGGTCCGGGATGGACCTCGGGGTGATGACCCGCCGAGCAGCGGCGTCGTCACTCGCCCCTAGCTGCCTGTGGACAAGCGTCAGTATACCGACGGCCTCTTGGGGCCCCGGGTTGAGTCAAACTACTCGCCGAGCGGGTCTGGGGCCCTAGGAAAGGGCGGTCTGGCGGCTCGGGCCGGGGCCGGAGGAGCCGTCGAAACCGCTTCCCCGAGGCTGGTCAGGAGAAGCAGTCGACCTCGGCCAGGATGGTCTCCGGGCCGTCGTCGTTGGTGCCGTCGCCGATGAACAGCGCCGAGGTCGGCGAGGCCACGACGGCCCTGGCCGAGTCGTCGGAGACCACGACACCGTCGTCGTAGGACCACTCGAGCACGACGGCGCCGGACGGGTCACCGGCGATGGCCAGCGTGCCGTTCTCGGCCGTCGCCTCGACGGCGACCGGGTCGAGCTGGCAGGTGGTGATCGTGAGCGGGAAGGCGCCGCGAGCCGTGGTCACGGTGCCCCCGCCGACGGGCTCGACCAGGCCGCTGCCCTCGTCCGGGTCGGGGCCGGCCAGCTCGTCTGCGTCCGGGTCGGTCGGCTGGAGGTCGTCCGGGTCCGGCTCGCTGGCGAAGGTCAGCTCGTAGGTCGCGTCCCAGCACGAGTCGTCGTCGTCGTCGGACAGCACGACGACGCCCTCGGCCACCGCCGAGCGGAACCCGACGACGACGTCGCTGGCCCCACCGTCCGGCTCGTCGACCTCGTAGTCGCCGAGCGTGTCCTCCATCGAGGCGACGAGCACCCGCTCGACGTCGTTGGTGATGCCGGTGGCGGTGAAGGTGTTGCCGTCGATGTCGTAGGCGGTCACCACGACCCGATCGGGCAGCACGAGCGGCCACTCGACCGGGGCGGGCGCCGGTTCGGCCGGGCAGTCGGCCAGGGTTGTCGTCGGCCTCGGCACGGTGCCGGACGTGTTCTCGTCGGCGCGGAGCACCGGCAGCACCAGCACCAGGATCACGACGAGGAGCACCCCGCCGGCGACCAGCCAGAGACGGTTGAACGGACCAGACCGCTGCTCGGCTGGCTCGGACGATGCGGCGCTCATGGCCACGACCGTACTGGCCGACACGCCGCACCTGGACCCACCCCGACGTGGCCGTTGGTCCGACGCCACCGACCCCGATGTGCGGTCGACGCCCGGCTCGGTCGGGCCTCCGTCGGCGGGCGAAAGATCCCGGTCCGGGGCCGCGACCGGGTCCGCTACCGTGACATCGTGCTGTCGATCACCACTCCGGATCCGGCCTTCTGGGCCGGGAAGAAGGTCCTCGTCACCGGCCACACCGGCTTCAAGGGCACCTGGCTGTCGTTGTGGCTCGAGCGGCTGGGGGCCCAGGTCGCCGGCCTGGCCCTCGACCCGTCCACCGACCCGTCGATGTACCGGCTCGTCGGCAACGACGACGTGGTCGACTCGACGATCGGCGACGTCACCTACGCCGCGGCCGTCGGCGACGTGATGGCCCGGGTGCAGCCGGACGTCATCTTCCACCTCGCCGCCCAGGTGCTGGTGCGACGCTCCTACGTCGATCCGATCGAGACGATCGCCACCAACGTCGTCGGGACGGCCAACGTGCTCAACGAGGCCCGCAACGTCGACGGCCTGCAGGCGATCGTCGTGATCACCAGCGACAAGTGCTACGAGAACCGCGAGTGGCACTGGCCCTACCGGGAAGACGAGGCGATGGGCGGCCACGACCCCTACTCGGCCTCCAAGGGCTCGGCCGAGCTGATCACCTCGTCGATGCGCCGCTCCTTCTTCGCCGAGCCCGGCGCCGCCCTGATCGGGTCGGCCAGGGCCGGCAACGTGATCGGCGGCGGCGACTGGTCGGCCGACCGGTTGATCCCCGACATCGTCAAGGCGTTCGCCAAGGGCGACGAGGTCGTCATCCGCATGCCCGAGGCCATCCGTCCCTGGCAGCACGTGCTCGAGCCGTTGAGCGGCTACCTCGTGCTCGGCGAGCGCCTGGCCGGTGGCGACGCCATCGCCGCCGACGGTTGGAACTTCGGCCCGGCCGACGAGGACGCCAAGCCCGTCGGCTGGATGGTCGAGCAGATGGCCAAGCGATGGGGCGAGGGCGCCGGGTTCCGGATCGAGCCGGACGGCGGGCCCCACGAGGCCAGGCTGCTGAAGCTCGACACATCGAAGGCCAACGCCGAGCTCGGTTGGCGCCGACGGATGACCCTCGACCAGGCCCTCGAGTGGGTCATCGACTGGTATCGGGCCCAGGTCGACGGCGGCGACATGCGCCAGCTCTCGCTCGACCAGATCGCGGCCTACGAGGCGCTGGCCTCCCCGGCCCCGCCCGTCTCGGCCTGAGGTCGGGGCGTCGGACCCGCCTCGTCGCCAGTTCCCATCGTGGGACACCTGCGGCCCCCGAGACCGGGCGGATCGCAGCGCTCGGCCGGTCGGCCGGCTGCTACCGGTCCGGGGCCAGGGGCGCCGTCTGACGGATCGATGACAGCGCCCGCGCGCACTGAGTCGATCGACCCAGATCGACCGCACGAGGGGGCAATATCACCGTCGATTCACCCAAGCCCAACTCGTACCATGAGCGGCATCATGTTCTGGCGGGGCGGTTTTCTTCGTTCCTGATCGAAACCGGCGGGAGGGCTAGTGACGGTTACCTGGGCGCGCACGCGTCTCTCAAACGACGTTCCCGTGACGTCGCGAATCGTGGTGCACGACTTCTCGGGGCACCCCTTCCAGGTGCAGCTCGCTCGCGAGCTCGCCCGCCGTGGCCACGTGGCCACACACTTCTTCTGCCCGTCGTTCCAGACGCCGAAGGGCAACGTCGGCGCCGACGACGGCTCGGGCAACTTCGACAGCGTGGCCATCCCGCTGTTCCGCCCGTTCGCCAAGTATTCCGGCGGCAAGCGCCTCGTCCAGGAGCTCGAGTACGGGATCCGGGCCGGCCGGGCCATCGCCAAGGCCAGGCCGGAGGTGGTGCTCACCGCCAACACCCCCCTGATCGCCGCCGTCGTCCTCCAGCTCATCCTGCTGGCCCGTCGCATCCCGATCGTGTTCTGGCAACAGGACGTCTACAGCGTGGCCATGGCCGGTCACCTCGAGCGGCGGGGCGGCCTGGTCGGCAAGCTGGTCGGCCGGGTGCTCATCTCGATGGAGAAGTGGCTGCTCCGCTCGAGCGACCAGGTCGTCGTCATCAGCTCCGACTTCCTCGACACGGTCGAGGACTGGGGCACCGACCTGGCCAGGGTCTCCGTCGTCGAGAACTGGGCACCGCTCGACGAGCTGCCCCTGCGGCCGCGACCGAACGCCTGGTCCGAGCGCCACGGCATCACCGACGAGACCGTCCTGCTGTACGCCGGTTCGCTCGGCCTCAAGCACGAGCCGTCGATCCTGCTCGAGCTGGCCCGGGCTTTCGAGGGCCGAAACGACGTGAAGATCGTCGTCGTCTCCGAGGGCCGTGGTGCCACCTGGCTCGAGCGGGAGAAGCGGCCGGAGGACAACCTCACGCTGCTCCCGTTCCAGGACTTCCAGGACATGCCCGACATGCTGGCGACCGCCGACGTGCTGCTGGTCCTGCTCGAGCCGGACGCCGGTGGGTTCTCGGTTCCGTCGAAGGTGCTGACCTATCACTGCGCCGGCCGGCCCATACTGGGAGCCATGCCGGAAGAGAACCTCGCCGCTCGCATCATCACCCGCAACGGCAGCGGAGCCGTCGTCGCCCCCGGTGACGGTCAGATGTTCGCCTCCGAGGCCAAGCGCCTCGTCGAGGATCCGGAGCTCCGACACCAGATGGGCGCGGCCTCCCGCCGCTACGCGGTCGAGACCTTCGACCTCGAGGCCATCGGCGACAAGTTCGAGCCCGTCCTTCGGGCCGCCATGGGTCTGGGGAGCGAGTCCAGGGCCGACGCCGTCTGACGGCGCCACCGGTCGGCCGTCACCGCCGTGCTCCTCACCCTGCTCGTCGCCGGCCTGGCGCTCGGCGGGCTGCTGGCGTGGTTCGTCTCCCTGGAGGGACGCGACGAGCGCCACAAGATCTTCGTGATGCTGGTCATCGTGATGCTCGTCGAGGCCATGCTGGCCGGGCGGGCGGCCGAGGTGCCCCGGGGCATCCTGCGGCCGGTGATCGCCGGTCAGGACTTCCGGCCGCCTGACGCCATCATCGTCGCCGCCCTCGGGGCCAGGATCCTCCACCTCGGCAACACGTTCACCCGGCTGTCCGGCCTGTGGGCGGCGTTCCTGGCCATCTACGTGACATCGGCCCTCGTCGGCATCCTCAACGGCTTCAACACCGTCGAGGTGCTGTTCCAGGCCAAGGGCTCGTTCTACCTGCTCGGCGGGATGGCGATCGCCTCCGGCGCCGACCCGAAGCGCCTGGCCGACGGGCTGAGCCGCTTCTCGCTGGTCGCGGCCGGTGCGGCCACGGCGGCCGTCCTCATGACCTTCGCCGGGGTCCGGCTGAGCTTCAGCCTGCCGGGCCAGCGCATCAACAGCCTCGGCGCCCTCAGCGCCGACTCGATCACGCTGCTGACGACCATCGGGGTCTTCACGGTGGTTGTCGAGGCCGTGCGGGAGGAGCGCCGATGGCCCCAGATCGCCGCCGGGCTCGTCCTGCTCATCAGCCCGATCGCCGGCACCCAACGGGCCTCGTACATGGTGCTGGTCGTCATGATCCTGGTCCTGTTGCTGCTGTTCTCGACGTCGACCTGGAAGCGGCGGTCGTCGGTGACCGTCGTCGAGGTGTCCCTCGTCGTCGCCGGCCTGATCGGCGCCGTCGGCCTCAACTTCGTGATCGCCGAGGGTGAACAGGTGGTCGCCCCGTTCGAGGAGGCCTTCACCGGCGCGGCCGAGCAGCGAAGCGCCGAGTCACGCTTCGGGTTGGCCGACCAGGCGGTCGACCGGATCCAGGAGCGACCGATCCTGGGCTGGGGCACCGGCGTCAAGGTGGTCCGCCAGGCCGAGTTCTCCAACCGCGAGGTCAACGCCGCAGCCCACAACCTGATCCTCGACATCGGCATGCGGGTCGGGATCACCGGTCTGCTGGTCTTCACCATCGCCTGCGTCGCCAGCGTGGCCACCGGCCTGGCCCTGTGGCGGCAGGCCCGAAGCGACGTGGTCGCCGCCGTCGCGGCGGCGGCAACGGTCTCGCTGATCGGCGTGCTGGCCAAGGGCATGGTCGAGCCGGCGCTCGACAAGTTCCGGCTGAGCCTGACCTTCGGGATCAGCATCGGGCTCATCATGGCGGCCCGGATGGCCGATGAACGGGGCGACGAACCCGACGAGACGCCAGACGACGGCGACGGCCGACACGAGGACGACGACGAGGACCTGATCGGCTTCCGGACCACCGTCGAGCTGATGTCGTGGGACGCCGCACCGCTCCCGAGCGACCACCGAGCACCGAGAGACCCGTGACCGAACGACTGACGATCTGCACGCCGACCTACCTCAGACCCGAGGGCCTGAAGCGGCTCCTCGACGCCGTCGACGGCCTGCAGCCGGTCGACGGGATCGAGGTCCGGATGGTGATCGTCGACAACGACCCCGAGCGATCGGCCGCCTGGGTCGACGGCCGTCTGGTCCAGGGCGAGCCGGTCGTGTACGCCCCCGAGCCACGGCGGGGCATCACGTTCGCCCGGAACCGGGCCCTGGCCGAGGCAGCGGCCATCGACTCGCACTGGATCGCCTGGCTCGACGACGACGAGGCCCCCCGACCCGACTGGTTGACGTCGATCGTCGGCACCCAGCGCCGGACCGGCGCCGATGTGGTGTCGGGGCCGTCCGAGCCGATCTACGAGCCGGACGCCGAGCGCTGGATCATCGAGACCGGTGCCTTCGAGCGGGACCGGTTCGAGACCGATGCCCCCTACCCGTTCTTCCACACCAGGACCTCCGGCGTGGTCCACCGGGCCGACATCGTGCCGGACGAGGGCTTCGACGACCGCCTCGCCCTCACCGGCGGCGAGGATCGGGTGTTCTTCACCCGCATCCACCGGGCCGGTCACGAGTTCAGGTGGGACGACGGGGCTGTCGTCGACGAGTGGGTGCCGACCAGTCGGGTCCAGATCGGCTGGCTGGTCCGCCGCTGGTTCCGAACGGGCGTGACCAGGAGCCTGACCCTGCTGTACCTCGACGACCCACCCTGGTCCCGTCGGCTGCGGCGGGTGGCCGGCGGTACGCTGATGGCGGGCTCGGGCCTGTTGACGACGGTCGGGGCCATCCCCGGGGGTCGCAGTCGGGTCCTGGCGGCCTTCCGCCGGTTCCTGCTCGGAATCGGCGCAGCCTGGGGTGCGCTCGGGCTCGGATTCGAGGAGTACCGGGAGGTCCACGGGCAATGACGACACAGCCGACCAACGAGCCGCCGGCCGGCTCACCGGAGGCCCGGGAGGCCGACGGGCGCTACCCGGCGGGGCCGCCGGTGTTCATCCTCGGGATGCTGCAGCGCACCGGGACCAACCACCTGTGGGACCTGTTCGGGCTCCACCCCGACGTCGAGCTGCTGCAACCGGTGTTCGAGGACCACCTGGTCCGCTGGTCGCCCCACCTCCTGGCCTACGTCGAGGACGTGACCCGCTGCTGGTCGCCGGAGTGGGAGGTCCCCGAGTCCGAGGGGACCGCCCTGGCCGCATCGGTCGGCCGTGGCGTCGTCGACTGGCTGGCCGACCGCTCCGACCGACGGGTGGTGACCAAGATGCCAAGCGTCGAGTCGGCGAGCCACTACTTCGAGCTGTTCGCCGACTGCCCGCTCGTCGTCATCGTGCGAGACGGCCGCAGCGTGTCGGAGTCGGGGGTCCGCAGCTTCGGCTGGAGCTACGAGCGGGCGTTCCGGCGGTGGGACGCCGCGGCCAGGATCGTGCTCGACCTCCAGGAGCGGCACCGGGACCGGCCCGGCTTGGCCGTCGTCCGCTACGAGGACATCATCGAGAAGCCGGGCGAGGTCATGCGCCAGCTGTGCCTCACCACCGGCCTCGATCCCGAGCGCTACCCGTTCGACGAGATCGAGCGCCTGCCGGTGCGTGGCTCGTCGACCCTGCGGAGCGAGGGGGGCGAGGAGGCGATCCACTGGACGCCGGTCGAGCGGAGCGACTCGTTCAACCCGAAGGAGCGGTGGCGTGACTGGAGCCCGCACGTGCACCGGCGGTTCACCGCGGTGGCCGGCCAGTCGCAGCGGGCGCTCGGCTACGACCTCGAGCCGGTGGCCGGCCGGGACACGCCGGCCGAGCAGGCCAGGGACCTGCGTGACCACCTCGACGTCCGCTGGCGCGAGGTCAGGGTGAAGTTGGGTCGGGCCAGGCGGGCGGTCCGCCGGGTGCACGGACGGGTCTGACGGGTCGACCCCGCACGATCGGGTCGAGACGGCCTCCAGGACGCAAGGAACGACGAGAGGGAAGCTGAGCAGATGAGCGAACCCAGCACCGGCGCCGCCGGATCGACCGCCGGGCGACTGCCCGACTGGATCATGATCGGGGCCATGAAGTCGGCCACCAGCAGCCTGCACCGCTACCTGGCCGAGCACCCGCATGTGGCGACCTCGACGCCGAAGGAGCTCGACTTCTTCGTCGAGCACCGCTACCGCGAGCTCGGCATCGACTGGTACCGCCAGCAGTTCGACGACCCGCCCGGGGCGCTGGTCGCCGGCGAGTCGTCGGTCAACTACACGAAGTGCCACGAGTTCCCCGGGGTGGCCGAGCGGATGCACCGCCACGTCCCCGACGCCAAGCTCATCTACGTGCTGCGTGACCCGATCTCGCGGATCGAGTCGCACTGGGTCCACTCGGTCGGGGCCGGTAAGTGGCGGGGCGACTTCGCCTCGGCCGTCGCCGACCCGGACGGCTCGACCATGGTCCAGACCTCGTGTTACTGGACCCAGATCGAGCAGTACCTGGCCCACTACGACACCGGCCAGATCAAGGTCATGTCGTACGAGGAGGTGTCGGCCGACCCCAACGGCGCCGTCCGGGAGATCCTGACCTATCTCGACCTCGACCCGGACTGGACCCACCCGCTCATCGGGAAGCGGATCCACGACAGCAAGCGCAAGATGCGGCCGAACCGGCTCGGCCTGCTGCTGTGGGAGGATCGGGTCCGCCGGCGCCGGCTGCGCAAGTGGCTGCCGTGGCTGGTGGCGACGCCGATCGAGAAGCCGGTCTGGGACCCGGCCGACCGGGCCAGGATCGCCGAGTACCTCGCCCCGGAGATGGACAAGATCCGGAGCTACGCCGGCAAGGACTTCGCCGAGTGGCAGATCTGAGCGCCGGTCCAGCGCCGTCGGCCGGCGACGCAGCGCCGGACGATCCGGCCGCCGATCCCCATCACCCGGATCGGCCCGATCGGCCGGCGTCGCCGATGGTCACGATCGGCCTGCCGGTCTACAACGGCGAGCGCTTCCTCGAGCGCTCGCTCCGCAGCGTGCTCGAGCAGACCTGGACCGACCTGGAGCTGGTCGTGTCGGACAACGGGTCGACCGATCGCAGCATGGACATCGTGCGCGAGGTGGCCGGCGGCGACCCCCGGGTCACGATCGTGGCCAGCGCCACCAACCGCGGCGCGGCCTGGAACTACAACAACACCCTGGCCAACGCCAGGGGCCGCTACTTCCGCTGGCACGCCGACGACGACTGGTTCGAGCCGACCCTGATCGCCAAGCTGGTCGAGGCGCTCGAGGCCGACCCGGACGCCGTCGTCGCCCACAGCTGGACCCGCTTCGTCGACGACGACGGGGCGACCACCCGGGAATTCCCCGACGACCTCGGCGTCGACTCGCCCAGGGCCGACCAGCGGCTGGAGCGGGCCGTGGTCAACCTGACGTACTGCAATCCGGTGTTCGGGCTGATCCGGACCGACGTGCTCCGGGGGACGGCCCGGATCGCCAGCTTCCCCGGCTCCGATGCCACCCTGCTCTACGAGCTGGCCCTCAACGGCCCGTTCGCCGTCGTCCCCGAGCTGCTCTACAACCGCCGGCCTGGCAATTCGATCAAGACCAACAACTCGATGAAGGCCGTGGCCGAGTGGTTCTCGCCGACCGGGAGCGGCGGCCGCTTCCCGGCGCTGGCCCAGTTCAACGAGACGATCCGGGCCATCAGGCGGGCCCCGCTGTCGCCGGGCGAGCGGGCGCGCTGCGCAGCGACGTTCGTCCGCCACTGGCCGATCGACTACGCCCGCAAGTCTCGGCGCCGGGCCCGTCGTCGCCGCCGACGGGCGGGCTGATGGCCGACGACGCCGGCGACACCGGCGGCGAGCGCCGGATCGGTGAGGGAGCCGGCGGTCGCCCCCGCTGGCTGTGGATCTCGGCCGAGGTGGCCGAGGAGCTCAACACCGGGCTGCTCGTGTACTCGGCCGGGCTGTCCGGTGCGGTTGCCCGGGCCGGGATCGACGTCACCATGGTGGCGATCGGGCCGGCCTCGGCGGCCCGCGACGGCGTGACCCTGCACCCCGTCGCCGGGGCGCTGCGGGGCGGGCCGGCCAGCCTCGTCTCGCCGCTGCCGAACCTGAGCTACGCCAGCGCCACCCCGGCGATGCGCCGCGAGGTCGGGCGGCTGATCGACCGGGGCGGCTGGGATGCGATCGTCATCGACCACCTGCAGGTGGCCTGGGTGATCGACCTGCTCCCCGACCCGGACGATCGCACCGGCAACCATCGCACCCCGGTGGTGTTCGTGACCCACAACCACGAAGGCTCGATGCGCCGGGAGGTCGCCGGCGAGCTGCCGCTGACCAGCCCCCGCGGCCTCGCCCTGCGGCTCGACGCCGTCAAGGCCGGGCGGCTGGAGCGGCGGGCACTGGCTCGGGCGGACGTCGTCACCTCGATCACGGCGGCCGACCAGCAGCGGTTCCGGGCCGACCTGGCGTCGATGGCCGGTGGCGGCGAGCCCGGCGCCCGGCCAACCCGCCACGTCGTGGCCACGCCGGGCTGGTCCGGCCGGTTCCCCGACCACGTGCCCCCGATGGCCGACCGTCCCCGCCGCATCGGGATCCTCGGCAGCTTCGCCTGGCACGTCAAGCAGGAGAACCTGCTCCGCTTCGTCCGGGGCGCCGGGCCGACGCTCGAGCGGGCCGGGATCGAGCTGGTCGTCGCCGGCACGGTCCCCGATCCCTTCCGCCGGGAGCTCGAGGGCATCTCGTCGAGCGTCCGCTGCGAGGGTTGGGTCGACTCGATCCCCGACTTCCTCGGGACCTGCCGGATCGGCGTGGTGGCCGAGCCGCTCGGCGGCGGGTTCAAGCTCAAGTCGCTCGACTACGTCGCCCTCCGTGTCCCGATCGGGGCCACCACCGGCAGCGTGACCGGGCTCCCCCTGACCGACGGCGTGTCGATGTTCGAGGCTCCGACCGAGACCGCCCTCGGCGAGCTCCTGGCCCGGGTCATCGACCACACGGACGAGCTGACGGCCGTGGCCACTAGGGCTTTTTCCTCATGTGAACCGACCCTCCTCTGGGCCGAACAGGTAAAGTTGCTCACGGAAGCTGTCGATACGGTTACAGACCAACTGGATCGGCCATGCTTCCACGGACCCCACGGCGGGTCGCAGCGGGCCTGAGCAATCTGGTGTCCCATCGCGGAGCGACACCGGAGAGGAGAACTGGTGTGGCATCCACGAGCCTCGTCTCGGCGTCAGCGCCCATCCATCCTGCTCGCCCTGGCGCTGATCGCTGCGCTGCTCGGCTCGGTCGGGGCCCCACCGGCTGACGCCGCCACGCTCAGCCCGGCCACGCTCGGCCAGCGCCCGAGCGGCGGCTTCCTCGACGCCGACCGCCTGGCCAAGGCCGAGCGTGAGCTCGACGCCCAGATCAACTGGTACGTGGCCATGGCCGGGCGCCAGTCGCCGGCCGACATGAAGGGCTCCGTGTACGGCCAGCTCCGCAACGGCCAGGCCGTGCTGCCGACGATCGCCGACCGGATGAACCTGGTCATGACCGTCCCGCTCGCCTTCGGCAAGCAGACCGCCAACACCAAGGCCGGTCGCGACGACATCCGCAGCCGGCTGCTGGCCACCGCCAGCGGCAACTGGGACGACGACTTCCGCCAGGTCGGCGAGGCGCTGGTGGCCGGCGGCTACGGCGACGCCGTGATCCGGCTCGGCCACGAGTTCACCGGTGGCTGGTACCCGTGGTCCGCCCAGGGCAACGCCGACGCCTACGTCGCCGCCTACCGCCAGGTCCACCAGGTCCTGCGCTCGGTCTCGCCCCAGTTCACGTTCGAGTGGAACGCGGCCCGCAACACGTTCATCGAGCACGGTCCGCCCGCCTACCCCGGCGACGCCTACGTCGACATCGTCGGGCTCGACGTCTACTACGAACCCTGGAAGGGTGACAAGGCGTTCACCGACGACTACTGGCAGCGCCGCTACCAGCGGGTGCTCGAGGCCCACCAGCAGTTCGCAGCCGAGCGGGGCAAGCCGGTGTCGTACGCCGAATGGGGCAACGGCGGGGTCGACGAGCCGGCGTTCATCGAGGCCATGCACGGCTGGTTCGCCTCGCTCCCCGCCTCCGGGCCGGGGTCGTTGCTCTACCACAGCTACTTCAACGTCTCGAAGGACCTCTACAACCTCGACGCCTACCCCCGGTCCAAGGCGACCTACCTGCGCTTGTTCGGCGGCGGTGGCGATGCGTCCGCCGACAGCCCGTCCGGGCTCGTCGGCAACCAGCCGGACCCGGGGAACCCGTCGCCGTCGCCAGACCCCGAGCCCGATCCGCAGCCCGATCCACCGGTCGTCGTGGTCGACCCGAGGCCGGATCCGGAGCCGCCCGCCGTCCCCGACCCCGAACCCGACCGGCAACCGGAACCCGATCAGACGGTCGAGCGTGGGCCCGACCCCGACTCGTCGTCGCTGGCCACCGGCCCGACCCAGTTCAGCCTGTACGACCAGGCCCTCGTCCACCGGGCCGAGGAGTACGCCACCACCGACTTCACCGCCCCGGCCGACTGGCGACGCCCGACCGACTTCACCGAAGGCACGACCTACGTGCGGCTCAACATCACCGACAAGCCGAGCGACAAGCCGGTCAAGCTGATCTCGTGCATGTGGCGAGACCGCTTCACCCAGGAGAAGTGCCTCGGCCTCGGCACCTACGAGAACGAGGGCCTGCACTACCTCGAGCTCAAGTCGCCGAGCCGCTGGTGGACCGCCGACCGCTGGTCGTGGGGACGCCCGATCGAGTTCATCCGCATCCTGGCCAAGGACCCGACCACCGGACGACTGCTGTCATCGTCGAAGTGTGGCTCGGTCTGCTACCCCGGCGACGACCTGGCCGACCACACGCCGATCTCGTTCGAGGCCGAGCTGATCGTCGTGGCCGACGGGGCATCGCTCGACGTGCCGGCCGACTGGTCGGGCTGCCCGGCCGCCTGGGGCGGGGCCTGTGCGGGCGGCGACCCCGGTGGGTCCGGCGGCCCTGGCGGCCCCGACCCGGATCCGGACGACCCGCCGAGGCCGCCGGTCGGCAACGCCGACCCGACGCTCGAGCTCCCCGAGTCGGCCGTCGCCGAGCAGGGAACGTGGACGACGCTGTCGGCCACGACCGACGCCCCCGAGATCGTCTGGTGGAAGCACCGGGGGCCCGGGTCGGTCTCGTGGGCCGACAAGCGGGTCGCGGAGCCGACGCTGCGCTTCCACGCCAGCGGCACCTACGTGCTCGCCGCGACCGCCCGCAACGACGGTCGCACCACCCGGTCCTACATCACCGTCGAGGTCAGCCCCAGAGGGTCCGGGCCCGTGGTGGTGAGCACGACCACCGTCCCGCCGACCACCCCGGCCCCGACCACCCCGACCACTCCGACGACGATGTCGCCGCCGACCACGACACCACCGACCACCCCCACGGTCCCGCCGACCACCGCCCCGCCGCCGACCGGGTTGCCGACGGTCGACGTGCGGCCGGCCAGCGGGCCGGAGGGGACGCCGCTCGTGTTCAAGATCGTGCTCGACCGGACGACCGACCGGGACGTGTCGATCGTGGTCGAGACCTCCGACATCACCGCCGAGGCCGGCATCGACTACCAGGCCAGGCGGGAGACCCTGATCATCCCGGCCGGCGAGCGACGGGTCTGGCTCGGGGTGCCGACGATCTCCGACGGCGTCTCGGACCGGAACGAGACCGTCCGGCTCCGTGTCATCGAGGCGTCCGGCGCCGAGGTCGGCAACCCGGGCAGGGGCACGATCACCTAGATCTCGCGGCCCTCCGGCGAGGAGGGCTGCCCATCGATGGAGCGCCACCCGCCGGTACACTCCGACCTTGTGGTGCCGGGCCACGCGGCCACGACGGCGCACCACCATTGAGCGAGGAACGTCAGGGTTCATGGATTGGTGACCGACCCGACCAATGGGGCTGATGCCGATCCGGGCGTCGCAACCGGGACCGGCCGGCGCAGCGGCTCCCACGCGCTCGACGGGGTCATCGACCGCCACGATTCGACCGCGGCCCGATCCCAGACCGGCAGGACGCTCCGCAGCGGAGCCAGGGCGATGGGTGCGGCCAACCTGGCCAGCCAGATCACCCGAGTGCTGGCCACCATCGCCCTCGCCCGGCTGTTGGCCCCCGAGATCTTCGGCATCGTCGCCCTCGTCACCGTCGTCACCGGGTTCTTCGAGCGGGTCCTCGGCGACACCGGCACCAGCGCCGCCATCGTGCGCCAGCGCGAGCTGAGCCATCGCCTGGCCAGCAGCGTCTTCTGGTTCAACGTGTCGCTCGGTGCGGTCACCACCGGCGCGTTCCTGGTGCTCGGTCCGCTGATCGCCCGGCTGCTCGGCCAGCCGGACGGTGGTGACTACGTCAGGGTCCTCGGCTGCGCCGCCCTCATCAACTCGTGCTCGTACGTCCAGCGGTCGATGCTGCGACGCGGCGGCCGGTTCCGGCCCCTGGCGGTCTCGGCGTACGGCAACACGCTCTGCACGTCGGCCGTCTCCATCGCGCTGGCTGCGATCGACTGGCAGGTCTGGGCCCTCATCGTCGGCAACCTCGCCGGCAGCGTGCTCGGGGTCGCCGTCCTGTGGCGGGCCTCCTCGTGGCGGCCGGCGCTGCACTTCCGCCGCGACGACCTGCGCCAGATCTCCAACTTCAGCGCCAACATCAGCGCCTTCAACTTCTTCGGCTACTTCGTGAACTCGGGGGACCGCCTGATCGTCGGGCGCCTGATCAGCACCGAGGCGCTCGGCTACTACGGCATGTCGAACCGACTGATGCGCTATCCCGTCCAGAGCGGGATCAGGCCGTACAAGGACGTCGTCCTGCCGACGCTGTCCAAGCTGCAGGACGATCCGCCGGAGCTCGGCCGGGTCTACGTCCGCAGCGTCGCCGCGTTGTTCTTCGCCGTCACCCCGGTCACCGTGTCGATCGCCGTCCTGGCCGACCCGCTCGTCCGGGCCCTGCTCGGCGACCAGTGGCTACCGGCGATCCCGATCGTCTCGATCATCGCCATGGTGGCCACGCTGCAGGCGCTGACCATCACCACCGGCAGTCTGTACGTGGTCACCGGCCGGACCGACCTGTACCTGCGATGGGGCGTCATCGGCGCCGTCGTCACCATGGCGTCGTACCTGGTCGGCTCGCTGTGGGGCGTCGAGGGGGTGGCGTGGGGCTACCTGGCCGGCATCGCCGTCCTCACCTATCCGAGCTTCAAGATCCCGTTCCGGCTGATCGGGCTCCGGGTCAGGACGCTGGCCGCCGCCATCGCGCCCACGATCGCCGCATTGGTCGTCATGGCGGCCGCCGTCGAGGCCGTGCGCCGGTGGGCGGACTCGTCCGGCCTCGATCCGTGGATGCAGCTCGTCTGCGGTCTGGCCGCAGCCGGCATCGTGTACGGCACGTGGGCGGTCACCGTTCGCCCCCGGGCCTTCCTCGACGTCCTCTCGCTCACCCGTCGCCAGGGTGGCGCCTTCACCAGCTAGCGCCCAGTCGGGCGACGGCCCGGGTTCGCCCCGGCGGTCGGCGTCGCCGGGCTGGCCCCGACGGCGGTACGTGTCGGGGCACCGCAGCGGCCGACCGTGCGAGCCAGGTTTCGCCCGCGCCGCTACCCTTCGCTCAACGCACCGCCGCCTTCGGCTCGGGCGCCCACCCGCCCGCCGCTGCCGAGCCGGGGGAACGCGGTGCCGCGGCGGGGTGCGGCCAGCGACGAAACCGAGGTGCCAAGACATGCGACGAGACCGACGTGGTGTTCTCGTGACCGGCTCCCACCGATCGGGCTCGACGTGGCTCGGGCGCATGCTGGGGTCGGCGGACGAGCTCCACTACGTGCAGGAGCCCTTCAACATCGTGGCTCGCCAGCGCTGGCTGACGCCACGCCCGGACCGGCAGTTCGTCTACCTCGACGACGAGCTCGGATCGGCCTACGTCGACGGCATCGAGCGCATCCTCGACCTGCGGTATCCCCTGGCCGCACATGTGAGGCAGCTGGCCGGCCGGCGTGACCTGGCGATGATGAGGCGGGCAACCGGCATCGCCCTCGAGGCCAGGCGGGCCAGGCGGCAGGGGGCGGTACCACTGGTCAAGGACCCGATCGCCATCTTCTCGACCGAATGGCTGCTCGACCGCTTCGGCATCGAACCCGTCGTGCTGGTGCGGGAGCCCGTCGCCTTCGTCGGCTCGTTGAAGGCGAGGGAGTGGACGTTCGACTTCCGCCACTGGGCCGAGCAGCCGGCCCTGATGCAGCGGATCGCGCCTCGCTGGCGGGAACAGATCGAGGCGATGGTCGCCCGGCCGGACGACGTCGTGGCGCAGGGGATCCTCCAGTGGAACGTGTTCTACGACTTCGTTGCCGACCTCGTCACGCGGCGACCCGAGGTCCATCTGCTGTCCTACGAGGAGGTGGCGGCGGCACCGGAGGCCGTGATGCCGGACCTCTTCGAGCGGCTGGGTCTGACCTATGGGGCCGACCAGGAACGGACGATCGTCGAGCTGAGCCGCACCGAGTCCGGGCAGGGGCAGTCGGCGATCGACGTGCGGCGAAGCAGCCAGCAGGCGCTGAAGACCGGGCAGCGCCGCCTCGAGACCGAGGAACGGGAGGCGGTCGTCACCGCAACCGACGACGTGACGGCGAGGCTCGAGGCCGTCTGGCGTGCCGGTTGAGCCGCTCGGCTCGCGATCGCTTACCGTGGGTGCCGTGGACCCGAACCCGTTGAGCCAGCTCTCCACCGCTCCGCATGACGCCGAGCGGGTCGAGAGCTGCCTGCTCGAGACCGTCCGCATCGAGGGCGACGACTATCTGACCGAGATCGCCTCCCACCTCATCAAGGCCGGAGGCAAGCGCCAGCGGCCGCTGCTGACGGCGGCTGCGGCGGCCACCGGGCTGCCGGACGGGGTGCCGGTGAGCGACGACGTGATCCGGGGCGGCGTCGCCGTCGAGCTGGTCCAGGTCGGTTCGCTGTACCACGACGACGTGATGGACGAGGCCCAGATCCGTCGCCAGGTGTCGAGCGTGAACGCCCGCTGGGGCAACCTGCGGGCCATCCTGGCCGGCGACTTCCTGCTGGCCAAGGCCTCCGAGATCGCCGCCAGCCTCGGGACCGACGTGGCCGGCCTGCTGGCCACGACGATCGGCGAGCTGTGCAAGGGCCAGGTGGCCGAGCTGCAGACGCTGTACGACCTCGAGCGAACCGAGCAGCAGTACTTCCCGTCGATCGCCGGCAAGACCGCCTCGCTGTTCGCCGCCGCCACCCGCATCGGCGGGATCGTCGGCGGCTTCGAGCGACCGATCGTCGATCGGCTGACCGAGTTCGGTCGCCAGTACGGGATGGCGTTCCAGGTGATCGACGACATCCTCGACGTCGTCGCAACCGACGAGCAGCTCGGCAAGCCGGCCGGCAAGGACATGCTGGAGGGCGTCTACTCGCTCCCGGTGATCCACACGCTGGCCACCTCCGAGCACGGGCCGCAACTGAAGGAGCTGCTCGACGGGGGGCTGAGCTCCGACGATCGCCTCGACGCCATCGCTATCGTGCGGGATGGCCCGGGCGTCGACTCGGCCTACGCCGTGGCCGAGGGATTCGTGGCCGAGGCCAGGACGCAGCTCGACGGCGTGAGCGCCAACGCCGCAGCCGTGGCGATGGCCGACACGGCCCAACACCTACTCGATTCGGTCAGGGAGCTGCGCCCGACCGGGTGAGCCGCATCAGCGAGGCGACCTGTCGATGAGCACCACCGAGCCCCCGATCGAACCACCGGACGACCGGGCGGGCGCCGGCGAGCCGCTGCCCCCGCCGTCCGGGCAGCCGAGCTCCGCCGTCCCACCGGCCACGTCGCCGCCCGGGGCCGGTGGTCCGCCTCCGGGGGCCGGTTCGCCGCCACCGGCGCCCCCCGCGCCCGGCCGGACGCCACCCCCGCCGCCACCGGGGTCGACCCCGGTCATGGCCCCACCCCCACCGGGGGCGATGGGCCCCGGACCGGCGCCGACCGGCGGGGGCGGCTGGTACAGCGGACCGATCCCGATCGAGTCGCTGGCGCCGCGGGAGACGTTCGGCGCCGCCATCGGCAAGACGCTGGTCAAGTCGCTCACGGTGCTGGCCGTCCTGCTCGGTGGCCTGTTCCTCATCCCGATCTTCTTCATCGCCATCGGCGCCGCGCTCGGCGGTGGCGGTACCCCGGACTCGGTGTCGACGCCCCGCGAGCTGGTGGCCGGCGACCGCGGCGCCGACATCCGCCTGGCCGCCATCCCCATCACCGGGGTCATCCTCGGCGAGGACCGGGGCGGCGGCGCCGGCGGTGGCCTGTTCGGCGCGCTCGACGTGACGTACGGCTACACGGTCAAGGAGGAGCTGGCCGACCTGGCCGAGATCGACTCGATCGACGGGGTCATCCTCGAGATCGACTCGCCCGGCGGCACGATCTTCGGCTCGCAGGCCATCGCCGATGGCGTGGCCGAGTACCGGAAGGCGACCGGCAAGCCGGTGATCGCCTACGTCGGCGGGATCAGCGCCTCCGGTGGTGTCTACGCCATGGCCGGCGCCGACGCCATCTACGCCGATCACGGCACGCTGGTCGGCAGCATCGGCGTCATCTTCGGCCCGTTCGAGCGCTACGACGGCGTGACCGCCATCGACGGCGGGCTGCTCGGGGGCGGGATCACCACCGAGGGCGGGATCGAGGTCGAGTTCCTCACCGCCGGTCGGGCCAAGGACCTGGGCAACCCGTACCGGCCGATGACCGACGAGGAGCGGGCCGTGCTCCAGCAGGGCCTCGACGACGCCTACGCCGACTTCGTGACCCACGTCAGCGACGGCCGTGGTCTCTCGGAGACCGAGATCGTCGACGGGCTCGGCGCCCTGATCTTCGGTGAGCACCAGGCGCTGGCCAACGGCCTGATCGACGGGATCGCCAACCGCGACGCCGCCTACCTGCTCGCAGCCGAGGCGGCGGGGCTCGACGAGGACGAGACGTGGGGGATCGAGCGGCTGCAGGCGCCGAGCGCCGGGCTGCTCGACCTGCTGGCCAGCCCGCTCGACGGTGGGCTCCCCGGTCTCGACGACGCTGATGCCGGCGACGGCGCCGTCGGAGGGGGCGGTGTGGCGACCGCCGGGGGCGTCGACGGCGGCCTTGGCAGCAGCCACCCGCTCTGCCTCGGGACCGGCACGATCCTCGCCTACCACGGCGACCCCCTCCGGCTCTGCCAACCGGGGCGATGACCGCCGCCGGGTCCCGCCGCAGTGCCGGGGCCCCGCACCCGGCCGGACGCCGGCCGACCCTCCACCTCTCGCCGACGCCGGCCCGGATCTCGCCGCCGACCCGCCAGGGGCTGCAGCGCGGGATCATGGCCTACCGCTGGCTGACGCTGGCGTGGTCGATCGCGGTCTTCACCTGGGAGGTCATCCAGCGCAACGTCGTCGGCGGTGCCGACGCGGGCGACCCGGTGGCCCGACCGGTGGCGGGGTTTGCGCTGCTGGCCGGGGCGGTGGTGCTCTACGTCTGGTTGACGATGCTCTACCGGCGCGACCCGGACCGGTTGCTCGGTCCGGTGCCGGTGCTGACCGAGCTCGTTGCGATGGCCGGGTTGCTACTGGCCGACGTGTGGGTCTACGGCTCGCCGGATCATGCGCAGACGCTGCCGTCGGTCACCGTGCTGGCCGGCGTGCTCGCCGCCGCGATCGCCGCCGGGCTTCGGGCTGCGATCGTGGCCGGCTTCGGGCTCGGGCTGGCCCGCTACGTCGGCTTCCTGCCGTTCGCCGACGCCGGCGAGCTGCTGTCGGTCAGGCGGATCGCCAGCTGGGTGCTGCTGATGGTGACCGGGTGGACGGCGGGCTACGTGCTGCTGAAGCTGGCCGCCGCCGACCGCTCGATCGCCACCTACCGGGCCAGGGAGGAGGTGGCGAGGACCCTGCACGACGGGGTCCTGCAGACGCTGGCCGTCGTGCAGCGGCGCAGCGACGACGACGAACTGGTCGAGCTGGCCAGGACCCAGGAGCTCGAGTTGCGGGAATACCTGTTCGGAGCGGCGCCGATCGACGCCGACCTGGCCACCGGGCTGCGGCGGGTGGCCCGCCGGGCCGAGGAGCGGTACGGCCTCCGGGTCGAGGTGGTCACCGCGCCCGATCTGGCCGACGGGGCCGAGCGCACCACCGCCGCCATCTGCGGAGCCGTCGGCGAGGCGCTGACCAATGCCGTCAAGCACGGCCGGGCCGAGAAGGTCACCGTCTACGCCGAACCGGGCGACGACGGCGCCGTCGCCGAGCCGCCGGCGACGGGCCCGATCTTCGTCTCGGTGAAGGACGACGGGTCGGGGTTCGATCCCGACGAGGTCCGCGAGGGCCACGGTCTCGGCCACTCGATCCGGGGCCGGATCGCGGAGATCGGCGGCCGGGTCGAGATCGACGGTCACCCCGGCCGGGGCACCGAGGTCCGCATCTGGGCGTAGACACCGGTCGGCCACGGCCAACCGGGTCCGCCGGCCTTCCGGCTCCCGATCCGGCCGTTCCCCGCCCGACCGGCGGCCGGGACCGCAGCGTCGCCACCTGCCATCGCCGGCCACCGGCGGCCCTCCAGCTTGCTGGTGCGACGGGCAGCCGGCGAGGATGGGAGCATGAGCCGAAGCGACGACCGGGTCGACTCGGCCGGTCAGGCCGGCCGGGGCTGGAAGAGCCATGTCACGGTCGTCTTGGCCGACGACCACCCGATCTGGCGCTCCGGGGTGCGGGCCGACCTCGGCGACAACTTCCGGGTCGTCGGCGAGGCCGGTGACGCCGACGAGGCGATCGAGGTCATCGAGCGGACCTCACCCGACCTGGTGATCTGTGACCTGGCGATGCCGGGTGGCGGTGGCCTGAAGGTGGCCAGGACCTGCGGTGAGCGGACCAACATCGTGATGCTGACCGTGTCCGAGGCCGAACGCGACCTGCTCGACGCCGTCGCCGCCGGGGCGTCGGGGTACCTGGTGAAGTCGACCCGGCCGGAGGAGCTGCGGGACGCCCTCTGGCGAGCCGCCCACGGTGAGCCCGTGTTCAGCCCCCAGCTGGCCAGCCTGGTCCTCGGCGAGTTCCGGCGGCTGAGCCGGGAGGCCGGTGGGGCCCAGCCCCTCTCGGAGCGGGAGCGGGAGGTGCTCCAGCACGTGGCCAGGGGCCACACCTACCGGGAGATCGGCGAGCAGCTCTACATCTCGCCGAAGACGGTCGAGAACCACGTGCGCAACATCCTCGGCAAGCTCCACCTCAGCCGCAAGCAGGAGCTGGTCCGCTACGCCCTCGAGCACGGCATCGAGTAGCCGCCACCGACCATCGACGAGGACGACGGGAGCGACGAGCGATGCGGGTGATCGTGGTCGGGGCCGGGATCGGCGGCCTCACCGCTGCCGGTCTGCTGGCCAGGGCCGGCCACGAGACGGTGCTGGTCGAGAAGGCCCGGGCCTTCGGCGAGGTCGGCGCCGGCATCCAGATCGCCCCGAACGCCTCCCGGGTGCTGGCTTCGCTCGGCCTGGGTGAGCCGTTGGCCGCCGTCGGCACGACCGCCGAGCGGGTCGTGTACCGCCGCTGGCGGGACGACGCCGAGATCCTGGCCAGCCCGATCGGCGACGCCCACCTCGAGCGCTACGGCCACCCCTACTTCAACGTCTACCGACCCGATCTGATCGAGGTGTTGCGGCAGGGGCTCACCCACCCCGAGCGCCCGGTCGAGGTGCGGCTCGGCGCCGAGGTGCTCGACGTCGCCACCACCGCGGACGGTGCGACCGTTGCGCCCGCCGACGGCGAGGTGCTGGCGGCCGACGTCATCGTCGGGGCCGACGGCATCAAGTCCGCAGTCCGCACCGCCCTGTTCGGAGCGATGCCCGGCCGGTTCAGCGGCTGGTTGGCCTACCGGGCGCTCGTGCCCCGCGACCGGGTGCCCGATTGGCCGATCGAGATCACCAACCGCCTCGGCCCCGACCGCCACCTCGTCAGCTATTTCGTCGGCCGGGATCAGCGATACCTCAACCTCGTGTGCGTCGTGCCCGAGCCGTCCTGGGACCTCGAATCGTGGACCGAGCCGGGCGAGCTGGCCGACCTGCGCGACCACTTCGCCGACTGGTCGCCGGCGGTCCAGGCCATCCTCGACGAGGTGGTCGAGCCGGTCCACCGTTGGGCGCTGTACGACCGCGAGCCGCTCGACGCCTGGACCCGGGGCCGGGTCACCCTGCTCGGCGACGCCTGCCATCCGATGGTCCCGTTCATGGCCCAGGGGGCGTGCATGGCGATCGAGGACGCCGCCGTCCTGACCCGGTGCCTCGACGACGGCCCGACACCCGGGGCCGCCATCGCCCGCTACGAGCGGGCCCGGCTGCCCCGCACGGCCGACCTGCAGCGTCGGTCGTGGCGCAACTGCACGGTGTTCCACCTGCCGGACGGGCCCGAGCAGCGGGCCAGGGACGCCCGCATGGGCGAGCGGAGCGGGTCCGGGGCCGAGGCCCTGGCCGCCTTCGACGACGTCCAGGGCTACGACGCCCTCTCGGTCCCGCTCCCCCGCTGACGCCGGCGAGGCGGCGGCCGGGCGATGGGGACCGGTCCCCGTAGCCCGTCCCCCCACCCCGTCGTACGTTCTCCCCAGCAGTCTCCTCACCGAGAGCGGGACCGAGCGAGGGCGGCCGACAGCGGCGCCGGAAAGGAACCACGATGGTGCTGCACGCCGTCAAGATGACCGACCTCGAGGCGGCCCTGGCCTCGGCCAGGACCGAGGCGTCGCTGATCCTCGACCAGGTCAACGTCGTCCAGCGCGAGCTCCAGGCCACCACGTTCGTCGGTGAGCAGGCCGAGGCGCTGGCGGCCGAGATGAACGGCAAGATGACCGCGTTCGTCGCCGCCACCTACGACAACGTCGACGAGCTGCTGCGCCTCATCGTCAACAACATGAACGTCGTGGTGACCAAGCTCGGCGGTGCGCCGTGGCCCCACCAGCCGGTCGAGCGGGGTGCGGCGGCCAACGCGGAGACGCTCCGGATCTCCGGCAACCAGGACTACGAGATCGACACCGACGAGATGCTCGGCTTCGCCAACAGGGTCGACGAGTGGTTCGAGGCCATCGTCACCAGCTACCAGAACGTCCGGGGGACGATCGCCGAGGGCACGCCGGGCTGGCAGGGGCCGGAGAAGATCGTGACCGTGACCGCGGTGACCGACGCGATCGAGACGATCATCGGGGCGGCAGGCGGCGGCACGGGGGTCCGTGGCGTCGGCTCGTCGCTGTCGGCCTGGCTGCGGGATCAGGTGGCGGTGATGGAAGGGGCGTAGACCTGCCGATCGGGTGGGCCGCTTGGCCCGCCCGTCCGCCGAGAACCGATCCGCACCACCTCTGCGCCAACCTCCCAGGTGCGGGTCCCCGGGCTGCGGTGTGTCCCGATCCTCGGGTCGGGCGCACCGCAGCCGTGGTCTCCCGGGCCCGAGCTCACCGGTGATCGAGCCGAGGACCCGGGCCCGGAGCCGACTGCGGGTCGGGGTGGCCGCCGCCCCGACGGGCGGCGACGACGTACAGGACCAGCCCCGCCACCGGCAGGACCGTCGAGAGCGTCAGCGCCGCCTGGTAGGAGCCGACCGTGGTCTCGATCAGGGCGAACAGGGCCGGACCGACGGCGCTGCCGATCACCATGGCGCTCATCTGCACACCGGCGATGGCCCCGAGGTGACGGCGACCGAAGAGCCGGGGCAGGGCGGCGGACGTCAGCGGGGCGTAGCCGCCCTGGGCCGCGCCCCAGCTGATCACGGCCACGGTCGCCAGAACGGGGCGGTCGAGGTGGGGCACCGTCAGGTACATCACCACCTGAGCGGCCGACATCGCCGCCCCGACCACCACCGGCGAGACCCGGTCGACCAGCCAGCCGCCGAGCAGAGTCACCGGCACGCTGACGAAGGCGATCGGCACGAAGATGCGAACGATCTGCTCCTGGCTCAGGCCGAGCTCGGCCCCCAGGTCGAGGATGTGGAAGGTGAGCGCCGTCGACGTCGACGCCAGCGCCACCACCGGCAGGGTCACCACCCAGAACCGGATGTCCCGCAACGCCTCGCCCCGGTCGGCGTCGTCGTCGCGACCGATCACGATCGGGCCGGGAGACCCCGCCTGGCCGGCCGCGACCGGCGACACCTCACCCCGGCGGCCGTCGATCACCAGGCCGGTGCTCTCCGGGCTGGTCCGGTAGAACACGACGACCACCAGCCCGACCACGACCACCAGGAGCACGGCCAGGATGCGCCAGGCGGTGCGGAACCCGTCGATGCCGATCAGGGCGAGCAGCAGCGCCGGGGTCAGGGCGAAGGCGAAGCTCATGATGGCGTTCGAGGTGGCGGTCACCAGGCCACGCCGCCGCTCGAACCACTGGGCCAACATGGTCCTCGACGACAGCGTCAGCAGGCCCTGGCCGCAGAAGCGGAGGAACCCGAAGCCGATGCTCATCACCACCAGGCCGGTCAGGTCGCCCATCGGACCGACCAGGCTCAGGCCGGCCACCGTGGCCGCCAGTCCGAACGTGGCCACCAGCGCCACGACCCGTGGCCCTCGCACGTCGATGGCCCGACCGCCGAGGGGCAACAGGAACCCGCTCGCCCCGGTGCCGATCAGGTAGGCGATCGAGAGCTGCAGCCGGCTGAGGCCGGTGGTCGCGGTCAGGTCGTCGGTGAACACGCTGACCCCGGCGGTCTGGCCGGGGATCGACGCCAGCACCCCGACCGAGGCGACGACGAGGATGATCCAGCCGTAGTAGAACGGCAGCTTGGCCGGATCGAAGGGCCGTCGGCCCCAGGCCGTGCCGGCGTCGATCGACCCCGGAACGGGTCGGGCCGACGATCGGTCCGGCGGCGACGGCGCCGAGGTGCCCGTCGAGGCGGCCGTGGTCACCGTCGGCGGGTCGGAGAGGGGCGCACCCGCCCACGCTACCGAGGCCTGGCCCTGGTCGACGATCGGTCGTCGCCCGTCGACGGCTCGGCCGTGCCGGCCGTGCCCGCCGTCAGCTCCGGAGGTAGGCGAGGACGGCGGTGACCCGCCGGTGGCGACCGGCGTCTGCGGTCAGCCCGAGCTTGGCGAAGATCCGCTGGGTGTGCTTCTCGACCGCACCCTCGGTGATCACGAGCTGGCCCGCGATCGAGGCGTTGGTCCGACCCTCGGCCATCAGCCCCAGCACCTCACGCTCCCGGGGGGTCAAGCCCGCCACCGGATCGCCGGCCCGCTGCCGGTTGAGCAGCTGGGCCACCACCTGGGGGTCGAGCACGCTGCCGCCGGCGGCCACGTCGTCGAGGCGTTGGAGGAACTCGTCGACGTCGGCCACCCGGTCCTTGAGCAGGTAGCCGATGCCCTCCGCCCCGGTCTCGAGCAGGTCGTCGGCATACGAGACCTCGACGTACTGCGACAGCACCACGATGCGGGCCCCGGGCCATCGACCTCGGACCTCGACGGCCGCCCGGAGCCCCTCGTCGGTGTTGGAGGGCGGCATCCGCACGTCGACGATGGCGCAGTCGGGCCGCTCGGCCAGCACCGCAGCGACGAAACCGGGCCCGTCGCCGGCCGAGCCGACCACCTGGTGGCCGGCGTCGGTCAGCAGCAGCTCGAGGCCCTCCCGCAGGAGCACGGAGTCGTCGGCGATCACCACCCGCACGGCATCTCCGCCGCCACGGTCGTCGGGCCACCATCGGGCGAGGTGATCGTGAGGCGGCCGTCGACGGCCCGCACCCGCTGCTCCAGCCCGGCGAGGCCGTGGCCCTTGGCCGGGTGGGCCCCGCCGGCCCCGTCGTCGGTCACGTCGACGGTCAGCACGCCGTCGGCCTCGAGCGCCACGACCGTCGCCATCGTCGCCCCGCTGTGCTTGGCCGCGTTGGCCAGGGCCTCGGCCACCACGAAGTAGGCCGCCGTCTCGACGTGGGCCGGCAGCCGGTCGTCGACCAGCTCGACCCGGCAACCGGTCGGGATGGCCGAGCGGACGGCCAGCTCCTCCAGCGCGCTGACCAGGCCGCGATCGGCCAGGATCGGGGGGGCGATCCCCCGGGACAGGGCCCGGAGCTCGTCGAGCGTCTCCTGGGTCTGCTGCCTGGCCTCGTCGATGGCCGCCGCCAGCTCGGGGGCGTCGTCGCCGACCTTCTGCTTGGCCCGACCGAGGTCCATCGACAGCCGCACGAGCCGCTGCTGGGGGCCGTCGTGAATGTCGCGCTCCAACCGACGGAGGGCGCTGTCCTCGGCCGCCCGAGCCGCGGCCCGCCCCTCGACGAGGGTGTCGACCTGGCGCCGGTGCCGGGTCGGGCCGACGAGGAGGGCGTCGGCCAGGACCGAGCGGAGGCTGGCTGCGCCGGTGATGGCCAGCGGCAGCGTGACCGCGGCCAGCAGTCCCAACGCCGAGTAGAAGCCGGCCCGGACGAGGTAGCCGTCGCCGAGCCCGAGCAGGTCGGGCAGGTCCTCGCTGTCGGGCCCCTGGGGCAGCATCCAGCCCCAGGCGTACCAGGTGGTGCCGGCGAGCGCCACCGTCCACCAGACGACGGTGACCACGAAGCCGAGCACGCTGACCGGGAACGTGACCAGGGCGTGGACGACGTCTCGCCACGACTGTGGATCGGTCAGTGGATGGACGAGGCGACGGATCGGCGTGGCGTCCGGCGCGGCCCGGTGGTAGACGGTCGGCGGCACGTCCCGACCGAGCAGCGACGACAGCAGGCCCCGCTCGCCGGTGGCCAGCAACCGGGCCGCCTGGACGGTGACGAACAGGATCGGCAGCCCGAGGAACGTGATCAGCGTGCCGAGGCCGACCGACAGCCCGGTGATGATGGCCACGAACGAGGCGAGTCCGAGCGGGAAGCCGGCGACGAGGTAGACCGTTCGCCCGAGCAGGCGCCTGAACCCGACCGCCAGCCGCCCGAGCAGCGTCGACGGGTCGACGCCGGACCCGGTGCTCACGGGCATCGGCTCACTGGCGGAGGTCATGCTGAAGCTCATGCTAGTGAACCTACGATCGGGCCTCCCCGGCCGGTATCCCGCCAGCTGGCGTCCCCGGTGTCGGGCTGGCCCCACCCTCCCGGACCGCGCCGCAACCGGCGAGCCCCGGACCCGGGCAGTGTCGCCAGGTCCCGTCGATGACGACGCCGGGGCTCGGCCGAGGTCGTGATCAAGGTCGCGCCGATCCGGCCGATCGGAAGAGGAGGCGGCGCACGTCGTCAGCCGCTCGTCCGGAGCCCGTATGGACAGTTTCACACCGACGTCAGGTCGGACCGTCACGCTCGGAGCCGTCGGCCGGGTCGTCGATGGCCGCAGCAACCGGCATCCGTTGTCCAACCGCTCGATCACCCTGTCGGTGGTCAGCATCGCCCTCCTCGTGCTCGTCGCGGTCAGTCGCCGCCAGGACCTCGCAGCGTCCCTGGTCGTCCTCCGCGAGTCGGCCCCGGCGCCGCTGCTCGTCGCCCTTGCCCTCAGCGTGCTCGGGGTCGCCAACCGGGCCGGCCAGTTCCGGGCCGCCCACCACCTGGCTGCGGTCGACACCGACTACCGCTCGATGGCCCGCATCAGCGCCGCCAGCTTCGCCCTCAACAAGGTGGTCAAGACCGGTGGGATGGGCGGGGTGGCCCTGGTCGTCCGCCATGGACGGCGGCGGGGACTCGCCGTCGGGTCGGTGCTGGCCGCCTGCGTGATCAACTCACTCAGCAGTCAGCTGGCCATGGGGGCGATGATCGTCGTGACCCTGGTGTCGGTGCTGGCGACGTCGACCGCCGTCGGCTCCTTGACCCTGGCCGGCGCCGCCGTCGTCGGGCTCCTGCTGCTCGGGCTGCCGGTTGCGGGAGCCGTGTGCGTGCGGAGCCGGGACGCCATCGAGCGCAGCTACGTCCGAGCGGTGGCCGGGGTCAACCGCCTGGTCGCCCGGATCGGGCTGACCGGCGCCGTCGAGCCGGACCTGAGCCACCTCGACCGCCTGTACGACACGATCGAGGCCGTTCGCCGGCGGCCACTGGCGTCGATCCCCGTCCTGCTCCACGCCCTGGCGGCGAAGCTGATCGGCGCAGCCGTGCTGGCCGTGTCGCTCGCCGCGGTCGGGGCCGACATCGAGCCGGCCACCGCGCTGCTGATCTACGTGCTCGCCCTGCTGGCCGCCGCCAGCAGCGTGCTGCCCGGGGGCCTCGGCGCGGTCGAGGCGACGATGACGCTGCTGCTCGCCGGCTACGGCGTGCCCCCGAGCGTGGCCCTGGCCGGGACGCTGCTGTTCCGGTTGCTCGACCTGTGGTTCCCCATCGTGGTCGGGCTCGTGGTGGCCCCCGGGTTGGATCGCTCGACGGCCCGCTCCATCGCCCGGGCCGAGGCGACGAGCCACCGCCGGACGCCGGCGCTCCGGACGGTGCCGACGCCCTAGCCACGGCCGCCGGACAGCCTGGTCAGGCGGAGCCCGTCAGGCGGAGCCCATCAGGCGGAGCCCGTCACCCGGAGGTCGCCTCCAGGAGGTCGACCGCAAGGGCGAGCGGTGTGCCAGCGGCGGCGAGGGCGGTCGGCGTGCCGTCGACCGGTTCCGGGGCGGCCGGGTTCGGTTCGCCGTCGGCGTCACCGCCGTCCCCGATGTCACCGCCATCCCCGATGTCACCGCCATCCCCGATGTCGCCGCCAGCCCCGGACCGCTCGTCGATGGTCGCCTCGTCGTCGCCGTCGCCGTCGATCCCGGGGCGAACGGCCCTGACCCGGACGTCGATCGTCTCGTCGTGGTCGCCGAGCGCAAACGTGGCATCGAGCGCCTCGGCTGCGGTGACGATCGCCAGTTCGATCCAGGTCTCGCCGTCGGCCGACCACTCGACGACGAACCCGATCGCAACCCAACCGCCCGCCGCGGCCTCACCGACCGCGGGGTTGTCGTCGGGTGCGGGGCCGACACCGACCGCCGGCGCCGCATCGGCCTCGCCGACCTCCCCGGATGGCGTCTCGCCACCCACAGCAGTCCCGGCCGGGCCGGCGTCGCTCGGCGCCTCCGCGACGGGGTCGCCGGGCGGCGGCACCAGATTGCGGCCATCGGGATCCCCACCGGGGTCGACAACGCTCGGATCGGCGGGTTCGACGTCACGGGGTTCGGGCTCGCCCTCGGGATCCCCGGGCTCGCGGCCGGCGCCGGGGTCCTCCGGGTCGGGGTCCTCCGGGTCGGGGCCAGGACCGGGCACCGGGGCGTCGTGATCGCCGTCGGGAGCCGGCGGCTCGGTGACCGCCGCGACGATCCGCAGCGATTGCCGACCCGTGCCGGCGGGAATCGTCCACCGGTGCTCGGCCGGCGCCGGTCCGTCGTCGACGAGCACCTGCCCCTCACCGTCCTCGGCCCGGGTCAGCGAGAGGTCGCCGACCACGGTGCCGGCCACCAGCGATTCGCCGTCGGCTCCCCGGACCGACGGCGGTTCCCCACTCCGAACGACGACTGCGGCCGACGGTGCCGACAGGTTGCCGGCGGTGTCGCGAGCGACCACGGTGTAGTGGTTGACGCCGGCCCCGGGCGAGGTGTCGAGCAGCCCGTTTGCGGTGGTGATGGCCACGAGCCGGGTCGGACCGTTCCGGGTGGCCGACCGGAGCACGACGTAGTCGCCGAGGTCGGGCTCGTCGTTCGGCACCCAGCCGAGGAACACCAGCCCGCCGACCTCGAGGCCGAGCAGGCCGGTCGGGGCCGACGGTGGCTCGAGATCGGGCGTTTCGATCGGGTCGAGATCGGGGCCCCCGACGGGCGGGATGTCGGGCAGCTCCTGGGCCGCGGCCGGCGAGCCGACCGGCCCGAGGAGAGCGGCAACGAGTGCCAGCGCAGCGGCTGGCGCGACGAACAGCGGCGCCGAGCGCCGGTTGGGCGAGGACATGACGGTTGGCTTCCCGTGTCGATGGATGGTGCGGCGGTGACGCGGTCATCGTCGGCGGACGACCGACCGGTCGGTGGCCGGGCCGCCGTCTGCGGCCTCGGCCAGGCAGCAGACCCTAGACGGCCGGGCGACGGGCCACCAGGGGTTGACGGGTAAAAATACCCAAGGCCTCGCCTGCCGAGGCCGCCCGCTACCCGGTCGCGCCGTCGAGCACCTCGGCGAACCCGGCCGGCCCGTACGGTCCGATGCAGAGCTGCTCGAGGGCGCCGATCCCCTGCCGTCCCTCGTCATCGGTGGCCCGGACCACCTGCTGCACGTGCAGGTTCTCCGGTCTGAGCAGGTCCATGTCGTCGAGGTCATAGCTCTCGTGACCGAGCTCGAGCTCGCCGTGCCACGAGCCCTGCCGCCACGTCGGATGGCCGTAGCCGAGCCCCTTCATGTGGAACCGCAGCACCGGTTCGAGGGTGATCGTGCGGATGTCGCCATCGACGGGCACGAGGTCGATCTCGGCCGACGATGCCAGCCGCGTGCCGGGGCGGTAGCGGAGGCGATGTCGAGCGGCGGCCATGCGGGTGTCGAGCCCATCCGGTGCTTCGGGCACGTCGCCCTCGGTCGCGAACAGCGGGGCGGTCAACCCCTCCCGCACGAGGGGCTGACCGCGGGTGTCGTCGAAGAAGATCGCGTGTGACGCGTGCCCGGCACCGCCGACGGTGTCGCCGGTCAGGTTGGCGCCGTCCCAGAACAGCGGCGCCCACAGGAAGAAGAAGGCGGGCAGCTGCGGCGGACCCAGTTGCATCCGCTCGCCGACGCTCCGCAGCCCCCACGACCGGTCCTTGGTCCCCCGCCAGCCGTCGGCGTCGACCTCGAACTGGCCGTCCGGGTGGCGGACGGTGCCGGTCCAGCGACCGAACTGGTCGAAGCGGGTGGCGTCCATCACCACCCGGGGCCCGTTGGTCAGGGTCTGGCGGGCCTCCTGGATCGGGGCGGTCCTGGTCGAGAACGTCAGGTCGCAGGCCAGGCCGGAGGCGTTGTCGTCGAGGATCACCCGGGTCCGCCGCATCGGCTCGTCGATCTCGATGCGGAACGGGCCGACCGCCATGTCGGTCCGCTCGAGGGGGGCCAGGCGGGAACCGAAGAAGGCGTGCTGGCGGCCGCCGGCGGTGACCACGCTGAAGGCGGCGTCCTGGACCCTGCGGTGGGGGTAGACCGCCATCCCGATCCCGAAGTAGGCCGAGCCGTCGACGGCGTAGCCGTTGAACCAGGTGCGGTCGTAGACGTTGGGGTCGGAGGTGGCCGGGTGGGCCAGCGGCATCGGGGTCTGGTGGACCGGGTAGTCGTCCAGGCGGTTCAGCACGGCCTCAAGCTAGTGGCCTGGCCGGGTGCGCCGAAAGCCGACGCTCCACCGACCCGTCGACGGCGACGGCCTAGACTCCCGCCCATGCGCGGCATCCCCATTCCCGACCAGGAGGCGGACTTCACCGCCGACCCGTCGGAGCTGTACTTCGACCTGGCCTTCGTCTTCGCCTTCTCCCGGCTGGTCTTCCACCTCGTCCACCACCCCGACTGGACCGGCGTCGGCGAGTTCGTCCTGCTCTTCACGATGATCTGGTTGCCGTGGAGCCAGTTCACCTGGTCGGCCAACGCCGTGGCCGGCAACAGCCGGACCGTGCGCTTCCTGTTCATGGTGGCCACGGTGGTGTCGATCCCGATGGCCGGCTCGGTCAACGCCGCCTTCGGCGCCGGGGCCCCGGCGTTTGCCATCTCGCTGGCGATCATCCTGGTCATCGGGCTTCTGATGATCGTCACCGCCGACAGCGGCGATGCGGTCACCGACACCGGGCTGACCGAGTCGTCGCTCCGGTGGGCGGTGCCGAACTTCGTGGCCATCGCCATCATGATCGGCGGGGGGTTCCTCGACGGCCGGGCCAGGGTCATCGCCTGGGTGGTGGCGATGCTCGTGGTCCTGTGGGGGACGATCCAGGCCGGGCAGGGCGACTGGGTGACGCGGGCCGGGCACTTCGCCGAGCGTCACGGGCTGATCATCATCGTCGCCCTCGGCGAGGTCATCGTCGCCGTCGCCGTGCCGGTGGTCGACGCCCTGGCCGAGGAGGATGCCGGGCTGCCGGGCCGCACGATCGTGGTGCTCGGTGCGGCCGGGGCCTTCGCCGGCCTGCTGTGGTGGGGCTACTTCGACCGGCCGAACCCGGCGATCGAGCACCGCCACAACGAGATGACCAACGGGCAGGAGGGCGGCCGCTTCGCCCGCGACGTCTACACCTACAGTCACCTGCCGCTCGTCGCCGGCATCATCCTCGCCGCCGCTGCGCTCGAGGAGATCACCCTCCACCCCGATGACGTGCTCCCGGAGCCGTTCCGGTGGATGCTGTTCGCCGGCCTGACCTGCTACCTGCTCGCGGTGGTGATCTTCATCTACCGGGCCTACGGGATCGTGGCCAGGGAGCGGCTGGCCACCATCGCCGCCCTGCTGGTCCTCACGCTCGTGGCCGGCAGTCTCGACGGTCTGGTCGTGCTCATCGTCGTCGACCTCTTGCTGCTCGGGATGCTGATGGCCGAGCACGTTCGGGTCGAGGGCGGCTTGCGGATCCGGGCGACGGCCACCGCCGGCTGACCGACGAGCGGTCGACGACCGCAGCGTCAACGAGCCAGGCGGCGGATCACCTCGAGGCTGGCCGGATCGGTGACGTGCAGGTTGGTGAGCTCGCCGTCGACGGCGACGACCCGACCGCCGACCGCCTCGACCGCGGCGGATTCCTCGACGATCGGCACCGCAACGGCCCGATCGTCGTCCGGGCCGGCGGCGACGGCGGCCAGCGCCCGATCGAGCGTCGCCCTCGACCACGCCATCGGCGCCTGGGCGGTGCCGAGCCCGTCCCGCCCGACCGTGGTCAGCGTGCCGTCGTCGTGGCGGCGCTTGACGACGTCGACCGCGGCGAGCCAGGGCACCGCCCCGTCGGCACCTCCCTCGACGGCCCGGACCAGGCGCTCGACGAGCTCGACCGAGGCCAGCGGGTGGGAGGCGCTGTGGACCACCACGATCTCCGCCTCGGGGGGCACGGCGGCCAGGCCGGCGGCCAGCGAGGCCAGCCGGTCGGCGCCACCGTCGACGACGGCGTCGACGGGATCGCCGTCCCACCCCGACCCGGGGGGCACCACCAACCCGACCCACGACGTGGTCGACCGGCAGGTGGCGGCGACCCGGTCGATGATCCGCTCACCGGGCGCCAGCTCCAGGAACTGCTTGCGGGCCCCCATGCGGGTGCCCGACCCGGCGGCGGTGATGACCGAGGCCCGGACCACCCCACCTCGACCGCCGGTCACCCCGGTTCACCGTGGCGGCCGGCGCCGGCGGCGAAGCGGGCTGCGCCCTCCCGGGTCTCGCCCGAACGGATCGTGGCCAGGCCGAGCTCGGTCTCCCGGGCCAGCGCGTCCGGCAGCGGCAGGCTCCACTGGTCGTAGCTCGACGTGCGGTCGGACCGCAGGCAGCGCTGGGGCAGGGCGGCCAGGTCTCGGGCCAGGCCGACGGCGGCGTCGATGGCCGTTCCCGGCTCGACCAACCGGTTGGCCAGGCCCATCATCCTCGCTTCGTCGCCGGACACGCCCCGGCCGGTCAGGATCAGATCGAGGGCGTGGGAGTGGCCGATGAGGCGGGGCAGGCGGATCGTGCCGCCGTCGACCAGCGGCACGCCCCAGCGGCGGCAGTAGACGCCGAACGTGGCGTCGGTGGCCGCCACCCGCAGGTCGCACCACACGGCCAGCTCCAGGCCACCGGCCACGGCGAACCCCTCGACGGCGGCGATCACCGGCTTGCCCAGGTCCATCCGGGTGACGCCCATCGGCCCGTCCTCGGCCACATCCGTCGACACCCGATTGCCGTTGCCCTCGGCCACCGCCTTCAGGTCGGCACCGGCACAGAAGGTGCCCCCGGCGCCGGTGAGCACGGCGACGGCGAGGTCGTCGTCGGCGTCGAAGCGGCGGAAGGCGTCGGCCAGGAGCTCGGCCGTCGGGCGGTCGACGGCGTTGCGGCGGTCGGGCCGGTCGATGGTGACGACGAGGATCTGGTCGTCGACGGTGTCGGTGCGAACGGGGCTCATGGCCACCACTGTGTTCGCCGCCCCGGCCCGGCGCCAGCCAGGCGGCCCGAGCGGCGTGGCCCCCGCTGCACCCCGCTAGTCGATGCGGGGGTACTCGCCGTCGGCGCCGCGCTCGACGTGGATCTGCCTGGCCAGCTCGACGTGCTCGTCGCCCGGCCCGCCGGACGACGTGTCCTCGGGCCGGATGTCCTCGGACAGCACGGCGCCGGCGACGGCGGCGGCCGAGTCGGCCAGCGCCCGCAGGTCGTAGCCGCCCTCGAGGAACAGCAGCCGGCGCCCGGCGGGAGCCAGCGGAAGCAGTGCGGTGACCAGGTCGGCGTAGTCGGTCGAGGTCAGCCCCAGATCCGTGAGGGGATCGGCCCGATGGCCGTCGAACCCGGTTGAGATCAGCAGCCAGGTCGGTCCGAACCGCTGGACCACCGGCTGCACGATCTCGTCGACCGCCCGGCGGTAGACGTCGCCCGTCGCCCCGGCCGGCAGGGCCACGTTGACCGTCGACCCGACCCCGTCGCCCTCGCCGACCTCGTCTGGCCGGCCGGTGAACGGGTACCAGGGGAACTGGTGGAAGCTGACGAACAGCACGTCGGGGTCGGCGTAGAAGATGTCCTGGGTGCCGTTGCCGTGGTGGGCGTCGATGTCGACGATGACGACCCGCTCGCCCCGGTCGGCCAGCGACCGGGCGGCCACGGCCACGTTGTTGTAGAGGCAGAACCCCATCTGGCGCCCGGCGGTGGCGTGGTGGCCCGGCGGTCGGACCATCGACCAGCCGACGTCGCCCTCGCCCCGCTCCAGCCGGTCGATCAGGTCGAGGCCGGCTCCGGCGGCCCTGGCGGCGGCGTCGGCCGACTCGGCCGAGACCGTGGTGTCGGGGTCGATCGCACCGCCACCGACGTCGGACAGAGCCCGCAGCTGATCGATCAGGTAGGCCGGGTGCACGGCCTCGATCCGCTCCCGATCGGCCGGCGGAGCTTCGATCCAGGTGATGCCGTCGGCAACCGAACTGCCCTGCAGGCCGTCGCGGACGGCGGTCAACCGGAGCGACGACTCGGGGTGGCCCGGTCCCGGATCGTGCATCCAGCACAGATCGTGGGTGGACACCAGGAGACCGCTCATCACACCACCGTACCCGCCGGGCCGTTCGACCTTCTATCGTGGATGGCAGTGGATCAAGCTCCAGCCCTGGGTGGGCGCAACGAACGGACGGGGCTGGCGAAGGGCCGGTGGCCGCTTGGGATGGCCCCCTGGGCCCGTCGGCTGCGCATCACCCCGTGGCAGGGCGACCCCTTCGTCGCCCTCGTCGGTCCGGTCAGGACCGGTCGCATGCCGAACCCGGCCGATGTCGAGCGCTGCCTCAACGCCCTCCGCCGGCGAGGCGTCGACCGGGCGGTCACCCCGGCGCTCAGCCCGTTCGAGGCCGAGCCGTTCTACCAGGCCGGCTTCGAGCTGCTCGAACGGCTCCACCTCCTGTCCGTCTCGCTCGACCTGGCGTCGAGCAGGCCGAGCCGGAGCCCGGCCAAGTCGGTCGCCGGCCGCCGCTGGCACGATCGGGCGGTGCTCGAGGTCGACCGCCGGGCCTTCTCCGGCTTCTGGCGCTTCGACCAGCTCGCGCTGCGGGAGGCCAAGACCGCCACCCCGTCCCGCCGGTTCCGGGTGGCCAAGCTCGACGGTCGCATCGTCGGCTATGCGGTGACCGGGCGGGCCGGGCGCCGGGGCTACCTCCAGCGCCTGGCCGTCGATCCGACCGTCCAGGGGCGGGGCGTCGGCTCGATGCTGGTCCACGACTCGTTCGACTGGCTCCGCCGCCGGGGCGCGGACGAGACCCTGGTCAACACCCAGGAGAGCAACGCCAAGGCGCTCGCCCTCTACGAGCGCCTCGGCTACCGCCGCCACCACCAGGGCCTGCTGGTGCTCCAGTGGCCCGGGGGTCCGTGACCGGCCGGTCTCGGCGGAACGCAGACCACTCCCGTACAACCCGACCGGCCAGACCGACGACGCCGCTGCTGCTGGCCGTGGCGGCGCTGGCGTTGCTCGGCGCCGCCACGGCCGGCGGGCTGTCGCCGAGCCGGGCCGCCGGCCAGGGGATCGAGCCGCAGCCGACCGTGCGGATCGTGTCCCAGACGACGTTCGTGCCGGCCGACGGCGCCATCGAGTTGCTCGTCGAGGTCGACGGGGTCGACGGGCTGGCGATCCGACCCGGCGCGGTCGGCGCGGAGGCCGACGCAGGCAACGACGTCGGGCCGGAGCTGTCGGTCACCTTCTTCGGCCGGCTCGAGACCGAGAACCAGGTCGATCTGCCCCCGTCACAGCCGCTCAACCGTCTGCCCGGGATCACCCTCGACCGGGCGCCTCGCACGCCCGAGGGCCAGGTTCGCCTGATGATCCCGATCCGGTCGGGGTCGAGCTTCGACGACCAGGACCGGGTGTTGCTACCCGAGCCCGGCGTCTACCCCCTCACCGTCGAGCTGCGGGACGCCGACGGCCCGCTGGCCTCGGCCAGGACCCACCTGGTGCGCCAGCCGATCGAGACCGCCGACGAGCCGGCCCAGGCCCCCGTCGAGGTGGGCGTGGTGCTGCACGTGACCTCGGCGGAGGGGCTGTCGGTCGAGCAGGCGGCGGCCCTGCTGACCCAGCACCCGACGGTGCCGCTGACCGTCGTGCTCGACACCGGACTGGTCAACCGACTTCGGGCCGAGCCCGAGACGGCGGCGACGCTCGCCGCTGCGCTCGGCGGCCGACCGGTGCTGACGGCCCCGACGATCGACCTCGATCCCTCGGCCCTGGCCGAGATCGGGCACGGCGACCTGTATCTGACGGCGGCCGAGGCCGACCGCCGGGCGCTGGCCGACCTCGGGTTGCAGCCGGCGGTCGGGCAGGCCCTGCTCTCGGCGCCGCTGACCGACGCCGGGCTCGCCGTGCTCCGCCGGGAGGGCGTCGACGCCGTGCTCGACCTCGGCGACCGCTTCCTCGGCACCGGGGTGATCGACGGGCAGGGCCGGGCGATCGAGGTCATCCGGACCGACGCCGACCTCAACCGGATCCTCCGGGGCGACGACCCGCCGGCCATGGTCGAGACGGGGCCCCACCGGGCCAACCGGGTCCTGGCCCGACTCAGCCTGCGCCGCGAAGTCGACGACCAGCCCGTCGTCATCGGCGGGCCGGCGCTCGGGGTCGACCCGGCGCCAGCGCTGACCGCCTTCCTGGCGGCCCTCAGCCAGCCGGGCGCCCCCCGGCCGATCCCCCTGTCGGCGGTCCGGGGCGGGCCCAACCTCCGCACGGCCGAGCGACCGCAGCAGGACCTGTCACCGGTGGCCGGCCTGGTCGACGGCCTCCGCGACCGTCTGGTGACCTACGAGTCGTTCCACCTCGGCGGCGGGACGGACCCCGACGACTACCGCCAGCGGCTCGTCGGGGCCCTCACCCGTCAACGGAACCCGGACGACCGCCTGCAGGCCCTGACGCTGATCGCCAACCAGCTCCGGGCCGACCTCGGGACCATCCACATCCACCAGCCACAGCCGGTGACCCTGGCCGCCCGCTCGGCGTCGATCCCGCTCGTGGTCGACAACACCTCGGCCGGGCCTCGCCACGTGCTGCTCGAGTTCCGGGGCGACCGGGTGGTGTCACCGGACGACGGGCGACTCCTGCTCGTCCAACCGGGCACGAGCTCCATCGACATCGAGGTCGAGGCCCGATCGCTCGGCGTTTCGCCCCTCGAGGTGGTGGCCTGGACCCCGGACGGCTCGGTCGAGCTGACCAGGGCCCGGTTCGAGATCCGCTCGACCGCGGTGCCGGGACTCGGGCTGCTCGTCTCGATCGGGGCCCTCGGGTTGCTCGGCCTGTGGTGGATCGTCGATCACCGGCGACGCCGGCGGGAGCTGCTCGACGTGACCGATGGCGAGGTCGATCGGGCCGCCGCCGACTCGACCCCCTCGACCGACCACCGGGACGGCCGTCCGTCCGGCGCTCGAACGGGCGAGAGCGGCGAGACGCTGGAGCCACAGGCCACTAGCGTGTGAGGGTGGCTTGGCGGCTGGGAGAGTGGACGATGGGGCCCCCACCGGTTCCGGAACGGACCGCATCGACGAGCGCTTCGGTGATGGTGCCGCAGGTGCTGCGGTGAGGGTGCCGTGAGCGCAACGTCGTCGGCGGCCCACGCCGGCATGGTCCTCGGCTCCCGCTACGAGCTCGTCGAACCGATCGCGTCCGGTGGGATGGCCCAGGTCTGGCGCGGTCGCGACCTGTCGTTGAGCCGGCCCGTCGCGGTGAAGGTCCTCCATCCCCACCTGGCCACCGATGACGCCTTCGTCACCCGCTTCCGCCGCGAGGCCAGGGCATCGGCCCGCCTGTCACACCCGTCGATCGTGGCCGTCTACGACACGATGAGCCAGGAGGGG
This sequence comes from Acidimicrobiales bacterium, assembly GCA_028285495.1. Classification (GTDB taxonomy): domain Bacteria; phylum Actinomycetota; class Acidimicrobiia; order Acidimicrobiales; family SZUA-35; genus JAHELU01. The sequence goes on from JANQPB010000014.1 coordinate 114,902, forward strand.
ATCGAGGCCATCGTGATGGAGCTGGTCGACGGGCGAACGCTTCGCTCGGTCCTCGACGAGGTCGGGGCGTTGCCACCGTCCGACGTGATCGACATCGGGATGCAGATCTCCGACGCCCTCGACGTGGCCCACCGGGCCGGTGTGGTCCATCGTGACATCAAGCCGGCCAACATCATGGTCGCCACCGACCGGCGGATCCTGGTCACCGACTTCGGCATCGCCAAGGCGACCAAGGACGACGACCTGACCCACACCGGGACGCTGCTCGGCACCGCCAAGTACCTCGCCCCCGAGCAGGTCACCGGGGAACCCGTCGATCCACGGGCCGACGTGTACGCACTCGGGATCGTGCTGTTCGAGGCGGCGACCGGAGGTCCGCCGTTCCAGGCCGACACCGATGCGGCGACGGCGCTCGCCCGGCTGCGGGAGGAGGTGCCGCGCTGCCGCCAGCGCCGCCCGGACGTGCCGATGGCCCTCGACGAGGCGATCGCCCGAGCGATGGCCCGCCACCCCGATCAGCGGTGGGATCGGGCCAAGTCGTTCCGGTCTGCGCTGAACGCCATCGACCTGACCCGGCCGGACGCGCCGGGCTTCGATCTGGCGTCGATGCCGCCGCCGGTCGCCAACCAGGTCGTGGCCAACCCGGGTCCGCCGTCGCATCCGACGCCGACCCCGACCCCCACCCCGACGCCGACCCCGACCCCCACCCCGGCGCCGGCTCCGGCCCCGGGCTTCCCGCCGTCGACCGGCGCCCCGGTCGTGGCCAACCCCGGCTCCGGCCCGAACCCCGCCCTCGGCAACCAACCCGCTTCGCCGCCTCCGGGCGACGGCACGGGGACCGGCGCTCCCGGCGGGGGCGGCCCCGAGCGTTCAGGTGGGCGGACGAGCCGGGCCGAACGGAAGGCCGCCCGCAAGCTCGACAAGGAGCGGCGCAAGGCCAACCGCCGTCGCTCCAGCCGGACCATCTTCGTCGTGCTCGTCATCGGCGCCCTGGTGGTGGCCGGGGCCCTGCTGGCCACCGTCGGCGGAGGCGACGGTGGCGCTGGTTCGGACGACGACGGCGACCTGGCCTTCGACGGGATCCTGGTGCCGGTTGCCGAGGCCCTGCCGTTCGACCCGGAGGGCACCCCGCCGTTCGGTGAGGTCAACAGCCAGGCCCCCCGAGCGGTCGACCGCGACCCCGAGACCGCCTGGCGGACCGAGACCTACCGGGTGCCGATCGAGCGCCTGAAGTCCGGCGTCGGCCTCATGCTGACCCTCGAGGAAGAGCAGGCCCTGCGAGGCATCCAGCTGCTGTCGTCCAGCGACGGCTGGCGGGTCGAGGTCTACGTCGGCGACGACTTCGGCGAGAACGGCGAGGACTTCGACCGCGAGGCCGCCGGCGAGCCGGTGGCCGTGCTCGAGGGCGGCGAGCGGGCCAGGGCCGGGCTCCGGGGCGCCACCGGGCCTCGGGTGCTGCTCTGGATCACCGAGACCGGCACCTTCGACGACCCGGAGCGGGGCGAGGTGTTCCGGTTCGTGCTCCGCGAGGTGGCGCTGATCTAGAACTGGCGCCGATCCGGCCCCGGACGATGGCCCGGCCCGGCATGCCCTGGAGATCCAATCGGCCCGATGTAGGCTGCCCCGCATCGACCCGACGGACTCCGATCTGGTGGCGCGGGCCCAGCAGGGCGATGCGGAGGCGATGAACCGGCTGCTGGCGCGTCACTACGACCGCCTGTACGCCGTGTGCCGCCGGGTGGCGGGCAACGACGCCGACGCCGCAGACGGCTGCCAGGAGGCGCTGCTGGCCATCGTGCGGGGCCTGCCCCGGTTCGACGGGCGATCGACGTTCCGGACCTGGAGCTACCGGGTCGCCACCAACGCCTGCCTCGACGAGCTGCGGCGCCGGAAGCGTCGCCCGGTCGCGGTCGAGGAGATCCCCGAGGCCACCTCGGACGAGCCCGGACTGGAGCAGCGCCTGACCGAGCGGATGAACCTCGACGGCGCGCTCGGGCAGCTGGCCGAGGAGTTCCGGGTCCCCATCGTGCTCCGCGACGTCGCCGGCCTCGACTACGCCGAGATCGCGGAGACCCTGGAGATCCCACCGGGGACCGTCCGGTCCCGCATCGCCCGTGGTCGGCGTCACCTCGCCGGCATCCTCGCCGGGCCAAACACCGACAACCCGCCCGACGACGGGAACCAGACCGCCCTCGACCAACGTCCTACCGAGTGAACCCCTTCGAGACCCGAAACGACCCCCTCCACGATCTGACATGACCGACGACGAACTCGACCTCCTGGCGTCCGCGTACGTGGACGGAGAGGCCACCCCGGACGAGGTGGCCCAGGTCGAGCGCGACCCCGAGCTCCTGGCTCGGGTCGAGGCGTTCCGGGCCGTCCGGGCCGACGAGCCGATCACCCCGCCCCCCGGCCTGGCCGAGACCCAGCTGGCGGCGGCCATGGGCGCCTTCGACGCCCAGTTCGCCACCCCCGGGATGGTGGAGGCCGCCGCCGTCGTCACCGACGGGCCCGGCGATGCCGCCGACGGCCAGGCGGCCCGGCCGACCACCGAGGCGCCCGTCGTCGACCTCCGCGACCGAGCCGCCCGCCGCAGTGCCGAGGCGGCCAGGGTGCCGGCCGCCCGTTCCCGCCGATCGATGCCGGCGTGGCTCCCGGCCGCCGCTGCGGTGGTCGTCATCGGCGGCGGGATCGTGTGGGCCGCCGGGCGGACGAGCGGTGGCGACGACGATGCCGAGACCGCCTCGTTCGACGTCGACGCCGCCGACGAGGCCGGGGCCGACGGCGAGGCCGCCGAGGAATCCGAGCAGGCGGTGATGACCGAGTCGGCCGACGCCATGGCCGCCGACGGCGACGACGCCGCGGGGACCGCCGCCGCGGTACCGGAGTCGGCCGAGAGCGACGACGCCATGGAAGAGGAGGCGGCCGAAGACGAGGCCATGGAGGACGAAGACGGCTCGACCGGCGAGGGCGCCGACCGGACCGACGGCGCCGGCCCGCTGCCGTCGGCGTTCACCTTCGAGCAGGTCCCGACCCAGGACGACGTCGACGCGCTTGACCTCGACGCCATCGGCGTCGAGGTCGATCTCACCCTGTCGTCCTGCGCGGCCGAGGTCGACGCCCCCAGCCTCGGCGAGTTGACCGGTTTCGTCCCGGTCGAGGTGGAGGGCGTCCCCGGGGAGGTGCTGGTGTTCGACAATCCGGACGGCGCCGAGGTCCGCCTCCTCGTCGACGACGCCTGCGTCCCCCTCGACGGGTAGCGCCCGCCCGGGCCGCCCGATCACCCTCCTAGGCTGGCCGCCATGGCTACCTGCGCATTCATCGGTCTCGGCAACATGGGCTACCCGATGGCCGGTCACCTGGCTGCGGCCGGGCACACCGTCCGGGTCTACAACCGCACGGCGGCGACGGCCGAGCGCTGGGCCGGTGAGCACGAGGGCACGGCGTGCGCCACCCCCCGGGAGGCGGCCGAGGGGGCCGACGTCGCCTTCGTCTGCGTCGGGGCCGACGACGACGTCCGCAGCGTGGTCTACGGCGACGACGGCGCGCTCACGGCGCTGGCGGCAACGGCCGCCGCCGGCGACGGCCGGCGAGCCACACTGGTCGACCACACGACGGCGTCGGCCGCGCTGGCCCGCGAGCTGCACGAGGCGTGCGCCACCGTTGGCGTCGGGTTCGTCGACGCCCCGATCTCGGGCGGTCAGGCCGGGGCCGAGTCCGGTCAGCTGAGCGTGATGTGCGGCGGCGATCCCGGGGTCTTCGCCGCGGTCGAGCCGATCATCGACCACTACGCCAAGGCCACCGTGCTGGTCGGCCCGGCCGGGTCGGGGCAGCAGACGAAGATGGTCAACCAGATCCTCTGCGCCGGCGCCATCCAGGGGGCGGCCGAGGCGCTCGCCTTCGGCGAGCAGGCCGGGCTCGACATGGGTCTCGTGTTCCAGGCGGTGACCCAGGGGGCGGCCAACTCCTGGTACCTGTCGAACCGGGGTGAGACGATGCTAGCCGACGAGTTCGACTTCGGGTTCGCGGTCGACTGGATGGCCAAGGACCTCGGACTGGTGAAGGCCGAGGCCGACGCCATCGGAGCGGCCACCCCACTCACCGAGCTGACCGCCGACTACCTCGACGAGTCGAAGGACGACGGCGACAACCGGATGGACGCCACGGTCATCATCCGCCGCTACCGGGCCCGCCGCGAGAGCTGAGTCTTGCCGGTCGCTCGACCGGCGAGCGAAGCTGTCGCCCATGCCAACGACCCTCGACTGGTTCGGCTGCGCCACCTTCCGGATGCGCACGGCCGGGTTGACCATCCTGCTCGACGCCTACATCGACCGCATGCCGTCGGCCGCCGGACCCCGCCACTCCGACGGACGGGCCTGGACCGCCGACGACATCGACGAGTGCGACTGGATCGTCGTCGGCCATGCCCATTTCGACCACCTCTGGGGGGCCGAGCGGATCGTGGCCAACACGGACGCCACCGTGATCGCCAGCTACGAGTCGATCCGGGTGCTCGAGCGGGCCGGCGTGCCGATCGAGCGCATGATCTGCGTGGCCGGGGGCGAGACGATCGACCTCGGTGCCGGCGTCCGGGTGTCGGTGTACCCGAGCCAGCACTCCTGCGTCTGGTCACACGGTGGCATGTCGCCGGCCGACGAGGTCTGCCTCGGCGACCTCGGCGTCACCTGGCACGAGCAGCAGGAGCGGTTGGCCGAGCTGTTCGCCCACCTGCAGTCGCTCGGCGACGAGGCCACCGACCATCTGGGGGCCGGCGCCGTCGGCCACAGCGAGCGGGGCGACGGCGGGGCGCTGGTGTTCGTGTTCGAGACCCCGGACGGCACGATCCTCTACCAGGACACGTCCGGTCACTGGTCCGGTGTGCTGCGCGACCTGCGGCCCGACGTCGCCCTGCTGGCCGCCGCCGGTCGCGGCAACATCGACGGCGAGCCGATCCAGGGCTCGTTGGCCCAGTTCGTCGCCCGCCAGGCCGATCTGCTGCGACCCGGCAAGGTCGTGCTGACCCACCACGACGACTGGATGCCCGGCTTCTCGATCCCGACCGACACGAAGCCGATCGCCGACGAGCTGGCCCGGGTGGTGCCCCGGACCGAGCTCGTCGAACCCGACTACGTCGATGGAACGGTGATCCTGGGCTAGCCCTTGACCGAGCCGGCCAGGATGCCCCGGACGAAGAACCGCTGCAGTCCGAAGAACACCAGGAGTGGTACGAACGCCTGCACGAACGCCCCCGCCGTCAACAGGTGCTCGTTTCGTCCGAACTCGCCGGTCAACGCGGCGATCCGCACCGTCATCGGGCTGATCTCGCCGCCGGCGTCACCGAACACGGTGGCGATCAGCAGGTCGTTCCAGGTCCACAGGAACTGGAAGATGGCAAACGCGGCGAGCACCGGGACCGACAGCGGTACGACCAGCCGCCAGAACATCGTGAAGTGGTCGGCCCCGTCGATCCTCGCCGACTCGAAGACGTCCTTCGGCAACGAGTTGATGTAGTTGTGCAACAGGAAGATGGCAAACGGCATCGCAAACGCCGTGTGGGCCAACCAGATCGACGTCGACGAGCCCTGCAGCCCGACGTCGGGGATCAGCGTGATCGTCTTGTCGGTCCCCCAGATCGTCCAGTGGGCGCCGCCGGCGAACGTCTGCAGCAGCGGCAGGAGCGCCGTCTGGTTCGGGATGGCCAGCAGCGACACGACGGCGATGAACAGCATCTCCCGGCCCTTGAAGTCGATCCAGGCGAACGCATAGGCCGCGAAGGCGGCGATGGCGATCGGGATGATCGTGGCCGGGATGGCGATGGCGAAGCTGTTGACCAGCCCCTCCTTCAGACCACCGGAAGCCTGGGAGTTCCAGACGGCGTCGTAGTTGTCGAGGGTGAAGGCGTCCCAGCCGGAGGCGACCACGCCTTCCTCCTCACCGCTCGAGGCGACGCCGGGCGGGAGGAACAGCTCCCAGAAGACGCTGTCGCGCTGGGCCTCCCGGCCGCGGAACGAGTTGGCCAACAGGCTTGCCGTCGGGAGCGTCCACACGGTGACGATGATCCACAGCACCCAGGTCGGGATGCCGGAGAGGAACTTGTAGATACGGCTCGTCGTCGAGATGCCGGTCTTGGTCTCGGTCTGGGCCTCGGCCCGGATCACCGACTCCTGGGCGGGAACGTCGAGAACAGCCATGTCACGCTCCCTCCTGCTGGAGACGTCGTACGTTCATATACAGGACCGGTAGCACGGCCAGGAAGAGCACGATGGCCAGCGCCGAGCCGAGCCCACGGTCGCCGACCGTGAAGGCCTGGAAGATCATCTCGTTGGCGATGATCTGGGTCTCGAAGTTGCCGTTGGTCATGACCTTCACGACATCGAAGATCTTCAGGACGCTCACCATCAGCGTGGTGACGACCACGCCGATCGTCGGAACGATCGAGGGCACGATGATCCGCCAGAAGATCGACGAGTCGGTGGCCCCGTCGACCTTGGCCGCCTCGATGTACTCCTGGGGCACCGCCTTGATGGCGGCGGAGAAGATGACCATGGCGAATCCGGTCTGGATCCAGATCAGCACCACCATCAACCAGAGGTTGTTGTAGGGCAGGTTCTGGGAGATGAAGATCACCGTTCGCTCGCCGACGCCGTCGGCGCCCGTGCCACCGAGGCGACCGGCGGCCAACCGCCAGACCACCCACAGCAGCGGGAGCCCGAGCATCAGCGAGCCGCCGAGCAAGCCATAGGCCCCGCTCTGGAAGCCACGGAAGCCGAGCCAGCCGAGACCGACGAGCACGGCGGCCAGCACGAGGACCACGATCCAGCGGGAACCGGACAGCGACAGGTCGCCGAGGGCGACCCAGGCCCAGTTGAGCAGGCCGGTCTGGGCGTCGTCGCCCGGGCGGGCGATGTACATGAACCGCCAGATGATGCCGGCACCGACGAACGAGATCGCCAGCGGCATGAAGATGATCGACTTGGCGACGTTCTCCATCTTGGCCCGGTCGGCCAGGGCGGCGATGGCCAGACCGAAGGCGGTGGCCAGGACCGTCACCATGAACACCCACCAGATCGAGTTGATCACCGTGCCCCGGAAGGCGGCGAAGATCGCCGTGACGACGAGGAACAGACCGAAGGCGAAGGCCCCACCGTGGCCGCCGGCCAGGTCGAACGTCGCCCCCTCGCCCCCGCCGAGCCCGGCCAGTCGGCCGCCGGTGGCGACCACCGCCAGCAGGCCGACCCCGACGGCGAGGAACAGGATCAGGTAGAGGTAGCGCCAGGCCGGCACGCCCGCCGCCTCCTGGGCCAGCAGGCCCTGGGCCAGTGCCGCCTCGGTGCCGTCGTCGGAGATCAGCCGGAACTGGTACCAGGCGCTGGCCAGCATGGCCACCCCGAGTACCGGAACCAGGAACCGGGCACCCCGGAACGAGTTGCCCGATCGGCGGCTCAGGAACAGCCCGGCACCGAGCGCGATGGCGACCAGCACCATCCCGATCTCGAACGGGGCCGACGTGAACAGGGCTCGCCAGTTGCTGAGCTCGAGGTTGGTCTCGTTGCCGAAGATCGTGCGGTAGTTCTCGAGCGACGGGAACTCGCGGACCCGCTGGCCGGCGTCGTCACGGAACGTCCGCTCGAAGCTGAGCATCACCGACCGGATCAGCGAGGCGACCAGGCCGATGCCGACGAAGAAGAGCGCCGGGCTGACGAAGATCCAGCTGCGGGCCCGGTTCTCGATGCCGGTGAGCTGATTGCTCGTCGGGCGAGGGCGGTACGAGAAGCGGGCCCCGGCCAGGGCGCCGGCAACGCCGAAGGCGCTGAAGGCCTCGATGCGGGGGCCGCCGGCGTTGGTCACGACGAACACGCCGATGATCCAGCCGGCGAGCGCCCCGACGATGGCCCCACCGATCGGGTCCTGCCCCCGGAGGCGGGAGATGCCGCCACCGACGACGGCGAGGGCGATCGGCCAGATGATGGCGGAGACCAATTCGATGCGGGGCACGATCGACGTGAAGGCGAGACCGCCGAGGATCAGGCCGATGACGGCGCCACCGAGGACGCCGGCCGCCAGCCGGACCGGCTGGTCGAGCTGGGCCAGGAGATAGCCGAGCGCCCCGACGAGGATGGCGCCGAGCAGCGGCGTCCAGATCAGGGCGATGGCGGTGTCGACCGGGATCCGCTCGGCGAAGAACAGGCCCCACAGGAAGCCACCGATCAGGCCGACGACCAGGCCGCCGATGCGGTAGCGCTCCGGGTTCTCCCGGACCACCCCGACGGCGGCGCCGAGCCCGGCGCCGAGCAGACCGGCGATCAGGAGTGAGAACAGCAGCAGCGTCCACTCGTTGGCGTTGACGACGTCGTGCAGGGCCTCGGCCAGGCCGTCACGACCGTTGATGTGCTGGATCAGGCGGTTGCCGTCGAGCAGGCCGAACACGACGAAGCCGATGACCCCGCCGAGCAGGGCGCTGAACGCCGCGTAGGAACTCCTGGCCTGGTTGAACAGCAGGTTGGCGGCGACGAACACCGCGCCGCTGACCGCAACGGCCAGGATGACCCCCCACAACGTCGTCGCCAGCTTGGCCGCCTCGGACGATGCCAGGAACCGGTCGGCCCGGTCGGCCTGCAGCATCCAGATGAACGCCAGCCCGCCGGCGACGGCGAAGACGCCGAGCGGGAACCGGCTCCGGATCGACTCCGGGAGCAGGTTGGCGAGCCGTCGACTGAATCCGGCGACGACCGCACCGAACAACGCCGCCACCAAGGCGGCGAGCACGAACGATCCAATGGTCTCGAGAAACTCCACTGCACCTCCCCTTGGCTGACAAGTGAACCACTGAACGATGTCGCTCGCCACACCTGCGCGTTTCTGCAACGCAAAAGGAGCACCGGGCGGACCCGGTGCTCCTTCATGCGTGTGTCACGAACCTCGCTCGGTGAGCGGCCGCAGCCAGGGCCGCGGCCGCCTCACCGATGGAGGATTCGGCCTACGGCCAGCTGGCCTCGATGGCGTCGGCGGCCTCCTGGGCCGTCTTGTCACCGTTCACCGCAGCCGTGCCCTCGGTCCAGAACGTCCCGGCACCGACCGCAGCCGGCATCAGGTCCGAGGCGTCGAACCGGGTGACCTCGGCCTGGGCGAAGATGTCCAGGAAGCTGGCCTCGAGGGCGTTCAGGTTGCCGGCATCCCAGCCGTTGACCGCCGACAGGAAGCCGGAGGTCGAACCGCCGAGCTGCTCGGACTGGTAGGCCTGGCGAGCATCGGCGTACTCGGCCGTGGTCGCATACTTCAGCACCTCCATGACCTCGGGCCGGTCGTTGAAGGCGGTGGCGATGACGCCGGCCACCAGCAACGGACGGTCACCGTTGACGGTCGGGAAGTAGAAGGCGTTGACGGCCTCGGGCGAGCCGTCGTTGGCCGGGGTCCCCTCCGGGAAGTTCCCGGCGAAGAAGTTGGCCTGACGGTGCATGAGGCAGTCCTGCTCGACCAGCGGCACCGCGTTCTCGGCGAACGGGGTGGTGGCGATCGTGCCACCGCTGGCGAAGACCATGCCCGGGGTGTTCCACAGCGTCAGGATCTCGTCCATCACCTCGACGACGCGCTCGTCGTTGAAGGGGATCTCGTGGTTCACCCACTGGTCGTAGACCTCGGCCCCGTGGAAGCGGAGCATCAGGTCCTCCATCCAGTCGGTGAAGGCCCAACCGGTGGCGCCACCGGACTCGATGCCGACGCACAGCGGGGTGTCGCCGTTGGCGATCATCTCATCGGCCAGGGCCTTGAAGTCGTCCCAGGTCTCCGGGACCTCGTAGCCCTTCTCCTCGAACACGGCCGGCTGGTACCACACCAGCGACTTCAGGTCGGCCTTGACCGGCACGCCGTAGACGGTGCCGTCGACCGTGCCGAAGCCGGTCCAGTCCGAGGACCAGTTGCTGTTCGACGCCTCGACGACGTCGTCAGGCAGGGCCTGGATGAAACCGTCACGGGCGAAGTCGGCGACCTTGCCCGGCTGCGGGAAGAACAGGATGTCGGTTGCGGTGCCGGCCTCGGCCTGCACGCCGACGTTGTCGGAGAAGTCACGGGAGCCGGTGTAGATGACCTCGATACCGGTCCGCTCGGTGAACGGGGCGAAGGCCGCGGTCAGCGCGCCGGTGTCGAGCTCGGAGTTCTCGGGACCGGAGATGGTCACGGTGGTGCCGGCCAGATCGCCGTCACCCTCCTCTTCCATCGCCTCGTCGTCCTCCTCCATGGCCTCGTCGTCGGAGTCCTCCTCCATGGCCTCGTCGTCGGAGGCCTCGTCGTCGGACGCCTCCTCGTCGGAGGTTTCGGTCTCGGCGTCGGTCGAGGTCTCGTCAGAGTCGTCGCCGGAGCACGCCGCCGCGATCAGGCTGAGCGCTGCAAGCAGCACGAGCAGGGATTTGAATCGGGAAAGGAGCATGGGCCACCCTTTCTGTACGGTTGTCGAGCCCCGGGATCGGAGCCTCTCCCCACGGTCGACCTTCGGGCCGGCCGCTCGGGCCGATCTGGCCCGCACCCCGCGCGTGACGGGGCGATCCGCAAGGGTATCTGGCGGGGTCGATGGCCGTCGGTCGCCCGGAGAAATGTCACAATCGTCGGTCCTGGGACCAGCAGGTTTTCAAACCCGGTGACCGCGGCCGTAATCTGGCCGCCATGTTCATCGACGGTGCGTGGATCGCAGCCCGTTCGGGCCGAGACTTCGCGGTGGTCAACCCGGCCACCGGCGACGAGATCGGCCGGGTGCCCGATGGCGGGGCCGACGATGCCAGCGACGCCATCGCCGCAGCCGACGGGGCGTTCGGCGCCTGGTCCTCCACCACGGCCTACCAGCGGGCCGACATCCTGCTGGAGGCCTGGCGCCTGATGACCGAGCAGGCCGACGAGCTCGCCGAGCTGATGACCACCGAGCAGGGCAAGCCGCTGCGGGCCAGCCGGTTCGAGGTCGGCTACGGCGCCGACTTCATCCGCTGGTTCGCCGAGGAGGCCAGGCGCCTGACCGGCGAGTGGCTGCCGTCGGCCCGGGCCGACCAGCGGTTCCTCACCATCCGCCAGCCGGTTGGCGTCGTGGCCATGGTGACGCCGTGGAACTACCCGATGTCGATGCTGACCAGGAAGATGGCGCCGGCCCTGGCCGCCGGCTGCACCCTGGTGCTCAAGCCGGCCGAGGCGACCCCGCTGTGCGCCAAGGCCATCTTCGACCTCTTCACCGAGGCCGGCGTGCCCCCTGGCGTGATCAACCTGGTCACGGCCGCCGACCCGGCGCCGATCGGCGAGGTGTTCACGTCCGACCGCCGGGTCCGGAAGCTGACCTTCACCGGCTCGACCGCCGTCGGCCGGCTGCTGGCGGCCAAGGCCGGGGCGTCGCTGCAACGGGTGTCGGTCGAGCTGGGCGGGCACGCCCCGTTCATCGTCTACCCCGACGCCGACCCACTCAACGCGGCCAAGGGTGCGGCCGCCCTCAAGTTCCTCAACGCCGGTCAGGCCTGCATCTCCCCCAACCGGCTCTACGTGCACCGCAACGCCGCCGACGCCTTCGTCGAGACGTTGACCAAGCGGGTCGCCGGCCTGACCACCGGCAACGGGATGGACGACGGGGTCGGGGTCGGCCCGCTCGTCGACGCCGCCGCCGTCGAGAAGGTGGCGGGCCAGGTGGACGACGCCAGGACCAAGGGGGCCGGCGTGCCGATCGGGGGCGAGCGCCTGACCGCCGATGGGCTCGATCGTGGCTTCTTCTATGCGCCGACGGTGCTGACCGACGTGACCCCCGAGATGACCGTGTACCGGGAGGAGACGTTCGGTCCCGTGGCCCCGGTGGTGGTCTACGACGACGTCGACGAGGTGGTCGAATTGGCCAACGACACCCACTACGGGCTGGCCGCCTACGTCTACACCGAGAGCCTGAAGACGGCGATGACGGCCTTCGAGGCGCTCGACTTCGCCATCATCGGCATCAACGACGTCAACCCGACGTCGGCGTCAGTGCCGTTCGGGGGCATGAAGGACTCGGGCCTCGGCCGGGAGGGTGGCCACGAGGGCCTCGACGAGTACCTCGAGATCAAGACCGCCGGCATCTCGCTTCGCTAGCTGGCGTCGGGCCGGTCCCGGTCGGGTCGGCCTCGTTCCGGTCGCCCGGCCCCGGTCCGGCCGCCGGATCGGACCGCCTGTCTGGCCGCTGGATCGGGCCGCCTGTCTGGCCGCTGGACCGGGCCGCCTGTCTGGCCGCTGGATCGGGCCGTCTCCTGCGGTTCCCGCAGCCGGAACCGCGGTCGCACCGGCGCCGGCCCGCCGGGAGAACAGGAGCGGATCGCTCGGGCCGGCACCCGTCGCCGCCCTCACGTGGTTCTCCACGGCCGGACCGCCGTCGCCTACGTTGAGGGCGATGCGCGTCGGTGTGGTTGTGATGCCGGTCGATCCGTGGCCGGCCACGGCGGAGCGAGCCTCCGAGCTCGAGGCCCTCGGGTTCGATCACCTGTGGGTGTATGACCACCTCTCGTGGAAGCACTACCGCGACCGGCCGTGGCACGCCACGTTCCCGTGGCTGACCGGCCTGGCCGGTGCCACCAGCCGGATCGGGATCGGCACGATGGTGGCCAGCCCGACGCTGCGGCACCCGCTGCTGCTGGCCAAGGAGGCGATGTCGATCGACCACGTGTCGGATGGTCGGTTCGTCCTCGGCCTCGGGGCCGGCGGGGCTGGCTTCGATGCCACCGCCTATGGCGATCGTCCGCTGTCGCCGGCCGAGCGGGCCGATCGGCTCGACGAGTACGCCAACCTGGTCGACGGTCTCCTGCGGGGGACGGTGACCGATCACGCCGGGCGCTGGTACACGGTCGAGGGCGGGCGGGTGCTCCCGGGGTCGGTCCGCCAACCACGGTTGCCGCTCGCCCTGGCCGCCGGCGGCCGGCGCACGATCGCCCTGACCGGTGCGCTTGCCGACCGGTGGATCACGCTCGGTGACCCGACCCGGCCGGCCGAGGGGATCGACGACTTCGTCGACGTGGCCCGCCGCCAGACGGCGCTGCTCGACCGGGCCTGCGAGGCCGCCGGGCGGCGGACCGACGAGGTCGGCCGCACCGCCTTCCTGCCTCTGGTCTTCACCGAGCCGATGCGCGAGCTCGATGCCTTCACCGAGCTGGCGTCGGCGCTCGACGAGGTCGGTTTCGACACGATCGTCATCCACGACCACCGGTCGGACGACCCGCACCTCGACGTCGGTGCGGAGCTGATCGAGGCGATCGCCAGGTGGCGTGGCACCCAGACCGATCCCTCTACGATGGGGACATGACCACCAGCTCGGACCCCGCCGGCGCCGACCCGACCGACGCCGACACGACGGCCGCACCCGATGCCGTCGTCACCGAACTGAAGGACCTCGGCCTCGCTCATGAGATCGTGCCGTGCGATCCGGCGCTGGCCGACACCGCCGAGTTCTGCGAGGCCTACGGGTACTCCCCGGACGACTCGGCCAACGCCATCGTCGTCGTCGGCAAGAGCGAGCCGCCGAGGTTCGTGATGTGCCTCGTCCTCGCCTCGACCCGGCTCGACGTCAACAAGTCGGTCCGCAAGCGACTCGGCGTCCGCAAGTGCTCGTTCGCCTCCGCCGACCAGACCCGCGAGCTGACCGGGATGGAGATCGGCGGCGTCACCCCGTTCGGCACCGCCCAGCCACTCGAGCTGTGGGTCGACGCTGCGGTGATGGAGCGCGAGCAGGTGATCATCGGCGGCGGCAGCCGGGACCGCAAGCTGCTGGTGCCCCCGTCCACGCTGGCCGGCCACCCCCGGGTCGAGGTGATCGAGGGGCTGGCCAACCCGATCGAGGGCTGACCCGGTCGGTCACCCGGGTCCCGACACGTCGCTCGACTCCTGCCGGGTGAACTGCTCCATGTAGAGGTCGTGGTAGAAGCCGCGGGCGGCGATCAGCTCGTCGTGGGAACCGATCTCCTGGATCCGTCCCCGGTCGAGGGCGATGATCTGGTCGGCGTGGCGGACCGTGGCCAGGCGGTGGGCGATCACGAACGAGGTGCGGTCCTCCATCAGCCGGTCGATGGCGGCCTGGATCCGGCGCTCGGTCCTGGTGTCGACGCTCGAGGTCGCCTCGTCGAGCACGAGCACGTCGGGCTCCGACACGATGGCCCGGGCGATCGTCAGCAGCTGCCGCTGACCCTGGGAGAGGCTGACCGCGCCCTCGCTCAGGACCGTGTCGTAGCCGTCCGGCAGCCGGGTGATGAAGCCGTGGGCGTTGGCGCTCTTGGCCGCCTCGATGCACTCGGCGTCGGTCGCCCCCTCCCGCCCGTACCTGAGGTTGTACATGATCGACTCGGAGAACAGGTACGGGACCTGCAGCACGACGCCGCAGCGGTGGCGGAGGTCGTCGAGCTCGAGCTCGGTGATGTCGTGGTCGTCGAGCCGGATCGTGCCCGACTCGATGTCATAGAACCGGGTCAGGAGGTTGATGATCGTCGACTTCCCGGCCCCGGTCGGCCCGACGAGGCCGATGAACTGACCGGGGGCGACGTGGAAGTCGTTGTCGAACAGGATCTGCTTGCCCGGCACGTAGCTGAAGTCGACGTTGTCGAAGTCGACCTTGCCGTCGGCCGACGGCAGCGGCGTTGCGTCCTCCGACGAGGCCAGGTCGGGCTCGGTGTCGATGATGGTGAACACCCGCCTGGCCCCGGCGATCGCCGAGAGGGTCTGGGTCACGACCTGGGACAGCTGCATGGCCTGGCCGCCGAACTGCTGTGAGTAGCCGACGAAGCTGACGACGTCGCCGAGCGAGACGGCGCCCGTGAGGGCCCGGGTGCCGCCGATGAGGCCGACGAGCGCGATGTCGAGGTTGTTGACCAGCCGGCTGGCCGGCTGCATCAGGTAGCTGCGGAACTGGGCCGAGCGGTCGGCCTCCCTGGCCTGCTCGGACAGCTCGACCAGCCGGGCCAGGGTCTCCGCCTCGGTGGCGTAGGTCCGCACGGTCCGCTGGCCCTGGACGACCTCCTCGGCGTACCCGTTGACCTCGCCGATCAGCTGCTGGTAGGCGGCGGCGTCGGCCTGGATGCGACGGCCGAGCACCACGATCAGCCCGAGCGACATCGGCACGATGAGCAGCACGACAACGCTCATCGTCAGGTCGAGCGACAGCATGATGATCAGCATCGTCACCACCGTCATCGCCGTCGTGATGATCCGGGGCACCGCCGTGGTGAAGAACTGGTTGACCGCCTCGATGTCGGAGGTGACCCTGGCGTTGAGGTCGCCGGGAGCCTCGGCGTCGTAGAAGCCGAGCGACAGCTCCTGCATGGCCTCGAACAGGTCGTTGCGCATCAGCTCCATGCCGCCCTGGGCCAGCGCCGCCAGCTGACGGTTGGCGACGTAGGTCAGGAGCCCGCCGACGACGGCGACGGCGACGATGGCCAGGCCGTACCGGGTGGCGTTGCCGGCGTCACCATCGGCGAACTCGTCGACCGCCCGCCCGAACAGCAGGGGCTGGAAGGCGAGCACGACGGTGCCGAGCACCAGGAAGACCACCGAGGCCCCGAGCAGGATCGGCTGGCGGGCCACGTAGCCGAGCAGCCGGGCGAAGGTGCCGGGCCGACGCCGCTCGGTACCGCTCGCGTTGCTCATCGCGGCTCGCTCCGACCGCTCGACGTGCTCATGGGGCCTCCAGCAGGTCGGCGATCTCGTCGAGCGAGCCGAGCTGCGACTCGGCGATCTCCCGGTACAGCTCCGACCGGTCGAGCAGCTCGGTGTGGCTGCCGACGTCGGAGACGGTGCCGTCGTCGAGCAGCACGATCTTGTCGGCCCGCATGGCGGTCGTGATCCGCTGGGCCACGATCAGCACGGTCCGGCCCGCCATCTCGACGTCGAGCGCCTGCTGGATCCTGGCCTCGGTGGCCACGTCGACCGCCGAGGTGGTGTCGTCGAGGATCAGGATCCGGGGCCTGGCGGCGATGGCCCTGGCCAGGCTGAGCCGCTGGCGCTGGCCGCCCGAGAGGTTGTTGCCGCTCTCGGTGACGGCCCCGTCGTAGCCAGCGAGCTGGGCCGAGATGAAGCCGTGGGCGTCGGCCACCCTGGCCGCGTGCTCGGCCTGCTGGTAGTCGCACAGTGGCTCGTGCGACCGCTCGGCCCGCCCGTAGGCCCTCCCGTAGGCGATGTTGGTGTAGAAGGTGCCGGCGAACACGGTCGCCTGCTGCTCGGCCAGCGAGATCTGCGAGCGGAGGGCCGTCAGGTCGAGCGAGCGGACGTCGTGGCCGTCGACGAGGACCTGGCCGTCGGTCACGTCGTAGAAGCGGGGCACCAGGCTTATCAGGGTGGTCTTGCCCGAGCCGGTCTGGCCGAGGATGGCGACGGTCTCGCCTGGCTCGGCCACGAAGCTGACGTCCCGCAGGACCGGCGTCGGCAGCGCCCGCTGCTCGGCGTCGAGGTAGGCCATCGTCACCGAGCGGAACTCGATCCGGCCGGTCAGCTCGCCCGGGTCGATGGCGTCGGCCGGCTCGACGATGTCCGGCTCGGTCCGCATCACCTCCACGATCCGGGACAGCGACGCCTCGAACCGGCCGAGCTCGGGGAGGACGAAGGCGACGATCATGATCGGGATCATCGCCGTGAGCAGGTAGTTGAAGAAGGTGGTCAGCTCCCCCGGCTGCAGGGCGTCGGGGTCGCCGGTCAGGACGCCGTTGGCCACGTCGGACCCGCTCGTCAGCACCGCGACGCCGACGGCGCCGTACAGCAGCCCGAACAGGACCGGTTGGAACAGGGCGCTGCGGAGGGCCGGGGTCAGCTGGCGCTGGTAGACCTCGTGGTTCCGCTCGGCGAACCGATCGGCCTCGAGCTCGGTCCGGTTGAAGGCCTTGACCACCCGGACGCCGGCGATGTTCTCGTAGAACACGGTGTTGAGCCGGTCGAGGGCGGCCTGGGCCCTGGCGTAGAGCGGGCCGAGGGCGGGGGCGATGGCCAGCACGACGATGACGGTCACCACCATCACCGCAGCCATGATCCAGACGAGCGACGGGCTCTGCAGCCACACGAGCACGACGGCGCCGACGAGCAGCCACGGGGCCTGGAACAGCATGAACATCGTCTGCATGAAGGCGGTCTTCATGATGTTGACGTCGCTGGTGAGGCGGACGAGGAGCTCCGCGGTCGACAGCCGGTCGAGGTCGCCGTGGCTGAAGGTGGTGACCTTCTCGTAGAGCAGGCGTCGGAGCGAGTGGGCCAGGTTCGTCGCGGTGAGGGCGGTCAGGTAGGCGACGCCGCCGGCCACGATCAGGTTGAGGACCGACCACAGGATCATCTGGAAGCCGACCTCGACCACCCGGTCGGTGTCGGAGGCCAGGATCCCCTCGTCGATGATCCGCTGCACGAGCTGGGGGATCATCAGCTGGATCGCCACCATGACGACGACGCCGAACTGGGCGAGCAGGAAGTTCCGCTGCTCCGACCGCGGGGCGTACGACAGGACACGGAAGAAGGCCCGGATGCCGCTCACGATCGATCACGCCCTCGGCTCATCGGTGCCTCCGAATCGAGCCGCATGATAGCCGGCTCCCCGCGGGCGCCGGCCATCCAATGCCGGGCCGACGCTCCGAGACGTCCGGCCGAGTCGGGGCCGAGTTGGTCTCCGGGCACCCGGTGGCGTCCGAGCGGTCGCCGACCGGCGAACTCGAAGCCGCCAGGGGCCGAGAACCTGCCCCGCAGGTTCGACTCAGTACGTCCCGTTGTCGTTGCGAACCCGTCCGCCGGTCAGCAGGGCGTAGACGCGCCCGAACCGATCGATCGGCTGGATGGCGTCCCAGTGCTCGACGATCTGGCCGTCGGCGACCCGCCAGCGGTCGATGATGTTGAACCCCTTGCGAGGGTTGCCCCGATGGGACGCCCGCAGGGTGGCGTGGGAGTGGACGATGACCGTGTCGCCGTCGACGGCGATGTGCTTCACGTCGTAGGTGTACTCCGGGAAGCGCTTCACCAGGTTGCCGACGGTCTCGAGCACGCCCTCGATGCCGTCGCCGATGCCGTGGTTGTGCTGCACGTAGGCGTCGGAACCGAACCGGCGACGGACGCCGTCGAAGTCGTGCTCGTTCATGAGCAACCGGACGAAGTCGGCGACCAGGGCGGCGTTCGCCTCCTCGTCCGGCGACCAGTTCGGACGCCGCAGGTCGTTCAGCTCGATGGTCAATGCGGTCACGGGAGCCCTCCTCGGCTCGGACCCTCGCCGGGCCTCTGATTAGGTCATGCAACCCATATTCTAGGTTGTGAAACCTAAGCTGGCAACGTGACGGCGACCACAGCCCGTTCGGGCAACCGACGCCGGGATCAGAAGCGGGCGTGCCAGTCGTAGCCCCGCTCGGCCCAGTAGTCGGGCGGGCGCTCGTTGGTGAACTCGATGGTCCCGATGCGCTTCAGCTGCTTGATGCCATAGACGATCGGCGTGGCCAGCCGGAGCGGTGCTCCGTGGAGCTGGGTCAGCGGCTCACCGTTCAGGCCCCAGGCCAACAACGTCTGCGGGTGGTGGATCATCTCCCGGTCGAGGCCGACGTAGTAGCCGTCGTCCGGCGTGCGGAGGGCCACGTACTCGTGGTCGGCCGGGACGGCGCCACTGTCGTAGTAGCGCCTGGCGAGATCGGAGAACTTGGCACCGGTCCAGCCGACGATCGTCGACCAGCCCTCGATGCACTTGTGCTCCCACACGATCTCCTCGCCGCCGAGGGCCTGGATGTCGTCGAGGGTCAGCGTCTCGATCAGCTCGCCGTCGACGCCGACGATCGACAGCTCCCAGGCGTCGAGGTCGATCTCGTCCCGGATGCCGATCCGGCCGTTGACCCGGATGTCCTCCCGGTCGTCCTGGTCGAACGTGCGGGCCAGCCGGGTGTCGCTGCCGATCGTCGACCACAGGGCCTCGTTGCCCTCGAGGCCGGTGCGGAGGATGTCGGGCAGGTTGTCGGTCTCGGGTCGGTTCTGGATGTGCCGGAAACCGAGGTAGCCGGCGGCCATGGCCACCCCGAAGCCGAGGAACGACCGCCGGGAGCGACGCCGGTACGCGTCGGCGTCGATCGTCGGGGCCGCAGCCGCCTCCCGGTCCCACCGCTCCTGGCGGGGGTCGACTGCGGCCGGGGTCGGCTCGGTCGAGGTCGTCTCGTCTGGTGTCCGATCGTCGCTCATCGTCCGGCCTCCTCATCGGTCTCGTCGGAATCGCTGGTCTCGTCGGAATCGCTGGTATCGGAATCGCTGGTCTCGTCGGAATCGCTGGTATCGGAATCGACGGCCGGGCCGTCGACATCGGGGCCAGCGCCGCTCTCGTCGATGTCGGGCTCACCGTCGACCGGTGCGTCCGTGCCGACCCCGTCCTCGGCCGAGCCGTCGAGGACCTCCCCGTCCGCCAGGCCGTCGGCGACCTCCTCGGTCGCGGCCGGCCCACCATCGGGATCGGCGACGTCGGCGGCGTCCGGCCGCTCGGTGCCACCCTCGTCGTCGCTGGTGGCACGGCCGGCTTCCTCCGGCCCGTCTGGCTCCTCGGCGACGGCGGCGGTCGATGCGGCCGGGGCGGCGACCGTCTCCTCGGTGACCGCTGCCGCGGTACCCACCCGGGCACCGGCCGTCGCCGGCTTGAGCTCGTAGCCGGTGATCATCGAGGCGAAGTTGCGCCAGCCGGCCCTGGCCACCTGCAGGATGTGGAGCCCGAAGAAGGCGACGAGGGCGAGCGACACGGTGAAGTGGATCAGGCGGGCGAACTCGTAGCCACCGAGGATCACGACAAGGGGCCGCAGCTGGACCGGCTTGTAGATGGCGAACCCGCTGAGCAGCATCAGCGCCCCCATCACGATCACGGCGGTGTAGGCCAGCCGCTGGGCGGCGTTGTACTTGCCGTGGGCGGGGGCGTCTGAGCGGAGGTGCAGGTCGTGGGCCACGACCTTCGGCAGCTCCCTCGGGGTGTAGCGATCGGGGGCCAGCTCCCGCCACCGGCCCGACACCGCCAGGTACACGCCGTAGGCCACCCCGTTGATGGCGAACAGCCAGCCGAAGGTCAGGTGGTAGCCGATGCCCTTGGCCAGGCGGCGGTTGGCCTCGAAGAACTCGAAGAAGCCGTCGGGGAAGAACTCGAACCGGAACCCGAACACGTCGATGGCGTGCACCGCGTTGGCGTTGTAGATGCGGAGCCCGGTCCACAGCATGATCGCCAGCAGCGGGAAGTTCAGCCAGTGCATCCACCGGGTGGTGAGGCTGTGCTTGCCCCTGGCCACCCGGGCCGGCTTCGACGGCGGATCGGCCACCGTCGGCGTCGATGCGATCATCTCGATCCCTTTCGTTCTCGGTCGTCGCCGCCGGCTGCCCTCGATCCGGCGCGGCCCATCTGCGGTCAAGTCTCACCCACCAAACCCCGCCGGCGGGGTGATCCTGTTCCCCGATCGCCCCGGTTTCTCAGATGTTCACCTGGGCGGTGCCGTCGGTGGCGGGGTGGCAGCGTCGTTGCCACACTGGGCAACGATGACGGACACGACGAGAGCCACCCCCGACCTCGAGGTGTTGCAGGAGATCGAGCGGCGGCTGCTGTGGCTGTCGACCCGGATCGTCGACGAGGCCAATCGCCGCCCCCAGGACCGCTCCGAGGTGAAGGCCGGGGGGCATCAGGCGTCCTCGGCCTCGATGGTGTCGATCATGACCGCACTGTGGTTCGGCCACATCGGCGGGGCCGACAAGGTGGCGGTGAAGCCCCACGCCTCGCCGGTCTACCACGCCATCAAGTACCTGACCGGCGAGCTCGACCGCTCGTACCTGCCGACGCTGCGGCAGCGGGGCGGGCTCCAGGCCTACCCGTCGAGGACCAAGGATCCGGACGTGGCCGATTTCTCGACCGGTTCGGTCGGCCTCGGGGCGGTCGCCCCCCTGTTCTCGGCCCTCACCCGGCGCTACACCGATCACCGCTTCGGCCCGGCCCCCGATATCCGGTCGACCAACGGTGGCTCGGCCCCGGGCCCGCCGTCGGCTCGATTCACCGCGGACGGCCCGCCGTCGGCTCGATTCACCGCGGACGGCTCGCCGTCGGCTCGATTCATCGCGGACGGCCCGCCGTCGGCTCGATTCACCGCGGACGGCCCGCCGTCGGCTCGATTCATTGCGCTCGTCGGCGACGCCGAGCTCGACGAGGGCAACGTGTGGGAGGCGGTGTCGGAGCCGGCGACCGAGGGCCTCGGCTCGTTCACCATGGTGGTCGACCTCAACCGCCAGAGCCTCGACCGGGTCATCCCGAACATCGCCGCGGCACGGCTGGAGCGGTTCTTCCACCACGCCGGCTGGCACGTCGTCGAGGCCAAGTACGGCTCGAAGCTTCGGGCGGCGTTCGCCGATCCGGGGGGCGGCGCCCTCCGGCGACACATCGATGCCATGCCGAACGAGGCCTACCAGCAGCTCTTCGGGCTCGACGGCGACCTGCTGCGGGCCACGTTCCTTGCCGGGGCCGACCTGTCGGTCGTCCGCCTGGCCGACCAGTACGACAACGACCAGCTCAAGTCGCTCATCACCGATCTCGGGGGCCACGACCTCGGGCTGCTGCTCGACGCCTTCGACGAGTGCGACCGGATCGACGACAAGCCGAGCGTCGTGTTCGCCTACACGATCAAGGGGTGGGGCCTGCCGATGGCCGGCGATCCGCTCAACCACGCCGCCCTCCTCACCGTCGACCAGATCGACGAGCTGCGGTCGACCACCGGCCTGACGGTCGACACCGAGTGGGACCGCTTCGATCCCGGCTCGCCGGCCGGGCGGGTCTGCGCTGCGGTCGGCGGCGACCTGAACAACCCGAAGCCGATGCCCCGCCCCGCCCCGCCGGTACCGGCGGCGGCCCGACCCCCGGTGACCTCGGGCCTGGTCTCGTCCCAGGAGGCGTTCGGGCGGGTCCTGGCCAGCCTCGGCGACGTCGACGGGGTGGCCGAGCGGTTGGTCACCACCGCCCCGGACGTCTCGATCTCGACCAACCTCGGGGGCTGGATCAACAAGGTCGGCGTCTACGCCCCGACCGAGCGAGACGACCACGGCGGCGCCGACCGCCTCCTCAAGTGGGCGCCGTCGCCGTCTGGTCAGCACATCGAGCTCGGCATCTCGGAGATGAACCTCTTCATGCTGCTCGGCCAGCTCGGCTTGGCCCACGACCACCACGGGCAGCACCTGCTCCCGATCGGTGCGGTCTACGACCCGTTTGTGCTCCGTGGCCTCGACGCCCTGATCTACGCCCTCTACAACGGGGCCCGGTTCGTGGTCGCCGGCACCCCGTCCGGAGTCACGCTCGCCCCCGAGGGCGGAGCCCACCAGTCGACGATCACCCCGTCGGTCGGGCTCGAGCTGCCCGGCCTGACCTACGCCGAGCCGGCGTTCGCCACCGAGGTCGACTGGCTGCTGTGCGACGCCATCGACCAGCTCAGCCGACCAGACGGCGGCGCCGGCTACCTCCGGCTGTCCACCCGCCCGATCGACCAGGCCCCGTTCGCCGCCGCTCTCGAGCGCCTCGGCGAGGTGTCGCTGCGCAACCAGGTGCTGGCCGGCGGCTACCGGATACGCGAGTCGGCGCTCGGTGCCACCGCCGAGGACACCGGCGGCCCCGGGGTCGACGGACCGCCGCCGGGGGTGACGCTGATCAGCACCGGGGTGATGGTCGTCGAGGCCCTGGCCGCGGCCGAGGCGCTCGGGGCCGAGGGCGTGGCTGCCACCGTCGTCCACCTGACCAGCCCGGATCGGGTCTACCGCTCCTGGCAGGGCGGCCATGCAACGGCGGTGGCCGGGGCCAGCGCCGTCCGTCGACCGAGCCACCTCCACCGGCTCGTCCCGGCGGCCGAGCGGAGCCGGCCGGTGGTTGCGGTCCAGGACGGGGCCAGCCACGGGCTGGCCTGGATCGGCTCCGCCCTCGGCACCCGCCAGATCAGCCTCGGGGTCGACCGGTTCGGCGAGTCGGGAACGATCGCCGACCTCTACGAGCTCGCCGGCATCTCGGTCGAGAGCGTCGTCAACGCCGCCCTGATCGCCGTCAACGAGGGCTGACGCCGGCCGCCAAGCGGACGATCAGTCCGGCGTGGCACCGTTGGCGTCGGCGTCGGCCCGGTGCAGCACGACCTGGGGGAAGGGGATGGTGATCTCGTTCTCGCGCAGGGTCTCGTGGATCGTGATGGCGGCCTCGCTGACCACCCGCCGGGCCAGCGCCTCCTCGGCCGGATGCCAGATCTCGGCCTCCATGTCGATCCCCGAGTCGGCGAAGCCCCGGACGACGACCATCACCGGAGGGTCGCTGGCGACGCCATCGACCCGGCCGAGGGCCCGACGCAGCACCCGCTGGGCGCTGCGCAGATCGGAGTCGTAGGAGACCTGGAAGCCGATCAGGGTCCGGCGGGGGTCGTCCGCCGTGAGGTTGACCAGGTTCTGGTCGAGGACCCGCATGTTGGGCACGTAGGACGAGTTGCCGTCGAAGTCACGGATCTCGACCGCCCGGTGGCTGATGTCGATGACGGTGCCCGAGATGCCGTTCGTCGTGATCTCGTCGCCTGGCCGGAACGCCCTGGTCCCGTGCAGCAGGATCGAGCCGACGAAGTTGGCGAACAGCGGCTGGAGGGCGACGGCGACGATCAGGCCGGAGATCCCGAGCCCACCGAGGAGCGGCCGTACCTCGACCTGGAGCACGCCGAGGATGTAGACGGCGGCCAGGACCGTGATGACGCCCATCAGGACCCGCCGGATCATGTCGGCGGTGTAGTCCCGCACCATGACCCGGCTGACCAGCACCCGCTGGACCCGATGGAGGATAGTGAACAGGGCCAGCGTGACGAACAGGATCACACCGATACCGACCAATTGGCCGACGGTCACCCCGATCACTTCATCCGACATCGAAGGCACGATGCTCGCTCCGGCTCGCTCGACACGTTCGCCGACAAGCTTGCCCGACACGGGGCCACAACCCGACCAGGAGTCCGGCGCCGGATCTTGGTGCCGTCGCCGGCTGATCCAGGGTGAGGAGGCGAGATCGCGACGAGCCGAACCCGGAACCCCCCAATCACGATGTCGATCTCGGCCTTCACCGACTCGGCCGGCGACGCCGAGTTCAACCTGCAGCTGTCACGGGAGCGGGCCGAGTCGATCTGCGACGTCCACCGCGGCATCGACGTGCCCGCCGGCCAGCTCGAGTCGTTGGCCTTCGGCGAGGCCGAGCCGGTGGCCGACAACGGGACGGAGGAGGGTCGCCGGCAGAACCGCCGGGCGATGCTGCGCCTGCTCGACGTCCTGGCCGACGGCTGAGCGACCCCGTCGTCGGCGACGGCCGCATCAGACCGAGGGGTCGAGCAGTTCCTCGAACGACTGGGTGGCAACCACGCCGCCCCGGTCCAGATCGGCCAGCAGCGCCGCCTCGGTGGCCGGGCCGACGGCGCCGTCGATCGCGAGGTTGGCCCCCCGGGCCACGAGCCGGCGCTGCACCCACGACACGACGTCGGTGTCGTTGGCGAAGCGAGCGGCGAACGACGGGTCGAACGAGTCGGTCCGGGCCACCCAGTTCTGATTCAGCACCCCCCGGGTGATCGGCCCGATGATGCCGTCGGCGGTCACGCCGATGAGCGACTGCAGCTCGCGGATCAACTCGTCGCGGGTCGGGCCCGGGTCGCTGGCGGCCCGGTAGCGCTCGTCGACGAAGTACCAGTGGCCCCCCACCAGGAAGTAGAGCCGGGCGTTGACCTCGCGCTGGTCGAGCGGCAGGCCGGCGATCGTCGTCTCGGTCGACGTGCCGGTCGGCACGGCGGCCAGGTCGGAGCCGCCGGCCTCGGAGCCGAGGTAGAGCCACGACGCCTGGACCTCCTGGGGCCCGAAGCTCCACCGGAACGTGGTGGTGTCGCCGGCCAGGGTGGCCCCGGGGGCCGGATCGAGCAGCTCGGGCAGGCCCGGCTCGGACGCGGCGACCCAGCGCCGGTCGACGAAGGTCCACACCCCGTCGGTGCGGTACCAGAGCCGACCGAAGACCGCGGACCCGTCGGTCGGGAGCGCGCCGCCCGACGTGGCGGTGGCCGTGCCGACGAAGCGGGCCAGGTGCTGGGAGCCGCCCTCGGTCGAGCCGGCGTACAGCCAGGCGCTCTCGATGGGGATGCCGCCGAGGTCCCATCGGAAGAGCTGGACCGAGCCGTCGAGCGTCGCCCCCTCGTCGGGGAAGGTGAAGGTCGGGTCAGCCATCGGCGGGCTCCACGAGGGCCAGGAACGATTCGGCGGTGATCACGCCGCCCCGCTGCAGGAGCGTCTTCACCGCCGCCTCGGTGCGGGGGCCGAAGATGCCGTCGACGTCGACCGAGAAGCCGTCGCGGGCGTTGATCCTGGCCTGGACCCACTCGATGACCCGGGGGTTGTTGACGAAGGTGTCGGCCACCGAGACGTCGAACGACTCGTCGTTGCCGAGCCAGTTGCGGTTCAGTGCGGCGATGGTCAGGGGGCCGACGATGCCATCCGGCGTGGTCCCGACCAGCGACTGGAGCTGGCGGATCAGGGCGTCGCGGCCCGGCTCGTTGCCGCCGTCGGTCAGCGCCTGCTGGTAGGCGGCGAAGAAGCTCGACCACGGGAAACCGGCCCCGGGGTCGGTGCGGCGGGTCGGGTCGCGGCGGGCGTGGGAGATGAAGCCACTGGCGTCGAGCCGGTCGCTGTCGGTCTTGGTCAACAGTCGGGGCTCGGGCAGGTCGAGGCCGCGGTCGCGCAGCCACACGGCGGCGATGGCCGCCATCTGGCCGGCGGTGGTCACCAGCTCGTTTCGCGGGCTCGAGGCGAGCGACGGCCAGTCGGCGGCGTTCATGGCCAGCGAGATCCCGATGGCCCAGCGGTTGGAGCCGGTGCGGTCGTGGAACGCCTCGTTGTCGAAGCGGATGAGCTGGATGATCGAGTCGCGGTCGCCGACGAGGTGGTACGACCCGGCGCTCGACCGGCCGCGGATGAACGAGGCGACGTTCTCGGCCTTGGGATCGGGGCCGGAGGTGTCGGTGCCGCTCTCGGCGGTGTGCACCACGATGACCGACTTCACCGGGTCGCGACGACCGACCCGAAACTGGCTCCGGACCGGCGGGTTGTCTTCGAGATAGATGCCGTCGCGGACGATCGCCATCGGTGCTGTGCCCCCAGGGGTGCCCGGCGGGCCCCGCCTCGGGCACCGCCCCGGCGAGTGTAGTGCGGCACGACGGGGCCCCGACCGCCGTGGAGGGGGAACAGGCGGCCGAGGCCCCGACGTGATTGCTGGTGTGGTGGTGTGTGCGGTGGAGGCGGTGGATCGTCGGCGGCCGATCAGGCCGTTGCCGACTCCGTCAGATCGGCCTCGATGGCCGCGGCACGGGTGCCGACGCTGATCTTGCGGGGCTTGGCCTTCTCGGCCACCGGGATCCGCAGGGTCAGAACGCCGTCGGCGTAGTCGGCCTCGATGTTGTCGGTGTCGAGGTTCTCGCCGAGGTGGACCTGGCGGCGGAATGCGCCCTGGCGGCGCTCCTGCAGGTAGAAGCGGTCGCCCTCCTCGGTCGGGTAGGTCCGCTCGGCGGTCACGGTGAGCACGTTGCGCTCGACGCTGATGTCGACCGCGTCGGCGCTGACGCCAGGCAGGTCGATGTGGACCCACACGTTCTCGCCACGGCGGTAGGCATCCAGGGACATCCGGTGCTCGGGGGCGTCGGCCCGGCCGAAGGCCCGGAACAGCTGGTCGAAGTCACGGAAGGGGTCGTTCTGCAGAAGCATCGTCAAGGCTCCTTGGTCGGAAAGCTGGGTTGCGGGGCCGGCGGGAACGGTCCCTCCGGCGACCCAACTGATAGAACACCGGCGTTAGTGAAACTATTTCAGTAACGCCGACAATTTGTCGGCGGACGGGGCCGGGCACTCCGTCGAGCAACCGAACCGATCTCCAGGGCACCCCCCTGGAGCCAGCGACGTTCGCCCGAAGGGCGAACTCGGGGGCCCGGTGCCCCGCACCGGGGCACCCAACCGAGCAACCGAACCGATCTCCAGGGCACCCCCCTGGAGCCAGCGACGTTCGCCCGAAGGGCTAACTCGGGGGCCCGGTGCTCCGCACCGGGGCACTCAGCCGAGCGGAGCGGGATGGCGGGGACCGTCCTCGGCCGGACGCGGTGCGGGCGGATCGTCGGCCTCGACCAGGTGGAAGCCCCGCCCGCCGTCGCGCTTGACC
Organism: Acidimicrobiales bacterium; assembly: GCA_028285495.1. Lineage (GTDB taxonomy): Bacteria > Actinomycetota > Acidimicrobiia > Acidimicrobiales > SZUA-35 > JAHELU01. The sequence goes on from JANQPB010000014.1 coordinate 142,065, forward strand.
TTGTACATCGCCGCATCGGCCCGCCTGAGGAGCTCGTCGACCGACGTCGTCTCGCCCGCTCGACGCCTCGCCACCCCGATGCTGCACGAGAGGCGATCGTCGACCTCGTCGACGGCGTCGATGATCCGCGAGGCGAAGCGGGCGGCTGCGTCCAGGTCGGCGCCGGCGAGGTGGGCGATGAACTCGTCGCCCCCGAGCCGGCTCACCAGGTCCTGCTCGCGGGTCTCGGCCAACAGCCGCCCGGCCACCGCCCGGAGCACCTCGTCGCCGGCCTCGTGACCGTCGAGGTCGTTGATCGCCTTGAAGCCGTCCAGATCGATGAAGAACAGGCTGACCGGGGCGGTCGCATCGATGATCCCGGCCTGTTGCACGAAGCCGACCCGGTTGAGCAAACCGGTGAGGCCGTCGGTCGAGGCGACCGTGAGGGCCGAGGCCAGCTCCCGCTCGGCCTTCACCAGGCGCTGCCCGTGCCACGACCGGGCCAGCAGGAAGGCACCGGCCAGGGCGGCGGTGGTCAGGCCGAAGGCCCACGTGCTCAGGGCGTCGAAGAAGCCGGTGTCCGGCCCGAAGCCGTCGTCGGCGACGATGCTCAGCGCCCAGCTCTGCCCGTCGGTGGCCAGCGTGTACTCGGCCAGCAGCTCACCAGGGTCGTCGAGGCGACCCCCGGGCCCGGCGAGCATCGCCACCGGCCGATCGATGCCCTCGACCACCAGCGTCGCCTGCAGGTCGGTCAGCAGGCGGGCGTCGACCGGGGCGAAGAGCGCGTCGATCGGTACCAGCCGAATGGCGGACACGGGGGCGACGGGCTGCCCGGCCGAATCGACGACGGCGGACTTGCCCGGTTCGTCGCCGCCGACCGGGACCGGGCTCACCAGCAGTGCGAACGTCTTGACCTCGGCCGACAGGGCGTCGGCCGAGGAGGCGCTCTGGCCAGCCAGGTTGATCAGCAGATCGACGGCCGGGTCCGGCTCGAGGACCCGCAGGGCGTACCCACCGTCCGGGCGGACGACCGGGAACTGCTCGGCGAAGGCGGTCACGTCGAGGCCCCGGACGTCGACGTCGCCGATCGTCGGCTCGATCGACGTTCGGGTGATGACGAGGCGATCCCCGTCGCCACCGAGCGACCGGACGTCGAAGTCGGCGTTGCCGAGCGTCCGCTCACGGGACTCCAGCTCGTCGAAGCCGGACGGAGGCGCCACCTCGATCAACATGAAGTCGAACGGCGACGGCGCCGACCCGCTGCGGAGCTGCGACTGGCGGGCGAAGTAGGACTGGAACTGGTCGAGCGGCCCGGGGTGGGTCACGGCGACGAAGTCGACCGCGGTGCGGAACTGCAGGCCCTCGGCCTCGATCGCCTGGAGGATCTCGTGGTAGATCTGCTCGGCCTGACTCTCGAACAGCAGCTCCCGCCGCTGCTCGGCCCCTCGCTGCTGGATCAGGGCCACGAGGGCCGTGAGCACGAGGACCAGCGCCACCACCAGGACCGGGCTGCGCATGAGCCAGCCCGAGCCGAGGACGCGTCGCGACAACGAACTCACGCCCCCCTTATCGGCCGAGCCGCCGGACCCCTTAGGGCCTCAGCGGCTCGGACCGAGGCGGTTCGGCCGGCTCAGGTCGGAACGGGCTCGCTGCGGAAGGGTGGCGAGGCGTCCGGCTCGGCGTCGTCGTCCGGGCCGTCGCCCGGCTCCTCGGCGGCGGCAACCGGCGCCGGCGGCTCGGTGCCCTCGATGTTGAGGTTGGGGATGATGCGGTCGAGCCAGCGGGGCAACCACCAGTTGCGGTCGCCGAGCAGCTCCATCGTCGCCGGGACCAGCAGCATCCGGACCAGGCTGGCGTCGAGGAAGACGGCCATGGCCAGGCCGAGGCCGAACAGCTTGATGATCCGGTCGTCCTCCAGCATGAAGGCGCCGAAGACGACGATCATGATGGCGGCCGCGGCCGTGATCACCCGGGCGGTCGCGGCCAGGCCATCGGCAACCGAGTTCTGGGCGTCGCCGGTCTTCTCGTACTCCTCCTTGATGCGGGAGAGCAGGAACACCTCGTAGTCCATCGAGAGGCCGAACACGATGGCGAACAGCATCATCGGGATGAAGGGCTCGATCGGCGCCTCGGCGATCCCGAAGAGGCTGCCGAACCAGCCCCACTGGAAGATGGCGACCACGACCCCGTAGGCGGAGGCGATCGACAGCACGTTCATGATCACGGCCTTGATCGGCACCACGATCGAGCGGAACACCGACATCAGCAGCAGGAAGCTGATGCTGAGCACCGCACCGAAGAACACGAGGATGCGGGCGGACAGGAACGTGGTGAAGTCGATGTTGGCCGGCACGGCGCCGGTCACCGATACCTCGAGTCCGTCCGAGACCGGCGGGATCACCTCGTCGCGCAGGGCCTCGACGAGGTCCTGGGTGGCCTCGTCCTGGGGTGAGGTGGTCGGGATGACCCGGAACAGGAAGGCCTCGGAGGCGGTCGGATCCTCGAAGTTGCTCGGCACCGCGGCGAGGGCGGCCACACCGTCGGTCGACTCGATGGCGGCCTGCAGCGCCGGGATCTGGGCGCCGCTCTCCGGGCCGTCCAGCTCGGCGGTGATGATGAGCGGACCGTTGTAGCCGTCGCCGAAGCCATCGGCGATCAGGTCGTAGGCCTTGCGGGTCGACGTCTCCTCGGGGAAGTTGCCCTCGTCGGAGAAGCCGAGCCGCAGCCCGAGCACCGGGGCGGCCAGCGCCAGCAGGATGGCGGTACCGATCGTCATGGCCAGCCAGGGGTGGCTCTGGATGACCCGGCTCCACCGGTAGGCCAGCGTCTCCCGGATGGGCTTCTCCGGGCGGTGGGGGATGATCCGCCGCATCGGCGGGATGACGGTGCCGATCAGCAGGACGAGGGCGATGCCGGCGCCGAGGAAGAGGAAGCCGCTGAGTGGCGCAACGCCGATGCCGATCAGGAACAGGCCGACCGAGGCGAGGCCGGCGGCCACCAGGCCGCGGACCCGGGAGATCTCGACCCGGTCCTTGACCAGTCCGAGCAGGGCCGGCAGCAGGGTGATCGAGGCGATCATCGTGATCGTCACGGTCGAGGCCGCGCCGACGCCGAGGCCCGAGATGAAGGGAAGGCCGATCAGCAGCATGCCGAGCAGCGACACCACCACGGTGAGGCCGGCGAAGACGACGGCCCGACCTGCGGTGTCGAGGGCGATCCCGACGGCGGCGTACTGGTCGTGGCCGGCGGCCAGCGAGTTGCGGTAGCGGGTGACGATGAACAGCGCGTAGTCGATGCCGACGCCGAGACCGATCATCGCCCCGAGCTGGATGGCGAAGTCGGGGATCGAGATGGCGTTGCTCAGCAGGTTGATGATGCCGATGCCGGTGGCGACGCCGGCAACGGCGACGCCGATCGGCAGGCCCATGGCCATGACCGACCCGAAGGCCAGGATCAGCACGATCACGGCGAAGGCGAGGCCGATCAGCTCGGTCTCCGGTGGTTCGAACTCGCTGAGGATGGCGCCGCCGGTCTCGATCTGGAGCTCGTCTTCGAGGCCGGCCTCGGCCACCAGCTCTTCGGCGTGCTCGCGGATCTCGACCCCCCACTCGGATGCCTCCACCTGGTCGACCGACTGGTCGAACGTGAGGTCGGCGTATGCGATCAGCCCGGCCTCGGGCCCGGTCTGGCTGATCAGCGGTTGGGGTGAGGGCTCGTAGGGGCTGTTGAGTTGGATCTGGTCCGGGTCGAGGGCGACGGTGAAGTCGAAGAGCTCGTTCATCACCGCCACGACCTCGGGATCGTCGACCCCCTGCTCCGAGCGGAAGACGATCGACCCGGGCTGGCCCGAACCGAAGCCTCCGAAGTGCTCGTCGAGGGCGTCGAAGCCGTCACGGCTCTCCGACTCGGGGATCTCGAAGGCGGTCGAGAAGGCCGAGCCGACGGTGCCGGCGACGGCGCCCACCCCGATGACCAGGGCGACCCAGGCCAGGATGACCTTGCCCCAGTTGGCGTAGCACCACTGACCAAGCGCTCGGTACATGAAGGACTCCCCTCTCGTGGGTCGGTCCGCAGCCGTCAGACGCGGGTTGGGTGTTGCCGACGGGATGTCGATGGAGCCACCCGGATAACGCTACGGATAAGTAGCGTTATAATGGCGGCGTCGGATGATGACAACCGATTGCCGGAAACTGTGTCCGAAGTCTCAATGGACGAGTTCCCCAGATAACGCTACAGCTACGTAGCGCATCCCATGCTGCCCTAGACTGCGAGCGCGATGCCCCGTCCCCTCAGCGAAACGGCCCGCCAGAAGGCGATCGACGCCACCTTCGCCATCCTCGGCGACGAGGGCATCGACGGGTTCTCGATCGAGGCCGTCACGAGGCGGTCCGGGGTGGCCAAGACCACGATCTACCGCCACTGGTCGTCGGCGAACGAGCTGCTCGTCGACGCCCTCGACTGCCACATCGAGACGGTGCCCGCCCCCGACACGGGCAGCCTCCACGGCGACCTGACGGCGATGACGACCTCGGCCCTCGAGGTGATGGCCGACCCGGCCAGGCGGCGGATGCTGCTCGACCTGTTGAGCGCTGCGGCGTCGGACCCCGAGCTCGAGCAGATCAAGCAGGCCCTGGTGTCGGAGCGGACCCATCCGATCGTCGAGATCGTCGAGCGGGCCGTCGAACGGGGTGAGATCCCGCCGATCGAGCCAGAGCGGGCCGTCACGTTCGTCCACGGTCCGCTGATGGCCCGCACCATGCTGCAGGGCGAGCCGCCGACCACCGACGAGCTCCCCGAGCTGATCGAGCTGATCATGCGAGGGCTCGGAGCCGAGCGCCCCGACACGTAGCCGGGCCCGTTCGCCCGGACCGACGACCGGGTCGGGTCAGGCCGACCGGCGGCGGGCCCGATGGTCGGCGGTGTGGGTTCGGCTGGCACACCGCCGATCGTCGCAGAACCGCCTGGATCGGTTGCGGGTGCCGTCGAAGAAGAGGCGACCGCAGCCATCGGCGGCACAGCGGCCGAAGCGCTCGGTGCCGTCCTCGCACAGCTCGATGGCCAGCGACATCAGGATGTCGGTCAGCACCTGATCGTCGAACGTCGCCGTCGGCGACGACCAGTGGAGGTGGGGTCCGACACCGTCGTGGGCGACCACCGTCGGACGGACCGCCAACTCGGTCAGCTGTTCGTTGACCGCGGCCGATGCGTCATCGAACGTGGCGCCGAGGAGGCCGTCGAACAGCGGTCGCAGCTCGGCCACCCGGCGACCGATGCGGTCGATCGATGCGGCCGAGGCCTTGGCCGCCCGGGTGAAGCCGTACTCGTCGAGCACCTCGCGGACGTCGAAGGGCTCGGTCTCGTCGCCCGACCGCCCCGCGTCGTCTCCATCGACGGCCGTCAGCCCGTTGAGTAGGGCGATGGCGACGTCGAGCGTGACCCGTGCGTCGGACTGTGTGGCCGATGCCACCTGCATGACGCCAGCCTACCGGCCGGGTAGCGAAAGCATCGTTTATGGTTTAGCCTCTTACAGTCCTGGAAGCTAAACCAAGCTAGCTCCTTACATCACCCGGAGGTGACCCATGTTCGACTCCATCGTCCTGCCCCTGCTGCTCGCCGTCGCCACGACGGCCGGCGTCGGCATGATCGTGCCCCAGGCGGCCCGCCTCCATCGGACGGGTGCAACCGACGGTGTCTCGGCCGTGTGGGTCGGCGTCGGGGTGAGCATGAACGCCTGGTGGCTGGCCTACGCCGCCGCCTCGGGGCTCTGGGGCCTGGTCCCGGTCTCGGTCGGGGGCATGGCCCTCTACACCATCCTCGCCGTGCAGCTGCTACGGCTGATCGGCCCGGCCGTCCTGCGGGCCGTCGGCCGGGGCCAGCTGATCGGCCTGGTGCCACTCGTCGGGCTCGCCGCCGACGGCTGGCCCGGGGCCGGTCTGGCCATCGGCCTGCTCTACGGTGCGGTGTTCGCACCGGCGGTGTTCGCGGCCCTCCGGTCGGCCAGCGTCGCCGGGATCTCGCCGACCACCTGGGTGCTGGCCCTGGTCGAGGCGGTGATCTGGCTGATCTACGGCTCGACCACGGGCGACGTCGCCCTCATCGCCGGCGGGCTCGGCGGGACGGTCATGTCGTCGCTCATCCTGGCTCGCCTGGCGGCGGCCCAGCTCGCCGTCGCCGACCGTCGTGAGGTCGCCCTCGTCGGCGGGCGCTGAGCGCTCGGTCGGCGGAGGCTCCGACCGGCGGTCCGCCGTCGACCACTGCGCCGAAGTCGCCGAACAGACGGGGCGACACCTCACCGGCCATCGGCCGAATCTCGTGCTCCGGCCGGCCGGGAGCCCGAGCCGTTGCGGCGCTAGCCGTTCTTCGGCAGCTCGGTGAAGGGGGTGTCGCGGTCGGGCCCCGGCTCCTTCGGCAGGCCCAGTGTCCGCTCGCCGAGGATGTTCTTCTGGATCTGGTCGGAGCCGCCGTAGATCGAGGGGGCGCTGGCGTGCAGGGCCAGCTCGGCGATCTGGGGGTCGGTCGCCATCGACCGGCCGGCCAGCATGCCGTCCGCCTGGACGATGCGGAGGCTGACGTCGCGGAAGCGGCGGTGCAGCTCGGCGTCGAACAGCTTGGCGATGTTGGCCTCGCCGCCGGTGCGCTGGCGGGGATCGCGGGCCCGCTGGAGGTTGAGCCGGTTGACCCGGAGCAGGGTGTACAGCTCGATGATCTCCTGGCGCAGGACGGGGTCGTCGGTCCGGTCGAGCTCCCGGGCCAGCTGGGTCCAGCGCTCGTAGAGCTTCATGCCGACGCCGGGGGCGTGGCCGCCGACCCGGCGCTTCGAGGCGGCCTCGACGATGTCGCCGACCCGCCGGTCGAAGTGGCCGGCCTTGGTGCCGGGGGCGGCCATGATGAACCCGGCCGAGCCGGCTCCGATGCTGGAGCGCTCGTGGGCCAGCGTGGTGTTGCCGACCCGCCAGCCGTCGCCCTTGCCGCCGATCATGGCGTCGTCGGCCACGACGGCGTCCTCCATGAAGACCTCGGAGAAGAAGGTGCGGCCGGTCATCTCCTTGAGCGGCCGCACCTCGACCCCCGGCTGGTCCATCTCCAGGGCGAAGTACGAGATGCCGCGGTGCTTGGGGAGGTCGGCGTCGGTCCGGGCCAGCAGCATGCCCATGTCGGCGGCATGGCCCTGCGAGGTCCACACCTTCTGGCCGGTGACCCGCCACTCGCCGCCGTCGGGGGTGGCTCTGGTCTGGAGCCCGGCCAGATCGGAGCCGGCGTTCGGCTCGGAGAACAGCTGGCACCAGGCCTGACGACCGTTGAGGATCGACGGCAGGTAGCGCTGGATCTGCTCGGGCGTGCCGTGCTCGGCGATCGTCGGCGCGGCCAGCATGTAGCCCAGGCCGGGCGGCGGGCCGACGACCTTGTGGTCGGCCAGGATCCGCATCACCCGGAGCGCCTCGCTCTGGCTGAGCCCGAGGCCGCCGGCCTCGGTCGGCAGGCTGGGATGGCAATAGCCCGAGTCGGCGAGCCGCTGCCACCACTCCCCCAGCGTGAGGTCGGGATCCCAGTTGTCGTCGATCCAGTCGGCGACCTGCTGCTCGATCGTGTCGGTGTCCGCTGCGGCGCCTGCACTGGCGGTGTCTGCACTGGCCATGCGGCGATGGTACCGGCCGGTAACCTCGGGCCCCCAAGCGAACGGACGGTCCCGGGCTCGGCCGACCGGCGGCGGGCCGCCGGGGTGTCTAGCCGCCGACGATGCCGGCCAGCGTCGCCTGACCGTCGACCACCCGGTGCACGAACATCGGCTTGCTCGGCGCCCCCGACATGTCGTAGGTCAGCTCGCCGGTGATGCCCTGCACGCCCTGGGCGGTGGCGATGGCCTGACCGATCGCCGCCGGGTCGGTCGTGTCGACCCGCAGGTAGGCGTCGGCGATGACGGCCATGGCGTCGCCGGCCAGGGCGGCCATCGACGGCGACGCCGGCGGCACCCCGCCGTTGGCCGCCGCATAGCTGGCCAGGAGCTGCTGGAGGCGGGTGTCGGGCCGGGGGTCGGTGTGGGTGACGTGGTAGATGCCCTCGTTGCCCGGCGCCAGCGCGTAACCGTTGGTCGCCTCGAAGGCGTCGGTGCCGATCACCTCGACATCGGCCAGACCGGCCTCGGCCAGCTGCTGCTTCAGGGCGACGAGCTGGACGGCGATCATGGCCGAGTAGATGACGTCGGGCGGGTCGTCGGCGATGGCGGCGATGGCCTCGGTGAAGTCGACGGTCTCGATCGGCAGGTACGGGAAGTCGGCCAGCACCCGGCCGCCCTGGGCGGTGAACACCTCGGTGAAGACCAGCGGGTTGTAGCCGAAGTACGGGCCGGGTGACGAGAAGGTGACCGCCGTCGTCCAGCCCTGGGACTGGGCGAACTGGGCCGCCGCGGTGGCCCCCTGGGTGTCGCTGAAGGCCACGAGGAACGACAGGTTGCTGTCGTCGCCGAGCGCCGGCTCGGTCGAGCCGGTGAAGATCACGGGAACGCCGCCCTTGGTCACCTGCAGGACCCGGAAGCCGGGGTCGGGGAACGGCGGGCCGAGCAGGACCGACACGCCGCCCTCGACCAGACCCATCGTCTGCTGGCGGCTGGCCACCGGGTCGCCCGAGATGTCGGCCATCGTGACCTCGACCGGCCGTCCGGCGAGGCCGCCGGAGCAGTTGACCAGGTTGGCGATGTGGATGGCGGTCTGGGAGGCCGGACCGTCGCCGAAGGCGCCGAGCTCACCCATGTCGGCGGCGTAGCCGACGACGAGGGGCTCGCCGGTGACCGGGCTGGGGCAGTCGGGGTCGGCCTGGAGGATGGCGTCGATGTCGAAGCCCCCGGTCGAGGCGGCGTCACCGGCCGGGGCGGGAGCGGCTGCGGCGTCGGTCGCTGGGTCGGTTGCGCCATCGGCGGCGGTGGTCGACTCGGTGGCCTGACCGCCGGCCGCCGGGGAGGCGACGGCCGATGGGTCGGTTCCGGCCGGCTCGGCGGCGCCGGTGTCATCGTCGCCGGAGGAGCAGGCGGCGGCCAGCAGCGCCGCCGCCAGTACCGCGACCGACCAGCGGACCCGGACGGGTCCGGCCATCATCGCCGCCCCTCGGGGGTCAGCAGGTTCTTGAACTGGATCTCGGTTCGTCGGTTCAAGGCCCGACCCTCCTCGGTGGCGTTGGAGGCGGCCGGGTCGTCCTCGCCGGCCGACGCGACGACGATCTGCCCCGGCACGACGCCCCGGGTGATCAGGTAGTCGACGACGACGCCGGCCCGCTGCGCCGCCAGCTCGGCGTTGACCGTGTCGTCACCGCGGTTGTCGGCGTGCCCGATCACGATGGCGAAGACGCTCGGGTGCTCGGTGAGGACCTGGGCTGCGACGTCGAGGCCACCGGTCGACGCCAGGTCGAGCTCGGCGGAGCCCACATCGAAGGTGACGGCGTCCGGCATGACCACGTCGCCCCACTGGGTGGACGAGCTGGCGTCCGGGTGCCAGGTGAGCTGGTTGTCGACGGCGTCAGGTCCGCCGGGCAGCTTCTCGCCGGCGTACTGCACGATCTTGGTCACGGTGGCCCAGTCGGGGGCCGAGCCGGTGAGCTGCATGCTCCCGTCGGTGGCGACGACGGCCAACCTGGCCTCGGCCGGGCCGTCCGGCACGGGGCCCCGGCCGCCGGGCCAGTCGTCGATCGTGGTCGGCACGCTCGAGGCGGTGGTCGGCGACGCCTGCTCGTCGGCGCCGCCGTCGTCGGCCGACTCGGCCCCGGCGGTGGTCCCGTCGGTGTCGTCGGCGGCGGGGATGACGGCCACGGTTGACGCGGTCGGATCGATGCCGGCGTCGGTGGCGGCACCGGCCACCGCCTCGGTCTCGTCGGACGACCCGAACGACAGCGTCACGAGGTCGTGCTTGGCCAGGTTGAGGCCGATCAGCAGCAGATTGGCGGCCACGAGCCCCCCGGCCAGCATGAGCCGCCACTGCGGCGCCGACGAGCGGCTTGCGGCGGTCACAGGAACACCAGCGCCAGGGTCAGGACCACGGCCAGCATCAGCAGCGCGCCCAACACGAAGTCGGACACGTGGAACCCGCTGTCGGCCTGGCGATGGTCCCGGGGGTGGCGGCGGGACCCGACGGCCGGGCCGGGCGTCAGATCGTCCGACCGCCGCGGGGCCTGGTAGTTGTCGTAGCGGTCGTAGGCGTCGACCGTCGGGGGCTCGCGCTGGTCGGTCGCGTCCCAGCCATCTGCCCTGGCCGGATCCCAACGCTGCACCGGCATGGTGCGGACGTCGGTCTGGGCCGCCGGCTCGGTCGATCGCAGGCCGGGGCCCGCAGCGACCGGGTTCGGATCCCGAACCGGCGCCGGCCGCGAGGCGACCGCTGGGCCGGGGATCACACCGACCGGTTCGGCGGCCAGCAGGTTGGTCGGCGGCGACGTTCGCAGCGCCAACGCCACCCCGACGGCCGGAGCCAGGGCACCGACGGTCAGACCGCGCTGGCGGCACAGCTCGGGATCGACGTCGATCCCCTCGAGCTGCTCGATCGGTTCGACGTCGGAGCCGGTGGCCACGCTCAGGGTCTGGTCGACCTGGCCGCCGGCGATCTCGTAGGCCTCGAGCACCTCGTGCCCGACGATCCTGGCCGACCACGACATCCCCGAGCCGAGGGTGATCGCACCGGGGTGCATGGCCGGGATGACCCGGCTGGCGGCGACGGGGGCGAGCTCGATCCGATCGAGGTGCAGGGGCAACGGCTCGAAGACCCGGCGCAGGAACGACACGACGTCGGCCGGGGCGTACGACACGCCGGGGTTCCCGGCGCAGAGGAAGGGCTGGCCCAGGCGACCGCTGAGGTTCTCCAACCAGTCTCGGAGGGCCGGGCCGCTGCCGACCCCGCAGTTGGCCATGCCGATGCTGACCCCCATCAGGAGCGGCGTCGGCTCGGACAGGCCGAGGGCGTCGAGGGCGGCCAACAGCGCCGTCTGGAGCCGGAGCTCGGCCGCCTGGTCGAGGCTGCCGTCACCGCTGCCGATCGGCCGCTCGACCAGGTCGGTGACCGAGGTGGCCTCGGAGTCGAGCAGCACGAGCCGCACCGCGGTGGCGCCGATCTCGATCCCGAGCAGCCCGAGCCCGGGCGTCGGGCTGGCGAGCGGATCCGGGGGGTCGGGCAGCTCGGAGGCCGGCGGCGTCGGGGGCTCGATGTCGCTCATGACCCGACCTCACGCCCGAACGGGCGCGGGCGAGCTGTCGAGGCATGCCTCATCACTCCACCGCCGATTGGTTCCGCCAGATTCACGAGGGCCTCCCGCAAGGCCGCTATGGCCGTGACCATAGCCGGCCGGGACTCCATCGTCGCTCATAGTGGGAGGAACGCGAGCGCGGGCCCGCCGACGCCGGTCCCCGGGGTCTCGGGGGCCGGCATCGGCGGGTGATGACGGGGTGTCAGGCAGGTGCCAGACGGGTGTCAGACGGGGGTGAGGCCGGCGTTCGGAGCCCATCGGGTGCGGTTCAGAACCGGGACGGGACGCTCGCCGCCGGGACTCAGGCGGCGACCGGGAGGCGGGCCTCGGCGGCGCTCTCGACCCCGGCGACCAGGGCCCCGAGCCCACGGCGGGCCCGCATCGACGCCAGCTCCTTCTGCTCCGCCGACATGGCCTTGCCGAGCTGCAGGTGGAGCCCGGGCAGGTCGTCGGTGGTCCAGTCGTAGGAGGCGATCCGCTCGAGCACGTCGAACAGCGGGCCAGAGAGCCGGTTGCGGGTGGCCTCGTAGTCGGCGAGTCGCCCGACCCGATCAGCGTCGGTGCCTCCGGCGGCAACGGCCGTGGCCAGCAGCTCGGCGTCCCGGAGGGCGTCGCTGATGCCGTGGGCGGCGTAGGGGTCCTTGAAGTAGCCGGCGTCGCCGACCAGGGCCCAGCCGGGTCCGGCGGCCTGCCGGTACTGGCCCGGCACGCCGGGCCAGCTGCGGGGCCGGCCGATCGGGCTGGCCAGACGAACGGCGTCGGCCAGCTCGGGGTTGAGCTCGTCGAGCACCCGTTGGAACCCGGCGGCGGGATCCTGGCGGATCTCGTCCCGGAACCGGTCTCGGGTCATCCCCGCGAAGACCGCGAACCGGCCGCCGTTCGTCGGGATGATGCCGCCGCCGATGCCGTTGCGGTACAGCCACTGGTAGGCGTCGGTGGCGACCCCGTCGAGGTCCTCGAGGTAGCGCATCACGTAGGCGCTGGCCTCCCGGCCCTGGCGGGTGATCGGGACGTCGAGCTTGCGGGCGACGGTGGAGCGGAGACCGTCGGCGCCGATGACGAGGTCGGCGGCGACGTCGGTCTCGCGGCCGTGCTCGTCGGCGATCCGCAGTCCGGTGACCCGACCGTCCCGGCCGCCGGCCGGGTTGCGGTTGAGGTCGAGCACCCGGGTCCGGTGGCGGACCTCGGCCCCGGCATCGGCCGCGGCGTCGATCAGGGTGCGGTCGAGCAGGGTCCGGCGGGGGGCCATGAGGGCGGTGGCTCCGTTGCCGGTGACCGGGAGCTCGGTGGTGTCGACGGCCGGCTCGTCGGCGGCCGGCTCGCGGTAGTGGAAGAGCACCCGGTCGATCGCCGGGGTCTCGGCCCGGAGGGCGGGGGCGACTCCCCAGCGCTCGAGCTGGGTGACCGCTCCCCGCATCAGGGCATGGGTCGACAGGGTGTCGGTGCCGTGGCCGTCGCGGTCGACGACGAGGACCCGGAGGCCCTCGGCCGCCAGCAGCATGGCGGTGGCGGCGCCGGCGACCCGGCCGCCGACGACGACGACGTCGTAGCGGGGGTTGCCGCCGGCGACCGCGGTCGCACCCGCCGGGGCGGCGTCGGGGGTCTCGGTGGTGGGGACCCCGATGCGGGAAGCGGGCGTCACCATGATCAGCGCACCTCGACCTTGACCGGGGTCGGGTTGGTGAGGGCGTCGTAGACGGCCGAGCGCTTCTGCGACTGGGCGACCAGCGCCTCGATGTCCTCCCGGCTGGCGTCGGCGTCGATGGCGAAGCCGACCTCGATGCCGGAGTAGCCGTTGCGGACGTCGGGGTCGATGCCGAGGATGCCGGCCAGGTCCATGTCGCCGGAGAGCGTGGCCGTGACCGAGCGGAGCTGGATGCCACGGTTCTGGGCGACGCTGGCGATGCCGGCGGTGAGGCAGCCGGCGAGGCCGACGAGGAGGTACTCGACGGGGGTGATGCCGTTGTCCTCGGCGGCGAAGACCGGCGGGTGGTCGACGTCGGAGACGAACGTCTTGACGTGGCTCTGATCGGCGCCGGCGCCGAAGAACTCCTCGATGCTGACCTGGGTGTGGGTGCCGTTGACCCACTCGCTGGTGGCCTTCCACACGAACTGGGCGGCCTCGGGCGTGTCGGTCATGGCCTGGCGGGCGCCGAGGAGGGCCTCGACGTTCACGCCGTTGTCGGCGGGGGCGGCGGGGGTGTTCTCGGTGATGGTCATCTGGATTGGTCCCTTCTGGGTCGTCCCGGGTTGTCCGGTGGCGCCGATCCGTGTGACCGGCTGGTGTCTTCCACCATGAACGCCGGGGGACCGCCGGACTTGGAGAGGATGTGGAGAGAGTCTGGAGAATGGGCCCGATCGGCCGGGGCGACCTACGATCGAGGTCGGAAACCAGCTGAAACCCGCACGAATCAGGGGGTGCGCCATGGACATCCAACGGCTCAACCACGTCGCCTACCGCTGCCGCGACGCCAAGGAGACCGCCGAGTTCTACCGGGACGTCCTCGGCCTTCGCCTCGCCCACGTGATCGTGCAGGACCGGGTGCCGTCGACCCAGGAGTTCGCTCCCCACGCCCACCTGTTCTTCGAGATGGGCGACGGGAGCTGGGTCGCGTTCTTCGACCTGGTCGACGAGCCCAACGTCGACCAGGAGGCCAACCCCGACTGGGCCCAGCACCTGGCGCTGGAGGTCCCGTCGGTCGAGGTCCTGGAGGAGAAGCTGGCGGCGCTGCGGAGCCACGGGATCGACGTGCTCGGCCCGGTCGACCACGGCTTCATCCGCTCCATCTACTTCTACGATCCGAGCGGTCATCGTCTGGAGCTGGCGGCCAGGACGACCTCCCCCGGCGAGCTCGACCGCTATGCGGCCGAGGCCGTCGAGACGCTCGACGACTGGACCCGCCAGAAGAAGGAGCACGAGCAGGGGGTCGGGGCGTGACGACGACGAGCGGTGCCGGTCACGAGGTGGCGGCGGCCCGGGAGGCCGCCGTGGCCGAGACGATGGACGACATCCGGGCCATCGAGGGCGAGCTCGGGGTGACCAGGGAGGCGGTGGCCGCCATCCGCGACCGACTGCTCCGCCTGGCCGCACGACGGGAGCTGTTCCCGCTCGCCGACTTCCCCGGACCGGGTCCGGACGAGGACCGACGGAGCTTCCTCTACCGCCTGGCCCAGGACGACGACGACCGCTTCGCCCTCTACGCCCAGCGCAGCACGGGGGCGGTGAAGACCCCGGCCCACAACCACACGACCTGGGCGGTGGTCGTCGGGTTCGACGGCCAGGAGCTGAACCGGTTCTACGAGCGAAGCGACGACGGCGGGGTGGCCGAGACCCACCAGCACCTGGTCGAGGCCGGCACCGGGGTGGCGATGCTGCCCGACGACCTGCACTCGATCCACATCGAGGCCCCGGCCCTCAACTTCCATTGCTACGGGCTGGCCCTCGAGCGCCTCGACGAGCGGGTCTACTTCGATGCCCGCAGCCACGAGTGGCGGGTCTTCAACTCGGTGAGCGGGATCCGGGAGGCTCGGCTGGGACGGTCCGAAGCCCAGTTCTGCTGATGGCGGAGGCATCGGTCTCCGCCGGCGAGCTGCGGGCCCGGCTCGTGGCGATCGGGCGCGGTGATGGCGAGGGCGAGCTGGCCCTGCTCGACGCCAGGGAGCAGGGCGTCTACCACCGCTCGCACCTGTTCCATGCCGCCTGCGTGCCGCTGTCGAGCCTGGAGCTGCTGCTCGGCGACCTCGTGCCCCGGCGATCGACGCCGATCGTGTGGTGTGACGACGACGGTGGCGCCGGGGGGCTGGCGGCCCGGGCCGCAGCCCGGGCCGGTGAGCTCGGGTGGACGGACGTGGCCGTGTTGGCCGGTGGGATCGAGGCGTGGGCCGCCGACGGCGGCGAGCTGTACTCGGGGGTCAACGTGCCATCGAAGGCGTTCGGCGAGCACGTGGAGCACACGTTCGACACGCCCCGCTTGCCCGCCACCGAGGTCCAGGCGCTGCTCGACGCCGCCGCCAGGGGCGATGGCCTGGTCGTCGTGCTCGATTCACGCCCGATGAACGAGTTCAGGCGGATGTCGATCCCGACCGGAACCGACTGCCCGGGCGCCGAGCTGGTCCACCGGGTGAAGGAGGTGGCCCCCGATCCCGGCACGACGGTGGTGGTCAACTGCGCCGGGCGGACCCGGAGCATCATCGGCGCCCAGTCGCTGATCAACGCCGGGCTCGAGAACCGGGTGGTGGCGCTGGAGAACGGCACGATGGGCTGGGAGCTGGCCGGGCTGGAGGTCGACCGGGGTCGGGACGACCACGCCCCCGACCCGGGGCCCGAGGCCAGGGCCTGGGCGACGGCGGCCGCCGCTGCGGTCGGCGAGCGGTTCGGGGTGCGCCGGTTGACCCTCGACGAGCTCGACGGGTGGCGGGCCGACACCAACCGCACCACGTTCCTGCTCGACGTGCGCACGAGCGAGGAGTTCGAGGCCGGCCACCTCTCCGGTAGCCGCCACGCCGCCGGTGGTCAGGTGGTGCAGGCGACCGACGAGTACGTGGCCACACTCGGAGCCCGGTTGGTGCTGCTCGACGACGACGAGACCAGGGCCCTGATGACCGGCTCGTGGCTTCGCCAGCTCGGTTGGCACGACGTGGCCGTGCTGGCCGGCGGGCTGCCGGCGGCCGAGGCCGTCGGCGTGGCCCTGCAGACCGGCCCGCGGGCTCGGGTCCGGGTCGAGCCGGCGCCGACGATCAAGGTCTCCGATCTCGCCTCCCGCCTGGCCGAGCGACCCGAGTCGGTTGCGGTGCTCGACCTCGGGACGAGCCTGAAGTACCGGGCCAGGGGCCACATCGCCGGGGCCTGGTGGGGGGTTCGGAGCCGGCTCGACGAAGCGAAGGCGGCGATCGGCGAGGTGGAGACGCTGGTGCTGACCTCGACCGACGGCCAGCTGGCCAAGCTGGCGGTGCCCGACGCCAAGGCGTTGTGGCCGTCGGCGGATGTGGTGGCGCTTGCCGGCGGGAACAAGGGCTGGCGCCACGGCGGGCACGACATGGAACCGGGCTTCGACCGGGCCACCACCGACGCCGACGACATCTGGTACAAGCCCTACGACCTGACCGACGACCCGGTTGAGGTCCGCCGGCTCATGGAGGAGTACCTGACGTGGGAGGTGGCGCTGGTCGACCAGATCGAGCGCGACCCGACCGTCAGCTTCCCGAGCTTCGAGTAGACGGTGGCGCCGGCGCCATCGTCGCCCCGCTCGGCTGGCGGGTGGTGGCGGGACCCTCGTCGCGCTCCAGTGGGGCGGTGGTTGGCATCGATGGCGTTGCGCTCGCCCCAGCTCGCCGTGCTCCGACGAGCCGTCCGCATCCGTGACCGGCACCGCGGGTTCGACCGTTGCGACCGGCAACACCACGGGTGCGATCTGCACCACGTCGTCCCCGGGAAACGAGGTGGTCCGACCGGGGCCGAGAACCTGGCCCCGTCTGCCGGTTCCATCACCGACTCCCCGCCGAGGGCGGGCTGGCGATCGAGCGCGGCTAACCGAGGGCGCGGATGAAGGCGCCGATGATCACGGGCGCAGCGAAGGTGATGATGAGCAGCCAACCCAGGATCCTGGCCTGACGGCGGGCCCTGGGTGAGCCCTCGACGTTGGCCTGGGCGATCGTGTTGGCCCCCGCCAGGCCGGGTATGGCCAGGTGGTTCATCCCGTTGCCGGCGTCGTGGCCGGCGAAGCTCGACTCGTGCCCACCTCCGTCGGCGGCGCCCGATTGGACCTGGCCCTCACCCGCCGGTCCGGCACCTGCCCCGCCGATGTCGATGTCGTCGTGGTCGCTCACGGTCTTGACCTCCGGGCTCAACGGTAGTCGACGCCTGCGTCCGACCGGCCCTCGGTCGGCCCGGATCGGCTCACACGATCGTCATGCTGTGGGAGACGTTCTTGACGACCATGTAGTGGTGGAGGCCCTCGGCTCCACCCTCTCGGCCGTACCCGCTCGACTTCACCCCGCCGAACGGCGTCTCGGGCAACGACGCCTCGAGCGTGTTGATCGACAGGTTGCCGGCCTCGACCCGATCGACCAGCTGGTCGACGTAGTCGGCCCGGTTGGTGAAGCCGTAGGCCGCGAGCCCGTACGGCACGGCGTTGGCCCGCTCGATCGCGGCATCGATCGAGTCGACCGGGTTCACGATGGCGAGCGGCCCGAACGGTTCCTCGTGCATGACCCGGGCCTCGTCCGGCACGTTGGCCAGCACGGTCGGCTCGAAGAAGTAGCCGGTCGAGCCGATCCGGCGACCGCCGGTGACCAGGTCGGCGCCGATGGCGACGGCGTCGGCCACCAGCTCACCCAGCGCCGCCAGCCGCCGATCGTTGGCCACCGGCCCCATCTCGACGCCGTCATCGCGCCCGTCGCCGACGACGGTGGCCTCGGCCCGCTTCACGAAGCCGTCGAGGAAGCGCTCGAACACCGCTTCGTTCACGAAGAAGCGGGTCGGGGAGGTGCACACCTGCCCGGCGTTGCGGTACTTGCGGATCGCGGAGGTGGTGGCGGCGTCGTCGACGTCGGTGTCCTCGCACACGATCACCGGGGCGTGCCCGCCGAGCTCCATCAGGACCGGCGTCATGTGGTCAGACGCCAACCCGGTGAGGTGGCGACCGACGTTGGTCGACCCGGTGAACGCCACCAACCTCGTGGTGTCGCTCGGGATCAGGTGACGGGAGATGGTGTCCGGCACGCCGAACACGAGGTTGAGCACGCCGGGTGGGAGCCCGGCGTCGTGGAACGCCCTGGCGATGTGGATCGCCCCGGTCGGGGTCTCCTCGGCCGCCTTCAGGATCACCGAGCACCCGGAGGCCAGCGCCCCGGCCACCTTGCGGGCCGGCTGGCTCATCGGGAAGTTCCAGGGAGCGAAGGCGGCCACCGGGCCGATCGGCTGGTGGTGCACGACGTAGCGGACGCCGGGGGCGCTCGGGATCACCCGGCCATAGGTCCGCACGGCCTCGCCGGCGTCCCACTCGAAGAACTCGGCGCCCCGAATCACCTCAAGCTGGCCCTGGCGGAACGGCTTGCCCTGCTCCCGGGTGATCGACGCGGCGATCTCGTCCTGCCGCTCCCGCATCAGCTGGGCGGCCCGCAGGATCAGGTCGGCCCGCTGGCGGGGCGCGGTCCGGCTCCAGACGGCGAAGCCCCGGGCCGCGGCGGCCAGCGCGTCGTCGAGGTCGTCGGGGCCGGCCACCGGGAGCTGGCCGGTCACCTCCTCGGTCGCCGGGTCCACCACCGGCAACGTCTCGGACGTGGTGCGCCACGTCCCGTCGATGTAGAGGCCGAGCCCGGGTTCGGCGGTCGATGGCGAGACGGACATGGTGAGCGGGTCCTTTCGATCGGCCGGTCGTCGGCCGGACGACTCCAGCGTGTCAGAACTCGGCCACGATGGCCCGCCGTCGATCGCCCCCGACCCGACATCACCGATCGCGAGCCGAAGCTCTCGACCTGGGACGTACGACCTCGCCATCGGCGGCGACGAGTGCGTCCCACGACGCCTGGAACGGCCGGTTGCTCTCGACGTGGACCATGCCGGCCACCCGGGGCGCCCGCGTCCTCCGCCCGGCGTCGGCCGGTGTGACCAGCCCGGCCACCAGGGCCAGTGCGAGCAGCACGGTCGGCAGGAGCCGGACCGGCGGTCCGACGCGACCGGGACGCGTTCGATCGACGAGACATGGATGGTCCCCTCCGTCAGCCGCCTGTCGCCACCGGTGAGGCCAGCAGCGCCGGACCGGCGGGGGCCGACGGCCGGTCCGCTCAGGACGCGATGCCGCGGGCGCCGAGGTGGCCGGTCGGGCGGATGCGGACGAGCATCTCGGTCGGGTGGGCGTTGCGCCGACCGTACTCGTCGGCCCGGTCGTCGCCGACGTAGCGGCGGCAGGTCACCGTCGACCAGTGCAGGAGCGCGTCCGGGTCGTCGTCGTGCGGGGTCAGCGACGAGACCTCGCCGTCGATGCGGGCGAAGTCGAACGGGAACTCCATCTCGTCGACGCAGATCGAGACCCGCCCGTCCCGGCGCAGGCTCTTGCCCTTGATCGAGTCGACCTGGGTGAGGAAGACGAGCTCGCCGGTGTCGTCGTCGAAGTCGAACCAGACCGGCGTCACGTGCGGGCGACCGTCGGCCCTGGTCACCGCCAGCTTGCCGGTACGGCTGCCGGTGCGCATGAACTCGACGACCTCGTCCTTCTGCATGGGAGTCATCCGCCCATCCTGACAGCCGTCGGCCGCGAACCGGTCGGCGGGCGGGTCGACCGCCCGGCGAGGAGCCAGGAGGAGGGACGATGTCACTCGTCAACGGCGACGCGCTGCGATCGGCGCTGCTCGCACTCGTGCTCCCGGCGCAGGCGGCGACACCGGGACGGCACGGCCACCTGGCCGACGGCTCGGTCCTGCGGCCCTGACCGGCGACCGCGCCGGTCCGCTCCCCCGGTGGCCGTGGCTCAACGGCGAGCGGCGGCACCGGGGTGGCGGTCGGGTAGGCGGGCATGGCCGAAGAGCTTCTGGCGGAGCGGCCCGGGGGCGTAGTCGGTCTGGACGAGGCCCCGCTCTCGCAGGATCGGGACCACGCCGTCGATCACGTCGACGAACGTGCCCGGCGTGGTCGTGTAGACGAGGTTGAAGCCGTCGATCCCGGCGTGGAAGAAGCGCTCCATCACATCGGCCACCTGCTCGGCCGAGCCAACGGTGAACCGGCCGGTTGCGTTGGAGCGGATCAGGTCGCCGACCGTGCGGGTCCCCGGCGGGGCCGAGTCGACCAGGCGCTTGACGAGCCCCTGGACGCCCTCCGCCCGGAGCTGGTCGAGGGGCCGGTCGGGATCGAGCGAGCCGAGGTCGGCCCCGACCGCACCCGACAGGTGGGCCAGCCCGGCCTCGACCGAGACCTGCTCCCCCAGCTCGGCGGCCTTGGCCATGGCCTCGGCCTCGGTGCCGCCGACAACGGGGGTCAGGGCCTGGAAGAAGCGGATGTCGTGCGGTCGGCGGCCGTGGCGGGCGGCCCGGGTCCGCACGTCGTCGACCAGCGGGCCGACACCGTCGAGCGACGAGATGACAAATGCGCACTCGGCGTGGCGGCCACAGAACTCACGACCCCGGTCGGAGCTGCCGGCCTGGAACAGCAGCGGCGTGCGCTGGGGCGACGGCTCACACAGGTGGGGCCCGGCCACCCGGTAGTGCTCGCCGTGATGGTCGATGCGGTGGACGCGGGCCGGGTCGGCGTAGACCCCGGCGGCCCGATCGGCGAGCACGGCCCCGTCCTCCCAGCTCCCCTCCCAGAGCTGGTAGCAGACATCGAGATACTCGTCGGCCCGGTCGTAGCGATCGTCGTGGGCCGGCAGCGCATCGAAGCCGAGGTTGGCTGCGCTGTTCGGCAGGTAGGAGGCGACGACGTTCCACGCCACCCGCCCGTCGGTCAGGTGGTCGAGGGTCGACAACTGGCGGGCGAACGTGAACGGGTGGGCCTGGTAGACCGAGCTGGTGAAGGCCAGCCCGAGGTGCTCGGTGACGGTGGCCAGCGCCGGGACCAGCAGCATCGGGTCGTTGGCCGGGACCTGCATCGCGTGACGGATCGCGGTCTCCGGCCCATCGCGGTACACGTCGTAGACACCGGTGACGTCGGCGAGGAACAGCGCGTCGAACCGACCTCGTTCCAGCAGGCGGGCCAGGTCGAGCCAGGGTTCGAGCGAGGCGTACTCGCGCTGGCGTGTGTCGTCGCGACCCCAGAGCCCCTGCTGCAGGTGGGACACGCAGTTCATCGAGAACGCATTGAGCAGCATGCGACGGGGCGGCTCGACGCCGGGCGGTGCCATGGCGGCAACGGTAGGTCGAGTGGCCCGGCTCGGCCCATCGCAACCGCCCGTCCCGACCGCGGTTGACCGGCAGCTATCGCCAGCGAGAAGACCGTTGTGAGCTTGTGAGACGACTCACAACCGACGACCAAGGCACGCGAACGACAAGGGGGTCGTGTCGATGCGCCGAGAGCAGGTCCTCATCCCGCTCGTCCGCCAGATCGTCAAGCGGCCGCGGCTGGCCGACGCCTGAAGCGGGGCCAGAACATCATCGTGCTGACCCAGCTGGCCAGCCGCGACCTCCGCCGCTTCCCCGACGCCGACGAGCTCCGCGTCGACCGCGAGGACCCGGCGCCCCCCTGTCGTTCGGGCACGGGATCCACTTCTGCCTCGGCGCCAACCTGGCCAGGGCCGAGCTGCGGGCCGTGCTGCCACCGCTGCTCGACGCCATCGAGGGCCACGAGGTCGATCGATCGGCGATCGAGTGGCGCCAGTCGCTGTCGCTGCGGGGACCCGTCAACTTCCCCCTCCTGGCCCGGAGCCGATCCCGTTGAGCTCGCCCGTTGGGTGGCGGTGGTCGCAACCGTGCCGGATGGGGCCGGGTCGAGCGGCGCCGGCCACCATGGGCCCATGCTGTTCGAGCACTGGGGCGCCACCGAGGCCGAGCGCCGACGGACCCTCCCCGGCGACGACCTGATCGCCGAGCCACCGGTCTCGGCCACCCGGTCGATCTCGCTGGCGACCGAACCGGGCGAGGTGTTCAACTGGCTGACCCAGATGGGTTTCGGCAAGGCCGGCTGGTACAGCTACGACCTGCTCGACAACCTCGGCCGCCGCTCGGCCACCCGCCTCGAGCCGTCGTGGCGGGTCGAGCGGGCCGGCGAGCTCGTGCCCGGCGGCCCGATCTCGTTCGAGGTCACCCACCTCGTCCGCCCCGACCATGTGGTGCTGGCCGTCCTCGACCAGGGTCTCCCGGGCCACCGGGTCGACTTCACGCTGGCCTATCAGCTGCGCCCGCTCGGGCCGGGCGGCGAGGCGACGGGGACCCGCCTGGTCAGCCGGGCCAGGATCCGGGTCGCCGGTCCGCTCGGACGTCCGGCGACGGCCGTGCTCGGCGCGGGTGACGGCGTCATGGTCCGCCGCCAGCTGCTCGGCCTGGCCGAGCGCTGCGGGCGGGCGCCGACCTGAACCACGCCGGACGACCGACCTCGTGTTCGCATCCGTCGAGCTCCGCGGCGTTCCCGGCGGCCGGGAACGCCGGCCGACGCAGCACTAGCATCGGGTCATGTCCCCTGCGACCCCCGTCGTCGCCGACGGCGATCCCAACGTCGACGAGCTGATCGAGACGGCCGTCACCACTCTCGACGACCGGGGGTGGGTGGTCCTCTCCGGGCTGGTCGACGACGATCAGCTCGACGCCGCCGAGGCCGCCATCCGGGACCTGCTGGCCGAGACCCCGACCGGGCGCGACCGCTTCGAGGGCTTCGCCACCCAGCGGATCTACGCCCTCGCCGGCAAGACCCGGACGATCGACCCGATGCTCACCCACCCGGTGCTCACCGGCGTCGCCGGGGTTGTCCTCGGCGACGGCTTCCGCGCCTCGTCGGTCACCACGATCGCCATCGGGCCGGACGAGCAGGCCCAGTCGCTCCACTACGACGCCCAGGTGTATCCGCTCCCCCGGCCCGAGCCCCAGGTGGCCATCAACTCGATGTGGGCGCTGACCCCCTTCACCGAGGCGAACGGCGCCACCCGGATCGTGGCGGACAGCCACACCTGGCCGAGCGACCGGCACCCCGGGGCGGGCCCGGTGGCAACGATCGCAGCCGAGATGGACCGCGGGAGCGTGCTGATCTACCTGGGCACGCTGTGGCACGGCGGCGGTGCCAACACCACCGACAGCGTCAGGATCGGGCTCAACATCGAGTACGCCGCGGGCTGGCTCCGGCAACAGGAGAACCAGTACCTCGTGGTGCCACCGGATCGGACCGCCGACGTCCCCGATCGGGTGCTCGAGGTCCTCGGGTACACGACCGCCCCGCCGTTCCTCGGATACGTCGACGGCCGGGACCCGATCCGCCACCTCCACCGCCGGGGCTATCGGGGCTGACGCCACGAGCGGGCGCCGGACCGGCCAGGCCGGCCGGTGACGGGCCTGCCGGCTCCCGCCGATTCACGCTGGTGGAGGCTCCGGTCTGGTCAGGGGCCAGGCCTTGGCCGACGGCCCGTTGGCCCGGAGGTGCTCGAGGCGGCGGTAGGCCTCGTCGACCCCGGGGACGGTGCCGGCCGGGATCCACCAGCAGGCGGCGATCGGCGCCGCCGGGCGCTCGAACCACTCGGTCCGGCGCCGCAGGAAGTCGACGTGGTCGGTCCGGTACATGAAGTCCCTCAGCGACTCGACGCTCTCCCAGATCGAGTAGTTGACGATGTCGAGCGGGTCGTCGAGACCCGGCACCTCGACGTAGCTCGACGAGGCCCCGTCGTCGCCGACCAGGCGCCAGACGAACCCCGGGCTCGACTCGGCCAGCCCGTTGATCCGGTCGAGGGCGTCGACGAACTCGGCGGTCTCCGGCGCCTCCAGCGGGTGGCGCAGCCGCCCGACGTTGATCTGGGCCAGGTGATGGTCGCTCACCGGATCAGGGTAGCCCCCGCCCGAAGCGACCTCGCCGGCCGCCCAGTAGTGTCGGACCATGAGCGAGGCAACCACCGACCCGCTGGCCGGCTTCGAGCGCACCACCGCCACCTACGACGGCGAGACCCGACCGGTGTTCCGGGCCGGCGACGGGCCCGGGATCGTGGTCATGAGCGAGATCCCGGGCATCACGCCAGCGGTGGCCGGCTTCGCCAGGCGGCTGGTCGACGCCGGCTACACGGTGGCGATGCCGTCGCTGTTCGGCACGCCGGGCAGGGAGCGCAGTGTCGGGTACCTCCTGTCGAGCTTCACCCGAGCCTGCGTCTCCAAGGAGTTCACCGCCATGGCAACCGGGCAGAGCTCGCCGGTGGTCTCGTGGCTCCGGCAGCTGGCGGCCGATCTGCACGCCGAGCGTGGCGGTCCGGGCGTCGGCGCCATCGGGATGTGCCTGACCGGCGGCTTCGCCCTGCCGATGATGATCGAGCCATCGGTGGTCGCCCCGGTGCTCAGCCAGCCGAGCCTGCCGCTCCCGTTCGGCCGTCGACGCCAGGCCGATCTGGGGGTGAGCGCCGACGAGCTGGCGACGATCAGGTCCCGGGTCGCCGACGAGCCGTGCCCGGTGCTGGCGATGCGCTTCACCGACGACGGGTTCGTTCGCAAGAGCCGGTTCGACCGCCTGGAGGCCGAGCTCGGTGCGGGGCTGGTCCGGGTCGAGATCGACTCGTCGCCGGGAAACCCTCACGGCATCAAGCGCTCGGCCCACTCGGTGGTCACGGAGGACCTGGTCGACGAGGAGGGCCACCCGACCCGAGCGGCGCTCGACCAGGTGCTGGCGTTCTTCGCCGAGCGCCTGACCCCGGCCTCCGGCTCCTAGCCCGCGACGATCCGACCCGATCCGCGGCCACGCCATGACCTTCGCCCCGATCCACACCGATCGCCTGACGGTCCGGACGGTCGAGATCGGCGACGTCGACTCGTTGCACCGGCGTCGCAACCATCCAGACACCGCCCGCTACCAGGACTGGGAGTTCCCGTTCCCCCAGGAGGCGGCCCGCCGCCTCGTTGCCGAGGTCGCAGCCACGGGGGCGCCGGCCGACCGCGAGTGGTGGATGGGGACGATCGTGGAGACCGCGACCGGCGTCGACGTCGGCGACGTGGCCGTCCGCCTCGACTCCGACGGCCGAGCGGCCACCATCGGCTACTCGCTTCACCCCGACCACTGGGGTCGTGGTCTCGCCACCGAGGCGGTCGGCGGGCTCGTCGACCGCCTGATCGACGACGGCGTCCGTCGCTTCGTGGCCACCATCCACCCCGACAACCTGGCCTCGATGCGGGTGGTCGAGCGGCTCGGCTTCGCCTACGAGGGCCGGACGGTGGCCTCGTGGTTCGAGGGCGACGGGCCGGACGCCACCACGACCGACGATCTCCTGTTCGGGCTCACCGAGACGATGCGGTCCGAGTGGCTGGCCCGACCGACCGGGCGGCCGGCCCGGGTCGAGCTGATCGAGATCGATGACCGCAACCATCGGGCCGTCGCTCGGCTCCGCACCCACTACTCGCAGGAGCACCTCGTCGCCTCGGTGGCCGACAGCTACGGCGATGCACTGTTCCCCGAGATCTACAACGGCGTGCGGATCCAGCCGTGGCTGCGGGCCGTCGCCATCGCCGACGACCCGGAGCCCGACCCAACGGGCGACGGCGGGGACGGCGAGCTGACCCTGGCCGGGTTCGTGATGCTTGCCGTGCCGACCCGGCCGGGTGACGAGCCCTACCTCTGGCGGCTGCTGATCGACCGGCGACACCAGCGACGGGGGATCGCCTCGGCCGTGCTCGACCGGATCGAGCACGACCTGCGGGCCGAGGGCCATCCGGCGATCTGGGTCCACTGGGAACCGGGGCCCGGTTCGCCCGAGCCCTTCTACCTGGCCAGGGGCTACGAGCCGACCGGGGCGATGGAGGGCACCGAGATCGAGGGTCGGAAGTCGTTGCTGACGTAGCGGCCGGGGGTGACCCGACCCGGTCGGGTGCCTTACAGTGTTGGGCACGAGTTCGGGACCGGCCCACGTCGGTCCGCAGCCGGCGCCAGGGGAGGCAGCGATGGCGGAACTGATCGACGGCGACATCGACGCCGACCGGCGGCGGCGGGCCGACGAGGCGCTGTTCGAGGTCTTCGCCTCGGCCCGCGGCCTGGCCGACCCCAACCCGTCCTACCGCACCCTCCGGGAGGAGACGCCGGTCCACCTGTCCGGCTTCGGCGGGGTGGTGCTCAGCCGCTACGACGACTGCCGTAGCCTGCTCCGCGACAATCGGTTCGGCAACGGCGAGAACTCCCCGGGCTCGGCCTTCGGGTCGGGCGACCCCGAGGCCATCGCCTACCGCCGGGAGATGGAGGCCCGCCGGAGCGAGAGCCGCCCCGAGTCGATGCTGTTCCTCGATCCGCCCGACCACACCAGGCAACGGAGCCTGGTCAGCCGAGCCTTCACCCCCCGCCGGGTCGAGGGTCTGCGGGACCGGGTGGCCGAGCTGGCCGAGGAGCGCCTCGACGACCTGGCCGAGGCCGGCACCGGCGACCTGATGACGCTGCTGGCCGAGCCCCTGCCGGTCTCGGTGATCTCCGAGATGCTCGGCGTGCCCCAGAGCGACTGGCCCGAGATCCGCTCGCTGGTCACCGACGTGGTGGTGACGCTGGAGCCGTCGGCCAACCTCGACGAGCTGAAGAAGGCGGAGGTGGCCAGCCAGGCCCTCTGGCACTACTTCACCGAGCTGGTGGCCGAACGGCGGGCCGACCCGCAGGACGACCTGCTGTCGGCCCTGATCGAAGCCAGGGACGAGCACGACAAGCTGTCCGAGGGTGAGATCCTGGCGGTCGCCAACCTGCTGTTCGGGGCCGGAGCCGAGACGACGACGAACCTGATCGGCAACGGCATCAACGCGCTGTTCAACCATCCCGAGCAGCTCGACCGGTTGTGGGCCGACCCCGAGCTCGTGCCGTCGGCCGTCGACGAGATCCTCCGCTACGACAGCCCGGTCCAGATCGACGGCCGGTCGTGCCTGGAACCGGCCGAGGCCTACGGGGTGCGGTTCGAGCCGGGCGATCGGGTGCTGACCCTCCTCGGAGCCGCCAATCGCGACCCTGAGCACTTCGACGATCCCGAGACGTTCGACATCGCCAGGGGCCGGGAGGGTCGGGCCGAGCCGGTCATGAGCTTCGGATCGGGCATCCACTACTGCCTCGGCGCCAACCTGGCCCGCGTCGAGGGGCAGGAGGTGTTCGCCGGACTGATCCGTCGGTTCTCCTCCATCGAGCCGGCGGGCGACCGGCCCTACCGGCAGCGCCTCGTGCTCCGCGGCCTCGACACCTGTCCGGTCACCGTCACTCCCCGCTGACCGTCGCGGCCGACCCGAGGGCCGGCAATCGGTTCGACGTCCTCAACGGGGACCGACGTCGGCGGCGCTGGTCGGGCGCGTGCCGGTCGGACGGAGAGCCGTTGGACCGCTGCGCCCGCGACCGAAACCGAACAGATCGTAAAGTTCTCCTGGCGGGAGGATCTGGTTCGTATTAGTGTGAGACTCAAACAAGGCAAGGGAACCAGTTACTGTAACTGGGGCCCGCTGGATCAGGAGGGACGGCGGCATGGGGGAACGTCGCTACGACAGGATCGAGGACCATCTCGACACCATCTTCGACACGGCAACGGCCACCGCTCGAAGCAAGGGTGCGAACCGCTACGAGGCCGACGAGGTCGCCCAGCTGACCGCCTACAAGCTGTGGCGCCGCTGGGACAACGACAACAAGCTGGCCGCGCTGCGCACGATCGGCGGCGCCCGCTGGCGCGGCTACATCCGCGAGACGGCCCGCAACACCCACATCGACCTGATCCGCGAGCACCAGCGCCGGATCGCCCGCCAGCATCGGGCCCATGAACGTCGCACGGGCCAGGCCGCAGGCGACGAGCGGGCGGGCACCAACCTGGTCCGGGTGGACAACGTCGAGGCCTGGCTGGCTCGTGACCACATCGCCGAGCTGATCATGGAGCTCCCGACCCAGCAACAGAAGGTGGCGGCGATGATGTTCGTGCTCGAGATGTCGGCCCGCGAGATCGGCGACGAGCTCGGACTCGAGGCTCAGACCGTGCGCAAGCACGCCAGGGCGGCCCGCGAGACCCTGCGGGAGCGGCTGGCCGAGCTGGAGGCGTCCGGGCCGCACACCGAGATCGGCTGACCCGGACCCCCTCGGGTCGTCGATCGAGTCGATCGGCGCCGGTGGCGCACGTTCCCCCCGAGCGTCACCGGCGGTCGATCGCGTCGACGGACCTGCTCGACCCCTCCAGCGCCCGGGACCACCGGCCGGTCCCGGAGCCGGTGGAGGAGTCGGTCGGTCGGTCCCCGTCGTGGCGTGACGCCCCCGCCGTCGGCCTCAGCCCTCGTGGCTGCCGCAGCGGCGGGGCGGCCCGACGAGGTGCTCGACCAGTGCGTCGGCATCGAGCGGGGGCAAGGGTTCGATGCGGGCGTCGTCGTCGTCGAGATCGATGGCATCGAGCTGGCGAAGGGCCTCGCGCTTGAGGCGGCGGTCGACGGATCGCACCACGGGATCGACGTCGTTTGGATCGAATCGGAACACGTGCTCACCCCTCCCCGAGACCCGGTTCCGGGCCTGGTCGGTCGTCGTTGATCGGTGGCAGGATGCAGTTGGCAGAGTACCGAGACGACCGAGTGCCCACCCCACCGGTGGAAGGACGGTCGTCGCCTCTCCCTTCAAGAGGGACGACACCGGGGCGCCGGCGCGCTACCCCGAGACGGCCGAACGTTGATCGTTCTTCGGCCTCAGCGGAAGAACCCCGAGGCCCGCTCTCGGGGTTCCCGGGCCGGACGATCAGGGTGCTCAGGGTCGGATCAGGGGCCTTCCCGATACCGACGTCGCCGCACGTCGTCCACGATGAGGACATGGAACAAACAACCCCGAACACCACCCGCCGGCTCGAGCGCGGCGACGGCCCCCTCGCCGGGGTGGCCGCCGGGCTGGCCGACTACTTCAGCATCGATCCGGTCATCGTCCGGCTCGGCCTCGTGGCCACCACGCTGCTCGGCGGCCCCGCCGTCCCGATCGCCTACGTGGCCGCCTGGATCATCATCCCGAAGCCCGAGGCGGCAGTCCCCGCTCCTCCGGCCCCGGTTGCGCCGGCCGCCCCCTGGGCCACCGCGCCGCCGCCGGCCCCGCCCAACGACACCGTCGTCGACGCGGCGGCGCCCGAGCACGCCGCGACCACCGACGACACCGACGACGACACCCCCGAGGATGGAACCGACGACACGCCAGGCGACGACACCGGAGATGGGGTCGGCGCCGAGGCACCGGTCGAGGTCGACTCGTCCGAGGAGGTCGACGTCGACGACGACCCGTCCGACGCCGGTCCCGTCGGCGGCGACCCGGACGACGACCGCTCCGGCGACGAGGTCGTCGGGGCAGGACGATGAGCCGCCCGGCCCGCCCCTCGGGGTCAGCGGCTCGCACGTCGCGGCCCCTGGCCGTCGCCGGTGTCCTGGCTGGCGCCGCCCTCATCGGGACCGCCTGCCAGGTCGACATCAACACCGGCGGCGAGACCATCTCCCGCACCTTCGACATCTCGGACTTCGAGCACCTCGAGATCGACAGCGCCTTCGACGTCGACCTCGAGGTCGGCGAGGCGGCCTCGCTGGAGATCGAGATCAGCGAGGAGATCGTCGATCGCCTGGAGGTCGACCAGGACGGCGACCGCCTGACGATCGGCTTCGACGGCGGCCTGCTGTCGACCTCCGGGAAGATGGACATCAAGGTGAGCACGCCGAGCCTGTCATCGATCGACCTCGATGGCGCCGTCAGCGCCGACATCGAGGGGCTCGACGAGGCCCGGCTGGAGATGGACCTGGATGGGGCGTCCAGTGTCGACGGTCGAGGTTCCGTCGGCGTCCTGGTCATCGACGCCGACGGGGCCTCCTCGATGGACTTCTCCGACGTCGAGATCGACCGGGTCGAGATCCGGGCCGGCGGCGCCTCGTCGATCGACGTGAGCGAGGCCGGCGAGGTCAGCGGCCGGGCCACCGGCGCCTCGTCGGTCAGCGTGTCCGACGACGCCGACATCGACGATCTGCGAACCGAAGGCCCGGCGTCGGTCAGCGACTGACCGACCGCGACGACAACCGATCTCCTCCCGGGCCGATCCCTCCGCGGCCCGGGAGGTTCGGCCCGTCCCGGCCGACGGTCCCGGCCGAGCGACGATCGGGCGGTCGGGCGCTCCGTCGCTAGGGTGGCCCGATGTCGACCAGCACCAGGCGGCTGTCCGAGTTGCGGGCCTCCGACCTCGACCGGCACCTCACCGAGCGCTCGATCCTCGTCCTCCCGATCGGGGCCATCGAGCAGCACGGCCCCCACCTGCCGTTCAACACCGACCTGGAGATCGCCAGCCGCTGCGCCGAGGCCGTCGTCGAACGGGTCGGCGACGACCTCGACCTGTGGCTGCTCGAGCCGCTGGCCTACACCAAGTCGAACGAGCACGCCGGCACGCCCGGCACCGTGTGGCTCGGACCCGAGACGCTGCTCCGCGTGCTCGACGACATCGGCCGGTCGCTGGCCGCCACCCCGGCCCGCAAGCTGGCCCTGCTGAACGGGCACGGCGGCAACTCGTCCCTGCTCAACGTGGCCTGCCGCGAGCTGCGGCTCCACCACGGGCTGGAGACCTTCCTGCTCCACCCGAGCCTGCCCCCGGACCAGGGCGGCACCAGCGACGATCCCGCGGACGCCGAGCTGGCGTCGGAACTGGGGATGGGCATCCACGCCGGCCGGGCCGAGACCTCGATCATGCTGCACCTGCGGCCCGAACTGGTCCACATGGACCTGGCCGAGCGCAACGTGCCCGAGCACCTGGCCGCCAACCGCCACGTCCGGTTCGGCGGGGCGGTGACCTTCGGCTGGCTGGCCGCCGACTTCGGACCGACCGGCGTCATCGGCGACCCGACGGGCGCCGACGCCGCCACCGGGGCCGGGCTCTTCGAGGGGTCGGTCACCCAGTTGTCGGAGGCGCTGGCGGAGATCCGGGACTTCCGCTTTCGGTCATGACCGGATCGATCGGCGGCGACACCGGGCCGACCACCCCTGCGGATCGCTCGGCCGAACGCCGGCGGAGCCGTGCGGCCACCACGAACGACATCGGCAGCACGAGCAACCCGACGACGAGGTAGGCCAGCAGCGCCGGCTCCGACCGCAGCTCGGGTACCAGGATCACCGTCGTCGCCACCTCGACCGCAGCCAGCAGGGCGACGAACCGGACCAGGTGGTGCTCCCGGACCAACGACGCAGCCAGCGAACCGACCGGCGCCCCCCACACCACGACCGGAACGGCGGCCAGCCACAGCCCGAGCAGGTCGCCCGAGCCGACGGCGAGATCGACCGGCTGGCCGGCGACGGCGACGACCCGGTCGTCGACGAGCCGGAGGTCGAACTGGCCGTCGACGAGCACGAACAGCACGAAGCCGACCACCGACACCGCGGCCATGACCATGATCGCCGACGGCAGCGCCGTCTTCGGCAGGACGCCGATCACCACGACGAGGAACAGGAAGACGAGGATGTTGGCTCCGGTCCCGGTCAGGGCCGACAGGGCACCGCCGGCCGCCGCCACCGCGGCCAGCGCCGCATCGATCGACCGGGACCATTCGCCGGGCGGCTCGTCGAAGGCCCGGTCGGGCCGGTGGTCGACCCCCCGGTGCAGGCGGAGCTGGCGCAGCATCAACAACGACGTGGTGGCGAGCACGATGCTGAACGTCGCCTTGACCGTCGGCGTCGACACGATCGAGGGCCAGAAGGGCTCGTCCGGCCGGCCGAGCAGGGCGACGGCGGCGAGGAAGCCGGCGACGGCGGCGATCGAGCCGACGCCGACGGCCCGCCGGTGGAACGGCCGGCCGGCGATCACGATCGCAACCGACGCCATCGTCATGCCGACGGCCTGGATGCTCAGCCCGAAGGTGCGGGCGACGGGCGCCGGCACACCGAGGCCCTTGGTGAACACGGGGAACGCCACCGCCCCGCCGCCCTCGGGCGACGAGCCGGCGAGGAAGCTGCCGAACAGCATCGTGAGCGCCGACTCGCCGTGCTCGACGACCCGATCGCCGAGCCCGAGCGCCACCACCAACACCAGCCAGGCCAGCGTGGCCACGGTCGATGGCCCCCAGCGACGGGCCAGGTCGACGGTGCCGGATGTCATGATCGAAGAACCGTACCCGCCAGCCCGATCTTCCTGGCCGACGATCGTCGGCTCGGCGGTGGGCGCCGCTACTCGGTGGCGGCGGGCTCGTCGACCGATGCGGGCCCCTCGACCGCCGACGCAGCGGCATCGTCGGCCCGGACGGTCACCGCCAGGCCGTTGTCACGGTTGACGTCGATCATGTCGGTCGAGACCGGGGGCGAGATCAGGTTCAGCGTGGCCCCGCCGTCGTCGACCGCCTCGAAGGCCAGGGTCACCGACCCGCCCTCCTCGTCGGTCGCCACCAGGCGGGCGGCGCCCGGAACCCGGCTGGCCGACGCCAGCATCTCCTGGGCCACCCGGACGACGAGCACCCGCCGGGCCGCCGACTCCATCGGGTTGGCCTTCCAGTCGACGGCGATGAGGGCGCCGACGTCCTCCCGCAGCGCGGAGGCTTCGATCTCGACGGCGGTGCGGACCGGGTCGTCGCTGTCGGCGAACGGGCTGGTGTCGTCGGCCGGGTTGATGGCCACGCTGTTGCGCCATGACCGCTCGCTCCTCGCGACCTCGAGATCCCAGAGGGTCTCGGCCGCCGGATCGTCGCTCGACTCGCCGACGACCATCCCCGGCCGGGCCGACAGGGTCACGACCTGTTCCTCGGCGGCCGTGAGCTGGAGCTGCAACTCGTCACGGGCGGCGCTGATGGCGTCGATCTGGGTCGCCTGGGCGTCGGCCAGCTCGGTCCGCTTGCGGAGGGTCTCCTCGGCCGCCGCGAGCTGATCCGAGGTGTTGCCGAGCGACGTGGTCAGCTCGGCCACCCGGACGTCGAGCTCGGCCCCCCGCTTGGTCAGCCGGTCGGCCTTGCCGGTGAGGTCGCCGACCTTGCCGGTGAGGTCGCCGACCTTGCCGTTGAGGTCGCCGACCTTGGACGTGAGGTCGTCGACCCTGCCGGCCAGGTCGTTCGCCCGCTCCTCGGCCTCCCGCCGCTGCTCACCGACCGTGGCCAACTCGCCCTGGGTCGCCTCGAGCCGCTTCGCGGTGTCGGCCAGCTCACCCTGCAGGCGCGTCGTCCGCTGCCTGGCCAACACCAGCAGGACGAGGAGCCCGGCGGCGATGACGGCGACGATGACAAACGGGACCAGCAATGTCGTGACCTCAGAGAAGCTACGCCGACGGCCGGAGGAGCGGCGACCGTCCACAGCACCCGATCCACCGAAACCCGCGACCGGTACCCAACGGTAGCCGAGGTGGACGGCTGCGCCCATGCTCGGTGCGCCGAACTTTCCCGGCCCGCCACCAGGCGCTCGAATCCCGCTGCACGAGCGGAGAAACCGGGTCCGGGAAAGCGCAGGGAAAGTGGGGGGAAAGCGCCGGGAGACCGGGCTCGACCAGGTTCGGTGCCATGAGCTCGCAGCGTCAGGAGTGGGTCAGGGCCCGGTTCCTCAGCACCGCGGTCGCCGTGGTCGTGCTGGCCGGCGCCCTCAGCGGCTTCGCTGCGCTGTACCTGACGCTGACCGACGACGACGCCGTCGGCGCCGCCCCGGTGCTCGACCTGCCCGATCAGCGGGTCGGCGTCGCCGGCGACTTCGCCTCGATGTTCGTGGCCGGCTGGCTCCGGGGCGACGATCTCGCCTTCTTCAACCCGACGCTCCGGGCCGAGGCCTCCGGGCTCCTCGTCGAGCGTGTCGGCCCGGTCCGAACCACGGAGCGTGGCGACGGCCTGTTCGACGTCGTCGTCGCCGCCGACCTCGTCGAGTTCCTCGAAGGCTCCGAGGAGCAGTTCCGACCGGTCGGTCTCCGCTTCTACGCCGTCGGCGTGTCCGCCGACGGCGACGGCGACCTCCTGGCCCTCGGCGCCCCGTCGCTGGTCGAGGCCCCCGTCGCCGCCGCCGGCGCCGTCCCGGTCCTCACCGACCTCCGCCCGGCCACCACGCCGGAGCTCGCCGGGCTGACCCGGACCCTCGACGGCTTCTTCGCCGCCTACCTGACCGGCGTCGGCGATGTCGGCCTGTTCACCTCCCCCGACTCGCTCGTCGGTGCGGTCGACCCCGCCCCGTTCGCCGAGGCCACCGTCCGCCAGCTGGCCCGCGGCCCGGTGCCAGGGATCGACGACGACGCCCTGCAGCTGGCCCGGGTCGAGGTCGACAGCCGATCGCCGGCCGGCCGCCAGCTCCTCGAGTACTCCCTCGTGCTCGCCGAGCGGGACGGCCGCTGGGAGGTGTCCCAAGTGCTCAACGCCCCCGTCGTCATCACCAGAGGAGATGCCGAATGACCGCAACCCTTGCCCTGTCCGACGCCCTCGTCTACGAGGCCGGCCGACTGACCACCGTCGCGGTGATCGTGCTCGGCCTGCTGATCGCCCTCAAGGTGGTCCGCGAATACCTGTTCAGCGGCTTCAAGGCCGTGCTGGCCGCCATCATCGTCGGCGGGATCGCCCTCTGGGGGATCGTGTCCGGACCCGAGTTCTTCCGCGACCAGGCCACCCGTGAGGCCGACGCCATCCTCAACCAGACCGGGACCAACGCCCCGCCGATCACGCTGCCGGGTGGCGACTGAGCGAGCGGGCGGGAACGGGAACCGAACGAGGCGGACGGCGAGCGCCGATGGAACGCACGAACGATCGGCCGGGTGAGGCCTTTGCGATCACCTGCCACAACTTCTCCGACATCCGACGGCGGCCGCTGGTGATCGGCAAGCTCGACCAGGTCCGGCTGCCGTTCGTGGTGACGATGCCACAGCTCGCCGTCGGGGCGCTGACCTTCGGGCTGCTGTTCCTGACCAGGCCGGCGTGGGGGGCGGTGATGAGCGACCGGCTCCACATCGTGATGTTCGTGGTGGTGCCGATCGTCGTGGCCCAGCAGGTGTCGCGGACCTCGATCGAGGGCCGCACCGTGTCGAAGGCGGCCGTCGGGTTCCTCCGCCTGTGGCTCGCGCCCCGCCACGGCGAGATCAACGGTCGGCGGCGGTCGGCGGCCGAGTCCGGCCCGCTGAGCCTCCGTCCGCTCCTGCCGCCCGATCCCGACCCCGAGCCGATGGCCGACCCCGATC
Source organism: Acidimicrobiales bacterium (assembly GCA_028285495.1). Lineage (GTDB taxonomy): Bacteria > Actinomycetota > Acidimicrobiia > Acidimicrobiales > SZUA-35 > JAHELU01. The sequence continues at coordinate 176,972 of JANQPB010000014.1, forward strand.
GCGACCCCGAGCCGATGGCCGAGGCGTCGATCGGCCGGCACCGGACCGACCGGCGGCTCGCCGAGCGGCCTCCGACCGGCCGGATCCGGCGCCGGCGATCGACCGGGTCAGACGGCACGGCGACGTCGCGGCGGACGCGGGCCCGCCGGGCGAGACGGGAGGCGGCTCGACGCGAAGCCACGAGGCGGGAGGCGGCCGGGGTCGATGGACGGCGCCGGGCCAGGCGAGCCGAGACGAGGGGACTGCGATGAACTTCCTGCCCGTCGAGACCTTCGACCACATCGTCGTCGGGGGCGCCGGCAAGGCGTGGGCCGTGTTCGAGCTGGACGAGCCGAACGGCATGGCCTCCTACCGCTTCCACGCCGATGCCGCCGTCGTCGGCTATGCCCATCAGATCCTCAACTGGGTCCGGGGCCTGCCGCTCGAGACGCGCCTGCTGTCGGTCGCCAGCCCCGTCCGGGCCGACGACCTGGCCAGGACCGTCGCCGCAGCCCCCGACCTGATCGCCAACGTGTCGCCCGAGCGCCGGCGGGCCCTCGACGAGGCGGCCGAGCGAGCCGGTGCCGAGGCCGAGGCCCGCCCCGCCCATCGCCGCCGTCACTTCCTCTGCGTCACCCTCGACTCGGCCGACAACCTGCGCTCCAGTGCGGCCGAGGCGATGGCCCAGGTGTCGCAGCTGGCCGGGCGGCGCCGCCCGGCCTCGTCGCCGGCCCGTCGTCGCGAGCTGCTCGCCGCAGCCGAGCTGACCTCGACCTCGCTCGGCTCCCTGGCCAGACCGGCGACCCAGGAGCAGATCCGCTGGCTCCTCGAGCGAGCCACCCGGCGCGGCCTGGACGCCGAGCCGAGCGCCCCCCGCCCCTCCGTCCATCAGGCCCGCCGCCACCCCGGCCCGTCGACCAACGGGCCGGGGCTGGGCGGGGCCGCGCCCCGGGAGCTGCAGGGTGGGGCCGAGCATCCGACCGCCGGGCGGCCGCGACCGACGACCCACGCCAGCCGCCCACTGCTCGACGCCGCACTGATCGAGGGCGGGCCCCGCAGCGGGCTCGGCCTGCCGACCCACCGCCAGATGCTGCGGGTCGAGTCCGACGACGGCGTCTCGTGGCAGACCACGCTCGTGCTGGCCTCGATGCCGCCCGAGTGGCAGTTCCCCCAGCAGGGCTACTGGCTGGCCGCGGCCGACGACTTCGACTTCCCGATCGACGTGACGATGCGGGTGCTCTCGCCGCCACAGCACGAGACCCGCAAGCAGTTCCGACGCCGCCACAAGGAGCTGGCCTCCCAGCCCGAGCAGTACGCCGGCACCACCACCGGCGTGCCCGACTCGGTGTTCGACCTGATCGAGCGGTCGAACGCGGCCCAGACGGCGCTGGAGGGCTCCCGACTCAACCGCATCCACCGCACCCTCACCTGCTACACCATCTCGGCCGACCATCCGGACGAGCTCCGCCGACGGGTGGCGGCGGTCAAGGCCGAGCTGGGGTCCGGCGGCTACGAGCTGCACGCCCCGACCGGCGACCAGCGCGACCTGTTCTTCCTCGGCCTGCCGGGCTCGGCCATCCGGCCCGGTGGTGTGGTCGCCGACTACGACCTCGACCTGACCGCCGAGGCCATCGCCTCCGGTCTCCCCGGGTTCGCGCCCGATCTCGGCGACGCCAGGGGCGCCCTGCTCGGCCACCGCATCGACGTCGGTCCGGCCACGCCGGTCCTGCTGTCGCCGTCGGTCACCACCAGCGCGTCGACGATGGGGTTCGGGGCCAGCGGCGGCGGCAAGTCGTTCACGGCCAAGACCATCGCCCTCCAGGAGCTGATCGGCGGGGCCCAGGTCGTGGCCATCGACCGAACCAACCGGGGCGAGTACGTCGACTTCGCCGCCGGGCTGCCCGGGTTCCTGTCGAGCGAGGTCGTCGACCTGTCGGGCGACACCCGGATCTCGCTGTGCCCGATGTCGACGTTCGCCCCCGGCGACCGGGTCGAGATCACCACCTCGTTCCTGTGCCTGCTGGCCGGTATCGGGGCCAGGACGATGGAGTCGGCCCGGATCGCCCAGGCCGTGGAGCACATCGACCTCCACCGTGGCACCACCCAGGACGTGCTGGAGCTCCTCCGGCTGTGGGGTGAGGACGGCGACGACCTCAGTCGTGACCTCTACTACCGCATCACCCCGCTGGCCCGGACCCGCTTCGCCCGCCTCGCCTTCCAACCCGGCAGCGGCGTCTCGGTCCAGGGGGCCGACCTGATCGTGCTCCATGCCCGCGGCCTCGTGCTGCCGTCGAAGGAGGAGGTCCGCAACGGCGACGACCTCGACGCCTCCAAGGCGGCGTCGATCGCCATGGTCTACCTCCTGATGGCCCTGGCCGACGCCATCGGCAACCTGCCGAACCGGCTGTCGTCGATCATCCTCGACGAGGCGTGGGCCTTCCTCGATTCGTCGTTCGGCATCGACCTGGCCAACCGGGTCCTGCGCGACGGACGCAAGGACTTCAAGAAGCTGCAGTTGTGGTCCCAGCACCCGGCCGACGCCCCACCCGATCTGCTGAACATGGCCTCGAACGTGTTCCTGACCCGGCAGGTCGAGGGTGCCGGCGCCGACGCCCTCCGCATGGTCGGCGCCGAGCCGACCCCCGAACTGGTCTCGATGGTCGAGCAGTTGGCGGTCGGCGACATGGTGATGCGGGACGAGTACGGCCGTCTGGGGGTCATCCACGTGGCTCCACCCGTGGACCCCCGGACGGCTCGCTCCTTCGACACCCGACCCCGATCGGGGGCGACCGGGTTCGCGGAGGACCGACCGACCATCGTGGCGGAGCCGGCGCCCACCCCCGAGCCGGTCTCGGCTCACCCGGCCGGGCTCGACGCCGTGCCCCCACCACCGCCGATCCCCGAGGAGCTGGCCGCCGCGGCCGTCGAGGCGGCGGCGGAGCCGGAGCCGTCCCCGCTGGTCGACGAGCGCGCCCTGCCGGCGCCGCGGTCGGCGCACCGGCGCGGCGGCACCAGCGACCTCTTCGAGCGTCTGGAGGCGACCCTGGTCGACGATCCGGCACCCGGCCGGGACGACGACATCGAGATCGTCGACGACGACCGGCCCCGACCGCCCCGGGGCCGACGCCTCGACGTCACCGCCTTCGTCGTCCCCCGGAGCTGACGTGCCCGAACCGCTCCCCACCCGCCGCGATCCCCGGCTCGGACGGCGCCGCTCGCAGCGCGTGGCGACGGCACCCTGGCCGTTGGCCGGCGGGATCGCGCTCGGCGTGCTGCTCACCCTCGTGCTCGCCGTCGGCACCGGGCCGGTCGGGGCCGGGGTCTCGGATGGATCGGGTGCCGTCACGCCGACGACGACCGCCGAGCCGTCGACGGCCGATTCGACCACGACCCCGGCGCCCGACGGCTCGACCACCACCGCCGTGGCCGGCGGCTCGACCGCGGCGACGGCGGGGTCGGATGGATCCACGGCCTCGACCGACCGGGTCCCCTGCGAGGTGGCGATGGTCGTCGGGTGCGTGACCACCGTCGAGGGGGCGAACGGTCCGGTTCCGCTGACCCTTCGTGTGGCCGGCGAGTCGAGCACGGCCGCCGACGGCGCAGGCGAGGGCGACGACCCGAGGGGAACGATCGGGTCGGTTGCGGTCGGAGCCACCGCCGGGGCCGACGCCGCAGGCGAGGGCGACGAGGCGCCGGTCCGGTCGGGGGTCGACCCATGGGAGCGGGGTGGTCTGCGATCGAACTTCGGCACCGCCTCGATCCCGATCTCGCACTACCAGATCGGGGCCGACGTCACCGGCTTCATGGGCGTCCCCGACCCGCTCGACTCGTTCGTGGCCTCCCAGACCAACTGGGCCTTCACCACGTCGACGTTCCTGGTGCTGCTGGCCACCAACACGCTCGACTGGGCGTTCGAGTTCCCGCTGGCCAACGACCTGATCGGCCGGGCCGGGATCCTGGCCCAGGACTACACGATCGAGTTCTTCGGCTTCGGGCTGTCGACCTCGATCTACGCCCTGGCCCTGTCGGTCACGATGGTCGTCGCCGGCTTCAAGGCGGTGACCAGGGGCATCATCGCCGCCGGCTCCGAGGTCGGCATGGCCTTCGTCGCCTACGTCATCCTGATCGTGTTGACCCTCAGCTCGGGCTTCGGCGACGCCGGCCTGCACGTGGCCCGGCTCAGCACCGACCTGTCCGGCAGCATCGCCGCCTTCGCCTCCGGCGAGGAGCGCCAGGCCGAGTGCGCAGCGGCGGTGACCACCGGGGAGACGCCCCTGGCCGGGGCGACGGCCAACACCTCGGCCGACGCCGAGCCGCCGGCCGCCCGCTCGACCGCCTGCAGCTTCGGCTTCGCCCTCCAGCGCAGCCTCGTCGAGCTCCCCTACCAGAACCTCCAGTGGGGCCAGGTGCTCGACGGGGTCGCCGGCAAGGAGCAGTGCGCCGCCATCAACCGGGAGCTGCTGGCCGAGGGCCCATGGGGCAACGCCGACGAGCCCCGCGAACGCATGGGGGCGGTGGCCGAGTGCGAGGAGAACGCCCAGTTCAACGGTCAGGCCACCTACATCCGCCTCGGGATCGCCTCGGCCAACGCTTTGGCCGCCGCCATCGTGACGCTCCTCGTCTTGGTGGTGGCGGCCATGCTCCTGTGGCAGCAGCTCAAGCTGCTGTTCCTCACCGCCGTCCTCCCCCACACGCTGGTGTTCGCCATCCTGCCTGGCCGGTCGCGGGCGCTGGCCTGGCGCTGGCTCGAACAGCTGGTCGGCGTCGTCATCCGCACGGTGATCCTGGCACTCGGGCTCGTCGTGTGGCTCTCGCTGTTCTCGCTCGTCGTCTACGAGCAGCTCACGTTCCGGGGCATCTTCCTGTCGCTGTTCGCCTCGACGGCCATGGCGGTGGCCGGCTTCTACGGCCTGATCAAGCTCAGCGGGGTCACCAGCCGGGTGAACCCGGCCGGCCGGCTCGGCGGCGGCTCCGGCTCCGGCGGCGAGTCGGGCGGCGGTGACCCGGGCGGTGGTGATGAGCGACGTCGGGCCGACGGCGGGCGCACGGTGACCACCGTGGCCGCGGCCTCGGCGATGCGGTCGGTCCGGACCCGGTCCGGCACCCCGGTCGGGGCGGGGCGGTCGTGACCGTCGCCACCCAGCGGCTCGGGGGGCGACCAGCGCTGGCCGCCCGGTGGTGGTTCGGGCGCCGGGCCGTCCGCCACCCGGTACAGACGGCGTTGGTGGTGGCCGGTCGCAGCCCTCGGGCGACGGTCGTCGTCGGCGGTGTCGGCCTGCTGACGCTGGCCATGATGCTGCTGACCGCGGCGGCGTCGGTCCAGGCCTTCCTCGTCGTGTCCGGGCAGAGCAACGTCATGGCCGAGCGCCGGTTCGTGCTGTTCGCCGACGACGGCGGGTCGGGTGAGGGGTCGGGCAACGGTGGAGCGGGATCGGAGGGCGCGGCCTTGATCGGGGCCGCGGCGACGGCGGCCGCAGGCGCAGCCATCGCCGGCTCGGGTGGGGCCAACCCGACGGAGCCGGTGACGAAGGACGAGACGGTTGTCGTCGAGGGGATCCGGGTCCACCGCTCGATCGCCACCAACGTGCGGGCGCTGCTCGAGGCGGCCGAGGCCGACGGGATCGAGCTCAGCGGCTGGGGTTGGCGCGACACCAACACCCAGATCCGGCTGCGGCGCCAGCACTGCGGTACCACCGAGTACGCGATCTACCGGATGCCGTCGTCGCAGTGCAGCCCGCCGACGGCTCGACCGGGCAGCTCCCAGCACGAGCGGGGGTTAGCCATCGACTTCACCTACAACGGCGGGTCGATCAGTACCCGCCGCAACGCCGGTTTCCGTTGGCTCGACGCCAACGCCGCGGCGTTCGGCCTCAAGAACCTGGCGAGCGAACCATGGCACTGGTCAACAACGGGACGATGAGTACGACGAGCGACGCCGACCGCAAGAAGGTGTTCCTGGTGGCCGCCTTCCGGGCCGGACCGGACGACGGCGGGGCGCCGCCGGCGCCAGGGCCGACCAGCGGCACCGCCGAGCACGTCGTTGCGGTGATCGGGATGCAGGGCGACCGCCAACGCTTCGAGTGGGTCGGCGAGGATCAGCACGACTCGGTGGCCAATCCGGCCCTGGTCACCCCGATCCAGGTCCGGCTCGGGCTGCCGTCGCCGTGGCATCCCGATGGCGACGGCATGGTCACCGGCCTGGTACAGCTGGCCCCCGAGCAGCTCGGCGACGGGACCGTCGACGACGATCTCGATCACCTGCTGGCCGAGCTGGCCCGATCACGGGGCCCGCATCCGGCCACCAGGCCCGAGGTCGGCTGAGCAACCACACGGCCAACACCGCGCCACGACCCGGAGCCCGGTGGCCCCGAGCGACGATCAGTCGTTGACGGCCTGGATCTCGCCGACCTGGACGTCCACGCTGGTGGTGCGCTCGATGTCGGGGAACGGCCCATCCGCCCCGGGGGCGTTCGAGACCGCCGTGACCTCGAACGAGACGGTGGCGGTCAGGGTGAAGGCGTTGCCCGGGGCCCCGGCCGACGAGCGACGGTAGGTGTGGGGGCAGCTGTTGGCGCCCTCGTCGAGGCCGGCCCGCCACACGGTGCCCTCGTCGCACGGCTCCAGCTCGCCGGTGCCGTCGCCGGGATCCCAGATCACCTGGTAGGGGTCGGCGTAGCCGACGACGACGACCCGACCGGCCGACACCGGCTCGCTCACCCTGGTGAACCAGTAGGCCGGCTCGACGGCGAGCCACGACGGCAGCTGGGTCACGTGCAGCTCGGTCGGCACGACGGCCAGGTCCGGGTCGGGCGGATCGATCTGGTCGATGGCCCGCTCCATGAGCGCAGCGATCGTGACCGGCTCGCCCTCGGCCACGATGTCGATCTCGCCGTCGCACATCACCTCGAACCAGCGGCCCGTCGGCGAGAACCATCGAGCCCTGGCCGGCAGGTCGACGTCGAGGTCGGTCGGTTCGGCCAGGAACGGGAGGCTCCCGTCGGTCCCGAACTGGGTCCAGCTGCCGTTCACCGGTTGCAGGAAGTCGTCCTGGACGACGACCCGGAAGCTGCTGGTCTCGCACTCCGACCCGCCGCCCGAGCCGTCCGAGCCGATGGGGAGCCAGCGAGCGGCGGCCTCGACCCTGACGACGCCGGCGTGCACGCCGCTCTCGCCGTACTCGCGGGCTTCCGGCGTGTTGTTGTCCTGGGCCCCGACGGCGACGGTACCGGGCCCGGCGATCGCCAGACCGATGGCGGTCAGCGCCAGCGCCAGCGCCAGGCGGCTCGGGCGCCCTCTCGCCCGGCCTGGCCGACCGGGCCGGTCCCGCCCGGTGCCTCGGTCGCGTCGGTCGGTCAGTTGATCAGTTCGGCGCATTGCTCGACCCCATCCGAATCGGCGGGGGCGCGGGTCACTCCATCGACCCGCCACTCCCCGTCAACCACTCTCATCGTCACGTTCATCAGCTTCGCCTCGTTGGCCTCGGCCACGACGGTGCCGTCGAGCGTCCGCTGCACGAAGTCGTCGATCCAGCAGTCCTGGAGCACGACCTCCTCGCCCTCGTCGCCGGTCAGCAGGGCCGTGCCCGGCAGCCGGAGGAGGTGCTCGGTGATCGACGGCTCCGGCCGCTCGAGGATCAGTCCGTCGTCGGCGAAGGCCTGGAGCTGCGCTTCGAGCGACGACCAGTTGCCCGGCGTCGACAGCTCGCGGAGCGGGGCGAACGCCGGGTCGGCACCCGGCGGGCCGTGGGCCGCGGCGAAGGCCTCCCAGTAGAGCCAGTAGCGGCCGTAGACCGCCTCGATCTCGCTCGGCCACCCGGCCGGGATGACCACCTCGGGTCGGACCGGTTCCGGCTGGGCCGTGACGACGAGGGCGTCGGCGCCGCTGCCGTCGGCGCCCTCGGCCCCGGCTCCGGCCTCGTCGGTCGCGGTCTGGGCCGCCGAGGCGTCGCTCAGCTCGAGCGAGCCATCGCTGGTCTGACAGCCGACCACCGTCAGCCCGGCCAGAGCCGCCACGACGGCGGCGACCCGGCGGGTCGGAGAGGCGGCGGCCGGGCGGGCGAGGATCATGTCGTCCGGTCCCGTCCTCGTCCGCCGTCGGACAGCTCGTCGTAGATGTCGGCCAGGTCGGGGTGGGCGCCGAGGTCGGGCATGCCCTCCTCGGGGGCGCCGGTGTGATCGAGCGACACCTGGAGGTCGGCGAAGGCCCGCACGATCTCCTCGGGATCCTCCAGCAGCAGCGCAGCCCGGCCTCGCCTGACCAGGAGCTCGTAGTAGCCGGTGCCGGTCAACAGCCCCTTCTTGGTCGCCCAGACGGCGAGCCGGTGGTCGCCCCGCTCGATGGCCAGGTCGGCCAGCGCCACCGCCGCCTCCTCGACCTTCACGACCGTGGCCTCGATCTCGGGCATGGCCCAGCCGTAGCCGTCGTGGGGCAGGGTGAAGGGGCGGCCCTCGACCAGCTGCAACGCCGCCTCCCACTCGCGGGCCTCGGCCTCGGGCGACTCGGCCCGCCTGGCGCGGGCGCAGTGGTTGGCGAAGTCGCGGAGGTCGAAGCCAACGGTGGTCGTCAACCGGTAGAAGGGCTCGGTCGGCGAGGCGTGGGGCAGCAGGTACTCGCCGTTCGGGCCGACGCCGAGGGCTTTGGTCCTGGCGTCGCTGACCAGCTGGTTGAGCCGGGGCCGGTTGGCCGGCTGCTCGGGGAACAGCTGCTCCATCAGGAGGTCCTGGCTCGCCCCCTCCGGGTGGAGGAGGAGGTACAGGATCAGCTCGGCCGTCTTCGTGTACTTCCAGGGCTTGGCCCGGTCGCCGACGTGGTACCCCCCGATCGTGAACTGGCCGAGGACGTCGACCCGGAGCACCGGCTCGACGACCGGGTCGGATCGGTCGGCGTCGTCCGGGGCCCGCAGCTCCGGCCCGTCCTCGCCGCCACCGGGGTCGGGCCCGGCCGGGCCCGCGCCTCCGCCTGCGGTTCCGGCCGGGAGCGGGTCGGTCGGGTCGAGGTCGGGGACTGCGCCGGGGGCCGCGCCCTCGTCCTGGCCCGGCTCGCCCCTCGACTCGACGACGTAGAGGTGGCGGCTGCCGGCCGGGCGGATGCTGACCTCGTCGATCGGGACCCCGTCGAGGGTGGCGGCTGGATCCGACCGGGTGGCGGCGTCGCTCGACGGGGTCAGCTCGGCCGGCGGCGGGTCGGCGGGGGCGCCCGGCCTGGTTGGGGCCGGCGGCGGGGTCGGATGGTGCTCGGTCGAGTGCCGCAGGTTCAGTCTCGGCAGGTCCGTCTCCGTCGATGGTCCGGCCGGCGCCCCCCGACGCCGGCCGGACTCGATCGCAACCGACGACGAGCGCCGGGCCTGGTCGACCGTCGACTCGGCCAGGGCGGGCTCGAGCGACGGGTCGGTGGTCTGGTTGAGCGGGGCCCAGAAGGCCTCGTCGAGATCGACCTCGTCCCAGCCCTCGTCGAAGAGGTCGATGACGTCGTCGACGTCACCGGGGCGGGGGCGGTGGAACCGGTGGGAGGCGAGGCTACCGGGCAGCTCGGGGCAGTGGATCTGCTCGCCGTCGACCAGGAACCGCCAGCCCCGATCGGTCGGGTAGCCGCACACGGCGGTGACGCCGCCCTCGGTGAGCTCGGCCATCTCGACCAGGCTCTGGGCCTCGGGGTCGTCCGGGTCGGCGTGGAAGACGATGACCGGGTTCCAGGTGTCGGCGGCGCCGTCGCCGACCCGGGTGGCGAACGGGCTGGCCTCGGCCGACGCGTAGATGGCCCGGCTGGTGATGTCCTCCAGGTCGGACATGATCTCGGTCAGGTCGTCGACCACCATGACCCGATCGAAGTTGGCCAGCCGGTGGCCGAAGCCGACGCAGACGATCTCGGCCTGGTCGGCCGTCTCGCTGGTGGCCAACTCGATGGCCATCATCATCAGGGCCTCGATCACCTCGGAGCGGGATGGCCCGTCGACCGAGATGACCCGCCCGGCCTCGAGATCGACGGCGAACAGCAACGAGCTGGCCAGACCGTAGGCCTCGGCCGGGGCCCGGCTGTTGGTCGTGAGGGCGAGATCGAGGCTGGTGGTGGTGCCGACGGTGGTCAGCAGCGGGAGCGGACCGTTCGCGCCCCGGGCGATGGTCCGGATCTCCTCGAAGTGGGAGCGGAGCAGGCTCCAGCCCGAGCCGTCGGCGAACGGGGTGAACGGGGCCGGAGGAGCGAGTCGGGGCGAGTCGTCGTCGAGGGCCAGCACCAGGCGGTTCTGGCTGACCCAGATCCCGGAGACCTTCGGCAGCTCGTCCGGGGGCACGTCGCTGAGCAGCCGGCCCAGGGCCCGGAGACCGAGGTTGACGAAGTCGGGGTGCTCGACCTCGGCCGCCGATGCCAGCCTCCGGGTGAGGGGGCGCGAGCGACGCTTGGTCGGCGCCGGTCGACGCCCGGCGTGCCGGTGCTGGAGCACGGTCTTGCGCCGGCGGCCACGGGCCCGGAACAGGTAGCCGCCGATCAGGGTCAGCGCAGCCAGCCCGGCGAAGACCGGGGCCCGGGTCGTCGCGGTGTCGAGACCCTCCTCGTCGGCGCCAGGCGAGGCGTTGACGGCCACCTCGATGTTGTCGGCCCGGCCGGCGGTCGGCAGCTCGACGGCGTCGTGGGTCCGGGACCGAGCGGGGTCGAGCAGGGCCCGGCCGGAGCTGGTCGGCACCGTGGCGTCGGGGGCGGGGGCCGCCGGCAGGTCGTCGTCGGCGAAGGTGGCCTCGGGCGTGGTCGGCGGAACCCAGTCCGGCGCCAGCGCCCTGGCGCCGGCAAGGGGCGCCCCGGAGGCGTCGGCCGACGGATCGGCCGGCGACAGGGGCGACAGCGGACCGCTCGTCTCGCCGACGTCGGCATCCGCATCTGCGTCGGTGCCGACGTCCTCGGCGGCGTCGCTCGTGTCGGGGTCGGACGGCTGGCGCTCGGCCCCGTCGTCGCTCGTTCCGTCGCCGTCGCCGTCGCCGGCTGACGTGGTGTCGAGGCTCCGCCCGGCGCTGGCCGGCTCGGCCGGAGCGTCGGCGGTCGTGTCGCCCGGCGTCGGGTCGGTGGCGTCGGCGGCGTCGGAGGCCGGCGGGCGCTGGTCGGGATCGGCGGCGGCCCCGGCCCCGTTGGTGATGATCGGCATCGCCGCCTCGGGGGCCGGTAGCTCCGGGGCCGGCCCGAGGGCGGCCCGGACCGACTCGACGCTCGGGGCGTCGCCGGTGCTCTGGTCGTCGGCCGGCCCACCGGCGGCATCGGCGGTGTCCGTGGCGTCCTCGGGGCCGGCGGCATCCTCGGGGTCGGCGGCGTCCCCGGGGCCGGCGGTGTCTGCGGCGTCTGCGGGGTCGGGGTCGGCGACGTCCCCGGGGCCGGCGGGGTCGGGGTCGGCGGTGGTGGCCGGCGCCCCCGTTTCCTCGCCGACGTCGGTCATGGGGCCCGGGCCGTCGTCACCGGCGTCGGCCGAGCCGTTGCCGTCGGCGTCGGCCGGGGCCTCGTCGCGACCGGTCTCGTCGCCGCTCGTCTCGCCGCCACCGATCTGGCCGCCGTCGGCTGCCGGAGCGTCGTCGGCCGGGGCCGAGCCCGAGCCGGGGCCGATGGCGTCCGGTGGGCCACTGGCGCCGGGCGAGCGCTCGGCGAGCGGCGGTCGCTCCGGCAGCGCCAAGCGCTGGCCCGGGTAGATCAGGTCGGGGTCGCCGTCGAGCCGGTCGCGATTGATCTCCGCGATCTCCTCGACCCGCTCGGCCACCGCCACCGTCGACGCCTCGCGACCCAGCTCCTGGAGGTCGTCCTCGGCCAGGTCCCAGATCGTGTCACCCCGCTCGACGACGACCTCGGGCCACCCTCCACCGACCGTCGACGGGCCGGCGTCCGCGACCGTCGCGCCGGAGGCGTCGGCGGTCGAGCCGGCCGGCGCCGCCGCGGCGTCGGCGGGCGCGCCATCGGCCGCGACCCCGCCGGCGGGCAGCAGCAGCCGCCAGTCTGGGCGGAGCAGATCGGTGGCCACCGAGATGACCGAGCCGTCGTCCATCGTGCGACCGAGGTTGAGGTTGCGGATCTCCTTCCAGCGGGTGCCGGAGCCGTAGGTGTCCTCGGCAATCCCCCACCACGTGTCGCCCGGTTCGGTCTGGTAGGCCCGCAGGGCCGGGCCGGACGACCGGGTCGAACCGTCGGTCGCAGCCGCATCGGCAGGCCCGGCCGCGGCCGGGGCGTCGTCGACCTGGGTCACCGCAACCGGCGGCAGCGGCCCGGCGGCGACCGGTCGGGCCGACAGGCTGGTGGTCAGCAGGGTCGCGGTGGTGACGAGCTTGCCGACGGTGAGCTGGAGGCCGGGCAGGATCGGCGCTCGGCGAGCGAGCCGACCCCGGAACGCCGCCAGCACCTCGACCGCGACCGCCAACGCCACCTGCACCCAGAGGAGCCACATGATGACGGCCAGGACCGAGACCACCAGGTCGGTCGGGACCGGGGCGCGACCGGCGAGCATGTCACCGAACTCGGCCGAGGACGGCCACGGGTCGGGGATCGGCCAGCCGACGGCGAGCACGAGGACCAGCGGGAGGCCGACCAGTATGGCGGCCAGTGCGGCCAGGGCGAGGATGGAGAGGACGAGTCGGGAGGTTCGCATCAGTCGATGGCTCCGGTCACACCGCGCAGGGCGGTGGCTGATTCGGTTGCGGTGAACGTCCGGGAGCCGCCGAGCCCGGTGATCGGGTCGACGGTCTCGGCCACGGTGACCGAGATGGTCGGACCTTCCACCCGGACCTCGGTGACGCTGAGGTCCGGCAGGTTGGCGGCGTAGGCGGCCACGGCGTCGGCGGCCAGGCCCGGATCGATCCGCACCTCGCCGGTGGCCAGCAGGTGATCGGTGTCGATCTGCTGGGCCCCGGCCCTGGCTGCGTTGTCGGCCGCCTCCCGGGTGCGGGACAGGGCGGCGAGGCTCTGACCGTGCAGGAGCACGAGCCCGATGAGGGTGAAGATGCCGATGCCGAACAGCGCGCCGGCGATGCTGACCGAGCCCCGCTCGGCGGCGACGTCGTCCCCCCGGGGGGCCGGGGAGGCGGTCACGGCGGCGACGGCGGTCATTCCGTCTCCCCCTGACGGAAGCGGTCGACGACCTCGATGGCCCTGGCCCGGAACGTGTGGCTTCGCCCGGCGACGAGGTCGGCGTCGCAGCTGACCTCGACCTCGACGACCGAGCCGGGGCTGAGGTCGCCGGCGTCGATCGCGGCCGTGCACGTCATGCCGACCGTGTCGCCGACGTTGGCCACCAGCGCCTCCTGGCCGGCGGCGACGGCGGCGCCAGGGGTCTGCTGCAGCGAGGCGGCCCTGGCGGCCTCCTGGGCCGCCGACTCGGCCTGGCTCCTGGCCTGGATCGACCGGCCGGCCACGAGCAGCCCGGCGAACATGAGGAACAGCAGGACCGGCGCCACGATGGCGGCCTCGACGGCGACGTCGCCCCGCTCGGAGCCGGGGTCGACGGTCATCGTCGCTCCTCGCTCGAGCGGAAGTCCTCGACCGGGGCCTCGGCCACGCCGACGACCTCCCAGGCCACCGGCAGGAACTGGTAGGCCCTGGCCCGCAGCTCGACCCGCACCGACTCGGCTCCGATCGAGATGTCGGTACCGGTCACCGTGGCGTAGCCGGCGTTGTCGAGTACCCGGCTGGCCGCGGCCATGGCGTCGGCCTCGGTGGCATTGCGGGCCGAAGCGGCGTCGGCCGCGTTCTCGGCCGCCGTCTGCACCGCGGCCGAGGCCATCCAGGCGAACGTGAACTGCAGCGCGAGGATGAGGACGGCGAACAGCGCCGGGACGACCACCAGCGCGACCTGGACCGAGGCCGCGCCGCGCTCGCCCGTCCGGCGGCCCGCTCCCCTGTCCTGGTCTGCTGTTGGTGTCACCGGGTCCTCTCCTCCCCGAGCTCATCGATCGATCAGCCGCCGGTGTTGCTGACCGAGTCGGGGATCTGCTCGACGGCGTCGTTGCCGAGCGTGGTCAGGGCGGCGGCGATGGCACCGGCGATGGCCAGCAGCGCGACGGCGACGATCACGTACTCGATGGCAACGGCGCCGCGCTCGTCGTCGAACCGGCGCCACAGCCTGGCCCTGGCGTCGAGGAGGCGGACGTTGGCGGCGATGGCTTGGTTGGTGAAGGGCACGGCGTGCTCCTCTCGATGGCGGGTGTTCGTCTTCGGTCTGCTTGGTCGGTTGGCGGATCGGGTGGTCGGAGGTCGGGGTCGGGGTCGGGGGTCAGAAGCCCTGGGCGGCGCGGAGGATGGCGGTGACGGCGGCGATGCCGAAGAAGGTGAGGAGCGAGCAGAGGACGACCATGAGCGGAAAGGTCATCTTCTCGGTGACCTCGTCGTCGGCGATCTTGACCTGGCGGGCCTGGTCGCGGGTCAGGGAGTCGGCCAGCGAGCGCAGGGCCGGCCCGATCGCCGACCCGGTCGACTGGGTCTGCTCGAGCCGGCGGGCCAGGTTGGTCAGCTCGACGACCCCGAGCTCGTGGCCGAGGTCCTGGAGGGCCCGGTACGGGGCGAGCGTGGCGCTCGAGGCCGAGGCGATGGCGAAGCGGAGCTCGTCCCACACCCAGCCCTCGCCCAGCTCGGCTGCGAACTCGAAGGAGGCGTCGATCGAGTTGCCACCGGACACCATCACGTCGACGAACGACAGGTACTGGGCCAGCCCGGCGCCGAACTCGCGGCGGCGAGCCTCGGCCTCGGTTCGCAGGGTGTGGATCGGCAGCCAGGCCCCGGCGAGGCCGCCGGCCACCGCCAGCCCGACGGCGACCAGAGGCGGCACGGTCAACCCCCCGATCGGGAAGATGACCAGGAGCAGGACCAGCGGGAAGGTGAACCCGGTGAGCGCCAGCAAGAGCTGGTGGTAGAGGATGGTCTCGATGCCATCGTCGACCACCCGCAGGTCGCGGTCGAGGCTGCGGTAGAACGGCGAGTCGAGCACCTCGGAGGCGCCGAGGCCACGACCACGGCGGTCGAGGCGCTGCCCCACCTCCGGTGCGGCCTGGCGGCGGGCCGCCACCGACACGCCGACCCGGGGGCCGACCTCGGCCCCGGCCAGCCGCGGCGGCGCCGGCCGGAGCGCCCCGGCCAGGAGCCACACGCCGGCGGCGACGGCGGCCCCGCAGAGCACCACGGCCCAGATCATCGGCGAGCCCCCAGCGCTCCGCCGATGCCGGTACCGGCCCCGGCATCGGGCGCCGCCCCGTCGTCGGCTACGGCCGCCCGGAGCCGGAACCGGTACTGGCCCTCGACCCGGTTCATCGTGATCAGCCACCACCAGCCGAGGGCGAACACCGCCACCGGGACGGCGAGCAGGACCTGACCGGCGAACGACGGTCCGTAGACCGCCGTGAGATCGGGCGACACGACGACCGAGAGCAGGGCGACGCCGACGACCAGGAGCGACAGGACCTTGGTCTGGAACTCGACCCTGGCCCGCTCGGCCTGGGTCTGGGCCCTGGTGTCGGCGAACTCCCGGCCCTGGTCGGCGATCCGTTCGAACAGCTGACCCATGTCGCCGGCGGCCCCCCGCAGGGCGGCCAACAGCGACCCGACCAGCAGGTCGATCGCCGGCTCGTCGGCCCGGGCGGCCAGTCGCCGCAGGGCCTCCTCGGTCGTGACCTCGGGCAGCCGGGTGTCGGCCACGAATCCCGCCAGCTCGACGGCCAGGCCGTCGGGCGGACGCTTGGCCGACTCGACGATCGCCGCCTCGAGTCCGCTGCCGGCTCCGAGGGCGCCCCGGATGGCCTCGACGAACTCGGCTGCGGCCCGCATGCGGACCACCGCCTGCTCGCGGGCCGCCCTGGCCCGCACGACCCGGGGGATCAGCAGCACGCCGACGGCGGCGGCCAGCGCGGCCACGACCAGCCGGGTCGAGGCCAGCACGGCGATCCCGAGGGCGACGGCGACGACGGCGAACGCGGCGTCGCGGGGGTCGAAGACCCGAGGCCCGACCGAGCGCCGGCTGGCCGAGGGCGTGCGGCGGCCGGTGACCACGATGCGGCCGGTGACGGCCAGTGCGGCGAGCCACAACCCGAGCCCGACGGCCACCCCGGCCAGCATGGCCGACATCGCGGTCATCACGACCACCAGCCGTGGTCGGCGAGCAGCGTGGCCCGATGGGCCGACAGCCGGCCGACCAGCCGGGGATGGGCGAGGCCGTCGCCCTCCCACAGTCGGGTGGTGTGGACCACGCCCGAGGTCTCGGGCAGGTGGTCGTCGACCTCGAGGATCGAGGTGATCCTCGGCCCGTTGGCCGACCGGGTGAGGTGCACGAACAGGTCGACCGAGTTGGCGATCTCGATGCAGACCTGGTCGGGCTCGCGGTCGGGGACGCACTGGATCAGCCGGGGCACGATGTTGGCGGCCGAGCGGGCATGGACCGAGCACATCGAGCCTTCGTTGCCCGTGCTCATGGCCTTGAACATCTCGAGCGCCTCGCGGCCCCGGACCTCGCCGACCACGATCCGGTCGGGGTCCTGGCGCAGCGCCTCCCGCAGGAGGTACTCGACGGTGACCTCACCCTGGCCGTCGACGTTGGCCTTGACCGACTCGGCCGACCACACGTTGGGGTTGCGCTTCGGGAACCTCGAGAGGTGCAGCTCCCGCAGGTCTTCGATCGTGACGATCCGCTCGGTCGGGTCGACCTCGTTGAGCAGGACCCGCAGCAGGGTGGTCTTGCCGCTGCCGGTGCCGCCGGCGACGATCACGTTCAGCCTGGCCTCGACCACGGCGTGCAGGAACCGGGCCATCTCCGGCTCGATCGTGTCGTTGTCGATCAGGTCGTCGAGGCTCTCCAGCGAGAAGTCGGGGATGCGGATGGCCAGCACCACCGGCGGGTCGACGACGTTGCGCATGGCGTGGACCCGCTCGCCGTCGGGGAGCTGGATGTCGACCGCCGGGCTGCCGGCATCGAATCGGGGCTCGCCCGGCGCGTAGGCCCGGATCAGCTTCTTGACCAGGTCGATCAGCTCGCCCTCGGAGCCGACGATCGGGTCGAGGGCCACCATCCGACCGCTCCCCCGCTCCTTGGCGAAGACCTTGTCGGCGCCGTTGATGTGGAAGTCGGAGTAGCGGTGGCCCTGGCGGAGCAGCGGCCCGAGCTGGGCCGTGCCGAGCACCGTGTCGCACAGGGCCGACGTCAGCTCGGCCATCTGGTCGTCGTCGAGGAGCAGGCCGGACGAGTTGAGGACCGACAGCTGGTACTCCTGCGCCACCTTGGTCGAGGTGGCGATGGCCAGCTGCTTGCGGTCGTCGGGGGCGAGGGCCTCGAACCCCGTGCGGGCGAGGGCCTCGCCGACGTCGGCGGCCAGGCGGGGGACGACGGCCGGATCGATCATCGCCCCTCCTCGGCCGTCACCGGCTGGGGCTCGGGCTCGACCGGCGGGGCGGGCGCCGCCGGCTCGTCGTCGGACATCTGGCCGGTGCCGTTGTCGTCGGTGGGGTTGCCGTCGGCGGGGTTGCCGGCGGGCGCGTTGTCGTCGGCGGGGTTGCCGGCGGGCGCGTTGTCGTCGGCGGGCTCGTTGTCGTCGGTGGGGTTGCCGTCGGCGGGGTTGTTGTCGTCGGCGGGGTCGTCGATCGGGAGCTCGTCGCCGGCTCCGGTCGGCGGGGGTGGGGGCGGGGGCGGGGGCGGGGCGACGTCGGCCGGGTCGGCCGACTCGGCTGGATGAGAGCGCAGGTAGCCGAGCGGGTCGTCGACCGGGGCCACCCGGAGGTGCTTCGTCACGTCGTCGGCGAACGACTGCACGCTGCGGGACAGCGGCGAGTGCCGGCGGAGGCGACGACGACCGGCGACGGCCTCGGCCCCCGGGCGGTCGTCGGCCACCGTGGCCAGCACGGGGAGCCCGTACTGGGTGATGATCTCGTCGACCGACCACGGGCTCTCGCCGATCAGGACCCAACCGGCGGGCAGGGGACCGCTGGCCACCGTGTTGAGCTCGGCCAGGCCGGTGGCGGCGAGCCGGAAGTCTTCGCGGGTCGGTCGGACCACGACCCCGATCAGGCTCGACGCCTCCAGCACCGGCCGCAGGGGCGTGTCGACCGCCACCCGCCCGCAATCGGCCACGACGGTGGCGTCGAGCTGCTGCAGGTAGGAGGCCAGCGCCGCAGCTCGGGCGCCGAGCACCTTGAGCACCCGCGATCCGGACGGCGGGGCCACCACCGCCGGCAGCCCTCCGGGCAGCTCCTGGGCATGGGCCAGCACGTCGGGCCGGTCTGGCCCGATGGCCAGGGCCAACGAGCTGAGGCCGGGCTCGGCCGGCAGGTCGTACCAGCCGGCGACGACGCCACCGCTGGTGGCCAGCTCGACGAGGACCGGCTCGGGGACCCCGGTGGTGGTGAGCGCGGCCGCGGTGGCGAGGGCGACGGTGGTGGTGCCCGGCGCCCCCGAGAACGACACGAGCGAGACCGTCGTCACTCGCGCCCCCGAAGGGCGAGGCGAGTGCCTCCCCGACCGTCGGCGGTGAAGAGGCGGGTGGCCTCCCCGTCGCCGACGACCAGCGAGACCAGGAGGGTGCGACCGTCGCTCGACGACGGCACCACGTCGAACACGACGAGGTCGGCGGCGAGGAGCTCGCCCTCACCGTCGGCGGCGAACACGTCGACCCGGTCGCCGGCCACGAGCCGGGTGGTCGGGTAGGCGCCGGGCTCGAGCAGCAGGCCGACCACCGACTCGGCGCCGGTGACCAGTTGCTCGTCGGTGGCGACGTCGGACGGGGCCAGCAGCTCGCCCGGGCTGAGGTCGTTGGCCGCGAAGCGACCGACCACCTCGTCGAGGGAGCCGAGCGTCGCCACGCCGCGGTCGACCGCGACGTCGGTGATCGCCAGCTGGTCGCGGGTGAGCTGCGTGCCGTGGGGCACCGCCTCGGTGACGACGACGGCCGGCGCCCGCTGGTTGTACTGGTTGAACAGGAGGAGGGCCCCGAGGGCGCCGCCGACGATCAACAGGCCGGCGAGCACGACCTGGGGGACGCGCGATCGGACGCTGCGGGGTGGACCGAGCGGCAACGTGTCGCTGCGTGATCCGGCCGCGCCGGTGCCGTTCGTCGTCGACGGACGGACCCCGATCTCGTCGCTGGGGATGGTGGTGACTGGTTTCATCGGCGGGTCGGATGGCTCGGTCCGACGTCTACCTCGGTCGTAGGTACAGGTTCGTCAACATAGTCCGGCCATGTGACACACACAGCCGCACTGAGCCCTCACGATGTCGTTCCATCCGCGCCGAGATGAAACCATAGACGAAAAGCCGGCCAAGTCACCCGACTCGGGCCAAAAACCGCTGGAAAGCGACCGCTGCGGGTCGCAGCCATCGGCGCCAGCGACGGCGTCAGAGGCCGATGTCGGAGTCGATGAACTCGTTGGTGGCGACGTCCTGGGCCCGCAGATCGGTTGGCACGTCGACCGACTCGACCCGCTCGGCCATCGTCGCCATGACCCCCTCGAGGCGCTCGAAATCGAAGTCGCCGACCGTGCCGTTCGAACCGTTGGCCACGATGCCGAGCGAGCCCATCTCGACGACCGTCGCCAGGGCACCGTCGTCGGTCAGGTCCCACACCGTGTCGAGATCGTCGACCACCTGGACGAGGAGCTCGTTCGTCACGGTCGGGTCGCGCTGGAAGTCGACCACCGCCTGCTGGACCAGCGGGACCAGCGCCGCCAGGCAGGCCCGGGCGTCGGCGTCGACCCGATCGTCGAGGATGGCGAGCGGACCCTGGTAGATCTCGTAGCCGGCGTCGTGCACCAGCAGCGTGCCGACCGGTCGTCCCCAGTCGACCAGCACGTTCTCGTAGGTGTACGGCTCCTGGGTGGCGAAGCCCTGCTGGATCAGCGCCCCGCCCTGGGCGACGAAGCGGGTCGGCGTGCCGTCGTAGGTGTCGGCGAGCTGGTCGGCGTCGACGAGATCGGCGCCGACCAGGAAGTCGGTGTAGAGCGCACCGGGGGCGTGACTGACCGTGGCGTCGGTGTCGCGCACGTCGTCCCACGACTCGATCCCGTACGTGTCCGGGTCCCACATGATGATCTGGGGATTGATCTCGAGGGGGGCGACCACCGCCGTCGTCGGCGTCTCCTCGTGGTTGGCGATCGCCACGTCGGTGTTGACGTAGCCGAGGAAGACCCCGGGATCGTCGACCATGATCTCGAGCGGCGTCCGGTCGTCCAAGGCCGGACCGCCGGCCCGGATCTCGAGCGTGACCGGCGGCTCGACCACGCGGTCCTCGCCCCCATCGCCGCCGGCTCCCTCGGGGGTGACCGTGGCGGCGAGCGGGCCCCGGAAGTGGCCGGTCGTCGGATCCACCCGGCCCTCGCCGGCGGTCAGCTGGTACAGCGCACCGTGCTCGGGCTCCGGGTACCAGTCGGTCTGGATGACGAGCGGGTCGGGACACCGGCGGAGGTCGGCCAGGTCGTCGAGGCGCTCGCTTCGGGCCCGTCCGTCGATGCCACCGCCACAGGCGGCGGCGAGCAGCGCGACGCCAAGGGCGACAACGCCGAGTTGGCGGTGCAGGTTGGTGCCGGTCGTGCGCATCGGGGTCGCCCAGGGTCCGCAGGGTCAGTGCTCGGCAGCGCTGGCCGCCGCCTCGGCCACGGCCACCACGGGAAACACCGATCCCACGCTGGCCACCAGCTCGTCGATGAAGGGTAGATGATGATCGGTGACCTGATTGATCAGGGCGACGTAGCGGGCGGCGGGCGGGCAACCCTTGCGGGAGCCCCGCTCGCTGGCCAGCACCGCAGCGAGCCGCTCGGGCGTCAGGCGCTGGTAGGGCGAGCACCCGGCGACGGCGGCGAGGCGAAGCGGCCGGTGGCAGGCGTCGGCGATCACCCGGCCGAGAGCGCCGGCGCCGACGCAGGCGACGAGGGTGGTGGTCCTCGTGGGGATCACGGGCTCACCCTCCCGCGGGGCCTTGAACGGGCGCTGGCGGGACCCGTCGGCCTCGACGACGACGTGGTCGATGCCGGGGACGTCGGCGAACCAGCGGTCGCAGTCCTCGGGGGCGACGCCGCCGGCCTTGGTGTCGACCTCGATCCGCCGCACGAGCACCGGCCCGTTGCGGTCGACGGCGGCCGCGACCTCGTCGTCGTCCGGCCCCGTCAGCACCGGGTAGCCGCCGGTCTGGTCCCGACCCATCTTCGTCGTGGTCGTCAGGACGGTGCGGCGGCCGAGCTGGCGGCCGAGGGCGAACAGCAGGGTCGTCTTCCCGCCGCCGCCGACCAGCGACACCAGCTCGTTGTCACCGAGACCGAGCGCATGGGCCACGGCGTCGAGCATGACCGGTTCGACGGATGAGGTCATCAGGCGGTCGGCTCCGCCCGGCGGGTTCGGGCCAGCCAGGTCAGCACGGCCTCGACGACACCACCGCCGACGGCCAGGGCCTTGTCGGAGATCTGGTGGTGGGTGCCGTCCAGGTCGCTCCGGGGATCGACGTCGCCGATCTTGAGCCCGGCGGCGACCTCGACCGACTCGGCGATCAGGCCTCGGACGACCCCGTCGAAGGGGGCGGTGACGGTGACGCCGTCGACGTCGCCCAGCACCTGACCGTCCTCGACCCGGTCGCCGATGGCGACCCGCCAGCGTGCGCGCCCCTCGCCCGGGGCCCGGAGCACCCGCTCGGCGCCGCGGCCGCCGACCCGACCGGGGGTCCCGGTGTCGGGTGCGGCCGAGCCCTCCCACCGGACCCGGCCGAGGTGATGGCCCCGCATGGTCTCGACGACGGCGTGGCAGTCGACGCCGGCGGTGAAGCCGGGGCCGAGGGCGACGACGAGCGGGGCGTCGTCGATGGTGGTGTCGAGGGGTCGCTTGGCCAGCCGGGCGTCGACGACGACGTCGGAGGCGAGGTCGTCCCGGTCGGGCAGCTCGGGGGCGACGAGCACCGGGACCTCGCCGGCGATGGCGATGGCGGCGGCCTCGGTTGCGTCGGCGACCCGGCGACCGACGAGGCCCTCGACGTCGACCCTGCCGTCGGTGACCGCCGTCGACAGGGCGACGGTGCGGCGGAGGGTCAGCGGCGCCGGCAGCTCGCAGACCACCACGGGCCAGCCGGCCCGGGTCAGGCGCCAGGCCACGCCGGTGGCGAGGTCACCGCCGCCCCGGAGCAGGCAGAGGGGGCCGTCGACCCCGATGGACCGGTCGGTCACGTGCGAAGCCGGGCCACGACCTGGGCCAGGATGCTCAGCGCGATCTCCTCGGGCGTCTCGGCCCCGATCTCGATGCCGATGGGCGACACGATGCGATCGAGGTCACCCTCGGTCTGGTCGCCGACGAGACCGGCGTCGAGCAGGCGACCCCGGGTGGTGGCCCAGCGCCGCTTCGATCCCATGAGACCGACGTAGCCGGCGGAGGTGGCCAGGAGCGGTGGGAGCAGGTCGAGGTCGAGGTCGACGTTGCGGGTGACCATGACGATCGAGGCGGTCGCGTCGATGCCGTGCTCGGCGAGGGCGGCGCCGATCGGGCCGGTGGCCGTGACCGGGGCGGGGGTCGGGCCGGCGGGTCCTGGCCGGTCGGCCAGCGAGTCGGCGAGCTCGGCGAGCGCCTCGGGGCGGTCGTCCCACACCACCGTGCGGAAGCCGAGCCAGTTGGCCAGGTCGGCGACGGCTCGGCCGACGTGGCCGGCGCCGACGACGAAGAGCAGGGGGTCGGGCATGTGGGGCTCCAGGTAGATGTCGGCGGTGCCGCCGCAGACGCCGGGGTCACCGCTGGCGGGGTCGACGAGGTCGAACGACAGGAGGCGGGGGCGCCCGTCGGCGAGGGCCTCGGCCGCCTCGGCTCGGACCCTGGCCTCCATCTCGCCGCCGCCGACCGTGCCGTCGATCCGACCGTCGGCGTGGACCAGCATCTTCGTGCCGGGGCGACGGGGGACCGAGCGATCGGTGCGGACCACGGTGGCCAGCACCACCGGCTCGCCTCGGTCGATGGCGGCGGCCAGCTCCCGGATGATGTCGTGGCCCATGGGCTCAGGGTATTCGGCCGGGGCTGGACGCCATCGGGTCGACGGGCCCGTCGTCACCGCGCTGGGGTACCGTGGAGTCCTCGGAGTCCCGGCTCCCCGGAAGCGAACCTGCAACCCGGAGACCGACGACCGTGGAGATCACCGAGAACGACCGACTCGACCTGCGCCAAGCCCTGGCCGAGAGCCTAGGCAGCGATCACCTCGCCAACGTGGCGATGGAAGCCATGCCCCCACTCGACTACGACCAACTCGCCACGAAGTCCGACGTCGACATCCTCAGCCGCGAACTCCGAGCCGAGATGGCGGCGCTTCGGGGTGAACTCGCAGGCCGGATGGGCAGCATCGAGGCGAGCATGGCGGCACTCGAATCAGGCCTGCGGGGTGAGATGGCCGGCCTCGAAGGCAGCACGACCGCTCTCGAGTCGGGCCTCCGCGGCGAAATGGCCGGCCTTGTAGGCAAGATGACGGCACTCGAGTCAGGCCTCCGCGGCGAAGTGGCGGGCCTCCAAGGCAGCATTACAGCGCTCGAGTCGGGGCTTCGGGGCGAGATGGCGGAGCTGCGAGGGGAGTTGAAGGGTGACCTCGCCTCGAACCTGCGGCTCACGCTGGCCGCACAGGTCACGACGATGATGATGCTCGGGGCCTGGGTCACCGCCGTGACCTGACGGCCGCGCAGGCGATCAGGACCGGGTCCAGAGGCGCGTGGCCTGCTCCCGGGTCTTGGCCTGCAGCTCGTCGATGTCGGCGTCGAGCACCTCGTGGTTGCGGACCCGCCACCGGCCGGCCACCAGCACGTCACGAACGTGGCTGCCGTTGCGCCACAGCACCAGCTGCTCGATCAGGTTGTGCTCGGTCACCGGGGTCGGGAAGCTGGCGTCGACCACCTGCACATCGGCGGCCCAGCCGGGCTCGAGCCGGCCAACCCGGTCCATGCCGAGCGCCCTGGCCCCGCCCTCGGTCGCCATCTCCAGCACCTGGCGGGCCGGCATGATCTGCGGATCCTGCAGCCGGGCCTTGTGGATCAGGAAGGCGCCACGCATGACCTCGTAGAGGTCGTTGATGTAGCCGTCGCTCCCGAGCCCGATCGTCGCCCCGGCCGTCGCCAGCTCGGGGATGGGGGCGATCCCGCCGCCGACCTCGCCGTTGGCCAGCGGCATGTGGGTGATGCGAACGCCCCGCTCGGCCAGCAGCCGACGCTCGCGATCGGTCAGCTGCACGCACTGGCTGGCCTGGAACCGCGGCCCGGCGATGCCGAGCGAGTCGTAGACCTCGACCGGTCGCATGCCGAGGTTGTCCTCGGCCCACCGGCCCTCGAACGTGCCCTCGTTGCAGTGGGCGTGGCTGAGCACCCCCCGTTCGGCGGCCAGGGCGAAGGCTTCGGCGATGAAGTCGATCGAGCAGGTGAACGTCGTGTGCCAGCACATCAGACCGTCGACATGGGGCAGCCGGCCGGGACCGTCGGTCTCCCGATGGCACGAGTCGATGAACTCGACGTTCTCGGCCAGCGACCGCTTGGCCACGTCGGCCCCCGCCCGCTCGGTCGCCTCGAAGCTGAGCCGGGCCCGCAGGCCCCGGTCCTCGACGATCGCCCGCTGGGCCGCGAGCACGCCGGGCAGGGCGTTCGGGGCCTCGACGACGTCGTAGAACGACGTGGTGCCCGAGCGCAGCATCTCGACACAGGCCCAGTTGGTCGCCGCCGTGACCATCTCGATGTCGAGCGCGTCCTCGACCAGCGGCCACCAGTAGTCGGCCAGGAAGCTCCAGAAGTCGGTCGGGCCACCGCCGGCCGGGGCCGGGATCCCGTGGGCCAGGGTGCCGTAGGTGTGGGTGTGGGCGTTGACGAAGCCCGGCAGCACCACGTGCCCCTCCGCATCGACCTGCAGGTCGTCCGGATAGGTCGACATCAGGTCGATGTTCGGACCGACGTCGGTCACCAACCCACCGGCGGTGCGGACCCCGTGGCCCGCCAGTGGCGGCTGGTCGGCTGCGACGATCAGCCAGTCGGGGAGAATCAGCATGCTGGCCTCATCGTCATCGAATCACCCTCCCTGGAGATCGGATCCCGCCGCCGCCCGCAACGCGTTCCACACGCGTTCCGGGGTGAACGGCAGGTCGTCGATGCGGACCCCGGTTGCGTTCACGATCGCATTGCGGATGGCCGGGGCGACACCGTCCTTGGGGATCTCGGCCACCGCCTTCGCCCCGAACGGGCCCGAGTCCTCCATCGTCTGCACCAGGTAGACGACGGTCTCCGGCATCTCGTCGGCCCGGTAGATCTTGTAGGGCCCGAACGAGTCGTTCAGCATCCGCCCGTCGTCGTCGAAGGCGAACTCCTCGCAGTGGGCGTAGCCGAGGGCCTGGATCATCCCGCCCTCGACCTGACCGGAGGCGGTGATCGGGTTGATCGCCACCCCGCAGTCGACGGCCATCACCAGCTTGGTCACCGTCACCTGCCCGGTCTCGACGTCCAGCTCGATCTCGGCCATCTGGGCCGCGAACGGGGGCGGGCACTCGGGTGACACGTACGACGACGTGCCCATGATCTGCTCCTGCTCCTGCCAGTGCAGCGAGTCGAGGGCGATCTCCTCCAGGGTGACCGAGCGGCCGTCCGGGGCGAACGCCTTGCGGTCCCGCAGCTCGATCGTGCAGGGCTCGTCGACCCCGAGCAGCATCGCCGCCCGCTCCTTCAGCCGCTTGCGCACCGCCTCGGCCGCCTGCAGCGCCGCGGTGCCCGAGATGTAGGTGGTCGAGCTGGCGTAGGCCCCGGTGTCGAACGGGGTGACGTCGGTGTCGGACGAGTAGACCTTGATGTCGTCGAGCGGCACGCCGAGCACCTCGGCTGCGATCTGCCCGAGCACGGTGTCGGCCCCGGTACCGAGGTCGGTTGCCCCGACGAGCATGTTGAACGAGCCGTCGTCGTTGAGCTTGATCGAGCAGCCGCCCATGTCGAGGAACGGGATCGCGGTGCCGTGCATGCAGAAGGCGAAGCCGATGCCTCGACGGATGCTCGGCCGATCGGCCGGCGCGACCCACGCCGGATCGTCACGACGGTGCCACTCGATCTCGCGGCAGGCCTGGGCCACGCACTCCTCGATGCCGGACGACAGCACCTTCGGGTACTCGTCCAGCTCGCCTTCGACGACCGCCCGCTCGCCCAGGTGGGGGGCGATGTCCATCTCGGAGCCGACCTTGACCCAGTTGCGCCGCTTGAACTCGATGACGTCCATGCCGAGGCCGGCGGCGACGTCCTCGAGGTGGGCCTCCAGGGCGAACTCGGCCTGGGGGGCGCCGTAGCCCCGGTAGGCCCCGGGGACGGGGATGTTGGTGTAGACGACGTCGCAGTGGAACCGCTTGTTCGGCGCGTTGTAGGACGTGAGGCCCCGCAGCCCGGACACGGTCTGCACGGTGTAGCCGTGGGTGCCGTACGGCCCGGTGTTGCCGATGATGTGCAGGTCCTGGGCCACGATCGTGCCCTCTGCGTCGACCCCGGTCCGGTAGGTCAGCGTCTGGGGGTGGCGGGTCCGGCTGGACCGGAACTCCTCGGACCGGTCGAGCTCGAGGCGGACCGGGCGCCTGGTCGCCTTGGCCAGGTGGCCGACGATGTCCTCGATCAGCATCTCCTGCTTGGCCCCGAAGCCGCCGCCGATCCGGGGCTTGATGACCCGGATGTCCTTGATGTCCATCTCGAGCAGCGGGGCCACCATGCGTCGGGTGTGGAACGGGACCTGGGTGGCGGTGCGGATGACCATGCGCTCGTCGGCGTCGAGCCAGGCGATCGAGATGTGGGGCTCGATGGGGCACTGCTGGACCTGGTGGACCCGGAAGGTCTGCTCGAAGACGTGGGCCGCCTGATCGAACGCCGCCTCGACGTCGCCCCGCTCGGCGGTGATGCGGTGCACGATGTTGCGCCCGGCGTCGAAGATCTCCTCGGTGTCGTCCTCGTCGTGGATGACGGGGGCTCCGCCGGCCAGCGCCTCCCGCTCGTCGAACACGGCCGGCAACACCTCGTAGGTGACGTCGATCAGCCGAACCGCCTCCTCGGCGATCTCGGGCGTCTCGGCCGCCACCACCGCCACCCGGTCGCCGACGTGACGGACCTTGGTGTCGAAGCTGACCTGGTCGTGGGGGTGGGGGTTGGGCCAGCTCTGCCCGCCGGATGCGTACTTGATGCGGGGCACGTTCTTGTAGCTGAGCACGGCGTGCACCCCGGGCAGGGCGAGGGCCGTCGAGTCGTCGAGATCGACGATGTTGGCGTGGGCGTGGGGGCTGGTCAGCAGCTTGGCGTACAGCATCCCCCGCAGCTCGATGTCGTCGGTGAAGGCCGGATTGCCCTTGGCCAGCTTGACCGCATCGACCTTGACCTCGGGCTTGCCGACCACCGCCATCTCGGGAACGTCGCGGGACGGGATCAGCCGGGGCACGGCCCTCGACGCATCGGGGACGGGCGACGCCGGATCGTGGGCCACGGCGTTGGTGCCGTCGGTCATCGGGGTGAGCACCAGCGGGCCGAAGGCCTCGACCTCCTCGCCCCGGAGCATGGCCGCCGCCCGTTGCACCGCCTCGATCGGCTTCACGTAGGCGGTCTCGCGATCGAGGATGCCGGACAGCATGTCGCGGATGGCGTCCTCGGACGGGTCGGGATCGCGCTCCAGCAGGGCCAGGGTGCCGAGGATCATCGCCCCGGCCGAGTAGCCGGACTGGAAGGCGCCGGTGGCCACGAACGCGACCTGGACGGGATGCAGCTCCCGCTCGGTGTTGAGCGATTCGACGGTGGTGACGGCGTGGCCGTCGACCTGGGCCGCCAGCAGCACGTCGGAGCTGGCCAGCCGACCGTCGACCAGCACGGCGCCGGCCCCGGTCTCGCCGGACGGTGAGCCGTACTTCACGCTGAACATGCCGTGGCGCCGGAGGAAGGCCCGGAGGCTCTCGCCTGGCGCGACCCGGTCGATGAGCGGGCGACCGTTGAGCTCGACCGTGATCTCGATCGTCTGGTCGGCGGCGGTGGCGCTCGATGCGGTCGGCTCAGCCATGGGCAGCCTCCAGCGCTCGGGCCGAGAGGACCTCGGCCAGGTGACGGCGATAGTCGGCGCTGCCCCGGAAGTCGCCCGGTGGATCCAGCCGGGCGGTCGGGTCGGCGGGGTCGGCCAGCACCGGCTGGCTGGCCACGCCGCCGAGGGCGAGGCGGGTCGAGGCGTCGGCGGACACGACGGCGACGGCGGCGACGATCGGCACGTCGGCCGGGGTCCGTCCGGTGGTGGCGACGGCCCCGGTACCAGCGACGTCGACGGTGACCGCGGTGACGATCGAGCCGGGGGCCAGGCCGGACGCCAGCACGTCGGCGAGCGGTCGACCACCGCCGGCGGCCGCCGCTGCGGCTGCGGTCGAGCGGTCGGCCACCTCGACGGCGGCGTCGGCGGCCAGCAGGCCGACGAGCAGGGCGCTCTCCCCTCCCCCGGCGGCGACGGTCCCGCCGACGGTGGCCAGCGTCCGCAGCGTCGACGGCAGCTCCGCCCTGGCCAGGTCGGCCAGCCATCCGGGGATCAGCCCGTCGGCCCCGCCGGCCACGCGGTCGAGGGTGACCATGGCCCCGAGGCGGACCCGGTCGGGGCCCGCCGGCTCGATGCCGTCCAGCCCGATGGCCTGGAGGTCGACGACCTCGATGGCCGGCGGTTCGCGGTCGGCGTTGAGCACGGTGCCGCCGGCCAGGGCCGTTCGGCCTGGCCGGGCCAGCAGCTCGATGGCGCCGTCGAGGTCCTGCGGTCGATGGTAGGCGGCTACCTGGGCCACGCGATCTCCGTCCTGCTCGCTCGTTCGGTGTCGGCGGATGCCCAGACTACTCCGTCGGTCGACCGGCCTCCGGGGCCGGGCCGGGGTCGGATCGCAGGCGGCTGACCACGCCGACCGAGGCGAAGACCCGCTGCGCCGCATGGTCGGCGGCTGCGAGCAGGCGGCGCTCGTCCAGCACGGTCACGCGTCCCTCGTCGACCAGGATCCGGCCGTCGACCACCACGTGGGTGACGTTGGCCGGGGTGGCGGTGTAGACGAGGGCGCTGGCGACCCGATGCACGGGGGCGGTGAACACCGAGCGGAGGTCGACGACGACCAGGTCGGCCCGCCGTCCGGCCTCGATGGCCCCCAGCTCGTCCGGCCGGCCGAAGGCCCGGGCCCCTCCTCGGCAGGCCATGGCCAGGCAGTCCTCGGGTTGCAGGGCCACCGGGTCGAGGTGGTGGACCTTCTGCAGCAGCACGGTGGCCTTCATCGCCTCGAACAGGTCCTGGCGGTTGTTGCTGCCCGGCCCGTCGCTGGCCAGCGCCACCGGGATGCCCCGGCGCCGCATGTCGAGCACCCGGGCCACCCCCGAGGCCAGGTACATGTTCGACACCGGGCAGTGCACGACCACCGCCCCCCGCTCGGCGATCAGGTCGAGCTCGTCGTCGTCGAGCCACACGCCGTGGGCCAGCTGCGTGTCGGGCCCGAGCACGCCGAGACCGTCCAGCCAGGGCACGTGGCGAACCCCCCGCTCCTCCAGGCTCATCTCGACCTCGACCCGCGTCTCGGCGCAGTGCACGTGGGTCCCCGCCCCCCACGATCGCGAGGCGGCGACGGTGTCGACCATCGCCCCGTCCGAGCAACCCCAGGGGATCAGCGGCGCCAGCTCGACCCGGATCCGGTCGCCGTCGTGGCCGTGCCACCGGGCCCGCACCCGGTCGGCCCGGTCGAGCACCGTCGCCGCCGACTCGGTGAGCCCGGGCTCGTAGTTGCGGTCGGCCCAGCCGCGGGCCAGGAGGAAGCGGATGCCGGTGTCGTCGGCGGCTGAGCACACGGCGTTGTCGATCGCCTCGGCCCCGTCGCCATCGGCCGGGTGGATGTACTGGTGGTCGATCACCGAGGTGGCGCCGGTCCGCAGGTTCTCGACCAGGCCGACGAGGGCGGCGAGGCGGGCCGAGTCGGCGTCGAGGTGGACGGCCCCGGGCCAGATGCAGTCCCGGAGCCAGTCGAGGAGGGCCTTGTCGTCGGCGAGGCCCCGGAAGAACGTCTGGAACAGGTGGGTGTGGGCGTTGATCATGCCGGGCATGACCGCCCGGCCGGTAGCATCGATGCGGTGGCCGGTCGCACCCCGGACCTCGACCGGCGCCGGGCCGGGCCCGACGCCGACGATCCGGTCGCCGACCACGTGGACCCACCCGGGGTCGTGGATCGTGAAGGGACCGTCGCTCGGGTCGCGGTCGACGGCGACGACGGCCCCGCCCTCGACGAGCAGCCCACCGTCGGGCCGCTCCGGCCGGCGGGCCTCGACGCCGAGGCGGCCGGCCGGGTCGGCCTCGGTCGTGGTCCCGTCGGTCGCATGGTCCATGACGGCGACGCTAGTGGGCTCCGTCGCCGATCGATCCGATGGCGGCTGCGGTGTCCGGCTGTGGACCGGCGCCGCCGGCGGTGGAACCCGGGTTCCAGGACCGCCGGATCACGTCCGGTTGACCGACTCCCCGTCGAGCGAGCCGACCAGCACCCCGAGGAAGTGCCGCCAGCCGACCTCGTGGTCGGCGGCGGCCGCCGGCGGGAGGTCCCGGTGGACCAGCTCGAGGTGGGTGGTGGCGTCGCCCACCGACGTCAGCGTGATCTCGACGGTGCTCGACTCGGGGGGCAGGCCGAGCAGCCCGCCCTCCCAGCCGTACCGGAACACCACCCGGGTCGGCGGGTCGAGCTCGACGAAGCGACCAGCCATGGTGGCTCCGTTCTCGTGGGTCCAGCGCAGGACGCCGCCGGGTGTCGGATCGGCCTCGGCCTGGACGGCCATCCACCGCAGCAGACCGTCCCGCTCGGTCAGGTGGCGGAACACCACCTCGGGGCTGGCCTCGATCGTCGTCTCGTAGTGCAACTCGGCGCTCATCGCTCGCCGACCTCCTCGGTCGTCTCGTCGGTCTCGGCCGCGGCCTTCAGGGCGTCGAGGGCGGGGAGCCAGAAGCCGTCCAGCTCGCGCCGCAGTCGAGCCAGGCCGTCCGGGTCGGCCCGGTAGAGCCGGCGCGGACCGTCGACCCGGACCCGGACCAGGCCGGCGTCGCGCAGCACCCGTAGGTGCTGGCTGGTGGCCGGCTGGGAGAGCCCGGTCCGCTCGACCAGGTCGGCCACCGCCCGCTCCTCGTCGAGCACCAACCGCAGCATCGCCCGGCGACGGGGATGGGCGATGGCCTCAACCGGATCCTCCATGGCCGATGAGCCTAGCGACCGACCGACAGCATATGCAAGATTTTGTATATAAGATGAGTCGCATGTCGGAGGATACGACCGCAAACGAGGTCGACGAGTGGTTCCATCAGCGGGAGCACCCGATGGAGGCGGCGATGCAGCGGGTCCGCCACATCGTGCTCGGCGTCGACGGGCGGATCAGCGAGACGGTGAAGTGGCAGACGCCCACGTTCGTGTTCAACGGCAACATCGCCAGCTTCTCGCCGGCCAGGAAGCTGGTCAGCCTCATGTTCCACCGGGGGGCCGAGATCCCGGGCGACCACCCGACGCTCGAGGGCGACGCCCGGTTGGTCCGGACCATGCGGTTCGCCGACCTCGACGAGGTCGAGGCCAGGCGGCCCGAGCTCGAGGCGGTCATCGCCGCCTGGTGCGCGCTCGTCGAGTAGCGCTAGGAAGTGGGCATGAGCTCGGCACCGACGGCGCTGGTGATCGGCGGCACGGGGCCGACGGGTCCCGGGGTCGTCAACGGGCTGCTCGACCGGGGCCACGACGTCACGATCCTGCACACCGGGCGCCACGAGGTCGACACGATCCCCGACCATGTCGAGCACGTGCACACCAACCCGTTCCGCATCGACGAGGTGGCCGAGGCGCTCGGCGCTCGCACCTTCGACGTCGTCTACGCCATGTACGGGCGGCTGCGCGACCTGGCCCCCTTCTTCGTCGACCGGACCGACCGCTTCGTCGCCGTCGGCGGGATCCCCGTCTACCGGGGGATCTCGAACCCGGGGGCCAACACCCCGTCGGGAATGACGGTGCCGATCCGGGAGACGGCGGCGCTCGCCGTCGACGACCCCAACGAGAAGGTGGCGAAGATCGCGGCGACCGAGCGCGTGGTGTTCGAGCGGCACCCGAGGGCGACGCTCTTCCGCTACCCCCTGATCTACGGCCCGGGGCAGATCAATCCCCGGGAGTGGCTGGTCGTTCGCCGCGTCCTCGATGGCCGCCGCAGGATCATCGTGGCCGACGGCGGGCTCACCCTCCGGGCGGCGGCCTTCGGGCCCAACGCCAGCCACGCGCTGTGCCTGGCCGTCGACCACCCGGAGGCGTCGGCCGGTCGGGCCTACAACGTCACCGACACCCACAGCCTGACGGCGGCCCAGACGATCGAGGTGATCGCCGCCGCCCTCGACGCCGAGGTCGAGCTGGTCAGCCTGCCGGGCGAGCTGGCCACCCCGGCCTGGCCGTTCCTCGGCAAGGCCACGACGGGGCACCAGCTGCTCGGTACCGACCGACTGCTGGCGGAGCTCGGCTACGAGGACGTGATGCCGACCGCCGAAGCGATCGCCTTCACCGCCCGCCACCTGGCCGAGCATCCGGTCGAGCGGGGCTCCGCCACCGAGCGACGACTGCAGGACCCGTTCGACTACGAGGCCGAGGACCGCCTGATCGAGACCTACCGGCGGGTGGTCGGGCCGGCCGACGAGGTGGCCTCGGCCTACGACCCCGGCTTCGCCGATCGCTACGCCCCCGGCTCCGATCGCTGGCGGACCGCCCGGTCGGACGGCCCGACCTGAGTGTCGTCAGCCCGGTGGTCGCAGCGGGAACTGGCGCGAGTTCTTCAGCATGTGGGCGGCGCCATGGGGGTGGTTGAGGGCGGCGTCGGGGCCGTAGAGCTGCTCCTTCATCCAGCCGTAGCCGACCCGGTTGGCGCCGAGCGGCGCCAGTTCGGCCGCCCGGGTCATCGCCCGGTCCGAGAGCTGGTCGAGCGACACCGCGGCCTCGACGAACCCGGCGGCCTCGGCCGCCGGGCCGGTCCACCGCTTGGCCAGCATGACGGTCTCGTGGAAGGCGCCAGCGCCGATCTTGTGCCGGAACAGCGCCAGCTCCGGGGCGGGGATCGTCATGCCGAGCTGCACCTCGTTGGCGCACAGGAAGCCGCGGTCCTCCCGCATCAACCGCACGTCGTGGCACAGGGCGAACATGAAACCGGCCCCGAACCCGTGACCGTTGACCGCGGCCACCGTCGGCATCGGCAGGGTGATGACCCGCCCCATCACCGCCATGAACTCGTCCCCGAAGACCGCCCGGTCGCCGCCCCGATGGTCGGGGTCGTCGCCCATGATCCAGTCGAGGTCGAGGCCGTTGGAGAAGAACTTCGGGTGGCTCGACACGGTCAGCAGCGCGGCCGGGCCATCGGAGGCCTCGACCTCGTCGAGCGCGGCGGCGACACCCCGGGTGAACGTGGTGTTCCACCGGTTCTCGTCGTCGTTCATCGTGAGGACGAAGACGTCGCCCTGCCGTTCCAGATCGATCATGGGCTCGATGATGGCGGGTCCCGGCCCTCGAGGGAAAGCGCGGTCAGGGGGTCCAGCCGGCGAAGCCGTCGATGACCGGGCGGATGTCGTCCATGATCGGGTAGAGGATCGGGCAGGTCACGCCGGCGTCGACGTAGGCCGCCACCGCCTCCCGACACTCGGCGGTGGTGCCGACCGCCATCAGGCTGCGGGTCAGGTCGTCGGGGATGAGATGGGCGGCCCGCCGGTAGTCGGCCTCCGTCGCCGGCCAGCCGACGATCTCCTGCACCCGCTCGACCAGCTCGGGATCGGCGCCGGACGCCTCCCGGATGTGGGGCTCGGTGCCGAGGTAGTAGGCGACCAGCGACTTGCCGATCAGCATCGCCTCGTCCGGGTCGTCGTCGGACAGCGCGCACACGAGCAGCTCGGGGCGGTCGACGTCGTCGATGGTGCGGCCGGCCCGGGCCGCACCGGCCGCGACCCGCTCGACGGCCGAGCGGATGTAGTCGGTCGACACGACGTAGTTGAGGACCGGCCCGTCGCAGATCTCGCCGGACAGCTCCAGCATCTTCGGTCCGGTGGCCCCGAGGTAGATCGGGATGTCGCGGGGCTGCGGGCCGAGCCCGCCGCCGTAGGCGACGTCGAGCCGGACCCGGTCGAGGTGCACGAACTCCCCCTCGTAACTCACCTCGTCCATGGTGAACAGCGCCCGGATGGCCTCGATGTTCTCCCGCATGGCGGTCAGCGGCTTGCGTCGGCCGGCGCCGACCCGGCCGGCGATCGGCTCCCACCAGGCCCCGAGGCCGAGCATGACCCGACTCCCGCCGTCCGGGGTGAGCCCGGCCAGCTCCCACATCGTGCTCCAGCTGGCGGCGATGACGGCCGGGTTGCGGGTGTAGATCGGGAGGACGCCGCTGCCGATCCGGATGCGGGAGGTGTTGGCCAGCAGGGCGCTCATCATGACGACGCAGTCGCGGGCCAGGCGGGTGTCGGCCTGCCAGATCTCGGCGAAGCCCCGCTCCTCGGCGTACCGGACCATCTCGATCTCGTAGTCGATCGGGTGCTTGTCCTGGAGGTAGAGGCCCATGCGCACGGGCGGCTGGTCGGCCATCGGGCGATCGTATCCCGCCACCAGCCGGCGGGCCGGTCCCCTCGCTGCCTAGCCTGGTGGCGATGCGGGTGCTGGTGATCGATGCCTACGCGACCGACGACCCGGATCGGGTGGTGGCCGAGCGGGCGGTGGCGGTCCTGGCCGCCAACGGGCACCACGTCGACCACCTGGAGCTGGCCGCCGATGCGTTCGAGCCGTTCATGTCGAGCGCCGAGCGGGCGGCGTACCACACCGACCAGCCGTTGGTCGCCGACGACACCACGGCGTCGGCCGAGCTGGTGCGGGCCGCCGACGCCCTCCTCTTCTGCTACCCGACCACCACGTTCACCGTCCCGGCGCTGCTCAAGGGGTGGCTGGAACGGGTGCTGGTGCTCGGGGTGGCGTTCGTCTTCGACGACCGGGGCCGGGTGGCGCCGGGCATGCGCCAGGTCCGCCGGATCGGCGTGGTGACCACGACGCCGCACGCCTGGCTGGCCACCCGCCGGCGGGGCGATCTCGGTCGTCGCACGATCATGTGGACGCTCCGGCTGAACTGCCATCGGCTGTGCCGCCGGACGTTCGTGTCGGCCCCGCGGGGTGCCGGCACCGACCCGGCCGTCGGCCGGCGGATCGAGCGGGCGGTCGGCCGCTGGTGAGGCCGGTCAGGCCGAGGTGGCGTCGGTACCGGCCAGTGCCCGGACCTCCCGACCGACCCGGTCGATGAACGCCCGGCGATCACCCTCGTCCGACCGGTCGAGCTTGTAGAGCGAGATCCAGTCGAGCTGGGCTCCCGGTCGACACAGCGGCAGCACCGACCGTCGCCACAGCAGGCGACCGGGCTCGCCCTGCAGTCGGTTGATGAGCTGCGACGACCCGTGGCTGGTGACGATCGTCAGCCGCTCGACCGACCGCACCGGCGAGCGACCCGGATCGAGCGGGGCCCCGTCGGCGCCCCCGTCGATCCACGGACCGAGCTCGTCCTGCAGCCAGGCCAGGATGCGGGCCGGCATCGCCCCCCACCAGGTCGGGGTGACGACGATCAGGTGCTGGCAGGCCGCCAGTCGCTCCCGGTCGACCACGCCGCCCTGGGCCAGACGAACGACCTCGTGCGGTCGGCCCGACTCATCCAGCGCGTCGACGACGGCGTGCAGCAGGGCGACGTTGTAGCTGTCGTCGAGGGGATGGAACTGGACAACGATCGTCCGCACGATCGGATCGTACAATCGGTTGATGGGAGCCGCAGAGGACGCAGAGGTGATCGTCGTCGGTGGTGGGCACAACGGGATGATCTGCGCCGCCTACCTCGCCCGGGCCGGGATCGACACGCTCGTGCTCGAGGCGAGGGGTCAGGTCGGCGGCTGTGCCTCGACGGTGAGCGACCTCGGGGCCCGGTTCAACATCTGCAACTGCGATCACACGCTGATCCGGGCCATGCCGATCGTCGACGAGCTGGAGCTGGGCGCCCACGGGCTCCGTTATCTCGAGGCCGACGCCGGCTCGCTGAACCTCTACCACGACGGGGCCGCGCCGTGGTTCTTCTTCCCCGAGGTCGACCGGCTGCTCGACTCGCTCGGCGCCTCGTTCCCCGACCAGGTCGACGGCTACCGCCGCTACCTCGACGACGCCATGCCGGTGGCCGAGCTGGTGCTGGACATGGCCCGCTCCCGCCCCGGCGCCGTGCCGATGGCGGCGACCGCGGTGCGGGGCGACGGGGGCCCGGCCCGGCGGGCCGAGGGGGCGAGGCGGCTGCTCGACTGGTCGCGCCGCAGCCTCGACGACGTCCTCGGTCAGTATTTCGAGGACTGGCACCTGACGATGCCGCTCGTGACCTCCGGGCCGACGGTCTGGGGCGCCCACCCGGCACTGCCCGGTACAGGCCTGGCTGCGCTCGGCTACGCCTCGCGCCACCTGGTGACGACCGGTCGACCCGAGGGCGGCAGCGGCGCACTGACCGACGCGACCAGGGCCAGCTTCGAGGCGGCCGGTGGCCGGGTCCGCTGCGACGCCCGGGTCGACCGGCTCCTGCTGCGGGACGGACGGGTCGCCGGCGTCCGGCTCGACGACGGCACCGAGCTGGTCAGCCCGGTCGTGGTCGCCGCCTGCGACCCCCAGCGGGTCCTGGTCGACTGGATCGACGAGCCGCCGCAGGTCGCTCGTCGCCTGATCGACCGGTGGCGCTCGCAGCCGACCCACGACGGCTACGAGTCGAAGATCGACGCCGTCATCGACGGGGTCCCCCGCTACCGCGACCACGATCGGCTGGCCGAGCGCCATCCCGACGTCGAGCTGCTCGGCCCGACCGCCTTCATCTCACCGAGTCCGGAGGACCTGGCCGAGGCCCACGCCTTGCGGCCCGATGGTCTGGTGGCGGCCAGGCCGAGCATCCTGGCCAACGTCCCCTCGGTGCTCGACCCGACGCTGGTCACCGCCGATGGCCACCACGTGCTGAGCGTCGAGGTGCTGTTCACCCCCTACGACCATCCCGGGGGCTGGGCCGACTCGGACGAGCCGGCCCGGTGGCTCGACGTCTGGGCCGGGTTCATGGAACCGGGGGCCCGCGACCGGATCGTGTCGTGGCGGGCCATGACCCCCGACCGCTACGAGCGGGAGTTCTCGATGCACCGCGGCCACACGCCGTCGTATGCGGGCTCGCCGATGGCGGCCCTGCTCGGCCGACGCAGGGAGCTGACCCGCTACCGGACACCGATCGAGGGCCTCTACCTGTCGGGTGCCGGCACCTTCCCCGGGGCCGGGATCTTCGGGGCGGCGGGGCGAAACGCGGCCGGCGTGGTCGAGCGGGACCTGACCGGCCGGATCGGTCGGCGGCTGCGGTCGTTGCGGCGGCTGTCGCCTCGGCGCACGGTCCGGGCCCCGAGCTGAGCCGTCCAGCGCCGTGACCGATCACCGGGGCCACGACGTGTTGCCCCTCGCCGTCAACCTGATGCCGGACGGTCCCGTCGACCGGGTGGCCGAGCTCGCCGCCCTGGCCGAGGACCGGGGCGCGGCCCGCTGCTTCGTCTACGACGAGGGGCTGCACACCCGGGACGTCTACGTGGCGCTCGCCGCCGTCGCCGCCCGGACCGAGCGGGTCGGGCTCGGTCCGGGCATCACCAACCCGTTCGTCCGTCACCCGGGGGCCACCGCCTCGGCCATCGCCACGCTCGACGAGGCCAGCGGCGGCCGGGCCGTGCTCGGGCTCGGCGCCGGGGGTGGGCTGACGCTCGGCCCACTGGCCATCGAGCGCCGACGGCCCGTTGCGGCGGTCGAGTCGATGGTTCGCACGCTGCGTCGCCTGTTCGCCGGCGAGCGGGTGAGCCACGACGGCGACGCCTTCGGCTTCGCCGGGGCCGAGCTCCACTACGGGCGACCGGACGTCGAGATCGTGCTGGCCGGGCGGGGCCCGAGGATGCTCGACCTGGGGGGCCGCCTGGCCGACGGGTTCAACCTGAGCTACGTGCACAAGGACCTGCTCGGCGAGCACGTCCGCAGCCTGCGAGCGGCGGCCGGCGACCGGCCGTTCCTGGTCGGCTACTCGACGATGCTCGTCACCACCGACGCCGACCTCGAGGCGGCCAGGGCCCAGCTCACGTTCCGGCTGGTCGACTCGCCGGACGAGGTCAAGGAGCGCCTCGGCCTGACCCCGGAGCGGGTGGCTGCGATCCGCCGGGCGCTCGGCGATGGCGGCCCGCCGGCGGCGGCCCGCCACATCGACCCTGAGTGGGTGTCGGCGTTCGCCGTGGTCGGCACCGTCGCCCAGTGCGGGGCGGAGCTGCGGCGCCTCCTCGACACGAACGGGATCGACGAGTACCAGCTGCCGCTGCCCTCGGTCGACGGCGCCGGCGAGCGGATCGAGCAGGCGGCGGCGATGCTCACGCCCTGAGCCACCGGCTCACGATCCACAACCGAACCGATCTCCAGCGCACCCCCACTCAGCCGCCGTGCCAGCGCTCGGTCTCACCGGCCTCGATGCCCAGGTGCTCGATCGCCCGGACCACCGAGTGGGTCACGAGATCGTCGATCGTCTCGGGGCGGTTGTAGAACGCGGGGACCGGTGGTTGCACGATGGCCCCGATCTCGGCCGCCCTGGTCATCAGCCGGAGGTGCCCGAGGTGGAACGGCGTCTCCCTCACCAGCAGCACGAGGGGACGCCGCTCCTTGAGGGTGACGTCGGCCGCTCGGGCCACCAGCTCGGACGAGGCCGAGGTGGCCACCGCGGAGAGCGTCTTGATCGAGCACGGTGCCACCAGCATCCCCGCCGTGCGGAACGAGCCGGAGGCGATCGGGGCCGCGATGTCGCGGTTGCCGTGGACGTGGTCGGCCAGCGCCTCGACCCGCTCCACGCTGACCGCGGTCTCGATCCCGATCGTCATCTTCGCTGCGCTCGTCAGCACGGCGTGGGTCTCGACGTCGTCGACGTCGCGGAGCAGCTCGAGCGCCCGGATGCCGTAGACCGCACCACTCGCCCCGGTGATGGCGAGCACGACCCGCCTCACGTCAGGTACCGGTGGAGGTCGACCATCGGGTACGAGACCCGCTCGCCGTACTCGCGCCGCTCCCGCTTGTAGGTGGCATCGATCCCGACCTTGGTGCTGACACCCCGCTGATCGGCGGTCGGGTCCATCTCGTGACCCTGGGCGCCGGGGACGGTGAACACGTCGGTCGTCCAGTGGACTCGGTTGGTCAGCGCCCACTGGACCTCGGCGGGATCGTGGTAGTCGATGTCGCGGTCGACGACGATCACGTTGCGGATGTTGAGGTGGGCCGCCATCGCCGCCATGGCCAGGTTCTTCGGCGTGCCCGGGTTGTCCCGCTCGATCCGGACGATGGCCAGGAAGCCGTTGCCGTACGGCGGTATGTGGACCTCGGCGGTGGCATCGAGGTGGCGGACGAAGCGGCGAAGCAACGGCTCGCGGGGCAGCACGTTGCCGATGTAGATGTGCTCGTACCAGCCGGGGATGATCGTCTGGTAGATCGGGTCGTGGCGGTGGTTGATGGCGGTGACCTCGAACGTCGGGCTGTTCCAGGCCTCGCCGTGGTAGCCGTGGAACTCGGCCAGCGGTCCCTCGGGCTCCCGCACGGTCGGGTGCAGCAGCCCCTCGATCACGATCTCGGCCGCGGCCGGGATGTCGACGTCGACGGTGACCCCGCGGCACACCTCGATCCCCTGGCCCCGGATGGCACCGGCGATCAGCAGCTCGTCGACCGGGGTCTTCACCCCGGCCGCGATCATGATCGCCGGGTCGAGTCCGATGGCCAGCGCGATCGGGAACGGGGCGTCCGGGTCCTCCCGCGACTTCCAGAACGTCCCGACGTCGCGCCACTCGTTGACGTTGAATCCCAGGCGGTTCCGCCCGGCTCGGCGGTCGTCGAAGCGCAGCATCCGGTTGTAGCCGAGGTTGCCCCGACCCGAGATCGGGTCCTTGGCCACCGTCACGGCCCCGGTGATGAAGGCACCGCCGTCACCCCGGCTGTGGGTCGGGATGGGGATGGCGTCGAGGTCGACCTCGTCGCCGGTCACCGAGTTGGCCAGCCATGGCACCCGCTCCCGGTCGGGATCGACCCGGACGGGGGTGATGCCGTTGGCCGGATCGAGCACCCGGTCCATGACGTCGACGATCTCGTCCTGCTCGCAGCCGAGGGCGATGGCGGCCCGGCGGTGGGAGGTGACGCCGCCGCACACGATCGGCCAGGGGCTCCCGTCGACGTTGCTGAAGTAGCCGGCGCCGGTGTCGGTGCGGGCCAGGGTCGAGCCGACGTCGGCCAGCTCGTGCACCATCGAGACGGGGGCGTCGATCCGGGCCAGTTGCCCGGCCCCCTCCAACACCCTCAGGTAGCTGCGGAGGTCGGAGATCTCGGACATGGTCTGGTCCCTTCGCGCTCGGTCGACGGCCTCAACCTACCGTCACCGGTGACCGGCAGGAAGACCGGCCGGTCACCATCACCGCGAGCGCTCGACCCAGCCTTGACGACCGCAACGGCCGTCGGTGCGGGAGGGGGCGCCGACCGCCGCCAACCGGTGCGGGGCCATGGGTACGTCGCAGCGTCGACAGGACTGCGGTCGGACGACCCGAGTATCCTGGCCGCTCGTGGGCTCCCCTCCGCTCGTCGATCTCCGGCCGCTGCTGCCCGCCGAGCCCGGCGGCCTCGCCAACGGCGCGGCCGCCAGGGCGACGACGATCGAGCGCCTGCATCGGGCCTGCACCGAGACCGGTTTCGTGGTGGCGACCGGCCACGGCGCCGAGCGCGAGCTGGCCGGCCTGATGGAGGCGGCTCGGGCCTTCTTCGCCAAGCCCCAACGCGACAAGGAACGGACGCCGAGGGTCGAGCGCTACGGCTTCGTACCCAACGCGGCCACCGCCATCGACACCGCTCGGGCGAGCGATCGAACCGAGTACCTCGACCTCGGGCTCGGCGACGAGGTCCCGGTGCCCGACGTGCCGGGCCACGACCTGGCTGCGGCCGTCCGGGCCTATCAGCGGGCGGTGCTGCCGGTCGGGCATGCGGTGCTGGCCGCACTCGCCACCGCCATCGGTATCGACGACGGCTTCTTCCTGGCCAACATGGAGCGACCGCAGTGCCGGCTCCGGCTGCTGCACTACCCGCCGGTCGAGCCGGCGCCCGACGGCACCCTGCCCGTCCCGACCGAGCCCCACACCGACTACGGCCTGATCACGCTGCTGGCCACCGACGGCGTCGCCGGACTCGAGGTGAAGCCGCTCGGCGGCGCCTGGACACCGGTCGACGCCCGACCGGGTCAGCTCGTGGTCAACCTCGGCGACATGATGGCCCGCTGGACGAACGACCTCTACCGGTCGACGCCACACCGGGTGGTCGGGCCGGCCGAGGGCGACCGGATCTCGATCCCGTTCTTCGTCAACCCCGACCCGGCCACGATCGTCGAGACGATCCCGGCCTGCGTCACCGACGAGCGACCGGCCCGCTACGAACCGGTCACCGCCGGCGAGTTCCTGGCCCGCCGCATCGACGGCTACGACGAGCCCTACGTCGACCGCAAGGAGGGCCCGGCCCGCCGGGTGCCGACCGCCCCGGCGCCGGCGTCGTCGGACGGGGCGGGGACGGACCGACCGTGACGCCGGCGAGCACCGTTCGGGTCCTGTCGCTCATCCACGACCCGACCTGGACCGAGTCCAGGGTCGACGACGAGCTGCGCCGTCGGGGCCACGAGGTCGAGCTGCGATGCCACGCCGCCGGCGATCCGCTCCCCCGTCCGGACGAGCTCGGCGACGAGTTCGGCGCGGTCGTCGTCAACGGCGGGCCGGTCAGCACCTGGCAGGCGCCCGATCACCCGTTCATGGGCAGGGAGATCGAGTTCGCGGCCGAGGTCCTCGCCGCCGGCGTCCCCTTCCTCGGCCTGTGTCTCGGGGCCCACGTGCTCGGCGCCGCCCTCGGCGTGTCGACCGAGGCCAGGGCGGACGGTGTGGCCGAGTTCGGCTTCTGCCCCATCGAGCCGACGGCGGCCGGCCTCGACCTGTTCGGCGACCTCGACCACGTCTTCCAGTGCCACTACGAGGCCCTGATCGACCTGCCGGACGGGGCCGAGCTGCTGGCGACCGGCTCCCTGTTCCCGATCCAGGCCTTCCGGCTGGCACCTCGGCCGGCGGCCGGCGCCGCCATCGGCCTCCAGTTCCACCCCGACGCCCGCCGCGACATGATCGAGGGCTGGTGGGCCGGCAACGCCGCCACCCGGGAGCGTCCCGGGGTGCAACCCCTGGCCGAGCAACTGGTCGACGCCGAGCGCTTCGAACCGGCCAGGGCGGCGTTCGTCGGCCGCCTGGTCGACCGCTGGCTGCCCGCCACCGGCGAGACGCGAGCACCGGCCCCGGAGGCGACCCCCGCCCGACCCGAGGTGGGGGCCCGATGACCACCACTGCTGGCCCAACCCTGCTCACCGATGCCCGCCTGGCCGACGGCCGGATGGTCGACGTGTCGATCGACGCCGGCCGGATCACCGCCGTCTCGCCGAGCGCCGACCGCCGGACCGGCGATCGCACCGACACCCCGATCACCGACGCAACCGTCCACGACCTCGGCGGCTGGCTGCTCCTCCCGGCCCTGGCCGAGCCCCACGCCCACCTCGACAAGGCCCTCACCGCCGACCTCGTGCCCAACCCGGCGGGGGACCTGATGGGCGCCATCGAGGCCTGGGTCACGGCGGCCGGCGAGGGTCGCATCACGCCCGAGGGCATCACCGAGCGGGCGGCCAGGGCGCTGGAGTTGTTGCTCGTCCGGGGCGTGACCGCGGTGCGGACCCACGTGAACGTCACCGCCGACATCGGCGTGACCGCCCTGCTGGCGGTCCAGGAGGCGGCGGCCCGCTTCGATGGCCTGCTCGACGTCCAGACGGTGGCCCTGACGTCCAGCCCGATGGCGGGGCCGGACGGGGCCGCGAACCGGGCGGCGCTCGCCGCCGCACTGGAGGCCGGGGTCGACCTCGTCGGGGGCTGCCCCCACCTCGACCCGGACGGACCGGGCCTGATCGCCAACGCCATCCGGGCTGCGACCGAGGCCGGTGTCGGGATCGACCTGCACACCGACGAGATGCTCGACCCGTCGGTGCTGACCCTGCGGGACTACGCCAGGCAGGTCATCGACGCGGGCTTCGACGGGTCGGTGGCCGCCAGCCACTGCGTGACCCTCGGCATGCAGACCCCCGAGGTCCAGGCCGAGGTGGCGGGACTGGTGGCCGAGGCCGGCATCGCCGTGTTCCCGCTGCCCCAGACCAACCTGTTCCTCCAGGGCCGCGACCACCCGACCGGCACCCCCCGGGGCCTGACCGCCGTGGCGGCGCTGCGGGAGGCGGGTGCGCTGGTGGCGGCCGGTGCGGACAACGTCCAGGACCCGTTCAACCTGGTCGGGCGGTCCGACCCGTTGGAGACGGCGGCGCTGATGGTGATGGCCGGCCACCAGCTGCCGGACGACGCCTACGACCTGGTGTCGAACGACGTCCGCCGGGCGATCGGCCTGGAGCCGGTCGCCATCTCGCCCGGCGCCCCCGCCGACCTGCTCGCCATCGACGCCCCGTCGATCCGGGGGGCGGTGGCCGACGCCCCGATGTCGCGCCGGGTGTTCCGGGCCGGCGTGCTGGTGGCCTCGGCCGACCAGTCGACGACCGTCCATCGCCCGGTCGACGGCGACGGCGGGATCGGGGCAGGCTGATCGTGGAGCTGCGGACCTGGATCGTCGGCGACCTGGTGTCGCTGCGGCAGCGACTGGCCGGCGGCGTGCTCGCCCGGATCCCGACCGATCGACGGGCCGAGCGGGTCGACGGTGGCGGCATCGCGCCCACCTACATCCTGTGGCACCTGGCCCGCCACCACGACGTCGCCGTCAACCGGGTCCTCCGTGAGGTCGACGAGACCGTGCACGGCTGGACCGACCGGCTCGGCGTCGCCGACGACCTGTGGCGAGGGCTGGCCGAGGGGGAGGACGCCGACCTGGTCGACGTGCTCGATGCCGAGTCGGTCGAGGGCTACACGCTGGCCGTGCTCGACGGCACCCGGACCTGGCTCGACGAGGCCGACCTGTCGATCCTGGAGCAGCCGTCGCTCGACACCGACGCCGCCCTGGCCGCCCTCGGCACGCCGGAGGACCGGATGGGATGGCTCTACGACATGTGGCGGGGTCGGCCGGCCTCGTTCTTCCTGCAGTGGGAGGCGATCGGGCACGGGGTGAACCACCTCGGCGAGTTGACCTCGATCCGCAACCGCATGGGCCTCAGCCCGTTCTGAGCCCGTTCTGACGGCGGATCGGCCCGGAAACGGGCATCCAAACCGTCAGAACGGCCGGGCCGCCGGTGCGGGGCAGCCGGGGCGGAGCCCAGGCCGTCACCGCCGGAGCGAGTCGCTGAGCGGGATCGTGTCGAGGTCGGTGTCGGGACCGACGATGTAGTTGCCGGCCACGACGGTCTCCGGACCGGCGGCCTCGTCGAACGACACCCCGACGGGGTCGCCACCGTCGGCGACGATCCGGACCTGCTCCTTGAACTGGCGGCGGACCAACGACACGCCCCGATCGGAGGTAGCGAGGCGCTCGGTCGAGTGTCGGGTGATCGGCCCCTGGCCGACCTGGGCCTCGTAGTCGCCCGGGTAGTACTGGTGCTCCTCGTCGGTCAGG
Organism: Acidimicrobiales bacterium; assembly: GCA_028285495.1. Classification (GTDB taxonomy): domain Bacteria; phylum Actinomycetota; class Acidimicrobiia; order Acidimicrobiales; family SZUA-35; genus JAHELU01. The sequence goes on from JANQPB010000014.1 coordinate 221,599, forward strand.
TCGAACCAGCTCTTGTCGCCGGCGTAGACCGCCATCCCCTGGGCCTCGGCCCCCTTCGGCTTGCGCAACATGGCGAACACCCGCGTCGTGGTGTCGTCGATCGGTAGCGCCCACGAGAGGTTGTTGGTCTTGCCCAGCACGGTCAGGGTCGGGGTGGCGATGACCCGGACGGTCGGCACTCGGACCTCGGTCACCCGGTGCAGGATCGTGCCGTCCGGCAGATCCCGGTCCTGGGTCGAGGTGATCCCCCAGTCGTGGCGCTGCCACTCGATCCGGGGCCAGATCTCCAGCTGGGGGCTGAACTGGGGCCCGCTGATGGCCACGTGGAGGATGAACACGTGGTACGGGTCCATCACGTTCTCGTGGGTCTGGAACCAGTTGCACGGCGCGACCGACGGTCCGCCGAAGGCGAAGTGGTCGACGATCTCGATCTCCTCGGTCTCCGCATCGAAGCCGTCGAAGATGTCGTAGCGGGGGAACACCGGCTGGCGGTCGGCCGGGCCGAGGTAGGCGAACAGCAGCCCGTGGTACTCCACCACCGGGTACCAGGGCTGCCGGTAGCGGGCCCGGTTGCGACCGCCGTCGGGCTCGCACGGCTGGTCGATGCAGGTCCCGTCCGGGGCGAACAGCCAGCCGTGGTAGGGGCACCGGATGCCGTCGTCCTCGACCCGACCGAAGTAGAGGGTGGTGCCCCGGTGGCAGCAGCGGGGCTCGAGCAACCCGGGGGTCCCCGACCGGTCGCGGAACAGGATCAGGTCCTCGCCGAGGATGCGGACCTCCCGGGGTCGCTCGGTGGCCTCGGCGCTGGTGGCGATCGGATGCCAGTACCGGCGGAGCAGCTCACCGGACGGGGTGCCGGCCCCGACCTCGACGAGCTCGGGATCCCAGGTGCCCGCATCCCGCCCGTAGGCCCGCCCGTCGGACTGTGCGCTCGTGCCGCTCGTCGTCATCGGGCCATCATCGCAAAACGACGGGGAGCCGGCCCCTTCCGGAACCGGCTCCCCTGTCGAACGATCGTCGATCAGAGACCGATGCTGTCGTCGATGAACTCGTTGGTGAACATGTCCTCGGCCGTCAGGTCCTCGGGGATGTCGATCCCGGCGCCCCGCTGGGCGTCGAGGATGGCCTGGATGCGGCTGGCCTCCATGTTGCCGACCGTGTCGTCCGGACCGTTGCTGACCAGACCGAGCTCGAGCTGCTGCTCGACCGACCAGTCGGCCAACTCGGCCGAGTAGACCCAGTCGGCGTCGAACTGGGCGACGGCGTCGACGATCACGTCGTTGGAGATCGAGGCGTCGTCGGCCCAGCTGACCACGGCCCGCTGGAGGACGGGGATGAACTGCTCGAGGCAGGGGCGGAGCTCCTCGAGATCATCGGGCTTGACCCCGATGGTCTGCGAGTAGACCTGCCAGCCCGCGTCGTGAAGCAGCTCGAAGGCCGGGGCCTTGCCGTACTCCTCGAACACGAACTCGTAGTTGTAGGGCTCGGCCGAGGCGAAGCCCTGCTGGGCGATGTCGCCCTCGGCGATGAACCGGGCCGGCGTGCCGTCGTACGACGGGTTGAGCTGGTCCTCGGTCCAGATGCCCTGGGCAACGAACGCCTCGGGGAAGCCGTCGACACCGAACAGGTTGACCTCGATGCCGGCCTCGCCGACATCGGCGATGGTCTCGACGTCCGGATAGGTGTCGGGGTCCCACATCACGATCTGCGGGTTGACCTCGAGCGGCGCCATGACCGAGATCAGCGGCAGGTCGTCCCAGCTCGTGGCCTGGGAGTCGGTGGTGGTGTACCCGAGGTGGATCGAGTCGTCGGTGTACATCTGGACCCGGGGGGCGGCGAAGCCGATCGACGGGCCACCGGAGCGGATCTCGAAGTCGATCCCCAGCTCCTCGCCGTCGAGCACCATCGGCCCGGTGACGATCCGGTTCTCGACGTCGACGGTGTAGCCGTCGCCGATCAGCTGGTACAGCGCACCGTGCTCGGCCTCGGCCCACCAGTCGGTCTGGATGACCAGGGTGGCCGGGCAGACGTCGGACAGGGCGCCCGCCGCCGCTGCCTCGCCGTCCCCGTCACCCTCGGCATCGGTGTCGCTGTCGTCGTCGCCACAGGCCGCAGCGACGAGTGCCAGAGCCAGCAACAGGCTCAACAGACGTGACCATTTCGTGTTTCGCATATCCCCTCCCCGGAGATAGGTGTCGATCCGGGCCTAGCGGCCCGGGCGAAGTTGTGTCGGCTCGCTCGGGTCTAGATCCCGCCGGATCCCGATTCGTGCCAGCGGCTGATCGCCAGGTTCTGGATCCAGCCGAAGATGAGGAAGACCGCGACGCCGAGGGCCGACGACATGAACACCGCGGCCAGCAACTGCTCGCCGTCGAGCTGGTTGGCGTAGCGCTGCAGGAGCTGGCCGATCCCGACGTCGCCCCGCCCGAAGAAGAAGTCGCCGACGATGGCGCCGATGACCGACAGGCCGGCCGAGATGCGGAGGCCGGCGAAGATGGCGGGCATGGCCGCCGGCAGCATCAGCTTGCGGAGTCGGGTGAGGCGGCTGGCGTTGTGCAGCGTGAACAGGTCGTGGGTGCCCCGCTCGGCCGACTGCAGCCCGAACAGCGTGTTCACGATGATCGGGAACAGCGAGATGATCACGCAGACGAGGATCCTGGCGGTCTGGCCCGTACCGAACCAGAACGAGATCAGGGGAACGATGGCCAGGATCGGGATGGCCTGGAGCACGACCATGAACGGGAAGATGCCCCGCTCGATCACCTTGGCCTGGCTCATGATGATGGCGAGGAAGAAGCCGATGGCGATGGCGATGGCGAGGCCGATCATCGCCACCCGGGTCGACGACCAGAGACCGCCGAGGATCTCGGAGAAGTTCTCCCAGTCGGCGAAACCGACCTGCCACACCTCGTGGGGCGGGCGCAGGAGGAACCGCTTGCCCGGGTCGAGGAACACGTAGGTGACGACGTACCAGAGGCCGATGATGGCGGCCCCGAGCACGAGCGGGGGCAACACCGTCTCGGCCGTCTGTCGAGCCCGGCTCTTCGTGCGGTACGGCTCGGGCGGAGCGGCGTCGAAGGTCGGCGTCTGGTCACCACCGGGCCCGGCGGCCCCGTCGACGCCGACCGTGTCGGTCAGTTCCGTGGTCATGAGTGGCCTCCCCGGAGGGCGTGCGACACCTCGCCGGCCAGATTGGCGAACTCGGGGTCGAAGCGGAGATCGGGGACCCGGGGGTAGTCGAACGGGACCTCGTACTCGGCGACGATCTGACCCGGCCGGGCCGACATGACGAGGACCCGGGTGCTCATGAACACCGCCTCGCTGATCGAGTGGGTGATGAAGAGCCCGGCGAAGCCCTCGCGCTGGAACAGCTGCTGGGTCTCGTCGTTGAGGTGCTCTCGGGTGATCTCGTCGACGGCGCCGAAGGGCTCGTCGAACAGGAACACCGGCGGCCGGAGGGTGAGCGTGCGGGCGAGCGAGGCCCGCATCTTCATGCCGCCCGACAGCGACTTGGGGTAGTGGTTCTCGAAGCCCTTGAGGCCGACCAGCTCGATCGCCTCGTCGGCCAGCTTGCGACGCTCGGCCTTGCCGATCTTGTGCAGCTCGGCGAACAGCTCGACGTTGGCCTGGACGTTGCGCCAGGGCAGGAGCGTGGCGTCCTGGAAGACGTAGCCGATGCGCTCGCGGTCGACCTGGACCGTGCCCGCGGTGTTGGTCAGCAGACCGGAGGCGATCTTCAACAGGGTCGACTTGCCGCAGCCGGACGGGCCGACGATCGTCACGAACTCGCCCCGGTCGACCTGGAACGAGATGTCTCGAAGGGCCTCGGTTCCGTCGGGGAAGACCATCCCGATCTCGTCGAAGGCGAGAGCGGTGCGGCCATTGGCACCGGCGCCTGCCGGTGCCGATGCGGATGTCACGGTGTCAGCCAAGATCCGGTTCCTCGTCTCGCGCCGTTAACCGCGCTCTGCACGACGGCCCCTCCGGACGTTGTCGATGCTACACCGGGGTCGGGGCCCGGCCGTAGACTCGGGCGTCGGCGTAACATGCCGTTCATGGTCATCGAGTTCCTCACCTTCGACGTCCCACCGGGGGAAGTGGACGCCTGGCTGCCGATCGAGGAGGCCAACTGGAGCCGATTCCTGGAGGCCCAGGACGGGTTCGTCCGCAAGGAGATGTGGCGATCGGCCGACGATCCGGGCAAGGTCCACGCCGTCATCTGGTGGGAATCGATGGAGCAGTGGAAGGCGATCCCTCAGCACGAGCTCGACGCCGTGATCGAGGCGATGGGCGTGCACGAGCGGGAGGCGACCCTCACCGTCTACGACCTGCTGCGGACCTGCTGACCCGGCGGTCGGGCCGGGGTGGTCGCCGCTCAACCCCGGCCGAGGACGCCGGCGGCCCGCTCGACGGCGGCGACCGGATCGGCCGCCGGATCGAGCAGCTCGACGAGGTTGACGCCGAGCGAGGTCGGCGGCGGATCGCCCATCCTGGCCGCCTCGGCGACCAGCAGCGAGGCCACCTCGTCCCATCGGGCGACGCCGGGCCTGGCCTCGTCGGCCGCCGACTGGTAGAGCGCCAGCCCGGCCGACGACCCCGACCCGCCGGCCGCACGCCGGATGGCGGCCACCCGGTCGTGCTGATCGGGGGTGCAGCCGCTCACGAAGATGCCGTCGGCCTCGGCCGCCGCCAGCTCGAGCAGGCGAGGGCCGCGGGCACCGACCCAGATCGGCACCTGCCGTGGTGGCGCTGCGTGGTCCGGCGGCTCGTAGCCGTCGCTCGCCCGGCCGGCCAGGACCGCCCGGGCGGTGGTGATGGCCTCGGCCAGCCGGGCGACCGGCCGGGCCGGCTCGATGCCGAACGGGGCCAACGACTTGTCGCCGCCGACGCCGAGGCCGAGCACGAACCGGCCGCCGCCGCTCAGCTCGTCGACCGTCGCCGCCGTCGCCGCCACGGCCCCCGGGTGGCGCAACAGCGGCGAGGTGATCCCGACTGCGAGCCGGATCCGGCCGGTCTCACGGGCCGCCGCGGCCAGCACGGTCATCGGCTCGCGGGCCACCCCCTCGTCGGCCAGCCAGACCTCGTCGAGACCCAGCTCCTCGGCCCGGACGACGGCGGCGATCAGGCGGTCGGCCGGCGCCGCCGGGAACAGCCACACCCCGGCCGGCAGCCGGTCGATCATCGACGACGCCGTCCGGCGTCGGTGAGGGCGACGGCGCCCTTCAGCGCTCGACGCTCCAGCTCTCGGGCGGGGCTGCGGCCTCGCTGACGATCGCCTCGGCTCGTCTGGACACCGACTCCTCCGACTCGGGGTGGGTGAGGATCCAGAGCTTGCCGGTGCGGACGGCGGCCAGGACGGTCTCGGCCACCTCGCTCGGTTCGATCCCGCCGTCGACCCCGGCGGTCAGGAACTCGGCGAACTGGGCACCGGCCTGCGAGCCGCCGGTGACCCAACCGCCCATGCCGTCGGGCTGGTTGCGGTCCGAGCGGGCGATGCCGGTGCGGACGAAGGCCGGGCACAGCACCGAGATCCCGACGGTCGATCCGACGAGCTGGCCCTCGTGCCACAGGCCTTCGCTGAGTCCGACGACGCCGAACTTGGTGGCGAAGTACGGCGCCATCAGCGGGCCCCCGCCCATGCCGGCCATCGAGGCGGTGTTGACGATGTGGGCCGGCCGGCCGTGGGCCTTCATCCGGGGAAGGAACTCCCGGCAGCCCCAGATCACCGCCCGGAGGTTGACGTCGAGCACCCAGTCCCACTGCTCGTCGGTCTGCTCCTCCGCCAGGCCCGTCGTCACCACACCGGCGTTGTTGTGGAGGAAGTGGAGGTCGCCGAACCGGGCCTGGGCGGCGTCGGCCAGGGCGGTGATCTGGGCCCGGTCGCTCACGTCGGTCCGGACCGGCTCGACCGGGTAGCCGGCGTTGGTCAGCCGCTCGGCCGCCCGTTCGAGGGCCTCGTCCTCGACGTCGGCGATGACGAGGTTCGCGCCCTCCTGGCCGAGGCGGTCGGCGACGGCGAACCCGATGCCCGAGGCGCCGCCGGTGATGACGGCGGTGGCGCCGCCGAAGTCCTGCAGATGCTCCATGGCCGTCGATGGTGGCAGAGGGCGGGCGAACCGGCGAACCGCCGACGGGATCTCCGGTAAGGTTCGGCCATGGGTGAGGGTACGGACCGGGAGGGATCGACCGCCGAGACCGTGTTCTGGGATCTCGCGGCCGAGCTGATGGGCGCCGACGAGCGGATCGTCGAGGGCACGATCATGAGCTCGCGCTGCCTCCGGGTTGGCAAGGAGTTCCTCGCCATGCCGCACCACAAGACCGATGGTCTGGTGGTGAAGCTGCCGGCCGGGCGGGTCAGCGAGCTGATCGACGCCGGCCAGGGCGAGTCGTTCGCCCCGGCTGGCAAGGTGTTCAAGGAGTGGCTGGCGGTCACGGAGATCGACGAGGCCAACTGGCGCCAACTGCTGCGCGAGGGCATCGCCTTCGTCGGCTGAGCCCGTGCTCGACCACACACCCGAACCCGCCGCCTCCGGGCTGCTCGACGTCGGCGACGGTCACGCCCTCTACTGGGAGATCGTCGGCCCGGACGACGGGGTTCCCGTGGTCTACCTCCACGGCGGACCGGGGGGCGACGCCTCGCCCGGCATCCGCCGCTGGTTCGACCCCGAGCGGTTCCGGGCCGTCCTCGTCGACCAGCGCGGCTGTGGCCGCAGCCGCCCGCCGGCCGAGCAGCCGGACCACGACCTGTCGGTCCAGACAACCGACCATCTCATCGCCGACCTCGAGGCGATCCGCCGGCACCTGGGCATCGACCGGTGGCTGGTGCTCGGCCTGTCGTGGGGGTCGACGCTGGCCCTGGCCTACGCCCAGGCCAACCCGGACGCCGTGCGGGGCCTGGTGCTCGGGCTCGTGACCACCACCTCCGAGGAGGAGGTGGCGTGGATCACCGAGGGCGTCGGTGCCATCTTCCCCGAGGCCTGGGACCGATTGGCCGACCACGTGCCCGAGCGCTTGCGGGACCGGCCGCTGGTCGACGCCTACGGCGAGCTGCTGATCGACCCGGACCAGGCGGTCGTCGAGGCCGCCGCCGTCGAGTGGTGCCGGTGGGAGGACACCCACGTGTCGCTCGCCCCGGGCCACACCCCCAACCCGCGCTTCGAGGACCCGGCGTTCCGGGTCCGCTTCGCCAAGCTGGTGACCCACTACTGGCGCCACCACGCCTTCCGTGGTGCCCGGCCGTTGCTGGCGGGCGCGGCCGACCTCGGCGACCTGCCGGGGATCCTGATCCACGGGCGCTACGACGTGAGCGGCCCGCTGCGCACCGCCTGGGAGCTGACCAAGGTCTGGCCAGGGGCCGAGCTGATCGTGATGGAGGACGGTGGCCACGGCGGGGCCGAGCTGCCCCAGTTGTGCGCCGACGCGTTGGTCCGGTTGGCGGCGGCCACCGACTGAGGAGCGGCCGGCCCGTCGCCCCCGGCGGCGCGGTCAGGTCAGCTTTGGCAGGACCTCGGAGGCGAAGCGGTCGATCTGCTCGGCCGTCCTGGTGTAGGGGTCGCCGGGCATGTTGGGGAAGATGATCAGGTTCTCGATCCCGCCGAGCGCCTCGGCGTACTCGAGGATCTGGCCGGCCACGTCGTCGCCGGTCCCGACCAACCACGTGCGGTTGTCGAGCGACTGCTCGAGCGTCGGGATCAGCCCTGGCGGTGACGGCTTGCCGTCCTCGCCCATGTAGCCGCGGCTCCAGCCGTAGGGCCCGAGGAACTTCCAGAACTCGTCGTGGCCGTCCCGGACCTCGGCCATCGCCTGCTCGCGGCTGTCGGCGATCCACGGATTGATCACCAGGGTCCGCTTCTCCCCCACCGCCAGCTCGGTGCCGTTGGCGGCGGTGTAGCGCTCGGCGAAGCCGTGCCAGAACTGGCGGGTGAACTCGTGGTGCTTCAGCCAGAACACGCCGCCCCAACCCTTGGACGGCACGTAGTCGAGCGTCGGCGGCGAGGTGATGGCCTGCCAGGTCTCGAACGGGTGCAGCGGCCGGGGCACCAGGGTCAGCGTCTCGACGAAGCCGCCCCGATCGGGGATGCCGGGCGGCGGGAACTGGTAGATGTCACCCTGGAACGAGAACGTCTCCTGGTTGAGGGCGAGCTGGATGACGTCCATCGCCTCGTCGAACTGCTGGCGGTTCAGCGCGTCGGCCGCAGCCTGGTCGGGGTTGTCGTAGGAGCCGATGTCGGTGCCGAGGCTGCGGGCCTCGCGGGGCACGGTGCCACGGCCGACGCCGAGGATGGCCCGACCACCGGAGATGTTGTGGACGGTGGCGAAGTCCTCGGCCAGCTTCAACGGGTGCCACTGACCGACGATGTTGAACATCGTGCCGATCCGGATCCGCTCGGTCCGCTCGGCCAGGATGGCCGAGAACAGCAGGCCGTTCGGCACGACCTCGTACCCCTCGTACTGGAAGTGGTGCTCGGTGAGCCAGTAGCTGTCGTAGCCGAGGCGGTCGCACTGCACGCCGATGTCGAGCAGCTGCTCGGATGCCCGCCACATCGCCTCGTTCGAGTAGCGACGATCCGTCGGGGCCGGTGGCCCGGCACCGGCGTCATCCATCTCGACACCACCGAACAGGAACACACCGACTCGCATGCCCCCGATGCTAGCCGCGGCCCCCGATGGCGCTCCGGTCGAGCGTCCGCTACCCGTCCGGGCGGGTCACGAAGTAGTCGAGCGTGGCGACCGGACGGAAGCCGACGGCGGCGGCGGTGGCCGCCGAGCCGGCGTTGTCGGCCCCGTGCCGGTAGAGCGGCAGTCGCCCGTCGGCCAGCAGCCGGGCGGTGGTGTTGGCCACCACGAAGGTGGCCAGGCCGCGGCGGCGGTGATCGGCCCGGACCAGCACCCCGATGTCGGCCAGCACCGGATCCCAGTCGAAGGCCGAGGCCGAGGCGTAGGCGATGATGTCGAGGTCGTCGTGCCGATCATCGCCGCCGGTGGGGACGACGACGTTGATCGCCGCCTCGGCGAACTCGTCGAGCTCGTCGAGGGCCGCAGCCTCGACCTCGTCGGGGTCGCACCGCTCGGTGAACGCTCGGACGGCGTCGACGACGCCCGGCTGGTCGTCCCGCAACCAGCGCTGGCCCAGGCCGGGGGCGAGGTCGCCGGGGCCGGCCGGTCGACCGGCCAGGAGGTTGTTGCGGACCGTGGCGAACCGCTCGAAGCCGGCCGCGTCGAGCCTGGCCGCCAGCTCGTCGGCGGTGACGGTGGCGGGCCCCGCCAGGCCGGCGGCCCGGCCGACGACGGCCGGATCGCCCCACACGAGCACGTGGGCGCCGGCCCGGTAGCAGGCCAGGGCGCCCGATCCGGCCCGGTCGTCGCGTCCGACCACCGTGGTGCCGGCGCGGCCGAGGAGCCCACGATCGAGTCCGGTGGCGTCGGTCAGGGAATCGAGGAAGCGTCGCTCGGCCACGACGGGGTCGCGGAGATCGTCCGACATCGGGCCCGATGCTGGCCGGTCCCCGGCACCCCGGCAAGCGAATTCGAGCCCGATCGGGGCGTCGCCGTAGGCTCGCCCCATGGCCGACGACCAGCAGGCGACGCACGATTCGACCTACGACGCCATCATCATCGGGGCCGGCGTCTCGGGTCTCTACCAGCTCCACCGGTTCGTGCAGCTCGGCTTGTCGGCGCTGGTGATCGAGGCCGGGACCGACGTCGGCGGCACCTGGTACTGGAACCGCTACCCCGGGGCCCGGTTCGACTCCGAGAGCTACAGCTACGGCTACTCGTGGTCGGACGAGCTGCTGGAGGAGTGGGACTGGCAGGAGCGGTTCTCGGCCCAGCCGGAGAACCTGAGCTATCTCAGGCACGTGGCCGACCGGTTCGACCTGCGGCGACACATCCGCTTCGGCACGTTCGTGACCGGCGCCAGCTACGACACCGACCGCAGCCGGTGGCGGGTGACCGCCAGGCCGGCAAACGCGGACGGCGGCGAGCACCGACGAGCGGGGCCCGCATCGGGCATCGCCGGCGACCACGGCGGTGACGGCACGACCATCGAGGTCGAGGACGTCGAGGTCGAGGCCCGCTACCTCGTGACCGCCGTCGGCCCCCTGTCGGTCCCCGTGTACCCGACGATCGACGGCCGTGACCGGTTCGGCGGCCGCTCGTGGCACACCTCGCACTGGCCCCGCAACGGCGACGGCTCGACCGACACCGGTCCGCTGGCCGGCAAGCGGGTTGCGGTGATCGGCACCGGAGCAACCGCCGTGCAGCTGATCCCCGAGGTGGCCGAGGTGGCCGGGCAGCTCACCGTCTTCCAGCGAACGCCGAACTGGTGTGCACCCCTCCACAACGGTCCGATCCCGCCGGAGGAGATGGCCGAGATCAAGACCCGCTACCGGGAGATCTTCGACACCTGCGACGGCACGTTCGCCGGGTTCCTGCACGTACCCGACCGGCGCAAGGCCCTGGAGTGCACCCCCGAGGAGCGCGAGGAGCTGTGGGAGCGGCTCTGGGGCGAACCCGGCTTCGGCATCTGGATGGCCAACTTCCGCGACGTGCTGGTCGACGAGGAGGCCAACGGCCTGCTGTCCGACTGGGTGGCCGGCAAGATCCGGCAGCGGATCGACGACCAGGCGATCGCGGACCGGTTGATCCCGACCGACCACGGGTTCGGCACCAGGCGGGTGCCGATGGAGACCAACTACTACGAGGTCTACAACCAGCCGAACGTCGAGCTGGTGTCGCTGATCGAGACGCCGATCGTCGAGATCACCACGACCGGGATCCGCACGGCGGCTGCGACGGGTGACTCGGCCGACGACGCCAAGACCGGGGACGGCTACGGCGACGCCGAGCACGTCGACCGCGAGTTCGACGTCATCGTCTACGCCACCGGCTTCGACGCCGTCCTCGGCGGATTCAGTCGGCTCGACATCCGGGGCGTCGACGGGGTCGCGCTGGCCGACGTCTGGGCCGACGGGCCCCGGACGTTCCTCGGGCTCCAGGTGAGCGGCTTCCCCAACCTGTTCACCCTCGTCGGGCCGAACAACGCCTCGACATTCTGCAACATGCCCCGCTGCATCGAGCAGAACGTCGACTGGGTGACCGACCTCGTCGCGTTCTGTGAGCGGGAGGGGCTCACCCGGGCCGAGCCGACCGAGGAGGCGATGGCGGCCTGGGGTGAGCACGTCGTGACCAGCGGCGAGCGGATGCTGTTCACCAAGGTCAACTCGTGGTTCACCGGCGTCAACTCGAACCTCGAGGGCCGGGATCGGCGGCAGTTCCTGCTCTACGCCGCCGGGTTGCCGGCCTACCGGGAGTGGGCCGACGACGTGGCGGCCAACGGCTACGACGGCGTCGTGTTCTCGTGACCGGCCGAGCGGCCGCGCCGGACCCGGGGCCGATCACGCCGGAGCGGGCCCTCGCCGTCTACGGAACGCTGGCCCCCGGCGAGTCGAACCATCACGTCGTCGCCGGGATCGAGGGCGCCTGGGTGCCGGTCGCCATCCGGGGACATCGCTTCACGGCGCGCTGGCGGGACACGCCCGGCTACCCGGGCTTCACCCCGGACCCGACCGGTCCGGCCGTCGGGGCGCTCGCCCTCGTCGCCGACGAGCTGGCCGGCCACTGGGACCGACTGGACGGCTTCGAGGGCCCCGGCTACCGGCGGGTCGAGATCGAGGTCTTCGATCCGGCGGGTAGCCGGGCGCTGGGTCGGGCGTTCGTCTACCAGACCCTGCCCGAGTTCTGGGATTGAGTCGGGGCGTGCGGAGCGCCGGTCAGCCGCGGGTGGCGCCGATCGACCCGATGGCCTGCAGACCGGCGCCGGCCAGGACGAGGGCGACGCCACTGCACACGGTGCGGATGAGGTTGAAGAACTGCCAGCGGCCCGAGTAGTCGTCCCAGATCTCCGCCGCGGCGTCGACCGAGTCGGGGACGGCCACCGTGGCCAGGTCCTCGTTCATGGGGACGTTGACCGTGGCGGTGAGGATCAGGCCACCGAGCAGGTACACGACCGCCCCGGCCCCGAACAGCCTGGCCGCCCGGCGGCGGCCGGACGAGCGAGCCAGCAACGCCGTGGCGCCGAGCACCACCGGCGTGAGGAAGAAGCTCGGGAAGAACACGGCATTGCGGACCGAGGCGTTCATCGACTGCATGGCGGCGATGGCGACCCGGGGATCGGCGTCGTCGAGGCCCCACATCGTGGTGCACACCCAGGCGTAGAAGGCGCCGAAGATGGCGCCGGCGAAGAGCACCGAGGCCAGACCGCTCGCTCGCAGCAGCGGAGTGGGTCGATGGTCGGTCGAGGTCACGGTCGACTCCTCGTCGGTCGGGGTTGGGGTGGCATCGCCGGTCAGGCCTCGCTCCCGTGCGTCGTGGCTGGTCCGCACGTTCTCGCCGTTATCCGTACCTTTGAGTACGTCTAGAGTATTCGTACGCCGTGGTACGCTTGTCAAGTGGTTTCGAGAGGGAAAACCGGAGCGGCGAGCCCCCGGCGGGGGCGGCTGCCGGCGGCGGAGCGGGAGGCCCGCGAGCGGGCCGTCCTCGACGCTGCGCTCGAGACGCTGATCGCCGAGGGCGTCGACCGGATGACGATGCTGGCGGTGGCCAAGCGGGCCGGGGCATCGAAGGAGACCCTGTATTCGTGGTTCGGGAGCCGCGAGGGCCTGCTCCGGGCGCTGATCGAGCGCAATGCCGACGTGTCGGCCGAGCGGGTCAAGGCCGCCCTCGCCCCCGGCCCGGCCGACGGCGACGGCGACGGCGACGATGACAACGACGCCGACCGGCCGCTCACCGATCCGGCGGAGACCCTCGTCGGCTATGCCATCGGGCTGCTCCGCCTGCTCACCAGCCCGCCGTCGATCGCCCTCAACCGGGCGGCGATGGGCGATGCCGACCTCGCGGCGGCGCTGCTGGCCGGTGGTCGCCACCGGGTCGGTCCGCTCGTCGAGCGCTATCTCGCCGACCAGGCCGAGGCCGGCCACCTCGATCTCGTCGTCGAACCGGGCCCCGCCTTCGAGCTGCTCTACGGTCTGGTGGTGCAGGACACGCAGATCCGGGTGCTGCTCGGCGAGGACCCACCCCCCGCCGACCAGCTCGAGCGACGGGCCCGCACCGCCGTTGGCCGCTTCCTCCGCCTCGCAGCCGAGGGCGAGCCGCCGACGTGAGCGACACCGAGCCGTACTTCGACGACGTCGATCCCTGGGCCCGGGTCCAGCTCGGGCTCGGCGTGCTCGCCGGCGTGCTCGCCGCCGGCACCGTCGCCTACCGCCTGCTCGGCCTCCCCTGGCTCGATGCCTTCTATCAGGTGGTCATCACGGTCACCACGGTCGGCTACGGCGAGGTCCTGCCACCCGATGGCGAGATGACCTCGAACTACCGGCTGGTGACGTCGATCCTGGTGCTCGTCGGCGTGGCCGTCGGCGCCTACACCCTCGGCGTCTTCTTCGAGGCCCTCATCGAGGGCCGCCTGTCCACACACCTCGGGAGGCTTCGCATGCAACGGGAGATCGACCAGATGTCCGACCACATCGTCATCTGTGGCTTCGGACAGGTCGGGCAGGCGATCGCCGGGTCCATCCGGACCCACGGCGAGCCGGTCGTGATCATCGACGTGGCCGAGGACATCCACGAGATCTGCGATCTCCCCACCATCCGGGGAGACGCCACCGACGACGAGATCCTCCGCTACGCCGGGATCACCCGGGCCCGTGGGCTGGTCACCGCGCTCGACACCGACGCCGGCAACCTCTTCGTCACGATCAGCGCCAGGACGCTCCACCCCTCGCTCTACATCGTCAGCCGGGCCAACGAGCGCTCCGCGGTCAAGAAACTGGAGTCGGCCGGCGCCGATCGGGTGGTCAACCCCCACCAGATCGGCGGCAGCCGGATGGCATCGTTCATGGTCCGCCCGAACGTGGCCGACTTCATGGGCGAGACGATGCAGGACGACCAGCTCGAGGTCGAGCTGTCCGAGCTGCAGGTCGGCAAGGGCAGCCGCCTGGCCGGGCTGAGCCTGAGCACCTCGGGCATCCGGGCCGCGTCCGGGGTGATCGTGCTCGCCATCCGCCGTCCGGACGGGACGTTCGTGCACCAACCATCGGCGTCGACGAAGCCGGCCGTCGGCGACGTGCTGATCACGCTCGGAACGGCCGACCAGCAGTCGGCCCTCGCCTCCTGGGTGTCGACGTCGTCCCGCTGAGCGGCGGGAAACCCTCGGCGAGCCCATCGAGCCAGCACCTACGCTCGCCCCAATGGCAGCCACGATCTCGGTCCTGATCGACCTCCCCGCCGAGCAGGCCTACCACGCGGCGACGGTGACGGCGCTCGACCACGCAATCGTCGCCGGCGGACACCGGGCCGACGTCCGGGTCGTTCCGACGGCCACGATCGACGACGCCGTGGTCGCCGATCCCGGCGACGGCGTGGTGGTCGGACCGGGCTCGCCCTACGACGAGCCCGAGCGGGTGCTCGAGGTGATCCTCGGGGCCAGGGAGCGGGGCGTGCCCCTCGTCGGCACCTGAGGCGGGTTCCAACATGCTCTGGTCGAGCATGCTCGCTCGCTGGTCGGCATCGCCGATGCCGCCCACACCGAATACGGTTCCGGCGCGGCCGGGCGGGGCACACCCGTGATCTCGCTCCTGGCCTGCTCCCTGGTCGGGGTCGACATCGAGATCGAGGTCGCCCCCGGCTCGTTGCTCGACGACCTGCACCGCCGCCACGGCGGGCCGGCCGACGATGAGCGACCGAGCCGCCGTCGGGAGCGGACCACCTGCAACTACGGGCTCGACCCGGCCATGCAGGCGATCGCCGCCGAGCACGGGATGCGGGTGTCGGCGATCGACGACACCGGTGAGGTCCGGGCCATCGAGCGGACCGACCATCCATTCTTCGTCGCCACCCTCTATCAGCCGCAGCTGTCGAGCGAGCCAGGCAAACCCCACCCGGTGCTGGTCGGGTTCGTCGATGCGGCCGTCGAGCGGGCCCGCAACCGCGGCTGACGGCATGGCGGCCGGGCCCGGTTCGACCGACCGCTCGACGCCGGGCTAGGCGGCGACGCAACCGGCGGCGATGCTGGAGATCGCCGTGCCCCGGCGGGGCTCCCGGACCTGGTGACGGTCGTAGCCGTTGGTGACGTAGCCGAGCGAGAGGCCGGTGGCCGGGTCGGCCCAGGCCAGCTGGCCGCCGGCGCCGTTGTGGCCGAAGGCCCCCGGTGACACCGCTCGGCCGAGGCCCCGGATGTTCGACAGGCCGTCGTCGCCGGCCAGGATCAGCCCGAGCGAGCGGTTGGCTGGCACGCCGGCGGGGTCGGGCAGCGTGTTGCGGACGTTGCCGGTGGCGTCGGCCAGGATGTCGGGATCCCAGATGCCGTTGGGGTTGTGCAGGAGCTCCTGGTAGAAGAGCGCCAGGTCCCTGGCCCTGGCGTAGCCCCCGCCGCCGGGCACGCCGACGGCCCTCGTGTCGGTATCGTTGAACCGGAGCACGACGTCGTCGGTCACCTCGGTCAGCGGGAGCTCCCGGACACCGAAGGCCGCCTCGAGCTCGTCCGGCGTCGCCGGTTGGCCGACGAGTGCGAGGTCGGCGATGCCGTCCTGCTGCTCGGGGGCGAGGCCGAGGATGCGGGGCAGGCCGGCCGGGGTGGTGATGCGGGTCGCCACCTCGTCGCGGTAGTCGCCGCCGGTCACCCGGTCGATGATGGCCGCCAGCACCCAGTGGGCCGACGTCGGGTGGTACTCGAAGCGGGTGCCCGGCTCCCAGTTGAGGCGCCAGCCAGCCATGCGGGTCAGCCGGGCGCCGGGGTCGGCCCAGTCGGGCGGTCCGAGCGGGGCATGAGGGAAGCCGGAGGTGTGGAGCATGACCTGCTCGACGGTGATGGCGGCCTTCGTGTCGTCGCTCCCGAACTCGGGGACGTAGTCGACGACCGGGCGGGTGACGTCGACCGCCCCCTCGGCCATCAGCGTCCAGATCACCGAGGCGACGAACGGCTTGGTGGCCGAGAAGATGCAGTAGCGGGTGTCGAGGTCGGCGTCGCCGAAGACCTCCTCCGCCACGATCCGGCCGTCGTGGGCCAGGGCCACCTGGGCGGAGGGCAGGAGTCCCTCGTCGACCTCTCGCCTGGCTCGGGTCAGGAGCCGGTCGACCGCTGCGTCATCGATCGTCATGGCCGTCACGTTACGTGGCCGATCGCTGCCGATCGAGTTGGCGCCATGGCGAGACTGGGTGGAGCTACCCACCACTTTCTGACGATTCGGTGACATCGGGATCCGTCCCCGGCTCTCCGACGTCTTGTACGGGTGATGGTGGGCAAGACTGACCCGATGGACGAGCCAGTCGAACCCCTCGTGAGCGAACCGGTGGTGCCGGGTCGCCGCCTGGGTTCGAACTACGTCGTAGGCGAGCGGCTCGGTCGCGGCGCCATGGGCGTCGTGCACGAGGCCTCCACCCACGACGGCCGACCCCTGGCCGTGAAGTTCCTCCGGGCCGAGCTGGCCGCCGACCACAAGACCGTCGCCCGGTTCCTGCAGGAGCGGCAGATCTTCCGCAAGGTCGACCACCCCAACGTCGTCCGGGTCCACGATCTCGTCGCCGAGGGTGACGACCTCGCCATCGTGATGGAGCGGGTGTCGGGCGGCGACCTGAAGCAGCGGATCGCCGAGCAGTCGCTGAACCCCCGCCAATCGATCGCCATCGCCACCGGCATCGCCGCCGGCCTCGGCGCGATCCACGGGGCCAGGGTGATCCACCGGGATCTCAAGCCGGCCAACATCCTGCTGACCCCCGAGCTGTCGCCCAAGATCTCCGACTTCGGTATCTCCCGCCTCGTGACCGAGGCGATGACCCGCACGTCGGCCACGATCGGCACCCCGATCTACATGGCCCCCGAGGCCGCCGATCAGCGTGGTGCCGATGCGCCGGCCGACATCTATGCGCTCGGCATCATCCTGTTCGAGCTGCTGATCGGCCAGCCCCCGTTCGCCGAGGGCGGCACCTTCGCCGTGCTGCGGGCCCACGCGATGGACGTGCCGCCCCGCATCGAGGGCATCCCGGCGGAGCTGTCCGACCTGATCGCCCGCATGCTGGCCAAGGAGCCGGCCGAGCGACCCGACGTCGTCGAGGTGCACGGGCGCCTCGCCGCGCTGATCCCGCAGATGGACGAGCGGGCGGTGCCGGCCGCGGTGCCGCCACCGGCCGGGTCGGGCGGCGAGGGGTTCGATTCGCAGGAGACCACCGGGCCCCGGGCCAGCGGCGATCCGACGGTCGTCGGTGGCGGCGTCGGCCCATGGGCCGCCCCCGCTGCTGGCGCCGCTGGTGCCGCCGCCGGGTCGGCACCACAGCCGGATGAGTCCGACGAGCGGGCCGGCGCCATCGGCGCGGCCGGCGCCGGTGCGGGGCTCGCCGGGCTGGCGGCCAGCGGCGCGCTGCAGCGAGCCGGGGCCGACGGCGTTCCCGCCGACGCGGCCGAGACCGTGGTCGGGGCCGAAGCGCTCGAGGCGAGCGACCAGGTGCTTCGCAGCGAGGTGGCCGAGACGGTCGTCGACGGGGCTGGCGCAAGGTCGGCCGGACACGGCGCCCAACCGATGGCCAACAACCCGTCGTCGAGCTCGGCCGAGACGGTCGGCTCGGGTCCGGGGGCCGACGGCGGGGCCGGTCGGTTCGGCGGT
The DNA here is from genome assembly GCA_028285495.1 of Acidimicrobiales bacterium. GTDB lineage: Bacteria > Actinomycetota > Acidimicrobiia > Acidimicrobiales > SZUA-35 > JAHELU01. The sequence goes on from JANQPB010000014.1 coordinate 239,253, forward strand.
CTGCCGGGATCGGAGGCGCCATCCGACGGCGTGCCCTACATCGCCGGGCCGAGCGGCGCGGCGACGACCACCGGCGGGCTGCGCTCGCTGTTCCCCAACCGGATCCCCCGCCGGGTGGCCGAGGTCGGCCTGGCCGCCGCCTCGCTCGCGGCCGTGCTGGCCGTGGTGGCGTTCGTCCTGAACTCGGGCGACGGTGACGGCGACGGGACAACGGCGATCGGGAGCGAGAACACGTCGACGACCGGTGTGGCTGGCCCTGGCGTCGACGGCGACGGCAGCGGCGAGGACGGTCCGACCCAGTTCAGCAGCTCGCTCGACGACGGTGAGGGTGGCGCCGCGAGCGGAGGGGGCGACGGCGAGGGGGGCTCGTCGACGACGGCGACGACCGACCCGGCCGGGGGCACGAGCACCGAGCGGACCTCGACGACCAACGGGGCCAGTACCAGCTCGACGAGCTCGTCGACGTCAAGCACCGGCTCCACCACCTCGTCGACCTCGACCACGTCGTCGACGACGTCGACCACCCGGCCGACCACGACGAGCCTCAGCACCACCACGACCAGGCCGACGAGCAGCACGACCTCGACGTCGCTCAGCACCACCACGTCGAGCACGGCGATCGTGGCGGTCCCGATCCGGATCGTGAGCGGGCCGACGGTGAACGTGGTGAACGCCACGTCGTTCCAGTTCAACTACTCGACCAACGACGTGTGCGGCACCGGGAGCTTCAGCGTGACCGAGGTCGCCACCGGGGTGTCGGCCGGCTCGTTCTCGGGCCAGGACGTCTGCTTCGGACCGCTGCACGGCGGGTTCCCGGGGTTGGCGAGCAGCCCCGAGTTCCGCAACTTCGACATCAAGCCGGCGACCGAGTATCGGGTGTCGATCACCGTGCGGGGGACGTCGCCCGGGTCGGGTGACACCAAGCCGGCGGGGTCCGGGTCCGACTCGACGTCGTTCCGGGTCACCACCGCAGCCGGCTGACCGATCCGCCGAATCCGGGTGCCGCCCGGGGTGGTCGCGGCCTACACTCGAAGCCCCAGCCCACCGGCTGGATCACGACTGCGCTCGTAGCTCAATTGGATAGAGCATCTGACTACGGATCAGAAGGTTGGGGGTTCGAGTCCCTCCGAGCGCGCTAGTCACCAAGCGGGTATTCGGCCTCATGGGCGACCGACCACCACCCGCTGAGTGACAGACTGCGCGACAGCTAGCCCCGCAGCTACCTTCTCCGCCGCCCCTGAGCAGCTTCCCTCGACACCCGTTTGCGTGCTCCAGGAGCATTGAGACGGAACCTGGCCGCCGCTTCGCTCACGCCCATGAGCCCCGCGCACTCCCGTAGGGGCAAGTTCGACCGAGCGAGAGCCAGTGGGCCTCGTCCGGGACGAGTAGGGAGAAGCCAAACCAGTCCGCCTCTCGCTTGTGGTCCGGGCTATGGACCTCGATGATCCCGTTGTTGATCACACAGGTCGGGTGGTCGAGATAGACGTGGCCGAGTTCGTGGGCGATATCGCTTCGTTGACGAACTTCCGAAGACAGGTCGTTGTGAATAGTCAACTTACCTATCCACCCATCAAGCACAGCTACCGCATGGAAGCGCTGGCTCGCTCCTGTCAACCGAAACCCGGCGACGACTTCATCGCCAAGCCGAGAGACACCAACCACAGTCACCGAGAGCCAAGCAGCCACTGCGAAGGGGTCGAGCCCGTCTAGAGGCTTGACGCCGAACTCGGCCCCTGACCTCCGCTACCAGATCAGCGACCTCTCGCTTCAAGCCACGGCAAACTTCGACACTTGCACGGACCGTCGCAGCCCCACCTACTCGCCGTGCTGGACGTACGCAGTCTTGATCATCGCTTCGATCAGGTCCACTTGGCCTGCGGTGGCTCACGATCTGACAGGCGATGCATGGCCGCCAAAGCCCGCGTTGGCTCGGCTCGCGGCACAGCTCTACCCGGAGGACATCCGGATCGACGACACCGGAATGCTCACGCGACCCGACTGGACACCGGGCGTCCCGGTGCCCCTCGAGGGCATCAAGATCTCGCTCGACGACCAGACGTCGGCGCCTGCCATCGACGGGCAGGCTGACGACGTCAACGGTGTCCTACCGCTGGCAATGACGGACGACCGTTCGCCTGGTACAGCTACGCCATAAGGGAGCTCAACCCATCGTCGCTCTTCGAGAACCGGCCACGCTGGCGGCTCACGGGCGCCGAGATCGGTGGTGGCCGAGGACGGATGACGTTGCCCGGGGTGTAGTCGTATTCGGCCGGAGGGTCAGCGATCGGATAGCCAGCTGTCAGGACCACCTCTACGATGCGGTCGACGTCGTCGGGCGAGTCGGCGCAGAGCGCGAGGTGATCGATCCCCGAGGCGTATCGCTCGTGCCGGCGACGGGCCGGACGCTCGCGAGGCGGGCGAACCTCGATCGCGAACACGGCACCGCCAGGCATCGAAAGCGACCAGATGGCCCGGTCGGCACCGAGGTTCGTCTGCTCGAAGCCGAGCTCACCAAGCACGAGCGCATAGAAGGCAACCGAACGTGACGGCTCGGCGACGTTGAGATCCAGGTGACTCAGAAACCCCCGCACAGGTATGGACACAGTGTTCCAGCACCCGCCCGGTATCGGCACGGCCGGCGAGCCCTGGTACAACCGGGTGTCGGACGGCTGGACCACCGCCTGTGTCTCGTCGGTCCTGCGGCGGTGCTATTGGGTCTGCTGATTGGTGCGGTGGGTTCGGTTGTCGGCCGGGATGACGAGTGGGGTGTGGCTGATCGGGTCGTCGATGACGGCGCACCGGAGGCCGAAAACGTCGTGGACGGATCTGTCGGTGATGACGTCGGAGGGGTGGCCGGCTTCGACGATGGCGCCGTTGCGCAGCATGATGATGTGGTGGGCGTAGCGGCTGGCCAGGTTGAGGTCGTGGAGGACGGCGACGATGGTGCGTCCTCGTTCACGGTTGAGGTCGTGAATGAGTCCGAGGACGTCGAGTTGGTGGCTGATGTCGAGGAAGGTGGTGGGTTCGTCGAGCAGGAGGAGCTCGGTCTCTTGGGCGAGGGCCATGGCGATCCAGACCCGTTGTCGCTGGCCTCCGGAGATCTCGTCGACTCGTCGTTCGGCGAGGTCGAGCGTGTCGGTGACCTCCAGGGCGTTTCGAACGGCCTGCTCGTCGTTCGTGGACCACTGTCGGAAGACCGTCTGGTGGGGGGTTCGGCCTCGGGCGACGAGGTCGATGACCAGGATGCCGTCGGGTGCGATGGGTGCCTGTGGTAGGAGTCCGAGTCGGCGCGCGACCTCTCTGGTGCCGAGCGAGTGGATCTGCTTGCCGTCGAGGATGATCTGGCCGGCCATGGGTTTCAAGAGCCTGGCCATGGCGCGCAGCAGCGTGGACTTGCCGCAGGCGTTTGGTCCGACGATGGCGGTGATCTGGCCGTCGGGGATCGTGACGTCGAGCCGGTCGATCACGATCTGGTCGTCGTAAGCCAGCTGTATCTGATCGGCCCGCAGCCGCGAGGCGCAGCCGCCATCGACTGCGGGCGTTCGGGTGGAGCCGGTGTTGGTCGCTGGGAGCGTGGGATCGTGGTTCACAGCGCTCCCGTGCGAGATTGGCGGGTTAGTAGCCAAAGTAGGTAGGGGGCGCCGACGGCTGCGGTCATGACGCCAACGGGCAGCTCGGTTGGAGCAAGCACTCGCCGCGCCCCGAGGTCAGCGGTCACGGTGACGAGCGCGCCGACGAAGGCGGCGGGCACGACGCAGGCGCCAGGCGTTTTGGTGATCCTTCGGGCGAGGGGTCCTGCGACGAATGCGACGAAGGCGACCGGCCCAGCGGCCGCCACGCCGAGGGCGGCGAGGCCGACCCCAACGAGGACGAGTCCGAGCTTGGCCCGGCCGACCCGCACGCCGAGGGCGGCAGCGGTGTCGTCGCCAAGGTCAAGGCGGTCGAGGCTTCGTTGCATGACGATGGCGAGCGGCGCCAGCACGGCCAAGGCAACGGCGATGATGCGGACCTCGTCCCACCCGCGTCCGTTGAGTGAGCCGGTGAGCCAGACCGTGGCGCGCTGGACGTCGCTGATGTCGGCCCGGGTGATCAGGTAGCTGTTGACGGCGCTGATCGAGAAGCCGGCGCCGATGCCGACGAGGACCAAGCGCGAGGCCTCGAGGCCGCGTTTCCACGCGAGGACGTAGACCGCCAGGGCAGTAGAGAGGCCACCGGCAAGTGCGCCGATCGACACCTGCAGCGACGAACCGCCCCACACCACGATGGTCCCGACAGCTCCAAGCGCAGCGCCCGCATTGAAGCCGATGATGTCGGGTGAGCCGAGCGGGTTCCGGGCCAGCGACTGGAAGATGGCGCCCGACATCCCGAAGGCCGCTCCGACGCCGATCGCAGTGAGAGCGCGGGGAAGCCGAAGCGTGCCAACGATGAACTCCGAGTCTGCAGTCGGGTCGCCCAACAAGGTGGCAATGACGTCCGACACCGGGACCGGGGCGTCGCCGACGCTGATCGAGTACATCCCGACGGCGATGATGACCGCCGCGACGACGAGACACACCACGGCGGAGCGGACATCGAGGCGGGCCGAGAAACCTCGGCCTCGGACGATCCGTCCCCGGACGGGCAGCCGCGTTGCTGGTCTGCGCTCGCAAGCATCGGGGTGCCATCGTTCGCCGATTGCGTCAGTCACAGCTGGGCCATCCTGGCGCGCCGAACGAGAATGATGAACGCCGGCCCACCGATGGCAGCGGTCATGATCCCGACCTGGATCTCCGACGGACGGGCGGCGACCCGCCCAAGCGTGTCGCAGAACAGCAACAGCGCTGCACCGAGGAGGGCTGACGTCGGCAGCAACCATCGCTGATCGGGACCGAACCATGCCCGGGCGACGTGGGGCACGACGAGGCCAACGAATCCGATCGGCCCCGCAACCGCCACCGCACCACCACAGAGCAGGGTGACCGCCACGAGGCTCATGGTGCGGGTCGTTCCGATCCTGGTGCCCAACGCCCGGGCGGTGTCATCCCCGAGGGCAACCGCATTCAACTGGCGGGCCACGCCGAACGCCAACAACAACCCGACCGCGATGATCGGAGCGACGTGCCATGCCACGTCGTCATCGCGGCCCTCGAGTGACCCCACAGCCCAGAACCGGAACGCGTCCAGCGTCTGTTGATCCAGGAGCACCACCGCGCTGGTCCATGCCCCCAACAACGCCGACAAGGCGGCGCCGGCCAACGCCAAGCGGACCGGTGTCGCCCCGCCCCGACCCGCCGTCCCCAGCAGGTAGACCACGACCGATGCGACGGCCGCCCCGGCGAACGCGAACCATGCGAGCACCAACACGTTCGACGTGCCCAGCCACCAGATCCCAGAGACCACAGCGAACGCCGCTCCGGCATTGACTCCCAAGATTCCCGGACCGGCGAGGGGGTTGCGGGTGACACCCTGCATCAACGCCCCCGCCGCACCCAATGCCACGCCGACCGCCACTCCCAGGAGTGTGCGCGGCAACCGCAGCTCACGAACGATCACGTGGTCCGAGCTCGACGCGTCGTGGCTCGCCAAGGCGTCGAACACCGTCCCCCAGGCGATCGGCTTCGTCCCTACCGCCAACGACAGAAGGGCCCCGAGGCCAACTGCGGCCAGCAACGCAATGGCCCCGATCGTTCGCCGGACGAACGTGTCCCGGGCGACCCGGCTGTCTCGGTCACCAGCTGCATCGTCTCGATCATCGGCGAGTCCGATAGATGAGTCCGGCGTCGACCTCATCCGAGCGTTCTGTGAGACCGGCCAACGCCGTGCGTGCCCACCTGGGTCGTCTCCGTTGGCGGACAGCGGTTGGCGCTCATGTTCATCGGGGAACGACGAACTCGTTCCAGATCTGCAGCTGGTCGTCCGGGCCGAAGGGCTCCTCGCCGTCGAGCACGATCCGACGGAGGTCGGCCAGAACTCGGAACGAGCCGACCACGTCCTCGCTCCAGCCGTACACGTAGACCTTCACCCCGTCGTCGCTCCGTAGCGGCGATTCGTTGACCGTTGGCTCGATGGTCAGGTCCGTCTCGACGATCATGAAGTCGGCGTCGTGGTCACCGAGCGTCTCCTCGGAGAGTTCGCTGATGACGCCGGTTCCCTCAACCTGCTCGACCGCTGGTCGTGCCAGTCCAACCTGTTCCAGGATCGACGGTGCGAGCCGTCCGCTCTGCGACAGGCTGATCCCGCCGGAGGTCTCCTCCAGGTACGACACGGTCGCCCCTTCGAGGCCCGCAGCGGCGATTTCGTCACGCAACTCTTCGATCGCCGAGTCGACCGAATCCTCCAACTCTGCGAGCCGATCTTCGGTGCCAGTGACCGACGCCAGCAGGTCCAGTTGCGCCCGCCAGTCGCTGCTCAGGAAGTCCACGAGGACCGTCGGTGCGATCTCGTCGTCGATGGTGTCGCGCACCTCGACGATCGTCGGGAAGTTGAGCCCGGCCACCAACGCCGCATCGGACTGCGACAGCTCCTCGAGGTTGGGAGTGAACGGCGCGCCGGTGAACACGTCGACGCCCTCCGCCTCCAGGATCGCGTCAACCTCACCCAACTGGAAGAAGTTGACCGCCCTGATCGGCGTCACCCCGAGCGACAGCAGGTTCACCGCGGTGTACTCGTCGAGCGCCAGGACATCATCGCTCGAAACAGGAACCGTGATCTCGCCGGTCGCGTCCACCACGGTCGCCGTGTCGCCCGGCGTCGGCTCGCCTTTCCCAGGTGCCTCCGCATCCTCAGCTGGTGGCTCCGTGTCTTCCGCCGTCGATTCCGTACCGTCCTCCTGCGCAGGGGCTGCGGTCGTCGAGGCGCCGTCCTCGTCGTCCGATCCGCAGGCAGCGAGCGCAACCGTCGCGACGAGCAGAGCAGCAGCGAGTCGCAGCGCTGAACGTGAGGAGGTCCCGAGCTTGTGCCACTGCATTGGTGCGTCCCTTTCGCCGAGGATCGTCCGAGCTCGCGTGAGACTCGTTCTCAGGAGCTCAGGCTACACACTTTACGGTTCAGAACCGGAAAGTCCCTCGCGTATGATGAGCGGGTAGTGAACAGTCAGACCAAGACGTCGCCGATCGGACGACCGCCAGCGGCATCAGTCGACGACATCGTCGACGCCGCCCTCGCCGTCGGTCTTCCAGGGCTCACCATGGACGCGGTCGCGGACCACCTCGGTATCGGGCAAGCAACCCTCTACAACTACGTCGCCAGCAAGCACTCCCTGATCGGAGCCGTCGCCGTGCGATTGATGAGCGAACTGGCCATCCCAGTCGACCCGCAGTCCGACCTCCGCTCCCAACTCTTCGACTTCGGGATTCGCCTACACAACCTGCTCCAGGAAGTTCCGGGCTTCGCCAATGCGCTGACCGAACAAGTCGGTGACCCGGCGATGCTCGAGATCGAAGACCGCTGCTACGCGGCGCTCATGACCTACGGAATCGACGCCCCGACCGCCGTCGTCCTCGGCGCCGACATCTTCTGTTTCGTGCTCGCCGCCAACACCTTGGCCTTCGGCGACACCCCCGAGGAGCAACCTCCACCCGAGGTGATCGCAGCCGCCGCTACCACCTTGGCCGCAACCACCGCCCGACAACGCTTCGAATGGACACTCGCCGCCCACCTCGATGGGATCATCGCCGCTATCGAACGAGGATCCCGGCCCTGGCCGTCAGACCAACCTTGAGAACGCGCCCGCGGCTGACCATCGGCCGCCCTGGCACAGCCAAGCGCATGCGGACCAGCGCATCGCACGACCACAGACAACGCGACATCGCTCGACTCGCAACCCATGCCGTACCCGGTCTACGTCCGGCGATCGCATCGGGTCATGCCATGGGCCGGAGCCAAGTGGATCTCACCAGCCGCCCCGATAGTGCTCGCCCCGGCTCCCCAGCACCACAACTCACCGGCTCGTCAGGCGTGCGGCATGTCAACAGCGGGCTGGCGTCGTTGGCCACCGGCCGTGGCTGCCTGATCAGCCCGGAACCGGCTGTGCGACCTGGGTTGGTCGCTACGGCAGTCGAGCCGGCTCGACCCCGTCGAACTGGATCCGGCCGAGGAACCACAGCCATTGCCGTGTCCGATCTGCTGATGCCACCGGACGGGGCAACACTTGGGACCCGTGCGACGTCGCCGCCCACCAACGCCAGAGGACCTCGAGATCCCGGCTCACGAAGTCGGTCGGGACGTCATCGAACTCGTAGCCGAGACCAAGGTCCACCCGGTGCACCTCGACTTCGCGCTGACGAGCGTTCGGTAGGCCGCTGGCTGGCTGTGTGCCCATGAGCATCGGCGCTGGCCGGTCCCAGTCGGAAGTCTCAGCGAAGGTAGCAGCGAGCCGAGCACACGAAGCGTCGACATCGTCGACCAGCGCCCGCCAACCGCGATCGGCCCCTTGGTCGATGTCGGCGTTCCGTTACTCCCATCCACCCTCGTACTGCGCTCGGCCCAGAAGGAGCGACCGATAGCTGCCGGCATTGCGTGCCAGGCGCGTCAGAACGTGTCCGGACTGTCCAGCCATCGAGCCTCGACGGTTGATTGCCAGCCACGCAGTCCAAGGTCCCGAGATGCTCGACGAGAGCCAACTGGGCAGCGACGCAAGCCTCCACGCGATCTTCGACGTTCGAGCTACCCGAAGTCGTTGACCGGCTGTACGACCGGTGCCACGCAGCACGGCACTGTTCGATCGCAAAGGAATCCAGCGATTGGGGATTGGGCGTCGCTCGCCACGTACAACGACGGCCAGACGCTCGTTCGCTTGGCGTCGGTGGGATGTCGAAGGCGGCGCCCACCAATACATGACGAGGCCACGGTCGAACCTAGGAGCGCTCATCGCACCCTCGGTCGCCACGCTCACGAATGTCCGCGGCGAGCACCCCCGGTCGCCAGCGTCGCCGGATGACGATCAGCCAATACAGGTCGGGAGAGACGAACGGTCCGACACCGATCGAACTCAGTGGCCTCGACGAGCGCCAGAGACACAAGTCCCGGCACCAGCGGATCTAGGCGCCGCCACAGATGACGGACGATCTCTTCGACCGTTGGCTCCCGCTCCCAGACCACAGGCCGGTACCCCTTCCAGACACCGCCGCCCTCGTGCGTGAGGTAGCACCCCGCCCAGGGTCTCACCGCGTCCTGGAGGATCTGCTCGAGCTCGTCGGCGGGAAAGACCCTGTCACAGTCCACTGAGCCCTCGACCGTCGCTTCGACCGTCCATGCATGCGTATGGACCAGGCCATCGACTTGATGACCCCACCGAGCCTGTATGGACGCAGTAATCGTGAGTTGCATTGCCTCTTCCTTTCCAGCCCGAACGCCGGCAGTACCTCCAGGTCAGTCCGACCGATGCACCCGAGCGGTCACATCGTGCCCAACTTCTCACCACGGCCCTACCGTGGCAAACCGTCTTCTGAGACGGCAGCGCACAACACCGAAACAGCCGCTGATGGTGCATACCGGTACGAGTCGCGTAGGCAGCGAGGTCGGCGTCCGTGCCTTGGCCGTCACCGACGGCGGCAACGAGGCGGACGTCGAGCTAGCAACGCTCGACCACTGCGGTTGGTTGTGTTCCCGAGCGCTCAACGGAACTCGATCTCGGGCAGATGATCTGCCAGGAGCGTCTCGTAAGCGATCGGGGCATCTCGGCCGACGCCGGCGAGGTCGAGCGCGTCGATGGCGACGAGCATGAAGTCTTCGCCGGGGAACGTGTGATGCGGGATGTGGAGCTCGCCGGCAGCGGCGATCAGAGCCTTGATGCCGCCACTGTCGTCCGCCAGCCAGCCGAGGAGGAGTTGTCTGGCTTCGTCGCGGTCGTCGTCGGTGATCTCCCGGCGTTCAATGTGGCCAAACGTAACGCCGCTGCGGATGCGGTGCCGGTCAAGGTTGGGGTCATGGCGCAGCGGCGATGAAGGTGGCGACCACGTAGGTGGCGTGCCGGTCGAGGGAGTAGCGGGCTCGGTCGTAGCGCATCGTGGTCCGAGGATCGGAGTGGCTGGCCGCTGCGTCCTGGACGTCTCGAAGCGCAACGCCGGCGTCGAGCGCTGCGGTGATGAAGCCATCGCTTGACGATCCCTGCTCGGCGGGGCGATCCGTTTCACGGCCCGGCCCCGCAGCGTGGCGGTCCATCCGTTGGCCCTCAGCGCCGAGGAAGACCGGGCCGGCAGTTCGTTCGCCGACATGGAGCCGGATCGCTCGAGCGGTTCGACGGGCGAGCGGGATGAGAGCGCCCTTGTCGCCCTTGCGGACGATCCGGCGTGTGATGGCCTCGTTGGAACCCGAGGTCGTCGATGTCGGCGTTCAACGCTTCGGACACCCGGAGTCCACTGAGCGCCAACCGGAAGGCGAGGGCGCGTTCTCGGTGGGACCGGACCGGATCGCCCCCGAGGAGCAGCCTGCATCATCCGGGAGCCGAGCGATGAGCCATAACCCACGCCCACAGGCGACCTTCGGCGACCCCCACTGGACGCAGACCCCAGTGAATCGGCCAGTCCCGACCCATAGCGACTCGTACCTTCCCGCCTGCTGAGGAGGCGCACTCGCCCAGAGAAACGGGCAAGCAGAAGCATGAAAGCCACCCCCTCCGCAAACCAGATTCCAGAGGTAGTCCGCACTTGACCGGCGGCGCCAACAACCCGCAGTTGAAGCAGACGAACCGTCGGATGACCAAGTCACTCCTCAACCCGGCACGACGGGAGCCGTCCGTTGTCGCCTAGCAGCGCCCCGTCACACAGTTCATCTTCGGTGATCAAGGCCGACGTGAAGTCGGCACCAGTGAAGTCTGTACCCCGAGCCCGAACCCCGAGCAAGTTCGATGCGAAGAAGTCGACGTCATGGAGGTCTAGCCTTGACAGGTCCAGCCGACGCAGGTCCGATCCGCTGAGGTCTATCTGGCGTCCATCAAACGCACCGGCTCGGCCAATTACCTGGATTGCGGCCTGAACCGAGGCTGCGACCTCGGGTTCACCTCGAGAACCTCTCGGCCATGGTGAGCGTGTCCGAATGAACAACGTCAGCGATTCGACAACTTCGGGGTAGTGCTGGGAGTCCCGTTCGGCGACAGCTTCGAGCGCGTATATTCCGCGAATCACCGTGGCCTCGTCATCTGAGGAAAGCAGCGCGGTTGCTTCGGACAATCGCTGGTTGAGCCTGTCATCGACATCACTTCGATACTCCATCCAGGCAATCAGACCTGTCAACATCGCCATCATAAATAGGCCAATTGCCAGAATCGAGTGCCGGTACTTGAAGGCGATCTCCCAGGCCTCAACGGTAGGATCATCTTCGTCGAAGTTCTGCTTGCGGAACGCCCGAAGGCCCAGAACTGCAACCCCCAAAGCTACTACAACACCTAGGCCAACCAACGGTGCAATGATCAGCAAGACTTGGTCGCCGACGAGGAGACCTCCTGCTAGCAAAACCACACCAAACAGGGCGAGCATCGCGATCAGGAGGGACGAGGAACCCAATACCCGCCAGTAGAGTGTGCTTATGCGCATTAGCAGCCCATAGCGGATTGCAACACCGAGGCGTTCTCAACCAAGGCAGGCCCGAAGTCAACGAGCTCAGTTTGACCGTCAGCGGCGAGCCACGGAGGAGAGCCCTCGAGTGACAGAAGGTAGTCAGGCACCCCATCCAGCGCGTCCGTAGCAGCAGCGAAGCCGTTGAGTTCACTCGTCTGCTGCGTGGTATCTCCGGAGTAGAAGAAGGCGAGCGTTCTATTGTCGTCCTGAAGCAGCTCCAGCTCTCGAATCCGATCCCGCTCGTCAGATTCATCTAGGCGTCCACCACCAGGCTTGGTCACGGCGAACTGGACTAGTTCATATCGATCCGCCAGATACCCATAAGAAGGATGCTCGGGCACGATTACGCCATCTACACAACCGGACAGGTGGGCAGACATCTGAGCACTCGCAGATTGCAGCTCGGCCAGTACGCCGGCTAACCCGTCCTGGAGATCGCTCTCGTATTCTTCCCTCGTCGTTTCTCGCCTGATGCTCTGAGCACCGTCGAATCTGTACGCACCGCGCAGACGTTCGGCTACCCACTCCGCAGCAACCTGAGTTCGGTCGGGATCCAACCAAAAGTGCGGATCCACTGCAGCAGTGCCCGGATCACCCCACTCTATCGGCTCACCATTCGTGTCAAGCCAAGCGAGATCAACGTCTCGAGTGATGTCAGCGATCGTCGGATCATTCGCCAAACGGGCCTCGGATTCCGGAGTGAAGACACCTACAAATAGCTGTAGATCGGCGTCGCCCCCTTCGCCCTCGTGATCTTCTTCGCCCTCGTGACCCTCTTCGCTCCCGTGACCTTCTTCGTCCTCGTGAACTTCTTCGCCCTCGTGACCCTCGTCCTCGGCGATCTCACCGTGACTATGACCAAGCAGCGCCACCTCGACGTACTCGCCACCAATCCGCTCTACAAGCCACTGAAGAGCATAGACATTTACATCGACATGTATCGATTCATGCTCGTCGTCAGCTGGCTCGCCCTGTTCCGAACCAACACAGGCAGCGGCCACAGCGCAGACCAGTAGCATCGTGAGACCACGTTTTCCCAGGGCGAAGTGCATCCTTGCCTTCCTAAGGCGAGAGCGGGTCGAGGAAGTGACTTTGGGTGGGGATGGCACCCCGCCCAACTAAGGACGATATCGCGGCTTATCGAACCGGGGTAGTAGTTGGCATAGAGGTCGCTCACCTCATCAGTCCGAGGCAGTCGTTCGGTCGGTCTCCAGATTGAGGAGTGGATCTACAACCAGGAGAGACTGCAGCGCCTCCTTTCAAGGCGCTATTTGCGCTCCTCTGCTCATCGCCCGCGGCAGGCCGGACCGGACCGCTGCCGACACGGGTGACGACAAGGTCACAGCTATCGACGGTCACCAGCGAGCAACACGGGCCCGCAACACCACCCACAGGAGCGGCACCCAGGCGCAGGAGTGCGCAGGGAGCGACGCCGTACACCGTGTAGTTCAGTGTCCCCGATTTCGACGGACCAGAAGGTGAGCGCGCTCGTCAGGGAGCGCGTGGTCGGCCTCCTGGGCGACCGACCACCACCCGCTGAGTGACAAACTGCGTGACTGGAGAGCTGCGAGGGGCTTGCGGCTCGCCGGTTGACCCAACCCGAGGCACTGTCGCCATCCGTCCAGTGGGGCCTCAGCAAGCGCATACCGTCAGAGGGTCGGAGGCGTCCATTGCGCTGCCGCCGGTCTGGATGACGGGGAGGATCTGGTGGAGGTAGACGACGGTCTCGGTGGTCGAGGTGCCGCTGTGGCCGACGAGCTCGGCGATCTCCTCGATCGGGACACCATGGTCCGAGAGCGTCGAAACGAAGGAGTGTCGGAGCTCTCGGGGCGTCCAGTCGACCGGATCGATCTCGGGGATTCCGGCCAAGGCTCCGCGGAGGTCCTTGCGGACGTTGGAGGCATCCCAACTCGATACCCAGGCTGCTCGGGAGCACGAGATCAGTCGCCATCGGCGTCGTCGATTGTGCTCGCCGCTACTCCGAGAACGCCGGCCGCCACGGTGGCGATGGTGGTCCGGTGGGCCCGGCCGTGGGGGAACGTGCCGCAGCGGACCGCCACCGTACCGTCGTCGGCGACCTCGACACAGCCCTGCTCGCCGCTGGCGTCGACGACCGAGACGTAGCTGGCGAACCCGATGCCGACTGCGGTCAGGTCGTCGCGGCTACGACGATCGGCCTCTTCGGCCCGCACGTCGTCGAAGCCGATCAGGTCGGCCGCCCGGTCGAGGGCCGCGGTGGAGTCGCCGCCCCCGTAGGTGAGACCGGTCGGTGTCGTGTCGGGCAGCTCGACCCCGGCGATCAGGTTGCGGCGCGATGCTGACGGGCGCCGGTGCATTCACGCTGAGATCGCCATCGACGCCCGACCAGCAGACGTACGGGCCGCCACGAGTGACTTCTCGACCATGAAGAGCGTGGGCATCGACCGCTGTCCAGAACGTCGACCCTTTTCTTCGGTGGCCAACCGGTCAAGGTCGAGTTCGAGCAGGACCCCGGGCTCATGAGCTCCAACGCACCCCCACCATCTCCAAGGGGCGCCTCGTTCGGCTTTGTCCGGACCGTACGCTCCCGGCCTGGCCGATCATCACTTCGGTCGTTGAGGCGCGACCCAGCGCCAGGGCGCGCCCCAGGGACTCCCCATTGCCGCGTGTGGGTAGCGGGGAGCGCGGCATCGCCCATCGCATGCCTGCACCGTAGGCGAATCGTCTATTCCCAGTCGGGGTGGTCGGCACCTCGAGCCCGTGCCCGTGCTGGTGGCCCAGCAACGACGTTGGCCAGGACCGACGGCAAGCTAGCCGAGGTCGCCGGCGGCGCGGCGAACACCCGTCAACGCACGAAACACGAGACGGGCCTCGTCCTCGGTCATGGCCGCGAGCCCCGCTTGCGCCTCGACCAGTGCTGGCATCGATTGCTCGATGCGCTCGCGGCCGAGGGGAGTGATTCGGGCCCGCACGCCGCGCCGGTCGTCTGGGTTGGGAAACCGCTCGACGAAGCCGAGTCGCTCGAGCGCGTCGACCGTGGTGGTCACGCTGGTCGGGTGGAGGAACAGGCGGGAGCTGATGCGCCCGAGTGACATCTCCCCGTGTGCGCTGAAGTAGAGCACAGCCAGGAGCTCGTGGCGGCTGAACGTGAGATCGAAGCGCTTGAGCACATCGGTCACGCTCTGGCGGGCCAGCGCGGCCACCCGATGGATCGCCAGCGCGGCCTGCATGCGCTCGCCTCCGTGCCACCCATGGTCCTCCCAGTGTGATGCCGCTGCCCGAATGGGGTCGACCCGGCGCGACGACGGGCCGAGACCGGTGTCGGTCGAATCGACGCTCTTGGCGGTGGGGTCGTCGATCACTCGGGTGCCTCCCGATCGTCGCGTCGCTCCATGGGTTTCGCTGTCATGAACCCGATGTTAGTCGGTTTGCCGATAATTGGTTATCCAACTAATGTCCGGGGGGTTCCGGCCGTGTCCTATCGACGGGGGTCCAAGATGTTGACCGGCGAGCAATACAAGGAGTCGCTGCGCGATGGGCGCGCCACCTATTTCGAGGGCGAGCGCATCGACGACTTGGTCGGTCATCCGCTGCTTGGCCAGACGGTTGAGACGACGGCCAGCGGCTACGACCAGCACTACGACCCGGCGCCCGATGCCAGGTCGCCGCTACTCGCTGTGCCCCAGTCGGCCGACGACCTGCGCGAGCTGATCCCGATGCTGCACCACGCCGGCATGATGGCTCACGTCACCTCGACTTCCATCCAGACGCTCAAGACGGCGGCCGGCCGCATGACTGGTGTCAAGCCCGAGTACATCGAGCGCATCGGGGGCTACATCGACGAGGCCCAACGCAACGACGTGCGCATCACCCAGTGCATCACCGATGCCAAGGGGAACAGGGCAAAGAAGCCGAGCGACCAGGATGACCCTGACAGCTACACGCGTGTCGTGAGTCGTGAGCGCGACGGTGTCGTGATCCGGGGAGCGAAGCTGCACATCACCGGCGCCTCGTTCGGCCATGATCTGCTGACGATTCCGACCAAGGCGATGAAGCCGGGCGAGGAGGACTGGTCGATCGGTTGCGTCGTGCCGGTCAACGCCGAGGGCGTGAAGATCATCAACACCACCTACGCACCTCGTCACGAGGATGCTCGGGTGTTCCCGGTCTCGGGCACGCATCACTACCCAGAAGGCTTCGTGATATTCGACGACGTGTTCGTGCCATGGGAACGGGTGTTCCTCGACGGCGAGACGGCGTTCGCCGCCGTGTTCGCCCACAGCCTGGGGCTGTGGGAGCGCCTCGGTGGCTTGTCGGCGTTCGTCGAGGAGTGCGACCAACTGGTGGGCTTCGCTCAGCTCGTGGCCGAGGCCAACGGCACCGCCGGCATCTCCCACGTCAAGGAGAAGATCAGTGAGATGATCATCCACGCCACGCTGATCCGCTCGACGCTCGAAGCCGCGATCATGAACTGCAACACGGGTCCCGATGGTGCGGCGTTCCCCAACGAGCTGTTCGTCAACGCCGGCAAGTTCCACGCCGCCGCCAACTACAACCTGATGGTCCGCCACCTGCACGACATGTCCGGGGGCGCGGTGCTGACCGCGCCGGCGCCGGCCGACTTCGAGAACGAGGAGGTCGGCGACCTCGCCCGCAAGTACATGTCAACCGGCCACGACGTCGATGGCGAGTACCGCGCCCGGTTGATGCACGCGATTCGGGATCTCACCGCTGACGCCTACGGCGGCTGGAAGTTCGTGACCAACCTCCAAGCCGGTGGTGGGCTCTACGCTCAGCGCATCGTGACCCGGCGTCACTACGACCTCGACGGCGCGAAGCGCAAGGCCCTCGCCATCGCCGGGCTCGCCGAAGACGATGTCCACTGAGCGCTCGCCGGGGGCTGCCCGAATGGACGCTCCTGGGCGGATCCAGCAGGAACGCCGCCCGGCACGCTCGTTCGGTCAGTCGTGGGAGCGGCGCCGCTGCAACTGGAGCTCGGCCCCGAGCACCCAGGAGTGCGACTGGATCGCGGAAGCGAGGATCGGGCTCCTGGTGACGAGCACGTCTGTTGCCGCTGACACCGGAGAGATCCAACACGAGGTCACCGGCGAGCACGTGCTGGGGCCGTCGCGAGCGCGCCGAAACGTCGATCCGGAAGGCTGATCGATGGACCTGGCCATCACGGGGATGGGGACGGTGTCGCCGCTCGGCACATCGGCCGACGAGCTGTGCGACGGCCTGCTGTCGGGTCGTCGAGGCATTCGGGTCGCACCGTGGGCCGACGATGTCGAAGGCGGCCTCTACGCCGCGGTCGATGATCGTTTCGATCCGGCGGCCACGATCGACGGGCGCGTCGTTGCCGGTACCGACGGCTTCGCCCGCTTTGCGCTCGCCGCGTGCGCTGAGGCGATCGGCGACGCCGGCCTCGGTTCGACCGATCTCGATCCTTTCCGCACCGGCGTCGTTCACGGGACGTCGATGGGCGGACACTTCACGGTCGCCCGATCCCAGTGGCAGTACGAGCACGGAGGTTTCGACGCCACCGACCCGAAGACCCAGATCAAGATCTGGCCGAACATGGCCGCCGCTCAGATCTGCCTGGCCCACGGCCTGCATGGACCGTCGATCACGATCACGACCGCCTGCGCATCGTCGCTCGACGCGCTGGGCACCGCCGCGCTGTACCTCCGGGCGGGCCTGGCCGACATCGTGCTCGTCGGGGCTACCGAAGGCGGGTACACCGCCGACGACGGCGACCACTTCGTACCGGGTTTCGTCGCCGCCGAGCGGGCGTACGGCATGAGTTCGGGTCAGACCGATCCCAGCCGGGCGATGTTGCCTTTCGACATCGACCGGGTCGGCATCGTGAGCGGTGAGGGGTCGGCCTTCCTCGTGTTGGAGACGGCCGAACACGCAGCCGGTCGGGGCGCGGTGGCGCGAGCGTGGTTGCGGGGGACTGCGTCGTTGGCCGACGCTCATCATCCGAGTTCACCGCAACCCGACGGCCGGTGGGAGCAGCTCGTCATGGAGCGAGCCCACGAGTCGGCCGGCATCGGACCCGAGCAGGTGGACGTGCTGATCGCCCACGCCACGGGAACGCCGAAGGGCGACCAGGCCGAGATCCGAGCCATCAATCGCACGTTCACATCGAACCCCGACCTCGTCGTCACCGGTCTCAAGGGTCACACCGGACACACCGGTGCTGCATCGGGTGCGATGAGCGTCATCGCCGGCGTGCGGGCAATGGCCGACGGTGAGCTCCCCGCCATCGCCGGCACCGAGGTCGTCGACCCGGAGGCAGAGTTCGATGTCGCAGTGCGTGCGTCACGGGTCGTCGACCTTGCGGTGCTCCAGGTGAACTCGTTCGGCTTCGGTGGCCAGAACGCTTCGGTCGTGATCAGCCGGGAGGCGCCCGATGGTGGTTCGTGACCAGAGCTTCACCATCGCGGCATGTGTCGCCGCACACGCTCGGTCGTTTCCCGATCGCATCGCCGTCGACGAGATCGCGCCGCGGGACGCACAGCGGCTCGGAACCGTTGCCTACGGCGAGCTCAAGCAACGATGGACCTATGCCGACCTGTGGGGCCGGACCCAGGCCATTGCCGCTGCGCTCGCGCCGGTCCAGCCGGGCCCGCACGGTCCAATGGTCGGCCTGCTGTTGCCCAACGGCGCCGATCACATCGCGGCGTACCTCGCCTGCCAGTTGGTCGGTGCCGCCGCCGTGCCGATCAACACCCTGCTCACCGGTCCCGAGATCGACTTCATCTTGAGCGACAGTGGAGCCTCGGTACTGCTCACGTCCGAGCCGTTCTCGGACGTGGTCGGCGGGCTCGAGGCCGGGGTCGGCGTCGTCGACGCGGCCGCGATCGAACCGGTCGGTGAGCGAGATGCCCCGCCCCTGACCTCGGCCCAGGGCGAGGCGGCTCGTGAACGGCTCGCCGTCATCGCCTACACCAGCGGCACGACCGGATTCCCGAAAGGCGTCATGGTCCGCAATGGCGATCTGCTCGATCGGGCGGCGCAGTGGGCGTGGACGTTCGGCCTGAGCCCGACCCAGGTGCTGTCGACCCCCGGTCCAATCCACCACATGTCCTACGGTGGGCTGAGCCTGACCCATCTCGTCGCCGGCGGCTACAACCGAGTACTGACCGAGTTCGACGCCGCGTACGCCTTGACCGAGTACGCCGAGCACTCGTCGTGGGTGTTCCTCGTGCCGTCGATGACGGCCATGATCAACCAGGCGTGGCGTGACGCAGGCAAGCGGGCCATGGGCCGGCTCGAGTTCGTGCTGTCGTCGGGTGCACCCGGCCCCCACAGCCTCCTCGACGCAGCGTTCGACATGTTCCCCGCAGCCGCCATCGTCGAGGCCTACGGCTGGACCGAGGGCGGATGGGTCGCCTACGAGCACAAGGAGCGCAACGCCATCGTTCCCCACTGCGTCGGGTGGCCGATGATGCGCAGTGCGCTGGCCCTCCTCGGCGATGACGACCAGCCCTGCGCGACGGGCGAGCCAGGTGAGGTCGTGGTTCGGCCCCTCACGCCGTTCCACGGGTATCTCGGTCGAGACGAGGCCACCCGGGCCGCCACGACCTCCGACGGATACTGCCGCTCCGGCGACGTCGGCATCCTCTTGCCAGACGGCCGGTTGACGATCGTCGACCGCCTCAAGGACATGATCATCTCCGGAGGTGAGAACGTCTACTGCGCCGAGGTCGAGCGAGTGCTGACCGACGCACCCGGCGTGGATCAGGTGGCGGTGTTCGGGACACCAGACGAGCGCTGGGGCGAACGGGTCACGGCCGCAGTCGTTCTCGACCCCGGCACCAGCGTGCCGGTCGACGAGCTCATGGCCTACGCCCGAGCGAACCTCGCCGGCTACAAGGCGCCCAAGGAGTTCCACGTTGTCGACGAGCTGCCCCGCAACTCCATGGGGAAGGTGCAGAAGTATGCGCTCGTGGAGGCCCTGTCGAACGGCGGAGCGCGGCGGTGAGACCACACGAGCCAGGTGTCGCACCGGCGCCTGGCTGAGGGCGGGACGGATGGCCTTCTGCGCAGTCGTGTGCCCCGCGGCGGGCCACGTGTCCTGGCCGGCCGCCGGATGGCCGCTGGGGAGGCCCGAGCCTCCGAGCGGACCGTCGGTCTGGGCAGCCGCCAACGATGATGACCCGTTGGCCCAGTTCAGGGGTCGTCGGTTCTGTCTGGTCGTCCGGCCCTCGTCACGATCGGTTTCGGGTTGAGCTCGTTGAGGGGTCGCCCGGTGTTGCGGTCGATCAGCAACGGGTCGAGTTGCTGCCCGGTGTGACCGTCGACGAGGACAACCGGTGGTTCGTCGAAGCCGGCGTACTGGTCGCCCCACTGGAGGAGGCCAACGATGACGGTGCGGAGGTCTCGCCCCTTTGACGTCAGGTGGTAGTCGTAGCGGGGTGGGTGGTCCTGGTAGCGGCGGCGGTCGAGGATCCCGTGGTCGGTGAGGAGCTTGAGCCGGTCGGTCAGTGTGTTGCGGGGGATCTCCAGCCTTGCCTGGAAGTCAGCGAATCGAGTGATCCCGGAGAGTGCATCGCGGACGATCAGCAGCGTCCAGGGGTCGCCGACCACATCGAGGGTCTGGGCGATCGGACAGGCCATTCCTGAGTAGGTCTTTCGTCTCATGCGCTGGGCTCGGGGTGCGTCTTGGCCTGCGGTGTCGTGTGGCTGGGTAGGGTCGCCTGACCGGTACGCAGACCGGCTGAGAGCGCCGTCGTTGCGAGACCTCCTACCACCAGCAGTATCCAGATCCGATCGAAGCCGGTCACGAGGGCATCGAGCGAGGACGGCTGTCCCAGGAAGGCGACGGTGAGGGCGACGCCGAAGGTGCCTCCGAACTGGCGCACCGCCTGGTTGGTGGCGCCGCCGACGCCGAGGCGGTCGGGCGGCAGCGCCTGGGCGGTGACACTGGAGAGTTGGGGCAGGCACATCGCGACACCGATCCCGGTCAGCAGCATCGACGGAAGGTAGTCGACCACGTAGTCGACGTCGGGTCCGAGCATGAGCAGCCGCAAGACGCCGCCGGCGGCGAAGAAGGCCCCGCCGATCATCAGGAGGGGCCGTTGGCCGAATCGGGCGGCCAGTCGACCCATCTGCGGGGCGAGGACGGCAACCAGGAGGGGCCCTGGCGCTATCCCGAAACCGGCGGCCAGGATCGACCACTTCCACACGTCGGTGAGGAACAGGATCGACCCGAAGAACATGGCGATGAACACCACCCCGAAAGCCAACGCCGCGGCGTTTCCCCAGGCGAAGTTCCGGATTGCGAACAGTTCGAGGTCGAGAACCGGTGCGGTACTTTGCCGCTGAGACAGGATGAACAGGCCGAGCGCAACCGACCCGAGGGCCAGGCTGGACACAGTTCGGGCATCGCCCCAACCCCACGACTCACTGTGGACCACCCCGAACGACAGCAGCGCCGCAGCCCCGGCGATCAGGACGACCCCGGATGGGGCAGGCAGTTTGGTTGCCTCATCCTTCGACTCGGCCAGCACCCGCGACCCGGCCAGGACCGCATAGGCGCCGACCGGCAGATTCAGGTAGAAGACCCAGCGCCAGCCCGCCCACTCGACGACCATGGCTCCGAGCGTCGGTCCAAGGGCCGCGGCGACGGCACCGGTCGCGCCCCAGATGGCCACCGCCACCGGCAGTCGCTCGCGGGGGAAGGCCCGCAGGATCAGGGCCAGCGATGCGGGGAGGAGCACGGCTGCGCCGACGGCCTGGACGATCCGGGTGGCGATCAAGACCGATGGGTGCGGAGCAAGGCCTGACAACAGCGAACCGACCATGAACACCACGACACCGGTGAGGAACGCCCGCTTGTGCCCGAGGCGGTCGGCCACCTTGCCGGCGGGGACCAGGAGGGCCGCGAAGACGATGGTGTAGGCATTCAGAACCCACGACAGCTGCGCCGTACTCACCTCGGGGAACGAAGCCACGAGGTCGGGGAAGGCGACGAACAGCGCCGTGGTATCGAGGAACACCGTCAGGACAGCCAGCGACGCCACGGCCAGGGTGGTCCTGGCAGGTCGAGGAGCGGGCGACGAACCAGCGGGACGGGACATGGCCGAACGCTAAGCCAGTAGATTCAATAATACAACTCACTCGGCCGGCACCGCCGACGTCATCGGCGTGAGCCGCTCGGCGATCCGACGACATCGTCGACGGACTCCGGGCCCCGCATCCGTGACCCGACGCCAGGCCACGCGAGGCCTGAACTCGACGTCGTTCGGTGGGGAGATCTTCTCATCGAGACACAAAACCGAGATCGCCACGACAAGATAATGTTGTGATGGGTTCGTGGTCCGACCACCCCCGCCTTCCTGGCAGCGCAGGTGCGCAGCCGTGCTGGGCGGCTGGTTCGGTGCCTCGAGTGCAACACGACGGCGGGAAACGCGGCTCGTTGCTCCCGATCGTCGACGACCTGGAGCAACCGACCGGAGAGAGAGCAGGGCGATCACGATGCTCACGTTCGAGGACGAGTTGCCGGCCCCGGCGGCCGAAGAGCGCGGGCCGGGGGCCCAGCCCGCGACGGAGCCCGCGGTGGCGGGTGTCGACCGCCGTGTCGACCAGCAGGCGATCCCGGGCCACCGCCTCGGCCGCACCGACGACCGCCACCGTTCGGGGCGGGGCCTAGTCTCGGACCGGCGGTCGCCGCACCTCCGACCCGGCAGGCGACGGCAACAACCCCGAGCGACAGAGGTCTGGACCTATGAGGCGCATGTTGGCGTTGATCACCGGGATCGCCGTGCTGTTCGCAGCGGCGCTCTGTGCACTCCTCTCCGTCGAGTCGCTCGGGCTCGTTGGGTCCGACGCGTCGTACAACCTCTGGCTGGTCACGGTTGCCCTGTTGCTCTACGCCACCACCGGCTTCGTCGTCGCCCGAGTCGCTGGTCACCAGCGATGGGCCCGCACGGGGATCGCCGCAGTCGGCGCCGCCGCGGCCCTGCTCCTCGTCTCGGCCCTGGCCACCGGATCGCTCTTCTTCGGGGCCCTGTTCGGCGGGGTGACCATGCTGGCACCGGCGCTTCTCGGCGACGGCGGCGGGCCGCTGGCACCACGAGACGGCGCGGCCTGAGCGCACCGTCGGCACCAATCGCAGAAGCAATCGGGCTCGGCCGGTGCGGTATCGCACGGCGGTCGCGCCGCGGACCCGAACGGATGGGGAGAGACAGCCGATGAACCTGTGGAGAAGGATCCTGATCGCGGGTCTGGCGCTCGTGGCCGTCTCGGCGACGAGCGCGGCGTCTGCGCAGCCTCCCGCCGACGAGTCGCCGACGCCCGGCACGGCGCCGGCCGCGCCGCGGACCGCCAGCGCAGCCACCACCGCCCAGGCCGCCATCCTGCCGGCCGAGCCGGTGCGTCCCTTCATCACCGCCACCGGCTCGGTGAGCGTGTCGGTCGATGCGATCGGCACCAACAGCCCGAACGGTGGTCTCGTCACGGTCGAGAAGCCGCCTGGCGCCACCGTCCGTCAGGCCTTCCTGCTGGCGGCGACGACCGGCTTCACCCAACAGGTCCCCCAGGACGGCGACATCAACCTGGGCGGCGTCGACATCTCCTGGGACGCCGGTCGGACGATGGCAAACGGCATCTCGTCGTTCAACGCGTTCGCCAACGTCACGGGCAACGTCAAGAACGCCATCGATGCAGCCGCAGCCGGTCCCGTCAACTTCCGCATCACCGAAGCGGTCCCGTCTCGCTACGACGGAGCGATCCTCGCCGTCATCTTCGACGATCCGTCGATCGAGGTCCCGACCACGGCGATCCTCGCCTACGGGGCCCAGCAGGTCACGGGTGACAGGATCCGGCTCGCCCGACCGGCCGAGATCCCGACCGAAGACGTCGAGGTTCGTCTCGGCGTCGGCATCTCGTACGGATTCCAGCCGGCCCCGAACGTCCCCCAGGACAGTCGCATCAACGTGAACGGCATCCGGCTGACGAGCTCGGCCGGTGGGCAGGACGACGGCGAGGGTCAGAACGGAGCACTCATCACCGTCGGCGGGGTCGGCGACGACCTCGCCAACCCGACCGACCCGTTCGCCGACGGCAACTCCCCCGGCTGTCCTCGTTGCGACGACGAGTACTACGACCTCCAGCCGTTCCTCTCGGCAGAGCTGGTCGACGAGCTCGAGCTCACGACCCAGAACCCGTCGGCCGACGACAACTTCTTCTTCGCCGCCCTCGAAGTGGTCGGGGCGACGGCCACCTGGACGTCGTCGTTCGCCGGCCCCAGCCCGCTCGTGGTCCTGCACGGCATCACCGGGTCCTACCTCGAGGACGCCGACGGCAACGAGATCTGGCCGGACGAGGGGCAGACCGCCGACAAGTTCGAGGACAACCACCTCGACGTCCTCGCCCTGGACGAGAACGGTGTCGACCCGGCCGACCCGAACGATCAGATCTCGGTGAGCACCAGCCGGGGGATCGACGGCCTGATCGGCCAGTCGGAGCTGTGCACCCCGATCTTCTGCAAGAACATCGGTGACGCCTACAACCTGACCTTCAACCTCCTCGAGGACGAGGGCTACGAGCGGGGCGAGGACCTGTTCCCGTTCGCGTTCGACTGGCGGCTGTCGACCAAGACCAACGGCGACCTGCTGATCGACTTCATCGACGAGATCCTGGCCGAGACCGGGGCCAGCAGCGTCAACATCCTGGCCCACTCCCAGGGCGGCCTGGTCACCAGGAACGCCGTCGAGAGCCCGCGGTCGGTCGGGAAGGTCGACCGGGTCGTGACGTTCGGGACGCCCTACCTCGGTTCGCCGAAGTTCGTCGGCGTCCTGGACTACCGGGAGCCCTGCCAGGCCGAGGTCCCGTTCGGCGGGCCGGGCTGCTTCCTCGCTCGGGCCAAGGCCCAGGAGCTCGCCACCAACTGGCCGGGGGCGCTGGAGCTCTTGCCGTCGAGGGCGTTCTTCGACACCTACGGCTCCGTGATCAACCGCGACGTCGACGATGACGGCGACGGCACCGTCGAGGGCCTGCTCCCCTTCGACGACTTCCGGGACACGCTGGCCGACCGCAACCTGACCCTCATCGATGCGGCGACGGCGCTGCACCAGACGATCGACCCATGGGACCCGGCTGACGACCGCGTCGAGCTGCTCCGGCTCGCCGGAACCGGAGAGACGACGATCCTCCGCATCCGTCAGTTCCAGAAGGAGGACTGCCTCTTCAGCTGGTTCCGGAACTGTGAGCTCGTCGAGGCCTTCGAGTTCGAGCACGGCGACGGCGACGGCACCGTCCCGACCAGCTCGGCGTCACTGATCGGCGACGGCCTCGACCTGTCCGGCGACGCCCGGGTCTGCTACATCTCCGGCCCGGGCGCCGCTCACGGCAAGCTCCCCCAGCGCGAGCTGGCCATGGGGATCGCCCTCGACTGGGTCGAGGACGGCGAGTACACCTGTGGGCAGGAGGCGTCGCGGTTCGCGGCGACGACACAGGCGGCCTCCCGCGCCGCCGCAGCGGCCCCGGCGACGACAACGGCGAGCTCCGAGCCGGCGCGACTGACCGCAACCGAGCTCGTGGCCAGAGGACCGATCACCGGCTACGTCGAGCGGCTCGGCACCGAGGGGGCCGAGGTCATGGGCTTGGTGCCGGACGGCGACGATCGGATCGAGATCAACAGCGTCGTCAACGGCTCGTACTACACGGCACCCGAGTCGGTCAGCTACTCGTTCAACGGCGCCGGCGACTACCTGGCGAGGTGGGAGATGGTCGACGACGGCGAGTTCGCCCTGCTCCTGCGGACCTACGACGGCGGGATCGCCTCCGTGCGTTCCGTCCTGCCGATCCGCCTACCGGCCGGGGCGACGATGACGCTTGCACTGAGCCATCCCAGCCCGACATCGGTCGTCCTTCGGATCGACGAGAACGGCGACGGCACCGTCGACCGGGAGCTCCCGGTCGAGGACGAGGTCGTCGACTCGGCCGCCCAGGACACCATCGCACCGACGTCGACGGTCACCCTCATCCCGGTCACCGGCGACCCTGGCTCGGTCGAGGTCGAGATCACCGCAGTTGATCTCGGCGGGTCCGGGGTCGGCGTGATCGAGTACGCGCTCGAGCCCGAGGGCATCAGCGCGGTCTACGAGGGGCCCTTCACCGTCCCGGCCACGGGAACGTTGCACGTCCGGTCGATCGATCGAGCCGGCAATGTCGAGGCGCCGGCTCAGGTCCTCAGCCTGAGTCTGGATCTCTGCCAATCGCCGACGATCGTGGCCGATGGCAGCGCGATCGTGATCGGCACCGAGGGTGACGACGTGATTCTCGGGACCGACGGTCCCGAGCGGATCGAGGGTCTCGGCGGCAACGACGTGATCTGCGGCGAAGGCGGCAACGACGTGATCTACGGCGGCCCGGGGGACGACGTGCTCGACGGCGGCGCCAACAGCGATCGTGTGTTCGGCGGCGGTGGCGACGACGTCATCACCGATCCGAGCGGCCAGAACCTGCTTCACGGCCAGGGCGGCAACGACGTGATCAGCGGCGGCGGCAGCATCGACCTGATCTTCGGAGCGGGTGGCCGCGACGTCCTGAAGGGCTTCGCCGGCGACGACGTCATCGACGGTGGCCGGGGCGGCGACACGATCGACGGCGGCGCCGGCGACGATCGGCTGAGCGGCGGCCCCGGGAACGACCGGGTGCGGGACGCCGCGGGCGACGATCGGCTCGACGGCAACGGCGGCAACGACCGCCTCACCGACCTGCAGGGCACGAACCGTCACGACGGTGGCGACGGCAACGATCGCTGCCGGACCGGCGCAACGGACGTCGTCGTCAACTGCGAGTGATGGCCCGCACCGCCGAGGCGAAATGCTGATCACGCACGGACGGCGCCGACCTGCGGTCGGCCGAGTTGCCCGCGTCGGCCGCCGCGGCCGATCGTCCTCGGCCGGGAGCCCTCAGGCGAGGACGGGAATCGGGACGCGGTCGTCGGCGATGGCGACGTTCTTGGTCTCCATGTAGACGTCGAAGCTCCGGTCACCGCCGTCGCGGCCGATGCCGCTGCGCTTGGTCCCGCCGGACGGGGTCGGCCCTCGATCAGGTGCGGGGTCGGTGCCTCGGCGAAGCGGGTGCGGTCGGCGGCGGCCAGGTTCTCCTCGACGCCGACTTCGGTTGGCATCGTGCCGTTCCTCGCTGGTCGACATCGACACTTGTTAACATGTACAGCAATCGATTAACATGTGTAACATATGACGGAAGCCGACTTCGCCATGCGGGGCTTCGACCGCTCGCTGCCGATGGTCCTGCTGCGGGCCCGAGAGGCGGCGATGGGTCTGTTCCGGCCGATGCTGGCCGAGTACGGACTCACCGAGCAGCAGTGGCGGGTCCTGCGGACGCTGGCCTCCGATCGGGCCCCGATGGACGCCGGCCAGCTGGCGGACACCACGTTCCTCCTCGCCCCGAGCCTGTCCCGGATCCTGGCCGGCCTGGAGCGGCAGTCGCTCATCACCAGGGAGACCTCGCCGGACGACGGGCGCCGCGTCGTCCTCTCCCTGTCGCCACCGGGGCGCGACCTGGTCGCCCGCATCGCACCGCACTCCGAGGCCGTCTACGAGGAGCTGGAGGAGCGCTACGGCCTCGAGCGCCTCCAGGCGCTGATCGTCGAGCTCAACGCACTCTGCGAAGTCGGCCCGTCGATCGCCGACCGCAACGGCCGTCGACGCCGCACCCCCGAACAACAGCAGACCTGACCGACCCAAGGAGGAGCGACATGGGCGAGATCGTCCTGGCCGCCAAGATCACCCACGTCCCGTCGATGTTCATCTCGGAGCAGCCCGGCCCCCACCACGGTTGCCGGCAGGCGGCCATCGACGGCCACCACGAGATCGGTCGCCGAGCCCGGGCCGCGGGGGCCGACACCTTCGTCGTCATCGACACCCACTGGCTGGCCAACTCCGGCTACCACCTCAATGCCAACCCGGTCCATGCCGGCACCTACACCAGCACCGAGTTCCCTCAGCTGATCAAGGGCCTCGAGTTCCACCACCCCGGAGCCACCGACCTCGGCCACGCCGTCGCCGAGCTGGCCACCGCTCGGGGCGTCCGCACCATGGCCCACGACGACGTGCCCTCGCTCGGCCTGGAATACGGGACCCTGGTGCCGATGCGGTACATGAACGCCGAGGACCAGCTCGACGTGCTGTCGATCTCGGGGTGGCTCAACGACGCCACGTTCGACGAGTCCCGGATCGTCGGCGAGGCGATCCGCGATGCGGTGGTCGCGAGCGACCGCCGGGTGGCGCTGCTCGCCTCGGGCTCGCTGTCGCACCGGATCTGGCCGAACGCCGAGACCGCCGCCGGCATGTTCGAGGTCAGCCGGCCCTTCAACGAGCACGTCGACAAGATGGTCCTCGATCTCTGGACCGCCGGTCGCATCGGCGAGTTCATCGCCCTGCTCCCCGACTACGCCGACCACTGCTCCGGTGAGGGCAACATGCACGACACCGCCATGCTGCTCGGCGCCCTCGGTTGGGATCGCTACGACCGCCCGGCCGAGATCATCACCGACTGGTTCCCCTCGTCCGGCACCGGCCAGTGCAACGTCGTCTTCCCCGTCCCGACGCCGGCCCCGACCCGAGTCCCGGCCTGAGCCGGCCGCCTCGATCCAGGAGCGCACCATGCCCGATCCCTACCATCACCTCAGGACCGCACCCGAGCGCCCTCCGTCCGGGTGCCCGATCGACCACTCGTTCACACCGCTGATGGACGCCTACGTCGCCGACCCCTACCCGCTGGCCAACGAGCTCCGTGAGGAGCGCCCGGTCGTCTACGCCGAGCCGCTCGGGTTCGTGGTCGTGACCCGGATGGACGACGTCCAGGAGGTGTTCCTCAACCCCGACGTCTACTCGTCGGCCAACGTCCAGGACCCGGTGTTCCCGATCTGCGAGGAGGCGGCTGCGATCCTGGCCGCCGACGACTTCGACCCGGTCGCGGTCATGTCCAACCGCCAGGAGCCCGACCACGGTCGGATCCGGCAGTTCACCAAGAAGGGGTTCTCCAACCGGCGGAGCAAGACCCTCGAGCCCTACATCCGTCGCCGGACCGACGAGCTCATCGACGACCTGGTGGCCGGCGGTCCGCCGGCCGACGTGATCGCCGGCCTGGCCTACCCGCTGCCCGGCGAGGTCATCTTCCGGTTCATGGGCTTCCCCGAGGCCGACGACGAGCAGCTGAAGGAGTGGTGCGCCGACCGGCTGGCCTTCTCGTGGGGGCAGCCGAGCCAGGAGGAGCAGGTGGCCATCGCCCACAAGATGCTGGCCTACTGGCGCTATGTGCGGGAGTTCACGGCGGCCAAGCGCGAGGACCCCGGCGACGACTTCGCCTCGGAGCTGCTGGCCGACCACGAGGCCAACCCCGAGCTGTTGAGCTACCGGGAGGTCGAGTCGATCCTCTACGGACTGTCCTTCGCCGGCCACGAGCCGGTGACCCTGCTGCTCGGCAATGCCCTCCGGGCGCTGCTGGCCAGGCGGGACGACTGGCAGGCGCTGTGCGACGACCCCGAGCGGGTCGGCGGGGCCCTGGAGGAGGTCATCCGCTGGGATTCACCGCAGATCGGCTGGCGGCGCATCACGACCCGCGACACCACGCTGGCCGGGGTCGACATCCCGGCCGGCACCCAGGTGTTCCTCAATCTGGCCGCGGCGAATCACGACCCTCGCCAGTTCGACGATCCCGAGCCGTTCGACATCGACCGGGCCGACAGCCGCAACAACATCTCGTTCGGCAAGGGCAACCACTACTGCCTCGGGGCCAAGTTCGCCCGCTTCGAGGCCCGGGTGGTGCTCGAGATCCTCACCCGTCGGATCCCCACCCTCGAGCTCGTCCCCGACCAACCGTTCGACCCCTTCCCCAACATCAGCTTCCGGGGGCCGAGCCGGCTGCTGGTCAGCTGGTAGTCCTCGCCAGCGACCGACCGCTCCGGGCATGGTCGTTCCTGCTGGTCCGGCCCCGGCGCCGACCCATCCGGCTCAGTCGGTCGCGAGCGGTTCGGACTCGGGTCCTCCGTAGAGCCACTTCGTCGGGGTGATCTCCCAGAGGACGACGGTGCCGACGTCGGGGTCGTCTGCAATCGTGATGTCCCAGCCGTACTTGGCCATGAACGCGTCGACGACGTCGTCCGGTCGTTCGCGCTGATGGACGGTGACGGTGCCCTCGGCCACCACCGGATCGTCGCCGTCCTGGAGCGAGACCGACACGGCCGGGTTGTCGAGCGCGTTGCGTGTCTTGACGTTGTCCCGGCCGGTGCCGATCCAGAATCGACCGCGCCGATACACGAACCAGATCGGGGTGAGGTGGGGTCGACCATCGGGTCGGGCGGTGGCCAGCCAGACGTTCCGTTCGCGGTCGAGTCGGTCGGTCGTGGTCATCGTCACCCTCCGGGGTCGCCCGTCGCAGGCGAGTCGATCTCGTCGATGCACACGCTGCCGGATCGGGCGACGACGAGGGCGACCGACCGGCGGAGCTCCGACCGCGATCCAAGGCTAGGGCCGTCGGCCGGCCGCTCGGACCGGCGGCGAGGAACGCGGCCTACCTGGTCCTGGCGTTGTGCCAGGCCTCGATGGCGGGCCGGAGCCAGAGGCTGGGGCGGCCCCGTCCGAGGCTGACGACCGGCCGGGGCATGTCGGGATAGCGCCGCTGGTAGAGGCTCACGCTGTTGGCGTGGGACAGACCGAGGATCTCTGCGATCCCGCGGGCGTCGGTGAGATCCTCGGTGTTGACCATCGGCGACATGAGCGAAGTCTAGCTTGTCTCCGCCCGTAGACAATCATGTCTCC
This sequence comes from Acidimicrobiales bacterium, assembly GCA_028285495.1. GTDB lineage: Bacteria > Actinomycetota > Acidimicrobiia > Acidimicrobiales > SZUA-35 > JAHELU01. The sequence goes on from JANQPB010000014.1 coordinate 269,569, forward strand.
ACCCGTAGACTGCACGCATGGAACGAATCCGGTCCAACAGCCCGTGCTGGTGCGGAGCGAACGCGAAGTACAAGCGCTGCCACGGCGACCGACGACTGCTGCGGCGCGATCGCGTCCAGATCGGCGCCGTCGGCCCTCCGCGCCCGGTCCCCGACCACATCGAGCGGCCCGACTACGTCATCACCGGAACCGTTGGCACCCCTCGCAGCTACCAGATCCAGGACGACGAATCGCTGCCTCGGCTCCGGCGGGCCTGCCGGGTCGCCGCCGAGGTCTTGCAGGAGGCCGGCCGAGCGGTCGCCCCGGGGGTCACCACCGACGAGATCGACGCCATCGCCCACCGGGCCTACATCGAGCGGGGCGCCTATCCGAGCGACCTGCACTACAAGGGCTTCCCCAAGTCGGTGTGCACGTCCGTCAACGGCGTGATCTGCCACGGCGTGCCAGACGACCGCCCCCTCGACGACGGCGACATCGTGAACGTCGACGTCACCGCCTACGTCGAGGGCATGCACGGCGACACCTCCGCCACCTTCGTCGTCGGCGCCGTCGACGAACCGACCCGAGCCCTGGTCGAGACCACCAGGCAGGCGACGCTCCGCGGCATCGACGCCGTGCGACCGGGCGAGCCCATCCGCCGGATCGGCGAGGCCATCGAGCCCTTCGCCCGATCTCGGGGCTTCACCGTGGTCCGCGAGTACGGAGGACACGGCATCGGCGCCACCTTCCACGCCGCCCCCCAGGTCCACCACCACATCGCGCGGCACGACACCGAGCGGTTCCAGGTCGGGATGAGCTTCACCGTCGAGCCAATGCTGCTCTCGGGCGGCACCTCGTTCACCCAGGCCGACGACGGGTGGACCGAACGCATCGACGACGACATGCCATCGGCCCAGTTCGAGCACACCGTCCTCGTCACCGAGGCCGGCGCCGAGATCCTCACCGTCACCGCAGACGGAATCGGCGCAACGAGCCGCACCTCCGTCGCGGTGCCGGCACCGCCGGCCTGACCATCGCCGGATCCGGACTGCGCGTCAACGGCCGTCCACGACGGGACGGCCGTTGACACCGAGCACTCAGGCGTCCGGGGAGCTCCCGACGTCCTGGCCGTCGCCGCCGGAGGCACCCGAGGTCTCGAACTGTCCCGAGAGCCCGTCGTACACGCGGGGCCAGAAGCGGTCCCGGGCAGCCCAGATGCCGCCGACGCCGAACTTGATGACCAGGATGAGGCTGAGGCTGGCGAAGATCGCGGTCGTGACGGTGTCGACGAGATCGCTGGCGACCTGCGCCTGGTCGAGGGCGGCGAGCCCGAACAGGAGCCAGATGCCGATGCCGGCCGCGTTCGTGACGAAGTTGGAGTACGACTGCCCGGCGGTGATCCCGCTGACGATGTCTCGGACGACGTTGGCCACGATGCCGCCGACGACGACCAGGACGAGGGCGACCAGGGCCTTCGGAATCCACTCGATCAGCTCGTCGAACGGTTCGTTGAGGGCGAGGATGTCGAGGGCACCGAAGGCCAGCTTCAACACGAGCAGCATGACCGTGTAGTAGATGATCTTGGCCACGAATCGTCCGCTGTCGGCGTAACCCGCACGCTCGAGTGGCGCGCCGAGACCCGCCCGATCGAGGTACCGGTCGAGGTCGATGGCGGTGAACAGCCGACCGGCGAGACGTTCGATGAACCGGGCCACCCACCAGCCGATCAGCAGGATCAACAGGAAGCCGATCAGGTTCGGCAGGAAGCCGAACAATTGACTGAAGAAGTCGGTGATGCCCGTCTGTATCGAGTCGACGACATCGATGCCGTCCTGCGCGAGAACGCCCATTGCTTTCCCCCTACTGGTTCGCGGATGGTCACCCACCCTGCGGGCTCCCCGGCCCGCTTGGCTGGCAGTCTTCCACGTCGCCGTCGGGCCGACGCGGATGTGATGCCGGCCCCGTCGGATGGTGACCGACCGCGCCGATGTTTTGCGTCGGTCCTGCTGGGTATGTCTCGTTCGAGAGCGGATGACGGACACCGCTTCGACGAAGGGATTGGTCCCATGAAGACCATCGGTCACCTGGCCCAGGCGGGCGCCGCTCTGTGGATCTACAACGTGTGGTTCCACCGATTCGACAAGGACACCGGTTATCGCGGTGGCAACGCCACCAACATGCGCGAAGAGTTCGAGGAGTACGGTCTCTCCGAGACGACCATGTACACCGTCGGTGCGATCAAGGTCGGACTGGCCAGCCTGATGCTGGTCGGCCTGTTCGTGCCGAAGGTGGCCAGGCCGGCCTCGGCATCGCTCGCGGCGATGATGCTCGGCGCCGTCGGCATGCACGCCAAGGTCGGCGATCCGGTCAAGCGGGCGCTGCCCGCGCTGTCGGTGCTCACCGGGGCCGCCGTGGCCGCCGTGGCCGACGGCACACGATCCGCCGCCCGATAGCGCCAGGGGCCGAACCGGCCCCCATCACCCGGCAACCATTGTTGTGGCTGCTGCTAGCATCGGCGTTCTGGTGAGAGAGCGTGGCGGCGATCGTGGATCCGAGACCGTGGATTCGTAGTGCTTGGCTACAAGGATCAGTCGACCGACCCCGCTGACGACGACGTCGAGCCGGAGCCGGAGCCCGAGTCGGACACCGACGACTCGGACCCCGAGCCCGATGGCGTCATCACGGGCCCGGTCCCCGCCTCCACCCGCTCCCCCCACCCGCTCGACGACGTCGCCCGCGACCTGGAGTCCCGCACCCCGGCGATCTTCGAGCACCTCTACGATCTGATGGCCGACCGCATGTTCCGGCTCGCCCTCCGCATGCTCGGCGACTTCCACGAGGCCCAGGATGCGGTGCAGCAGGCGTTCCTCGAGCTCGCCCGCACCGACGAGCTGCCAGCCGAGGGCCGGAGCCTGCAGGCCTGGCTGTACGCCAGCGTCCGCTTCAACTGCCTCGACATCCAGCGCTACCGGGGCCGGCGACCGGCGGTGCCGTTCGCACAGATCCCCGAGACGGTCAACGAGCCCCCCGACTACGACCTCGGGCTCGACCCGAGCCTCGAGGCCGCGCTGGCGCTCCTGACCCCCGATCAGCGCCTCGTCATCCACCTCAAGCACGTCGAGGGGCTCGACGGTAACGAGATCGCGGAGGTCATCGACTCGACCAGGGCTGCGGTCTACGCCATGGCGGCCAGGGCCGAGCGGCGCCTGCGCCACTACCTGGAGCTTCGCTCCAAGTCGGGACGGCCGGCATGAGCGACACGCTGGATCTCGTCGAGCGGCTCCAGGCGCTGAGCACGCAGGTGCTGCCGGACGAGGTGCGATCGAGCCATCTCGAGCGGCTCTGCGAGGAGCTCGAGACCGAGCCAGAGGAGCCACCGTCCGACCGCTGGGAGGCCCAGCGACGGCTGGTGGTCAGCGCCGCCGGTCTGGTCGTGCTGATCGGCTCCGCTGCGCTGCTGGTCATGGCCTCCGCCGCCATGCCGGGTGACCGCCTGTACGGCACGAAGCTGACGATGGAGCAGGTCATCGGCACCTTCGACCGCGACGTGGCCGCCTCGAACCGGGTCGACGAGCTGGAGGCCCTGATCGACCGGCGGGCCGAGCCGGCAGAGATCCGGGCCGCCCAGTCCCGGCTGGCCTCGAGCCTCGTGCCGTTCGCCGACGACCACGCCCTCCGCCAGCGGCACCACCAGCTCGTCCTCGGTTCCGGTCCGAGCGGTGTCCCGGTCGAGGTCGCCATCGGGTGGGAGCGGGGCGACACGTTTGCATCCTCGTTGAGCGACGGCGAGCTGGTGTTCGTCGATCGGATGGTGGCGGCCGACGGGTCGATCACCGACGAGCTCACGGTCACCGGCGAGTGGACCGCAGCCGAGAGGTCCGGCGGGTGGGACCTCGCCCGACCGACCGACGCGGGTGATGGCGCAACGTTGCGGATCGTGGCCGACCGCGACGGTGTCACGATCGTCACCGGCGCCCCCGACGGGCCGGCCGGCAGCCAGCAACAGGCCGCACCGGCGCCGCCCGAGCGGCAGTCGACCTTCACGACCGACACCCCGTCGGCCTCGTCCGGCGCCTCGACCACCGAGACCAGCGCACCGGCGACCTCCGACCCGCCACAGACGACACCACCGCCGCAGACGGCCGCCACCTCGTCGACGTCGGCGTCGTCGAGCACCACCACGACGACAACGACGGCAACGACGGCAACGACGACGGTCTCGACGACGTCGGCATCGACGACGACCCGGCCGACGACCACCCGCCCGACCACGACGACGACCCGACGGACGACGACGACCAGGCCGACCACCACCACGACACGGCCGACCACCACAACGACCAGCCAGCCGACCACGACGACAACCGCACCGACCACGACGACGACCGACGACGACGACGATGACGACGGCGGCGGCGATGACGACGACTGACTCGTCGCTGCGGGACAGCTCGGCCCGGATCTCGCCATCGGCGAAGCGCCGGTGGCTCGATCGGGACGCCCAGACGATCGATGCGGCTGCGGGTCTCGAGACCGCCGTGACGCCGGTCGGCAGCGGCCCCCCGGTCGCCGTCACCGAACCTCCTTCGGGAAGGGCCGCCGCCGGCCGAGCGCCGGCCGCTGGCCGCAACCGATCCGACCGCTCGACGGTGCCGATGGTCGACGGGGCGTCACTCGGCTTCCTGCGCATCGGCTTCGGGCTGATCGTCGCCTGGGAGGGCGTGCGGTACCTCGACCGTGGCTGGGTCGATCGCTACTACGGCGGCGACAAGCAGACCTTCACCTACTGGCCCCTCGACGTCGTCCAGCCGCTCCCCGAGCCGTTCCGGGCCTTGCCCTGGATGGTGATGATCGTGGCCGGCCTCTGGCTGGCCAGCGGCATCCGCCATCGGGCCGCGGCCACCCTGTGCCTGGCCACGGTCGGCTACACCCTGCTGCTCGACAAGTCGCAGTACCTCAACCACATGTACCTGATGGCGCTGCTGGCCTTCCTGCTCGTCCTCGTGCCGGCGGGGAACGCGCTGACGCTCGCTCGCCGCCCCGACCGACCCGTTCCCGAGCTGGCCGTCGACCTCCTCGCCTTCCAGCTGGCCGTGCCCTACGTGTACGGCGGCGTGGCCAAGCTCAGCGGCGAGTGGCTCGCCGGACGGCCGCTGATCGCCTGGCTGGCGGAGTCGGACGACGTGCCCCTCCTCGGCCCGATCCTGGCCAGGGAGCCGGTCGGCCAGGCCCTGGCGGTCGCGTCGACGGTGTTCGATCTGACCATCGTCGGACTGCTGCTCTGGCGACGGACCCGAGCGATCGCCTTCCTGTGCGTGGTGATGTTCCACGTGCTCAACGCTCGGCTGTTCAGCATCGGGGTCTTCCCCTGGCTGATGATCCTGGCCACCACGATCTTCCTGCCCCGCGACTGGCCCCGCCGGGTCGCAGCCAGCCTCCGCGACCCCGGCGACCCCCGCCGCCGGCCGGCGGCGCTCGCTGCGCTGGCCGGCGCCGCCGTCGGCGCCTGGTTCTTCCCGACCGTGGTGCCCGTGCACGTGGTCGTGTCGGCCGTCGGGTCCGGTCTGACGGCCTGGCTGGTCGTCGATCGGCGCCTCGGGTCACCGACCTCCGGCCGCCCACCGGCACCGGCCACCACCGGTCGACGGTGGCGCAACATCGTGGTGGCACTGGCCGCAGCCTGGATCGCCGTGCAGGTCACCGTACCGCTGCGTCACCATCTGACGTCGACCGACGTGCTCTGGGCCGAGGACGGGCACCGCTTCTCGTGGCGGATGAAGCTCCGCGACAAGGACGGCACCCTGGCATTGACGATCCGCGAGCAGGACGGCACCGAGCTCGCCGTCGATCTCGACGAGCACCTCCGGCCGCGCCAGATCGACAAGATGGCGACCCGCCCGGACATGATCGTCCAGTTCGCCAGGAGCCTCGAGGACGACGCAGGCCACGACATCGGTGTCTACGCCGAGTCGTTCGTCTCGTTGAACGGGCGGGAGCCGGCCCGCTTCGTCCTGCCGGACGTCGACCTGACCGAGGTCGAGACGCCCTGGCTCGGCTCGGCCTGGTACCTCGCTCCCCCACCCGACTGAGCGACCGCCCACTCGGCCGCGGGCGGACGTCCGGGAGCCGCCGAATTCGACGGGCCGATTCGCTCAGGTCCGGAACCCGGCCGCTGCGTACCCTGTGTCGATGCTGCTGGCAGGACTTCTCGTGCTCGCAGTCCCGGTGGCCGCCCTGCTCCGCAAGCTGGTCCTCCGCCCCCAGCGAGGGGTCCTCGTCCTGGCCGCCCTCGCTCCGTTCGACGGCCTGCTGCTGCTGGTCGACGGACCCGACCTCCGAGCCGGGTGGAAGGAGGCGCTGGTGCTCCTCACCCTCGGCGCCACCCTCGTCGCCCCCCGCTCGGCCCGGCCTGCGGTCCGGAGTCCCGTGCCGGCCTGGGTCGCTCCGACGTTGGCCATCGTCGCCCTGACGCTGGCCACCGCCTCCCGCTCGACGCTGCCCTTCCTGGCCGCCGGGCTGAAGGTCGACCACTTCTATCTCCTGCTGGCGCTGGTCATCTGGCGGTGCCCCTTCGATCGTCGCGAGCGCGACCAGCTGGTCACGATCCTGATGGTCGGGGCGGTGGTGACGTCCCTGGCCGGCATCTTCCAACAGGCGCTCGGGCAGGGCGCGCTCAACGCGCTCGGCTACGACTTCAACACCGTCATCCGCACCACCGGCGATTCGGTCCTGCGCTCGTTCTCCACGTTCGAGCAGCCCTTCCCGTTCGCCTTCTACGTGGTGTTCGTCCTGGCGATCGCCGTCCCGGTCGCCCTGCAGGAACCGCTGCGGACCCGGAACCGGCTGTTCCTCTGGTGCACACCGATCCTGCTCGTCGGCGTGCTCACCGCCGTCGTGCGAGCCGCCCTCGTCGCCCTCGCCGTCGCTGCCCTGTACCACCTGGCGCGCAACTACCGGGCCGTGCTCTCGATCACGCCGCTGCTGTTGCTGCTGGTGACGCTGGCCCCGGCAGCGCTGATCAGCGCCGTCCTGTCGGCCAGCTCGTTCGGGGAGCGGGTGGACGGCTGGTCGCTGATCGCCGACGCGGTGACCTCCGAGCCGTTCGGAGCCGGGATCGCCACGACGGGGTCGGCGGCCGAGGTCGCCGCCGACCTCGGCGGGGAGAACCGGGCGACCTTCGGCCTGCCACCCGACCTGCGCCCCTACCAGCCGGACAACTACTACGTGAAGCGGTTGCTCGAGCTCGGCCCGCTCGGCCTGTGGCTGACGATCCTCGTGCTCCGCCACGTCATCGGTGGGGCTCGCGACGTCAGGACCCGCGCCCGACCGCCCGACCGGGCGCTCATCGACGGTTGGATCGCCTCGGTGCTCGGCGCCATCGTCGCCGCCACCGTGGCCACCTACTGGGAGATCTTCCCGCTCGACCTGTACTTCTACCTGATGCTGGGGGTGGTGACATCCATCGACCGAGCCGAGTCGCCTGCGCCGGACCTGCCCGCCGACCAGACGGTCGCAGCGTTCAGGCCGACCCTTGCGAGCGCTTGAGCGCCGTCGTCGACCGGACGACACCCGAGCGCACCGGCGGGTCGGGGGCCACGCCGGCCCGGGCCGTTGCCGCGCACCATCGACGTCTGGCGGGTCGACGATGAGCCTCCGGGTGGCCATGGTCGTCGACCGCTTCCCGAACGAGCCGTTCCTGGCCCAGCAGGTGGCCGCCCTGCTCGGGCGCTCCGTCGACGTCCACGTGCTCTGCCAGATCGCCGACGACAGCAGCGATGCCTGGTCGCAGCTCGATCGGGCCGAGATGCGGGGACGGATCCACCCCTGGCCCGACCGTGGGCGCCCGGCTGCCCTCGCCGCCGCCGCAGCCAGGACGGCGCTCGGCGGGCTCCGCCGTCGCCGCGGCGCGCTGGTCCGACCACTGGCGTCGGCGATCCGGGCCGAGCACAACGGCGTCGGCGACGGCCACAACCCGCTCGGCCGCCTGCTGTTCGACCTGCGGTTGATCGCCGTCGAGCCAGACGTCGTCCACTTCCAGTTCGGCGACCTGGCCCGGGCCAGGACCCACGTCGCCGGCGCCGTCGACGCCGGCTTCAGCTCGTCCTTCCGTGGCTACGACCTCGCCTACGCCGGCCTCGACCAGGCCGGGTTCTACGACCGGTTGTGGCCGCTGCTCGACGGCGCCCACGCCCTCGGTCACGAGCTGGTGGCCCTGGCCGAGCGGCGGGGCGCGCCGGTCGACCTGCCGTGGACGATCATCCCGCCGGCGGTCGACGTCGGCCGGTTCAACCCGCCGGACCGGGCCAGGCGTGCGGACGGCGACGACGAGCTCCACCTCCTCAGCGTCGGCCGGCTCCACTGGAAGAAGGGCCTCGTCGACGGGCTCGTCGCGGTGGCCCAGCTCCGCGACGAGGGTCGGCGGATCCGCTACCGGCTGGTCGGCGACGGACCGGCCGAGGAGCAGCTGCGGTGGACGATCGCCGACCTCGGCCTCGAGCGGTCGGTCGAACTGCGCGGCCGGGGCGACGCCGACGAGGTGGACCGGCAGCTGGCCTGGGCCGACGCCTTCCTCCACCCGTCGCACAGCGAGGGGTTCGCCAACGCCGTGCTCGAGGCCCAGGCGATGGCCCTTCCCGTGGTCTGCACCGACGCCGATGGCCTCCGGGAGAACGTCGTCGACGGCGAGACCGGCCTCGTCGTGCCCCGCCGCCAGCCAGCAGTGCTGGCCGACGCCCTGCGCCGGCTCGACGACCGACCCGACCTCCGGCTCGCCCTCGGCCAGGCCGGGCGTCGACGGGTGATCGACCGGTTCGACCTCGACGCCCAGACCACCGCCTTCGTCGACTACTTCGAGCGGGTGGCCGAGGGGAGGCGCCGGCGGTGAGCGCCGACCCGGGCATCCGGCTCCATCGCCGGCAGTACGTCGTCGGGGCTCGACCCCACCGCATCGGACCCGGCTGGTCGGCCACCGTGCTCCCGTCCGGCCTCGTCGTCAGCCACTGCAGCGAGCTCCCGGTGACCCGGGCGACCGATGCGGACGGGATCACCTGGCTGCTGCTCGGCCTCGCCAGCCAGACCCGGTCCGACCGTCCGGACCCGGTCGCCGAGCTGGCCACCTCGCCGACCGCAGCGGTCGGGCGGGTGATCGAGGGCTGGGCCGGACGGTGGACGCTGATCGGCAACGGCGAGCTCCACCCCGATGCCACCGCCCAGCTGACCTGCCACTGGCTGATCGACGACGACGGCTCGGTGCTGGCCTCCAGCAGCCCGGCGATCCTGGCCGAGCTGGCGCCCGAGCGCCCGGACGAGCCCAGGGAGCTGGTCTACGAGCGGGGCCTGTCGTGGGTCGTCCCCCCGCTCGGCACCCTCGCCGGCGCGACGCGGCTCCTGCCATCGCAGCGCCTCGACCTGATCGACCGGACCACCCGCTGGCGCCGTCTGGTTGTCCCCCCGGCGGAGCTCGGTCTCACCCGCCTCGACGACGAGACGGCGATGGCGGCCTTCGTCGACGCCCTCGGTCAGGCCATGCTCCGGGCACCGGGCGACCAGCCCCGGCACCTCGGGCTGACCGCCGGGGCCGACTCCCGGCTGGTGCTGGCGGCGGCGCTCGCGGCCGGCGTCGACGTGGCCCCCTACACCCGGATGTCGGCCAGGATGTCGGTGGCCGACCGGGTCGTCCCCCCTCGCCTGGCCGCGGCGGTCGGCATCGAGCATCGGCGGGTGGCGGGCCGGCGGGCCGAGCCCGATCGCCTCCGGCTGGCCCTGGCCCACACCGGTGGCCACGTGTCCAACGGTGACGCCCTCCCGTTCGTCGAGGGCGTCCGCGACCACTTCACCGGCATCGAATTCGGTGGTCAGGGCCTCGGGGTCGGCAAGGTCAAGGAGCGGGTGCTCCCGGCCGAGATCGACGACCCGGCTGCGCTGGCGGAGCGGCTGGCCGACCACGTCGGCGAGCCGGTGGCAACGACCAACCGGGCCGCGCTGGCCTCCTGGCTGGCCGCGGTGGCCGACCACCAGGACGGCCAGCACCCGGCAGAGCGGGTCGACTGGCGCGACCGGTTCTACCTCGAGCAGCGCCTGGCCGGCTGGCAGGCGGCCAAGGAACAGCTCTACGACCTCAACCGCCACCAGCGGATGATCCCCATCAACTCGGCCAGGACGATCGGGCTGCTGCTGGCCGTCGACCCCGAGCGACGACGCACCGGCGACCACCGGCGCGAGCTGATCGCACTGGCCGACGAGCGGTTGCTCGACGAGCCGTTCAATCCCCCGGGGGCCACGTTCGGCCTGGCGGCCCAGCTGGCCCACGGACTGTCGGTCGACCGGGCCGGACTGGCGAGGCGGGTCCGGCGACGTCTCCGCCGAGCCTGACCCTGTTCCTCGAGTGCCCGGCCGCGGCCCGGGGCCGGCGGCCGGTCGTGGTCAGGAGCCGCGGCCGACGACCTGGGCGGCGACCGCCCGCACCTCCCGCCTGGTCGAGGGGAGCGACGCCAGCACAATCGGTCCGAGCAGCAGCACCGGGCGCAGCTCACCCGGCCACCAGGCCGCCGTCATCATCGGCAGCAGTGCGAGCACCCAGCGGGCCCCGGCCCGATACGTCGGCCGGAACCACCGCAGCAGCTCCCGGTGCAGCGTCAGGAAGGGGACGGTGCGGATCATCTGGGCCAGGCCGTAGCCGACCACGCCGACGGACGGGACGAGGAGCAGGGTGAAGCCGAGCAGCGAGGTCACCTGCAGCCCCCGGAGTCGCACCACCGGTCCGTTGCGACCCCGGACCTGCAGCAGCGGCGGACCGAGGTTGAACAGGGTGCCGATCGAGGCGGCGACGGCCAGGAGGCCGAGCAGCTCGGCCGCCGGCGCCCAGTCCCGGCCGAAGGCCGCCGGCACCAACCACGGGGCGAGGAACGCGGCGGAGGCGTAGAGCGGCACCGATCCGACGACCTGGACGAGGACCCCCTCGGCATGGGCGGCCCGCAGCCGGTCCCGGTCGTCGCCGAGCTTGGCGAAGGCGGCAACGGCCAGCCGCATCGTGGCCTGCTTGGCCGCCCCGAGCTGCTCGACGATGCGGGTGGCGACGGCGACGTGGCCGACGCCGACCGGGCCGAGGACGCGTCCGACCACGATCGGGTTGACCAGCCGGCCGACCAGCGAGAACCACTTGGCGGCCGAGTACCCGGTCCCGAACCGGGCGAGCGCCCCGAGCTCAGCCCGATCGACCACCGGCCGGGGCACGTAGCGGGCGGCGAACGACGAGGTGACGACCAGGACGGCGTTGCGGGCCAGCAGGCCGGCGATCGGCGCCCAGACCCCGGCCCCGGCGATGGCCAGGGGAATCGACACCACGTACACGGTGATGTCGGCCGTCAGCTCGTTGCGGGCGACCACATCGAAGCGGAGCTCCCGCTCCAGCCGGGCCTTGGCCGGCGCGCCGACGACCATCAGGGGCAGGAGGGCGGCGACCGTCCGCATCGGGGCCACCACGCCGTCGTCCTGCAGCCACGAGCCGAGCAGGGGTGCACCGATGGCGGCCAGCCCCCCGATCACGACCGACGACCCGACCAGCACCACGAAGGCCGTGTCGTCGGCGACCGAGCCCCGCGGCGAGCGAACCAGCTGGACGTCGATCCCGAACACGGCGACCGTGGCCAGGACGGCGGTCACCGCCGCCACCGCGGCGAACAGGCCGTAGGCCTCAGGTCCGATCAGGCGGGTGACGACCAGGATCCCGACGAGCTTGATGACCAGGCCGATCAGCTGGCGGGCCACCAGGAACCGACCGCTGCGGTACACCTGCTCCCGGAGCGAGTCCTGCGGGGGTGGGTCGGTCGCTTCGATCGGTCCGTCCCGAGTCGTCAGCGCACGGGGTCGGGGATCCGACGACTCACGATGCCTGCCGCTTCGGACCGAGCGCGGCGAGTCGGCGGGGCCGGGGGGCCACGCCGTCGCTCGACCAGCCCGCCCGTTTCCACGACCTGGCGGCCAGGCGCTTGGTCTCGGCTGCGGCGGCCCGGTTGGCCATCAGGATGATGGCGATGACGTCCTCCTGCCCGCCGTAGCCATGGACCAGCTCGGCCAGGCGACGACGGGTGGTCCGCTCGGGATCGACCACCAGGACCGTCGAGTGGCGCATCTCGATCAACGAGGCGGCCACGTCGTCGATCGGCGAGTCCGAACCGACCGACACGAGGACACACGCATACCCGGGCAGCCGATCGAGGATCGGTCCACCGTTGCGCCGCTCTCGCATGACGGAGCCGTCGCTTCCATCGCCGCCGGCGGTCAGCAGCGAGACCTCGGCCTTGCCCTCCGGCTGGTAGACCGCCTCCGTCAACGGCCGCTCGTCGGCCATGACCTCCTCGAGCCCGGGCTTCCGGGGCAGGCCGAGCCACCAGTGCATGCTCGGGTCGAGCGCGTCGCCGTCGACGACCAGCGTCGGTCGCCCGGAGGCGGTCAGTGCCTCGCCGAGCCGCAACGGGACCGCCGGTCGGGTGTCTCGACCGTACTGGACGACGGCCATCGCCGGGGCCGACGCCAGGTGGCGTGCGGCGAACGAGCCGAGTCGGGTCCGGTCCTCGGGGTCGCCGGTGAGCGTGATGCTGGGCACGCCGAGCAGGTCGGTGACGAGCTCCGCCGTCCGGCTGAGCGGCAGCAGGCCCCGCAGCGGTCGCCAGAGCGCCACGACCTCGGCCAGCACGACCAGGGTGATCAGGAAGGCGACGATCGACTCGCGAATCGGGCGGGGCCAGGCCGGGGAGCTGGGGGCGATGGCGGGCTCGACGACCTCGGCCACGAGCGCAGTGCCACTGTCGGACGCATCCAGTCGCTCGGCGTCGGCTGCGATCGTGGCCACGATGGACTCGGCCATGGCATCGGCCAGGAGCGCAGCCTCCTCGGCGTCGTCGGCCGACGCCATCACGTCGATGAAGCCGGGCGGTTGGGCCCACTCGACGTCGAGCGCAGCCCCGACCGCGTCACGATCGAGGTCGAGCCCGCTGCGGTCGGCGGCATCGCCGATCGCCGTCGGGGTCTCCGCCAGCTCGGCGTAGACCCGGCTGGCGTACTCGACCCGGTCCTCGTCGAGCACCAGGCCGCCATCGACCTCGATGCTGAGGCGGAGTGACGCCTCGGCCTCGTAGCGAGGGGAGACGGCGTAGGTCAGGATGAAGAACACGGCCTCGGCAACGAAGACCGCACCGCCGAGAACCAACCACTTGCGGCGCCAGATCGAGCGCAGGTGGTCGCCGAGACCGGGCTCCCAGGTCGAGGTCATCGCCGACGCCCCGGGGCCCGCTCCGACGCCATCGTCGCAGGCGCCCGGTACCGTCCGACCGCTGCGACGCCTCGCCGGTCGAGCCGGCCGGGAGGGGTCGAGACGCGCCAGAGCGCAACCGGCCCGAAGACATCACTCGTGGACACCCGGTTCAGGCTCAACAACGCTCTCTCGACGACGTGCTTGACGAACTAGCTAGAAAGACGCCCTCGATGCCCCCGATCAGGCGGGTTGGGTAGTATCACCCGGCACCATCCCGGTCGCCCCATCGCGATCCGGCTCCGGCGCCCGTGCGGCGTTGCGCCAGTGGTCGACGACGACAACGACGGCGACCGACATCGTGGCCATCTCGCCGCCGTCCTCGACCAGCCCGAGCACGTCGATCGCATCGATCACGTCGACCACGACGCCGAAGAAGCCGAGGGCGACGAGCAGCGGCAGCAGTCGCATCGTCAGCGGCCGGGCCACCGATCGATCGCCGCTCGTGGTGACGGCGATGGCGGTCAGCAGCACGAGGCCGATCGAGGCGGAGACGATGACCTGCCCGGCGTCGCGACCGTCCAGGCCGAACGGTTCATCGAGGCCGATGCCGTCGGCCAGGAGGTCGCCGAGCGTCTCGTGCACCTCGGCGGCGTCGTCGACCAGGAAGTACCCGAACGTCGCGGCCCACGCAAGGTAGATCGCCGAGCGATGCCGGCGGTAACACACGATCAAGGTCACGACGATCGCCGCCTCCTTGATGTACTGGAAGATCTCGGGTATGCCCCGATCACGCGAAATCAACCAGATACCACCACCGGGAAGTCCGTAGCGGACGTGAATCGCATGGATGGCAATGAGGACGAGGTCGATCGCAGCCAAGGCCAGCAGCAACACGATCACCTCGCGGGCGATCGAGGCAGTACGTCCCTTGACCCAGCCGATCACGACGGACAGTGAAGTCGACATCGGACGGCTCGTCCACCTCGTCCCGATGCCGACTCGACCCCGAATCGGCTCTGGTCCAGGCTTGGAGCGGCGTCGATGGAGGTGAGAATGTTGGCAAGATCACGGCGGGCTGGCAGCCTGGGCACCGGTCGGGGTCGGCCAATGGGCCGCCCCGACATCGAGATCACGTCGGTTGGGCCGGCACCAGAGCGGATGAGATGCGGGACATGAACAGCTCGGCAACGAGGGAGAAGTGGTGAGAGACCGGCGACCGCTTCCGGGCTCGTCGATGATCGTCTCCAGCCCGATGACGATCCTATGCATCGCGTTGGCGATGCTCGTCATTGCCTGTTCAGCACCGGTCGAACCACTGCTATCGGACGAAAGAGATGGTGTCGCGATCTTCGGTTTCTCGCCGGGGGCGGAGCTGCGCCAGCAGGACGACGCGCACCTCGCCGGCGACCTCGCGGCCATGGCCGAGATCGGCGCGGCGTGGGTCCGCCTCGACGTCGACTGGTCGGTCGTCGAGGCCGAGCGCGGCCGGTACGACTGGTCGGCCAACGACCGGCTGGTCGACGCAGCCATCGCCGCCGACCTCGACGTGCTCGGCATGCTCGCCTACACGCCGGCGTGGGCCCGTCCCCCGGGGACCGACGACAAGCACCCACCGATCGACGACGAGGGCTTCGCCGAGTTCGCAGCGGCGGCGGTCGCCCGCTACGGCCCGAGCGGGGTGCGGGCGTGGGAGGTCTGGAACGAGCCGAACTCGGCGCTCTTCTGGTCGACGGGCCCCGACCCGGCCGGCTACGGGCGGCTGCTCCGGGCCACCGCGGCGGCGATCCGGTCGGCCGACCCGGACGCCACCATCGTGAGCGGTGGTCTCGCCCCCGGGCTCGACCGCCCCGACGATGGCTGGCTCTCGCCGGAGACCTTCCTCGACGAGCTCGTGCGGGCCGGGGCCCTGGTCGACGTCGACGCCGTCGGTGTCCACCCCTACAGCTACCCGGCCCGTCCGTTCGATCCCGACAGCGCGGCCTGGAACACCTTCCTCCGGCTGCCGGCCCTGTACGAGCTGATCGCCGAGACCGGCGCGGGGCCAACGTGCCTCTGGATCACCGAGTACGGCGCACCGACCGGTGACCACGATCGAGCGGTGAGCGAGAGCGAGCAGGCGGCGATGCTGGTCGAGTCGCTCGACGCCGCCGACCGGTGGCCCTGGCTCGGCCCGATCCTGCTCTACGCCATGCGAGACTTCCGGCAGGCGCCGGACGATCTCGAGTGGAACTTCGGGATCCTCCGTGTCGACGGCACGCCGAAGCGCGCCTGGCACGAGCTGCTCGCCCGTCGGACCGAGCGGACCGGGACCGACGGCGCCGCCCCGCCGCTGGACGTCGAGCAGCAGCCCGAGGCCACGCTGGCCGGCGGGCCGGACTGCCGGGCCGGCGGCCACCGAGGCGCAACGTCGTGATGGTCGCGGTTCGGGGTCGGCTCGGGCCGACCGATGGCCCCTCCCGCGCTCGTGCCCTCGACCGAGAACCAGCCGTCGACCCGGACCCCGTTCGGCCCGGCGACCGACCCGGCGACCTCCTGGTGAGGGGCCAGCGGTCCGAGCGGGGCGTACTCGTCGTCGGCGTGGCGACCGGTTGGTGTCGTCTCCCGACCGTCGGCGTACTCGGCAGGCTCCCGGTCGCCCATGAGGTCGACCATCGACACCGGCCCGTCCTCGTATGGAGCGGTGGCGACGAGCCGACTCGCAGGGTCCTCATCGAGCGTTCCGTAGCCCGGCATGGTCCTCCCCGGCTGTGGTCGGTCGTCTGGCCGCCGGTGCCGTCAGGACAGGAGAGCCGCCCGCTGGCGGTCGAACTCGTCCTGGGTGATGAGGCCCTTGGCCCGGAGTCCGTCGAGCTTCTCGATCTCGTCGGCGATGCTGTAGCCGGCCGCCACCTGCTGCTGCTTCACCGCCTGCTCGAAGGCGGCGACCCGCTCCCGGTCCTGCTCGGTGACCGGCCGGGTCACGATGTAGACGAGGGCGCCGAGCAGCGGGAGGATGAGGACGCCGATGAGCCAGACGACCTTCATGACGCCGCTCAGGTCGCGACGGTCGAAGATGTCGACGACGACCCGGAACCAGAGGATGGCCGCGGGGATGAAGACGAAGAACAGCAGGACGAGGTCCCAGAAGCTGACCATGATCGTGACTCCTTGTCGATGGCTGGGTGAATGACTCGATGGATGGATGCGAGATCGATGTCCACCGAGCGCCAAACTACGTGACGGGTGGCTCGTGCACCATGCTGTCGGCGCCAGCGAGGGGGAAGCGGCCGCCCGAGCCGGGCACGTGGTCGGCGCGTTGCTACAGCGTCGGGGCCCGTTCGACCGGACGCTCGGCGCCCTGGTAGAGGAGCTCTCGGAGGGCGACGCCGGCGCGCCGGTGGAACTCGACGGCGACCGGGTCGAAGTCTCGCTGCGGGCGTGGGGTCAGCGCGAAGTGCCCGTGGTCGTCGGTCCCGCGGACGAGGGTGGCGAAATCCCAGTCGACGAGGATCTGCCTGGTCCTCGTCGGCATGTACTGCAGCGACAGACCGATGCGCCGGTCGTCGGTCGTGTTCGGCCCCGATCCGTGGGCGAGGCGGACGCTGTGCATCGACATCTGGCCCGGCTCGAGCGCCATCGAGGCGACCTCTCGCTCGGAGACGTCGATCTTGAGCTCCTGGCCCCGCGTCAACATGTTGTCGGCGTTGTAGGTCTCGTCGTGTTGGAGGAGCTCCCGGTGGCTCCCGGGGATGACCGACATCGCACCGGCCGCCTCCGAGGCGGGTGACAGCGCGATCCACACGTTGACGAGGTCGTCGTTGTCGAGTCCCCAGTACTCGAGGTCCTGGTGCCAACCGACGTAGCTCGGCGAACCCGCCTCCTTGATCCAGAAGATGGAGTTCCAACACAGGATGTCCGGGCCGATCAGATCCTCGACCGCGTCGAGCAGGGTCTCGTGGCGCATGAGCTCATCGACCCACGGCCACAACAGGTGGCCACCGGCCCGCTCGGCGCCGCCGATCGGGCCGCCGGTCTCGGCCTCGTAGGCCTCGAGCTTCGCCCTCGCCTCGGCCGCCTCGGCCGCGGTCAGGAGATCGAGCGGCGCGAGATAGCCGCGTCGGCGGTAGTGGTCGACCTGGGCGTCGGTCAGGTGCTTCGGCATCGCGGTCCCCTCGTTGCCTGCCGTGACCGGTCGGTCTGGTCCGGTGCCGAGAAGCGTACCCGTGGGGTTGCGGAGCGGTCAGGTTGCGGAGCGGTCAGGGGCCGGCGTCGATGGCTCGGACCGGGTCCGGGGTCAGCGGCACTCCTCGAACACGAACCCGTGGAAGCCGTCGTCGGCGATCTCGGCGAGACGGTCGAAGTACTGCGAGCCCCGGAGGTGGGCGAGGAACTGGCGGGGCTTCCCGGGGATGTTGGCCCCGGTGTACCACGAGTTGGTGCGGGGGTAGAGGGTGCGCTCGGCCATCGAGGTGATCTCGTGATCCCAGGCGGCCTCGGCGTCGTCGGTCGGCTCCATGGCCCCGAGCCCGGCCTCGTCGAGGTGGCGGATGCACCGTGCGATCCACGCCGTCTGCCGCTCGCCGCCGAGCGGCATGGTGAACAGCACCCCGGGCGAGCCCGGCCCGTGGATCATGAACAGGTTCGGGTAGCCGGCCATCATCATCCCGAGGTAGGTGCTGAACCGGGTGTCCCACTTCTCGGCCAGGCTCACGCCCCCGCGACCCGTCGGGTTGATCTTCAACATCGAGCCGCTGACGGCGTCGAAGCCGGTGGCCAGCACCAGCATGTCGATCGGGTGCTCGCCGTGCTTGGTCAGCACGGCGGTCTCCGTGAACGCCTCGATCGGGTCATCTCGCAGGTCGACCAGCGACACGTTGTCGCGGTTGTAGGTCTCGAAGTACCCGTTGTCGAGGATCAGCCGCTTCGTACCGAAGTGGTAGTCGGGCAACAGCTTCCTGGCCGTCTCGGGGTCGTGCACGATCGAGCGGATCTTGCCCCGGACGAACTCCGACACCTCCTCGTTCAGCTCCTCGTCGACCAGCACGCCGACGAAGCTGTTGATGGCCAGGTGCATGCCGCCCTCGGCCCACATCTGCTCGTAGCGCTCGTGGCGCTCGTCCGCCGTGTGGTCGGAGGCCCGGAGCCGGCTCGTCGGGAACGGCCAGCCGCCACGCCGGTTCATCGACTCCCGCAGGTTCGGCCAGTCCTCCTTGTACCGGGCCGCCTCCTCGGCGGTCAGTGGCCGGTTCCTGGCCGGCAGCGAGTACTGCGGCGTCCGCTGGAACACGGTGACGTGCGTCGCCTGCTTGGCGATCTCGGGGATCGACTGGATGCCGGACGACCCGGTGCCGATGACGCCGACCCGCTTGCCGGCGAACGAGACGGGCTCGTGGGGCCAACGTCCGGTGTGGTGACACTCGCCGGCGAAGTCGTCGATGCCGGGGTAGTCGGGCTTGTTGGCGACGAAGAGGGCACCGGTGGCGCAGATCAGGAACCGGGCCGACACGCGGTCGCCCCGATCGGTCTCGACCGTCCACCGCTGGCCCGCCTCGTCGTAGGTGGCGCCGGTGACCCAGGTCTCGAACTGGATGTCCTTCGACAGGTCGAAGCGCTCGGCCACGTGCTCCAGGTAGGCGAGCACGTCGGGGCCGGCGGTCTGGGTCTCGCTCCAGTCCCAGTCGTCGACGAGCTCCTGGGAGAAGGTGAAGGCGTAGAACGGGCTGCTCGGGGCGTCGACCCTGGCCCCCGGGTAGCGGTTGTACCACCAGGTGCCGCCCACGCCGCCGGCGCTGTCGAACGCCCGGACCGACAGCCCCAGCTCGTCCCGGAGGTGATGCAGCGCGTAGAGGCCGCCGAAGCCGGCGCCGATGATGATGGCGTCGCACGCGTCGGGGGACGTGTCGTCGGCCGCCGAGTTCGCGTTGGTGCCGGTCATGACCATGGGACTCGCCTCCACTGCTCGCCGGGCGGCTGGTGACGCTCACCGCCAGGACGTGGCCCCCTCACCATGCCACGGGCGGCAGGACGGGGCACATCCGCCGAACCGGACACCCGGCAGCTGCGCCGAGATCGACGGCGGGGCACTCCACCCGAGCCGGCGACGCTCGCCGCAGGACGAACCCCGGGGGTTCCGTGGCCCCGAGCGGGAGGGGCCGACCCCGGGCTCGGCCGGCGAGGACGTCAGCACCCCCCGCCCGCTCCCCGGTCTCCTGCCACAGGTCGATGGCGTCGCCGGTCAGCACGCCGGTCACACCGAACGCCGGGAGGTGGCGGCCGACCCGGTCGTCGGCCCGATCGGGTCAACGGCGCCGTTCGCTCCGGCTCCGGCATGTCGCGGGGCGCGTCGACCGAGCGCAGGTGTCAGACTGCGGTGGTGGCGACCGTCTCCCTGACGCTGGACGAGATCGACGACCTGGCCCGGGCGGTCCTGGTGGCCAACGGGTGCGACGACGAGAACGCCGCTGCGCTGGCTCGGACCCTCACCGCAGCGGAGCGTGACGGGACGGTGTCGCACGGCCTGTACCGGTTGCCCGGCTGTGTGGCGTCGCTGCGGAGCGGCAAGGTCGACGGCCGCGCCCGACCGGCAGAGGAGCCGCTCACCCCGGCGGCCATCCGCGTCGACGGGAACCGCGGCTTCGCCTCGTTGACCCTCGAGGACGGCGTGCCCCGGCTGGCCGCCGCGGCCAGCGAGCTCGGCGTCGCCGTGCTGTTGATCCGCAACAGCTTCCACTTCTCGGCGCTGTGGCCGGAGGCCGAGGCGATCGCCGCCGAGGGGTTGGTCGGCCTGGCCTGCACCGTGCACACGCCGATGGTCGCACCGTTCGGGGCGAGCGAGGCCTTCTTCAGCACCAACCCGCTCGCCTTCGCCTGGCCCCGTCCGGGCCGGGAGCCCTACGTGTTCGACATGGCCACCGCGGCGATGGCCCGAGGCGAGATCGGGGTCGCGGCCCGCGACGGGCAGGAGATCCCGCTCGGCGTCGGGCTCGATGCCGGCGGGAGCCCGACCACCGATGCGGCCGCGGTGCACGACGGCGGGGTCATCCTGCCGTTCGGCGGCTACAAGGGCTCGGCGATCGCCACGATGATCGAGCTGTTGGCGGCCGGGCTCGTCGGCGACTGGTTCAGCTACGAGGCCGCCGAGGTCGACAACGGTGACGGCGGGCCCGCCATCGGCGGCCAGTTCCTGCTCGCGCTGTCGCCCGAGGTGCTGGCCGGGCCCGGGTGGGCCGACCACAGCGAGGCGTTCCTGACCCGCCTCGGCTCGCTCGACGGGGTGCGGGTGCCCGGTCAGCGACGCTTCGCCAACCGCCGCTCGACGGCACCGCGACAGGTCGACGCCGAGCTCGTGGCCTCGCTCCGGACCATGTGCTGAGCGAGCGACCGCCGGTGCCGGACCTGGGGCCAGACCAACCGCGTCCGGGCGGTTCGGCCCGGGTCTCGCAGCCGGGGAACGTGGGCGCAGCTTGCCCGCACTCCTGGACAAGCTGTACAGTACCCAACAAGATGTCGACCACCGCCACGACCAGCCCCCCGTCCCACGAACGGGTCGATCCCCGCGTCCGCCGCACCCGCACGGACGTCCGCCGGGCCGCCGGCGAGCTGCTGCTCGAGGAGGGTTGGGATGCGGTGACCCACGCACGGGTGGCCAGCGCCGCCGGCTACTCGCGGGCCACGATCTACGCCCACTGGCCCCGCCCGATCGACCTGCTGATCGAGGCCTTCAACCACCTGGGCGCCATCCCCCACCACGAGCCGACCGGCGACCTGCGCCAGGACCTGATCGCCGAGCTCACGATCTTCCGGACGGTCCTCGTCGACCACGGCCTGGCCCGGGTCCTGGCCACACTCGCCGATCGGGCGACGACCAGCCCGGAGCTCGCCGAGTTCCGCGACTCGATCGTGGCCGAGGGCAACCGCCTGTTCGAGACCATCTTCTGCCAGCACCAGAGCCAGGAGCAGGCCCGGCTGTCGAGCGCACTCGTGCTCGGCACCGTGTTCTACCTGGCCACGATGACCGACGAGCCCATCAGCGACGACACCCTCGTCGGCATCGCCGACCGGGTGATCGGCTGACCACGACGCCACCGGAGGTACCCGACGTGACCGACCAGATCGACACCAGGACCGACGCCGACCTCGAGGCCGAGCGCCGGGCATGGCTCGACCGGGCCAACGCCCGCAACCCCGAGCGGGAGCAGGCCCTCTTCGCCGGCGACGTCCCCCCGGCGGCCGACCTGGCCATCGAGGACATCAACCCCCTCAACCCCCATCTCTTCCGGGAGAACCGGTGGCACGAGTACTTCGCTCGCCTCCGCCGGGAGGACCCGGTCCACTTCAACGAGCTGGGCTCCGCCGGCCGCTACTGGTCACTCAGTCGCTGGGAGGACGTCCGCGACCTGGAGAAGGACTGGGAGCGCTTCTCCTCGGCCAAGGGCATCACCATCGGGCCACCGATCGACCGCGAGATCCCGGAGGCCGACCAGTTCACGTCGTTCATCGGCATGGACCCGCCCGAGCAGGGCAAGCAACGGCGAACCGTCCAGCCGATGATGGCGCCGAGCAGCCTCCGCAACCTGGAGCCGCTCATCCGGGAGCGCACGGTCGCGGTCCTCGACTCGCTGCCGGACGGCGAGACCTTCGACTGGGTCGACACGGTCTCGATCGAGCTGACCACCCTGATGCTGGCCACGCTGTTCGACTTCCCGCTCGAGGATCGACGCAAGCTGACCCGTTGGTCCGACGTGGTGACAACGCTCCCGGAGCCGGGGGGCCTCGTCGAGTCGGGGGCCGAGCGACGGCAGGAGATCATGGAGTGCCTCGAGTACTTCGAGCGGCTGTTCGCCCTCCGCAAGGACGACCCCGGGCACGACATGCTGTCGATGCTCGTCCACGGCGAGGCAACCGGACACCTGCCGCCGGCCGCCCACCTCGGCAACCTGATCCTGCTCATCGTCGGCGGCAACGACACCACCCGCAACACGATGTCGGGCAGCGTCTACGCGCTGAACCACTATCCCGAGCAGTACGACAAGCTCGACGCCGACCCCGACCTCATTCGGAACTTCGTGCCCGAGATCATCCGCTGGCAGACCCCGCTGTCGTACATGCGCCGCACCGCCAACGTCGACTGCGAGCTCGGCGGCAAGGCGATCCGGGCCGGCGACCAGGTGCTCATGTGGTACGTCTCGGCCAACCGCGACGAGGAGGTCTTCGGCCACGACGCCGACGACCTCGACATCGAGCGCCCCAACGCCGACCGCCACCTCTCGTTCGGTCACGGCATCCACTACTGCCTCGGCGCCCGCCTGGCCGAGCTGCAGGTGCGGGTGCTGTGGGAGGAGATCCTGCCCCGGTTCGAGCGCATCGAGACCCAGGCCGAGCCCGAGCGCTCGTTCTCGTCCTTCATCCACGGCTACACCGAGCTCCCGGTCCGGGTGACCCGCCGCTGACCGAGGAGGCGGCCGACCCGACCGTCCACCCCGTCGGGGGGACCGCCGCCATACCATCGCCCGATGCTCCGGACATCGGGTCGATCCGCCATCGTCCTGCTCGCCGCACTCGCCCTCGTGGTGGCCGCCTGCGGCGGTGACGGTGACGGTGACGGCGACGGAGGCCAGGCCGGCGAGGACGGCGCCGTCGGGGACGAGACCACAACCGAGGGCGGTGGCACGACGTCGTCGACGAGCCCGTCGACCGAGGCCGAAGCCTCCGACGCAGGCGACGGCCAGGTGGACGGCGACGCCGACGACGACACGACGGCCGATGCCGGATCGGGGGGCGACGCGGGGGACGCAGCCGGGTCGACCGACGACACCGACCGACCGGGCGACGACGCCGAGCCCGAGCCCGTCGACTGGCTGACGTTCGCCCGTGGCCTCACCTTCGTCAGCCTCACCGGCCTCCAGAGCGGCAGCGCCGCCGACGCGCTGGCCGCCGTCGACGGCGACCCCGCGACCTACGGGGTGACCGACGACGAGAGCACGGTCGAGTTCGTCTACGAGCTGCCGGCGATGACCACCCTCGACCGGCTGGCCGTGCCCAACATCCTCGACCGCCCCGGCAACGACACCGCCCTCCGCTTCCTGACGGTCGAGGGCTCGTCCGAGGGTCCCGATGCCGGCTGGCAGGTGCTGGCCGACGCCGAGCTCGAGCTCCACGACGACGAGGGCCAGCTGACCGAGCTCGCCGTGCAGACCGTGACCCCCATTCGATGGCTCCGGCTGACGATGAGGGGTGGGATCCTGGTCGAGCCGGGCGACGAGGGTCGGACGATCGTGCGGTTCTCCGAGCTGATCGGCAACGGCACCCAGGAGCCGATCACCGAACCGGCCGACTTCGCCGGCCGATGGGAGTTCGACCTGACCGAGCGGCCCGACTTCGACGGCGAACCGCTCGAGATCGGCCAGACCGGCGCGGCGATCACCGGCTGCTGGGGCGACGTGACCTTCACCGGTTCGGTCAACGGCGCCATCGCCAGGGCCACCGGCCGAGACGCCGTGCGCGACCGGCCCGCCGCCTTCATCTTCGTCGCCGACGTCGATGACGGGTCGATCACGGCGCTGGTGTCGGAGAACGGCGGGTTCTTCAAGCCCTACGTCACCACCGACAACGCCGAGATCGGCGGTTGCCTGGAGGAGGCGGCGCCGACACCCCGGGTCTGCGCCACGAGCGCCTACGTGAACTTCGACGTCGACTCGGCCGCCATCCGACCCGAGTCGCTCGCCGTCCTGCGCGATCTGTACCAGCTGCTGGTGGCCGAGGGCTCCCCGTCGGTCGCGATCGTCGGTCACACGTCGACCGAGGGCGACGCCGACCACAACCTCGACCTCTCCCGGCGCCGGGCCGAGGCGATCGTCGACGACCTCGTCGGGCGAGGGTTCGACCGGACGGCGATCACCGCCGATGGGCGAGGCGAGACCGAGCCCCTCGTCTCGCCGGACGACACCGAGACCGCCCGCGAGATCAATCGGCGGGTCGACATCGTCTGCGTCTGACCCGGGTTCGGGCCCCGGCCGCAGCGGCGCTCGTGCCGTCCGAATGTGGTGTTGACGGGCGCTGCGGACCAGGATGGATGGGACGAGTTCGCCCCCTGGAGCACGAGCGAGAGGAGACGGTGGAGCGATGACCGACTCGCCGGACATGCACGAGAAGATGAAGCTGGCGACCAACCCGGAGATCTGGGCCCCGGGCGGCCCGGTCGAGGACTGGACGACCGACTACGACATACGCGACGAGGCCTACGTCGAGAACCCGGTGCCGATCTGGGCCGAGATGCGGGAGAAGTGCCCGATCGCCCACAGCGAGCGGCTCGGTGGCTCGTGGAACCCGACCAAGTTCGACGACCTCCGGGCCATGGCCGGCATGATCCCGGAGCTCAGCTCGCGCCAGGTGCTGGTCATGCCCCCGGCCCCGAACGCCCCCGAGCTGTCGCGCTACGAGCAGATGATCGCCGCCGCCCCCATCACCGCCGACCCGCCACTGCACGGCTGGACCAGGCGGATGCTGCTGCCGGCCTTCGCCCCCCGGGCCGTGACCAGGTGGGAGGAGTACACCGAGCAGCTCTGCCACGAGCTGATCGACGAGTTCATCGAGTCCGGCCGGTGTGACGGCGCCGTCGACTACTCCCAGCAGATACCGCCCCGGGTGATCGCCCACATCATCGGCATCGATCCCGGCATGGCCGACCAGTTCGTCGAGTGGGTCAACATGGTGCTCGGCGAGGGCCTGTACGACCCGCAGAACCGGCAGAAGGCTCGCGACGAGATGATCGGCTTCATCTCGGCCGAGGTGGCCAAGCGCCAGGAGGATCCCCAGGAGGACCTGCTGACCGAGCTGCTGTTCATGGAGCTCGAGGATCCCGAGGCCAACATCACCCCGCAGGTGGTGATCGGCATCACCAACCTGCTGATCGTCGCCGGGATCGACACCACCTGGAGCTCGATCGGCTCCGGCCTGTGGCACCTGGCCAACAACCCGGACGATCGGCAGCGGCTGCTCGACGAGCCCGACCTCCTCCCGATCGCCATCGAGGAGATGCTGCGCTACTACGCGCCGGTCACGATGGCCCGCGTCGCCGAGACCGACATCGAGTACGAGGGCGTCCACATCAAGCGGGGCGACAAGGTGCTCATGAACTTCCCGGCCGCCTGCCACGACCCCGAGCACTTCGAGGACCCGGACGAGTTCGTGATCGACCGGGCCAGGAACCGCCACATCGCCTTCGGGTCCGGCATCCACCGCTGCGCCGGGTCGAACCTGGCCCGCCTGGAGATGCAGACCGCGATCCGGGTGTGGCTCGAGCGGATCCCGCACTTCGAGCTGAGCGACCGCGAGCCGATGAAGTGGGCCGGCGGCCAGGTCCGCGGCCCCCGCATCATGCCGATGTCGTTCCCCGCCGGCCAGCGGCGCTGACAGCCGAGCGCTCGTCGAACCAGACGGCGCGACGGCCGGGTCCGGTGTGACGCCGGGCCCGGCTCAGGCGACGCCGCCCCGAGAGACGGCGACGGCCGCCAGGCGGGGAAGAAAGGTGGTCCATCAGCACCCGGCGGCCCGCCTTGGTCGCCGCCGGCAGCCGGCTACTCGACGGCCAGCTCGTAGATGGCGGCGGTGACCGGCCCGGCCGGGGTGGTCACCGTCACCGCCACCCGCCGGTAGCCGGGGCCCTCGAACTCGTCGAGCCGGTCCCAGTGGTCGGCCAGCGCCGGCGAGTCGAGCACCTGCACCTCGACGGCCGGACCGCCGGGGTCGAGCACGATCCCGGGGTAGCCGAGGTCCGACCCCCAACCCTCGGCCCGCAGGTGTCCCCGGACCGTGCCGACGAACCAGCGTCCGCCGAGGTCGGCCAGCACGTGCTGGTTCGGCCCGCCAGGGCCGAGCGTCCCGTAGACCGCGAGCCGGGGCGGTTCGCCAGCAGCCGACCGGCGCCGACCGTGGTCGCCGGCCGTCACGTCCGGTCGAACAGCCGGCCGTAGCGGGTCACGTCGCCGAGCGGTCGGCCGACCGCACGCAGCGTCTGCCAGAGGAGCGCGGTGTTGGCGGTCACGATCGGCACCCCGGTGTCGGCCTCGACCGCACGGACGGCCCCGACCGCCCGGAAGCCGTTCCCCCCGATCAGCACCAGGTCGATGCCGTCGACGTTGGCACACAGCCAGCGGTGCAGGGCGCCCGGGTGGATGTTGCCCTGGCCGGACGGCAGACCGGCGGCCTCGGCCCTGGCCACGCCGACCCCGTTCGCCTCGAGCCATCTCCGCCCCATCGCCGTCAGCTCGGCCGGGAACCAGGGCGGATCGACCAGCATCACCCGGGTGGCGTCGAAGCGCTCGACGGCCGCCAGCAGCGCCTGCCCGGTCGTCACCACGGGCCGGCCGCCGGCCACCGCCGACAGGCGCTCGACCAGCTCGGCGTCGTCGGCAACGTAACTGGTCGACGTGAAGGCCAGGGCGTAGACGTCGACGCTCGGCGGGTTCAGCAGGCCGACGGCGTCGTCGAGCGGGCCCGGGGCGGCGACGTACTCGACCGGGCTCACGTCGATGCGGTCCGCCGCAGCGGCAACCGGACCGACCGGGAACCGGAACCGGCTGGCGTTCACGGCCACACCGGGCGGGGCGATGGCCCGCCACTCCGACTCGGGGCCGACATCGCCATCGGGAACGAGCAGCCCGACCCGCAGTCGTACGTCCCACCCGTCGGGCTCGAAGACCGGTGCCATCGCCCGACCCTAGTGCGTCGCCTCGGGCGGCTCCGATCGATCGTCCGGCATGATCACCGTGGTCAGCAGCCGCCGACGACGGCCGGGGCCGGCCTCGTTGTCGATCACGGCGTCGACGGCCGTCCGGAGGGCGGCCACCAGCGCATCGAGCTCGTCGTCGGTCAGCCAGATCGGCGTCTGCCGGTACCCGACCCGATCGGCCCCGAGCGAGGGCTCGCCGGCGGCGAGGTAGGTCGCATAGTCGGTCAGCATGGTCCCGACGAACGTGGCGAAGTACCGGAAGTGGTCGTCGGACGTGGCCGACTCGAGGTCGGCGTCGGTCAACGAGACGGCGCTGCTCACGACCCGGTAGGTGCGCTCGACCGTCCCCCGAACGGGCCGCTCGTCGACCACTTCGACCAGTCCACCGTCGGCCAGCTGCTTGAGGTGGCGGTAGAGGGTGGCCTGGGCCACGTCGCCGAGCCGTTCCTTGAGCTGCCGCGGCGTCATCGGCGCACCGACGAGCGCCTGCACGATCCGCAGGCGGACGGGGTGGAGCAGGAGATCCCTGGTCTCGATCATGGGTTGTGGTCGTCTCCCCGGCGGTCGGTCGGCCGTCGTGCTGCTGTTGCCGTTGCTTTTGTTCTCACTAATGATTACATTATCGATATCGAGAATCTCGACACTATCAGCTCCCCCCGCCGGGAGGCACGAGGAACCCACGGACCATGAACGACATCGAGCTCACCATCCCATCGGGCGATCTCGGCCTGCGAGGCACGCTGTCCGTCGCCACCGACACCGCCGGGCCCGCCGCCCTGCTGATCAGCGGCTCCGGCCCCATCGATCGCAACTCCGACACGAAGCGCCTGCCGATCGGGGTCATGGGCAGGATCGCAACCGAGGTGACGGCCAACGGCGTCAGCTCGCTCCGCTACGACAAGCGGGGCGTCGGCGAGAGCGACGGCGAGTATCTGTCCACCGGCTTCCACGACAACATCGCGGACGCCAGGGCCGCACTCGAGGTGCTGCTGGCCCGGCCCGAGGTCGACCCGGCCAGGGTCACCGTGATCGGCCACAGCGAGGGCGCACTGATCGCCTCGGCCATGGCTGACGACGACCGGCTCGCCGGGGTGGCGCTGCTCGCCGGCGCGGCCAGGAGCGGACGTCAGGTGTTGACGTGGCAGGCCGGGCAGATCGCGCCGACGCTGCCGACGCCGGTCCGCTGGCTGCTGAAGCTGCTCCGCCAGGACCTCGTTCGGACCCAGCGGAAGCGGCTCGACCGCATCGCGGCGTCGACCGACGACGTCGTGCGCATCCAGTTCGTCAAGCTCAACGCCAGGTGGTTCCGGGAGTTCATGGCGTTCGAGCCGGCCGAGGCACTGGCGCGGACCGCCGTGCCCGTGCTCGCCCTCACCGGCAGCAAGGACCTGCAGGTCGACCCGGACGACGTCAGCGAGATGGGCCGTCGCGTGCCGACGGCGTTCACCGGCGAGGTCGTCGACGACGTGAGTCACCTGCTGCGGCACGAGCCCGGGCCGCCGTCGGTCCGCACCTACAAGCGTCAGGCCCGCCAGCCGCTCGACCCACGCCTGGTCTCGCTGCTCGTCCGCTGGCTGGCGGAGCTGGTCGAGCGGCCGGAGCCGGCGGGGCCCCGGGGGGCGCGTCAGCCGGCCGGGTCCAGATCGACGACGCACGTGGACGTCTGACCGGCGAGGCCGGCCTGGAAGCTCCGCTCGACGTCGTCGACCAGGATCCGACACCAGGTCGACGTCACGCCGTCGCCCGGCTCGACCTCGACGCTCACCGCCCCGAACGCCACCGACACCTCCCAACCGTCCTCCCCGACGACGAGCACCGGATCGGACCGGCCGAGCGACGACGACGAGGTCGCCGCCGACGGTCCGCCATCGGAGCCGACGAGCACCCGGACCAGACGAACGGCGACCTGCCCGACCACCGTCGGTGTCGTCGCCTCGACCGGGCCAGGGGCCTCGACCGGGTCGCCGTCGTCATCGCCGCCGGGCGGCGAGGTCGTCTCGGCGCCCGATCGCGGCGCGGTCGTCGTGGGCGACGAGTCCCGTCCGCCGCCGTCCGCCGCCGCCGATGACGGCGAGGTCGTCGATCCCGGGTCACCGCTCGACGATGCCGAGATGGCCGGCGACGCCGAGCCGCCCGTCTGGGCCGCACCCGACACGGGTTCGACGCCGCCCAGACCGGCGATCCCGCCGGGCGGCGCCGGCCCCCCGGTCCGCTGGCCGCCGGCGACCGGGTCGCCGGGTGCCGCCCCGGCCGACCGGGAGCCGTCTGCCGGGTCAGACGAGCCGGCCGAGCCCGAACCGGCCGCGGCCGCATCGACCTCGGCCGGATCGAGCTCCCGAGGAGCCGTCGACGTCGGGTCGTCGCCCGTCCGGCCGGGTTCGGTCCGGCCGGCCGACCGGTCCGATCCGGCACCGGTCCTGGCGCCGCCGAACAGATCATCGAGGCCGACACGGGTCCCCGAGCCCTGCTCCGACATCGCCCGGTCGGACGACGCCATCTCGGTCAGGTCGTCACCGAGGCCGCCGCCGGACGCCTCGACCAGCAACGCCGTGGCCGCAACGGCCACCGACCACGCCAGGCCGATGGCGGCCGGTCGAGCAATCCCCAACGTCGCCCGCCGGGAGGCCACCGACAGCTCGGTCCGCCACCGCTCGGTCGGCGGCACCGCGTCGGGGATCGAGCGGTGACCGTCGTGGCGGATCGTGGCCCCGTCGACCATCGCCCCGGCCAGGGCATCGGCGGCCAGCCTGGCCCCGGTGAAGTCGGCACCGCGCACATCGGCCCCGTCGAACCGGACCCGGCGAAGGTCGGCTCCGACGAGGCTGGCATCCCGGAGGTCGGCGCCGACGAAGCTGGCGCCCCTGGCGTCGACCCCGTCGAGGTTGGTCTCGGTCAGCCGGGCCCGCAGGAAGCTGGCGTCGCAGCACTGCGAGCCCTCCAGCGAGCCGTACCGGAGGTCGGCCCGACCGAGCCGGGCGCCGATCAGCCCCGTCCTGGCCAGGTCGGCGCCAACGAGGTTGGCCTGCGACAGGCGGGCCGAGGTCAGGTCCTTGGCCCGCAGGTCGGCCAGCGGCAGCTCCGCACCGGCCAGGTCGAGTCCGGCGAGGTCGACGGTGAGCGCCGTCCGCTCCTCGTCTCGGCGCCGGCGGCGATTGGTGATCGCCCGGTCCCGCAGGTGGTTGGCCACGGGCAGCGGGGCCACGAGCCAGGTCAACGGCGGCAGGCCGAGCGCCGACCAACACGCCAGCAGCAGGATCAACGAGGTGGCGGCGGCGAGGACGAGCCGGCCGATCTCGGGGCCGTTCGGCGTCAGGTGCAAGCGGCGCCGGAGTCGGCGGATCTCATCGTCCAGTCGCCGGCTGCCGGCCATGGGGACCCATCGGCCGGCGTCGAGCCGGCGTGAGCGGCGGGCCGGCGGCCGTCGTCCCGTGTCGACCCGGCCGCGGCGACGGCCTAGATTCGGGTCACGGACCCGACCGACACCCGGGCGGTGTCACGCCGGCATCGGCCGAGCGGACGCACGAGCGTCGACGGGGAGCGTGTCGCAACCGGCCGGATCCGCGACCGCTCGGCACCGGTCGGCACCGCACCAGCAGCAGGGGGACCCGACATGACGGCAGCAGACGAGACCGACCCGGTGGATCAGCGACCGCCGATCTGGACCGGTCACCTCGGGCCGCTCGACCAGACCGACCTGGAGGCGGCCAAGGCGTTCTACCGGACGCTCGGCCTTCGCCTGGTCCACGACCTCGGCGACGCCGCCATCCTCGAGCTGCGGGGCGGGACCCACCTGATCGTCCGCCGGGTCGACGGCGAGGTCGAGCCCGGTCGAGCCCCCTTCGATTTCATGGTCGACGACCTGCCGGGCCTGCACGCCGAACTGGTCGCCGCCGGTCTGGAACCGACCCCGATCGAGGACGGCGACACCCACAGCCGGTTCCTGATCAGCGACCCGTCCGGACACGAGGTCCCCATCTTCAACAGCCACGTCGTCGGCATCGTGTAGGCGGAGGCCTCCGGGCAGCGCGAACCCCGCACTGCGATCGTGACGGAGCGCAGCGGCGCGGGTACGGTCGGCCGATGGCAGCTGTCGATCCCGAACTCCTCACCTCACTGCACTATCGCTGCATCGGCCCGAGCCGAGGCGGCCGGGTGGTGGCCATCGCCGCCGACCCGACGAAGCCGAACGTCTTCTACTTCGGCGCCGTCGCCGGCGGCATCTGGCGAAGCGACGACGCCGGCCAGTACTGGGAGAACATCTCCGACGGGCAACTGGCGACCTCGTCGGTCGGCGCCCTTGCCGTCGCCCCGTCCGACGGCAACGTCATCTACGCCGGCATGGGTGAGGCCACGATCCGCATCGACGTCTCCCACGGCGATGGCGTCTACCGCTCGACCGACGGCGGCACCACCTGGCACCACCGTGGCCTGACCGAGACCCGCCACATCGGCAGGATCGCCGTCGACCCGACCGACCCCGACACCGTCTACGTCGCCGCACTCGGCCACTCGGCCAAGGACAACCCCGAGCGGGGCCTCTACCGGAGCCGCGACGGCGGCGAGACCTGGGATCTCGTCCTGCACGTGAGCGAGGGTGCCGGCGCGGTCGACGTGTCGGTCGATCCCGGCAATCCCCGCATCCTCTTCGCCACCGTCTGGCAGACCCGGCGCACGTTCTGGTCGATCGATTCCGGCGGCCCCGACTGCGGACTGTGGCGCTCGCTCGACGGCGGCGACACCTGGACCGACATCACCGGCAACGAGGGCCTGCCGGACGGCACCGTCGGCAAGATGGGCGTCGCCGTCTCCCCGGCCAGGCCCGGCCGGGTGTTCGCCGTGATCGAGGCCGAGGGCCGCAAGCGCGGGCTCTACCGGACCGACGACAACGGCGAGACGTGGACCAAGACCTCGTCGAAGCCCGACCTGTGCTGGCGGCCCTGGTATTACCAGCACGTCGTCGCCCACCCGACCGACGCCGACACCGTCTACATCCTCAACCAGAAGGCGTGGGTGTCGATCGACGGCGGCAAGGAATTCGACGAGTTCCACACCCCCCACGGCGACAACCACGGCCTGTGGATCGACCCGACCAACCCCGACCGGATGATCGGCTGCGACGACGGCGGGGCCTGGGTGTCGCTCAACGGCGGCAACTCCTGGTCGACGATCTACAACCAGCTGACCGCCCAGCTCTACCACGTGGCCGTCGACGACCAGTACCCCTACCTCGTCTACGGCACCCAGCAGGACAACTCGTCGATCGCCGTGCCGAGCCAGACCGGTCGCGGCGCCATCAACTGGGGTGACTGCTATCCCCCGGGTACCGCCGAGTCGGGTTACGTGGCGGTCAAGCCGGGCGACCCCGACGTCGTGTACGTCGGCGCCATCGGCTCCTCCCCCGGTGGTGGCGACGCCCTGCAGCGCTACGACCACACGACCAAGCAGGTCCAACTGGTCAGCGTGTGGCCCGAGGCCTACCACGACGGCAACACCGCCGAGGTCCGCTTCCAGTGGACCTACCCGATCGTGTTCTCGCCCCAGGACCCGAACACGCTCTACGCCTGCGGCAACAAGGTCTTCCGCTCGACCGACGAGGGCATGAGCTGGGACGCCATCAGCGACGACCTCACCTACGCCGATCCCGACACGATGGGCGTCTCCGGGCCCCTGACGATGGACACCGCCGGGGCCGAGATGTACGCCACGATCTTCTCGTTCGTCGCCTCGGCGCACCGACCCGGCACGCTGCTGGCCGGCTCCGACGACGGGCTGGTCCACCGCAGCCACGACGACGGGGGCTCCTGGGCCAACGTGACCCCACCCGACCTGCCCAAGTTCTCGCAGGTGACGATGCTGGCCGAGTCGCCCCACAACGATGGCACCGTCTACATGACCGTGGCCCGCCACAAGATGGGCGACTACGAGCCCCACGTGTTCAAGACCACCGACTGGGGCGACTCGTGGACCCGCATCACCGATGGGATCCCCGATGGCGAGTTCTGCCGGGTCATCCGGGAGGACCCGAACCACGCCGGGCTCCTCTATCTCGGCACCGAGATCGGGCTGCACGTCAGCTTCGACGACGGCGCGTCCTGGCAGTCGCTGCAGGCGAACCTGCCGGTCAGCCCCGTCTATGACCTGCTGATCAAGGACACCGACCTGGTGGTGGCCACCCACGGCCGCTCGTTCTGGGTGCTCGACGACCTGACCCAGCTCCACCAGGTGGCCGCCGGGCTCGATGCGGGCAAGCCGGCGCTGCTGGCCCCACGGGACACCGTGCGGACGCCACCCGACCTGTTCGCCGACTTCTGGGGCTCGCCCGGCGGCAAGAGCTATCACGTCACGATCGGTCAGAACGCCACCTTCTACCTGGAGGAGTCGGAGACCGGCCACAAGACGAAGCGGGTCATCGACGGGGGCACCGACCTCGAGCCCGGCGTGCGGTTCGTCTACTGGCTGCCCGAGGAGGTGCTGGCCAGCGGCGACGCCGAGGACGGGGATGACGACGGCTCGGTCGAGGTCTCGCTGACCATCGGCGGCAACGACGGTTCCGAGATCGACACGTTCACCAGCACGATCCCCGAGGAGAAGGAGGACCGGGCCGGCAAGCTCTACCTGACGGCGGCCGCCGGGATGAACACCTTCCAGTGGCCGATGCGTCACCCCAGCGGTCCGAAGGTGGCGGGGAGCGAGTTCCACCCGCCGTCGAAGGGACCCCTCTGCCTGCCCGGCACCTATCAGGCCACGCTGTCGGTCGGCGGGCACACGTCGACGCAGGCCTTCGAGCTCGTCGCTGACCCCCGGGTCACCACGTCGGACGCCGACTTCCGGGCCCAGTTCGAGCTGCTGTCGTCGATCCAGGCCACCTACGACGACGTCGTCGAGGCGGTGAACCGGATCGCTGCGCTCAAGGAGCGGCTGGACGACTGGGACGGCCGGCTCGGCGAGCTCGACCACGCCGAGGCCGCCGCCGTTCGGGAGGCCATCGAGTCGGTCGGTGCGAAGCTGACCGACATCGAGGGCGAGCTGATCCAGCGCGAGTTCACCTCGGCGGGCGACACGCTCAACTACCGGGAGAAGCTGATCGAGAAGCTCGGTGCGGTCGTGCCGGTGGTGGCCTCGGCCGACACCGCGCCGACCAAGCAGTCACACCAGGTCTACGAGAAGCTGGCCGGCCAGATAACCGCGCAACTCGGCGCCCTCGACGAGCTGGTCCAGGGCGACCTGGCTGCGCTGAACCGGGACCTGGCCGACCTCGGCCTCGACATCATCGGGGCGTAGGGCCGGGCGGGCGACCGCTCGCTGCGGAACGACACGATCCGTCAAGACGGGCCATTGCCGGTGACCTAGGGTCACCGGCAATGGCAACCGATCTCCGGGACCTGCTCCCCGGCCTGACCGAGCTGGGCGACCCGACCCGGGCCACCGATCTGGCCCGGGTGGCCGATCGGATCGGGCTGTCACCGGGGCGGGCCCAGCGGGTGGTGGCCCTGCTGGTGGGCGAGAGCCCGAAGCGCTTCGATCTCCGCGTCCGGCTCGACCAGGCTGCGGTGCTGCTCGCCGCCACCGACGCCCGGGTGATCGACATCGCCATGGCCTGCGGCTTCGAGAACCACGAGACGCTCACCCGTGCCTTCCGGCGACGCTTCGACGAGGCACCGATCGAGTGGCGGCGACGCCTCCGTGCCAGCCGCGGCGACGCCGACCTCGACCCGGGCCAGCCACCGCTGGTGCGAACGATCAGCCCGAGCATCACCCTCTATCGCCGAACCCTGGCCCAACCCCCCTCCGGAAAGGACCGACCCATGCCCTACGAGATCTCCACCCGCACCGTCGAGGCGGTGCCGATCCTGTACCAGTCCCGCCGGGTCGACCGCGATGCCGTGGCCGACGCCCTGGCCGAGGTGTTGCCGGCCGTGTTCACCCACGTCATGGAGCACGGCCTGCCGATGGCCGGGCCGCCGATCGTCCGCATGGTCGAGGTGACGCCGGCGTTCCTGACGCTCGAGGGTGGGATCCCGCTGGCCGAGGCCGCTGACGAGCCGCCGGCCGACACCGGCATCCAGGCCGGATGGCTGCATGCCGGGACGGTGGCCACGACGATCCACGTCGGTCCCTACGACACGCTCGGCGAGGCCCACGTCGCCATCGAGCGCTGGATCGACGCCGAGGGAGCCAAGGTCGCCGGCGCCCCGTGGGAGGTCTATCTCACCGACCCGGGCGAGGTCCCCGACCCGGCCGACTGGCAGACCGAGGTCCTCTGGCCCATCAACCCCTGATCGGGGCCAGCGCCGCTCGCTCGTCGCCTGAGCTCCGGACTGCCGGCGTGTCCGATCGCACGATCTCGGACCGCGCCCGGTGCGGAGCGCTGGTCAGAGTCGGGCCGGGACTCGACGGCGTCCCAGCCCTGCTGACCGACGTGGCCGCCGGACACCTGACGCTCGATGACGTCGGCGACTGCCTGGACCGGGTCGGCGGTCGTCGAGTCGCCGGGTCAGGTCGGTTGGCCGAGATCCTCCGTGCCCTGCGCGACGGCCCGTTCCGGTGGCGAATCGGGCGGAAGATCGCCGGCACCGGCGACCAGAATCGGAGCGGGAGCAGGAGCGAACCGGCGTGCGAACGGCGGCGGGGACGCTGACGGCCCGAGGGCAGGGCGGGCGTCGCGGTGGCGCGGGGGGCGAGGTTGGGCCAGGCTGGGCCCGTGAAAATCGGAACGTTCTCCTTCAGCGAGTCGGTCGAGGGTCTCACCGAGATGGCTCGGACCGCCAACGAGCAGGGCTTCGGCAGCATCTGGATCCCCCAGGTGTTCGGGCCGGACACGTTGACGGCCATCGCCGTGGCCGGCCAGTCGGTGCCCGACATCACCTTCGGCACCGCCGTGGTCCCCACCTACCCCCGCCACCCGCAGATGCTGGCCCAGCAGGCCCTCACGGTGAACCAGGCCATCGGCGGCCGACTCGTGCTCGGCATCGGCCCGTCCCACAAGCCGGTGGTCGAGGGCATGTGGGGCATCTCGTTCGACAAGCCGATCCGTCACCTCCGCGAGTACCTCGAGATCCTCGGCCCACTGCTGCACGACAAGCGGGTCAGCTACGGCGGCGATGCGCTGACCGCCAGGGCCGAGATCAGCGTCGACGCACCGGCCCCGAAGGTGATGATGGCCGCCCTCGGCCCGCAGCTGCTGAAGGTCACCGGCCGCCTGGCCGACGGCACCATCCTCTGGATGACCGGGCCGAAGACGATCGCCGAGCACACGGTCCCGACGATCACCGAGGCGGCCGAGGCCGCCGGCCGCCCGGCCCCCGAGATCATGGCCGGGTTCCCGGTCTGCGTCACCGACGGCAGCGACGCCGCCAACCAGGCAGCGAGGGAGCGGGCGGCCGAGGAATACGCCATCTACGGCCAGCTCCCCTCCTACCGGGCCATGCTCGACCGCGAGGGCTACGAGGGCCCCGCCGACCTGGCCCTGATCGGCTCGGCCGGCGAGGTCGCCGACCGCATCCAGGCCCTCGAGGCCACGGGGCTCACCACCTTCGCCGGCGCCGAGTTCGGCACCCGGGAGCAGCGGGAGGCCAGCCGGGAGATGCTGATCGGGCTGCTCTAGGGATGCGAGGGCGGGCTCGACGGTGACCGGCGGCGCCACCGACGGGACGGCGGATCACGTGACCGAGGCCATGCCCGGTCGGCCCACCGATCGGGCGATGGCATCGATCTCGTCATGGCTCAACGCCGCCTGGGCCGTCCAGTCGCTGGCCATCGGGGCCGTCATGGCCCTGGTCGCCCTGTCGTACAACATCGTCTACGCCACGCTGATCTACCGGGGCGACCTGGCCGACGCCTTCCCAACCGGCCTGGGGGCCAACCTGCTGGCCACGGCCATCGCCGGGGTCCTGATCGCCGCCGTGTCCCCCCATCGGGGAGCGCTGGCCGGCCCCCAGGACACGCCGGCGATCGTGCTGGCCCCGGCCGCCGGCACGATCGCCGCCGCCTCCGGCGCCTCGGCCTCGACGGTGGTGGCGCTGGTCATGCTCACGACCGTCGCCATCGGGGCAACGCTGTGGGTGATGGGAGCGCTCGGCCTCGGCGGGCTGCTGCGGTACCTGCCCTACCCGGTGGTCGCCGGCTTCCTGGCCGGGATCGGGCTCGTGCTGATCGTCAGCGCGTTCGACCTGGCCATCGGCGCCGACGACACGTTCGACGGCCGGGCGGTGCTCCGATGGGTCGCAGCCGCCGTCTTCGGCCTGGTCCTGCTTGCCGTCGCTCGCCGCTGGCCCGACCGGACGCTGCTCACGCCGGCACTGCTGGTGGCGGCCATCGTCGTGGTCCACGGAACCAGGCTGCTCGCCGGGCTCGGCGTCGACGAGGCCCAGGACCGGGGCCTGCTGCTGGGACCGTTCGACGGCGGCTCGTTGTGGCGTCCCGGCGACGTGTGGCGCTTCGGCGACGTCGACTGGAGCGCGGTCGCCGGCGAGCTCACCACCGTCGTCCCGGTGCTCGTGCTCTATCCCGTCGCCCTGCTGCTGTACCTCGGCGCCATCGACCAGCAGACCGGCGGCCAGGGCGACACCAATCGGTCGCTCCGGCTCAACGGGCTCACCAACCTGCTCGTCGCCCCGACCGGGGCGTCGGCCGTCGGTACCCAGATGAGCGCCTCGATCCTCGCCATCCGGCTCGGCGGAGCCAACCGCACCGTGCCCGTCGTGGCCGCGTTGGCGAACGGCGCGGTGCTGTTCGTCGGTGCCGCCAGCCTCGCACTGATCCCGACGGTCCTCGTGCACGGCGTGACCCTCTTCCTCGGGTTGGTGCTGGTGATCGAGTGGCTCTGGGACGTCAGGGCCCGACTCCCCGAGGGCGAGTACCTCCTCGTGCTGGCGATGGCCGTCATCACCGTGGTGTTCGACTTCTTCATCGGGGTGGCCTTCGGGATCCTCGTCGCCGTCCTGCTGTTCGTCGTCCGCTACAGCCGCACCCGGTCGATCCGCCACCAGCTGACCAGCCGGGAGCGACGCAGCAACGTCCAGTGGGGCGAGCAGACCGCAGCACTGCTCGAGCAGCGCGGCGACCGCTCGATGATCCTCGAGCTCGACGGCTTCCTGTTCTTCGGCTCGGCCAACAGGCTGGTCGAGCCCGTGGTCGAGCGGCTGGCCGCCGACCCGCCCCTCGAGGTGGTGGTGGTCGACTTCCATCGGGTCGTCGGGGTCGACTCCGACGCCGTCACCGCCTTCGACACCCTGCTCGGGCTGGCCGAGGAGCAGGACTTCGTCGTCGTGTTCAGCGCGCTGACGCCGGGGGACCGGGAGCGGCTGCGGGCGACCCGGGGTCGGGGCTGGGGCGATCAGGTCCACTTCGAGCCCGACCTCGACCGGGCCCTGGAGTGGTGCGAGATCCGGCTGCTCGGCGATGACGCCGACCTGCCGAACGTCGACCTCGGGGCCTGGATGGCCGACGAGTTGGGCGACCGCCTCCGGGCCGAGCGGCTGCTCGCGCTGTGGGTCCGGGACACCGCAACGGCCGGCTCCGTGCTGGTTCGCCAGGGTGAGTCGAGCCCCGGACTGATCGCGGTCACGTCCGGCGTCGTCTCGATCTACCTCGACGACCGGGAGTCGGCCGGCGACCCGGCCGTCAACCATGCGATCGACACGGGCGGGCGGAACGGGTTCCGCCGCCGGACCCTCCGCCCCGGTGCGCTGCTCGGCGAGATCAGCTACTACCGCGGTGGGGCGGCCACGGCGACGGCGGTGGCCGACACCGACGTCGTGTTCCATCGCCTCACCGTCGATGCCGTGACCCGGCTGGAGCACGACGACCCGGAGCTCGCGCTGTCGCTGCACCGCCTCCTCGGTCGGATGCTGGCCGAGCGGGTGACCCACTCGGACGGTCTGATCCGGGCGATGCTCCGTCCGGACGGCGGCTGACCGTCAGTCGATGGCCGGCGCCGACGGACCGTCGGCCCGGCCGGCGGCATCGCCGGTATCGGCACGGCCGGCGTCCGCGGCACCGGTGACCCGCTCGGCGACGTGGCGGTGGACCGGGACCTCGACCGGATCGAGCGGGGTCCGCCCGAGCACGGCATCGGCGGCACGCTCGGCGATCATCATCACCGGGGCGTAGATGTTGCCGTTGGTGATCGCCGGCATCACCGACGCGTCGACCACCCGGAGCCCGTCGACGCCGTTGACCCGGAACGACGTCGGGTCGATCACCGAGCCGTCATCGGTGCCCATGCGGGCGGTGCACGACGGGTGGAGGGCCGTCTCGGCGTCGGCCGCGACCCATCGCAGGATCTCCTCGTCGGTCTGCACGTCTGGTCCGGGCGACAGCTCGCCGCCGTCGTAGGGGGCGAACGCCGGCTGGGCCAGGAGGTGGCGGGCGAGGCGGATCGCCTCGACCCACTCCCGCCGGTCGGTCTCGTTGTCGAGGTAGTTGAATCGCAGCGCCGGGTGGTCGGTCGGGTCGGCCGACCGGATCTTCACCGAGCCACGGGACTGGGAGAACATCGGTCCGACGTGCAGCTGGTAGCCGTGGCCGCCGGCCGGTTGGCTCCCGTCGTAGCGGATGGCGATCGGCAGGAAGTGGAACATGAGGTTGGGCCGGTCGACGGTGTCGTTGCTCCGGGCGAACCCACCGGCCTCGAAGTGGCTGGTGGCCGCCGGGCCCCGTCTGGCCAACCACTGCAGGCCGATGACGGGCATGCGCCAGGTGGCGGTGTAGGGGGCCATCGACACCGGTTTGGTGCATGCCTGCTGCACGTACACCTCGAGGTGGTCCTGGAGGTTCTCGCCGACCCCGGGCAGGTGGTT
The DNA here is from genome assembly GCA_028285495.1 of Acidimicrobiales bacterium. Taxonomy (GTDB): domain Bacteria; phylum Actinomycetota; class Acidimicrobiia; order Acidimicrobiales; family SZUA-35; genus JAHELU01. Next base: position 309,308 of record JANQPB010000014.1, read on the forward strand.
GACCACGTCGACGCCGACCGATCGCAGGTGCTCACCGTCGCCGATGCCAGACAACTGCAGGAGCTGCGGCGTGTTGATGGCCCCGCCGCACAGGATCACCTCGTCGGCCGTGACCTCGACGTGGCGCCGCCCGGGGCGGCGGTAGGCCACACCGGATACCCGGGTTCGCCCACCGCTCCCCCCGGCGCCGCCCCGGCGGCCGTCGAACGTGAGGCCGGTGACGAGGGCCCGGGTCACCACGTCGAGGTTGGCCCGGCGCCGAACCGGCCACAGGTAGGTGCGGGAGGCGCTCATCCGCCGACCTCGGTGGCGGTTGCCGTCGAACGGGGCGAAGCCCTCCTGGCGGTAGCCGTTGACGTCGTCGGTCAGCTGGTGGCCGGCCTGCTGGACCGCGTCGAAGAACGCCGTGAACAGCGGCGAGGCGGCCGGGCCCCGCTCCATGACCAGCGGCCCGTCGGTGCCCCGGTAGTCGTCGCCACCGGCCAGGCACTCCTCCATGCGCTTGAAGTAGGGCAGGCAGTGGGCGTAGCTCCACCGCTCGAGGCCGGGCAGGCGAGACCAGTGGTCGTAGTCGAGCGGGTTGCCCCGCTGGAAGATCATGCCGTTGATCGAGCTCGACCCGCCCAGCACCTTGCCCCTGGCGTGGGCCACCCGCCGGCCCCCGAGGTGGGGCTCGGGCTCGGACGCGTAACGCCAGTCGTAGAACCGGTTGCCGTTCGGGAAGGCCAGGGCGCCGGGCATGTGGATCAGCACGTCCCACCGGCGGTCGGGGCGACCGGCTTCAAGCAGGAGGACCCGGGTGTCCGGCTCGGCGCTCAGCCGGTTGGCCAACACGCACCCCGCCGACCCCCCGCCGACGATCACGATGTCGTAGTGCCGACCGTCGGCCATCGACCAGCCCGCCCCTCAGTTGGACCGGAGCGGGATCCGGTAGAGCGAGCTGGTGGCGGTGACGAACAGCGTCAGCCCGTCGTCGCCCCCGAAGCAGCAGTTCGACACCACCTCGGGGATCCGGATCTTGCCGAGGCGGGCGCCGTCGGGGTCGTACACGTGGATGCCGTCGCCGGCGCTGGTCACGATCCAGCCCCGGGACGTGATCCGGAACCCGTCCGGCACGCCGGGGTCGATGGTGGCGAACGGCCGGGGCCGGTCGACGGCGGTGCCGCCGACCACGTCGAAGGCGAGGATGTGGTGCTCGCCGTCGTCGTGACCGATGCGAGCGGCCGACGTGTCGGCCACGTAGAGGATCGACTCGTCCGGCGAGAAGGCGAGACCGTTCGGGTCGATCAGCACGTCGGTCACCGCGGTGAGGGCACCGGTGTCGGGCTCGAACCGGAACACGTAGTGCACGCCGATCTCGCTCTCTGCGGCGTGGCCCTCGCGGTCGCTGATGATCCCGTAGGGCGGGTCGGTGAACCAGATCGCCCCGTCGCCGGCCACGACGAGGTCGTTCGGCGAGTTGAAGCGGCGCCCCTGGTAGTGGGCGACGAGCTCGGTGACCGTGCCGTCCGGCTCGGTCCGCTCGATGCGGCGATGACCATGGCTGCACGACACGATGCGGCCTTCGTCGTCGAGGGTGTGCCCGTTGGTGAACTCGGCGTCGGCCCGCCACACCGAGAACCCGTCATCCTCCGACCAGCGGCAGATCCGATCGTTGGGGATGTCGCTGTAGAGCACCGCCCCGCCGGGTCCGCCGCCGTTCGGGTGACCGGGCGGCAGGTACACCGGGCCCTCGGTCCAGACCCCGCCGGAGGCAAGCCGCTCGGGCACCGCGCCCGGGTCGACCAGGTCGGTCAGGCGCTCGTCGTCGATCTCGACGGTCACTGCTCCACCTGGTGCTCGATGTCGGGGTCGTCGGCGATGCTCGACCCGGGATCGAGGTCGGGACCGGCGGCCTCGGCGGCGGGCGCCGGTTCCCGCTCGGCGGACCGGGCCGCCAGCTCCTCGTCGAGGGCCTCGACGGCGTAGCCGGCGTGGACCATCGCCGGACCGCCTCCCTGCATCACCACCACGTTGAGGGCGTCGAGGATCTCGCCCTCGGTCGCGCCGGCGTCGAGGCAGTCCCGCACGTGGAAGGCGATGCACACCTCGCACTGCATCGACACGACGAGGGCGAGGCCGATCAGCTCCTTGGTGGCCCGGTCGAGGTCGCCGTCGGCCAGCGCCAGATCGTGGGTGGTCCAGTAGCTGCGGTGCAGCTCGGGGTTGTGGCGGGCCAGGCGACGTCCGGCGGCGGCGCTGCGGGCCACCCGGTCACGGTACGACTCGGGTGGTTCGCCGTGCCGGTTGCCGTGACGGCCCGGGTGGGCGCCGGGCTCGGGCACGTCAGTCGCCCCGGAAGTCGTGGTCGGCGTTGATGCGGGCGTTGATCGCCCTGGCGGACTGCCGGAGCTCCTCTGGCGTCGGCCGACCGACGAAGTACCAGCCGTTCCAGATGTCGGCGATCGTGAGGTCGGGCAGGAGGGCGAACGTGTAGGGCACCGGCAGCGGACCGTGGCGGCTGTCGGTGTGCTCGGCGATGTCGAGCTGGTTGGTGACCGCCCGATCCTCGTCGCTGAGGAAGTGGAACGCGGCCCCGAGGCCGGCCTTGAACGCCTCCAGCACCCGGGGCGGATCGACCGACACGGCGGCGACGCGCTGGTAGCTGACGTTGGTTGACTCAGAGAACTCGACCAGCTCTCGCAGCTGCAGCTGGCACTTGGGTCACCACGGCCCGCGGAAGAAGGCCAGGAACAGCGGGCGACCGTCACCCACCTCGCCGATCGACCGGGGCTGGCCCCGGTCGTCGGTCATCGTGACGTCGGGGAACGGATCGCCGACCTGGAGCTGGAGTGGCATGGGAGACCTCCGACGCCCGACCTTAGCCCTCGCCGGTGACAGCCGCCGCCTCCGAGCCGACGGCGGCGGCCCCGCCCGCCCGGCCCGCCCCCGGGGCGTCGGCGGGCCGAACTACGATCGCCCAGGATGACGTTCCGCCGCCGGATCCTGCTCGTCGCTGCCGTCCTGGTGACCGCCTGCGGCACCCCGAGCCCGGACTCGGCCATCGAGTCGGCGACCCGGTCGACGTCGAGCACCGCACCGGCTCCGGCCGCGACCTCGTCGACGGCGCCCGCCGGCGAAACCACCTCGACCGCCAACGGCTCGGCGACCGGAGCGTCGGCGACGTCGTCGACCCTCGTCGTGACCACCGACTCCTCCGAGGCCGGGTCGACGAGCGCGCCGTCGTCGGCCCCGTCGACCGCAACGACCACGGCGACCGGTGCCGAGACGCCCTCGACCACCGCGGTCGAGCCGATCACCATGCGGCTCCGCCTCGACCGGCGGGTGGGCGACGCCGCAACCGAGGGCTTCGCCGGCCTCGTCGAGTCGGTGCTGACCGACCCTCGGGGCTGGGAGCAGGCCGGCTTCGTGTTCAGCTTCTCCGATGCCGACGCGGACTACACCGTGGTGCTGGCCGAGGGCGACGAGGTCGACCGGCTCTGCCTCCCCTACGACACCTTCGGCCGCTTCTCCTGCCAGATCGGCCCGGTTGTCGCGCTCAACGCCGACCGCTGGCGCACCGCCGTCGAGTCGTGGCCGGCCAGCCTCGACGAGTACCGGACGATGCTGGTCAACCACGAGGTCGGTCACCTGCTCGGCCAGCACCACCCGGCGGTCCGCTGCCCGGGCGACGGGCAGCCGGCGCCGGTCATGGCCCAGCAGTCGTCCGGCGTGGCCCCGTGCCTGGCCAACCCGTGGCCGCTGCCGTGGGAGATCGCCTGCGCCCGGACGAGGCTGGAGCCACTGGCCCCGCCGTACGAGCGCGACATCCGGCTGACCTGCGGGCCGGACGGTCCGATCGGCTGACGACCGCCGCCGGCGTCCGGCCCGGGCCGGGCCCGATGCGGGCGCGGCTACCGAAGCGGCGGCGAGAAGCGATCGGGGATCACCAGATCGTCGGCCGACAGCTCGTGGATCGAGCCCTTGCCGAGCCCGAGCAGCGTCGAGTCGATCCCCATCCGCAGCACGTCGAGCACGTTCTCGACGCCGGCCTGCCCGTTGACGGCGAGGCCCCACAGGTAGGCCCGACCGATCATGACGGCCCTGGCGCCGAGGGCCACCGCCTTCACCACGTCGCTGCCCCGGCGGATGCCGCCGTCCATCACCACCTCGATCTGGTCGCCGACGGCGTCGACGACCTGGGGCAGGACCCGGATCGGGGCCGGGGCCCCGTCGAGGTTGTTGCCGCCGTGGTTCGAGACCGAGATCGCCGTCGCTCCGGCGTCGACCGCCCGCTTGGCCTCGTCGGCCCGGCCGATCCCCTTGACCATGAACGGGCCGTCCCACTCGCTCCGCAGCCAGGCGATGTCGTCCCACGTGGCCGGCGGGGTGCCCATCCAGGCCCCGTAGGCCTCGAAGAACCCGGGCACGTCGCCATCGTCGGTGGCGTAGCTCGGCACGCCGAGGCCGGGCAGGTGACCGGCCTTCACCCACTCCCGGAGCCACAGCGGCCGCACCGCCACCTCGGGGGCGTGCTTGAGCATCGTGATCGGGCCCATGTCCTGGGGGATGGCGGGGCTGCCCCAGTCGCGGCTGTGCACGAACGACCAGTCCAGGGTCACGATCAGCCCGACCGCGCCGGCGGCCTCGGCCCTGGCCATCCGCTTGAGCATCGAATCGCGATCGCCGGCCCAGTACATCTGGAAGAACGTCTGGGGGTTGGCCGCCGCCACCTCCTCGACCGGCTTCGAGCCGAACGACGACAGGCCCATCGCCACCCCGCGGGCCGCCGCGGCCCGGGCCACGGCCACCTCGCCGTCCGGATGGACGGCCTGGACCCCGGTCGGGGAGATCAGCACCGGCATCGAGATCGGCTGACCCATCACCTCGGTGGCCAGGTCGCGCCCGGCCGGCTGCCCGGCGGTGACCGGGCGGACCTTCAGCTCGTCGAAGGCGGCGAGGTTGTCGTCCATCGAGACGCCCCGGTCGGCGCCGCCGATGATCGCCCCGTAGACCGACTTGGGCAGCCGCTTCTCCGCTCGGCGCTGGGCCACCGCCACCGACTCGAACCACGGGTTGAAGAAGGCGTCCCGGAGCTTGGGCACCACGTCGGTTCGGAACTGTTCGAGCTTCATGCGCGTCCTCGCTGGGGCTCTCCGTGGCCCGGACCGCCGGGGCCGGGCCGATCGTCGAGTCTAGAGCACGGCCCCGGCCGTGGGCCCATGCGATCGGTCCGAGCGGGTCGGTTGGACCCGCTCGGGCACGTCGGGGCGCTACGGTGACCGACGGCGTGCCCGGCAGCGGCACCCGGACCACCCGGGTGCACCGCGGCACGCACGGAGGAGGGACCATGAACCGGTACGCCATTCGAGTCTTCGCCGCGGCGTGCGCCGCCGCCCTGTTGGCGTCGGCCTGCGGGAGCGACACCGAGGCGGGCAGCGGTGCCGACACCGCCATCGGCCAGGCGCTGACCGAGGAGTTCCTGTCCGAGGGCGACTCCCCCATCACCACCGAGGAGCAGGCCCGGTGCATGTCGGGCGACATCGTCGACAACATCGGCGAGGACCGCCTGGCCGAGCTCGGTGTCACCGCCGACAACGTCGCCGACATCGACGAGATCGACTTCACCGACGCCGAATTCGACACCATCGTCGACGCGCTGTTCGACTGCGTCGACGTCCGCGACGCCATGGCGACCGAGATGGCCGGCGACTTCGGCGAGGAGGGCGCGGCCTGCGTGGCCGACAACCTCGACGAGGATCTGCTGCGGGACGTGATGGCGGCCGGGTTCCGGGGCGAGGACGCCGAGCCGAGCAACGACTTCCTCCAGGCCATGCTCGACGTCGCCGCCGAGTGCGACCTGGACCTCTTCGGCTAGCAGGGTGCCGAAGATCACATGACGGGCTCTCGACGCCCATCCACCCGCCGGACGACCCTACCCGACCTTGTCGAGCAGCTCGAGCGGCTCCATGCCGAGGGCTGCCCGGTAGGTGTTGTGGTAGTGGTGGAGGGCGGGCTCGTTCCGGCCGAAGACCACGTGCTCGATGCGGCGGCTGGCGGCGGTGGTCTGCTGGCTGGCGCTGGCCCGGTAGTCCTCGTCGCGGATGATCTCGGCGAACCCCTGGGCCAGCTGCTCGAAGCCCCGTAGGTCGCCCCGGTCGGCCAGCTCCGACCACAGATAGAAGGTGATGCGGCTGACGTGGCGGCCGGGCTCGTGTGGATCGGGGTACGCCCTGACCAGGTAGAGTCCGGCCTGGTTCGGCATCAGCTGGACGTTGGGGAACAGCCAGTACACGGGCAGGGCGGCGATCGTGATGTTCCAGTCGCTCTCGGGCACCTGGCGGAGCAGGTCGATGTCTCGCCGGCAGAGCAGCATGCGGTGGTGGCGACCGTAGGTGTCGTAGCACTGGACGTTGCCGTGGAAGACCGAGGCCAGCGTGTCGGCGTGCAGGCTGTTGAAGTGGTAGGTCTCGCCGAAGGTGTCCATGGCCAGCTTCCAGTTGCAGGCCACGTCGTAGCGGTCGGCCCCGAGGTGGGTCAGCCGCCCGAGGTCCCACGAGGCCAGTTCCGACGCCAGCTCGTCGCCGAGCAGGGCGCCGACGTCGAGCTCCGCCCCGACCTGCGGGTGGACGACGAGGAGCCCGTGCCGCTCCTCGGCCGGGAGCTCGACGAGGGCGTGCAGGTCGCGGTCGATGTCGCCGAAGTGGTCCTCCTTCGGCAGGCCGACGAGGGTTCCCTCGCCGTCGTAGGCCCACGAGTGGAACTCGCAGGTGAACCGCCTGGCCGTCCCCCGCGACCGTCGCTCCAGCACCACCCCACGGTGGCGGCAGGCGTTCACGAAGGCCCGGAACCGGCCGCCGGCGTCGCGGGTGGCCAGGATCGGCACGCCGAGGTCGTCGATGGTCAGGAACGAGCCCGGCCCCGGGAGGTCGCCGGACAGCCCGACGAGTTGGGGGTGCCCGTCGAAGAACTCGGCCCGCTCCCGGGCCGCCAGCTCCGGGTCGACGTAGACCGACGTCGGGTTGCGGACCAGGCCGCCGGCATCGACGTTGGTCCCGCTGTCGAGCCGGGCCATCAGGGTCTTGATCTGGCTGATCTGCTCGTTGTGTTCCACCGGGTCGCTCCCTGATCGACGCCGCCACGCACCGCGGCTCACACCGACGATCCTAGGAACGACCCGGGCCCCCGGTCATGTCGGCGGGGTCGCCGCTGCCCCCGGTCTCGGCAGGTCGACCGAGGGGAAGCGGGGGTCCGGCGACCAGGGCAGCACGTCGCCGGTCGCCACCAGCCAGCGGAGGATCTCGCCCTCGAGCTCACCCTCGACCGCCGCATGCTCCGGCCGGCCGGCGAGGTTGTGGAGCTCGTCCGGGTCGGCGGTGCGGTCGTACAGCTCGGGCGGTTCGTACAGCCGCCACACGTAGGTCCAGGCCGCCGAACGGACGGCCACCGCCTTGCCGACCGCCTCGGGTCGATCGTGCTGGGCCTTGCCCTTGAGGTCGTAGGGGAACCCGGGTTGCTCCAGCAGATCCCGCTCGTCGACCAGGAACCCGCCCTCGGTGAAGGCGTGGGTCCGATGGGTGCGATCGGGATCGTGCAGCGCGGGCAGGAGGCTTCGCCCGAACTGGGTGTGGGTCAGCTCGGCCTCCGCCAGCTCGGCCACGGTCGGCACGAGGTCGATCAGCTCGACCGGATCGTCGACGGTCCGCCCGGCCGGGATGCCGGGACCGGCCATGATCAACGGGTCGCGGGCCAGGCAGTCGTGCAGTCCGGATGGCCACTTCTCGATGAGGTCGTAGTCGCCGAGGTACTCCCCGTGGTCGCTGAACACCACGACGACCGTGTCGTCGACGGCGTCGGCCCGGTCGAGGGCGGCGAGCAGCCGACCGACGTGGTGGTCGAAGCGGGACACCATGCCGTGGTAGACCGCGGCGATCTCCCGCCACTGGTCGTCGTCGAGCCGGTCGGTGCCGTACGTGGCGCGCAGGTGTCGGGCGAAGCGGGGCTCGTGGCCGCTGCGGACCGGGGGGCGGCGATCGGGGATCGACGCCCGGTCGTGCAGCGAGTACCAGGGCTCGGTCACGGCGAACGGGCAGTGCGGGAACAGCAGCGGGACGTAGAGCACCCACGGCTCGCCGGCCGCCGGGTCGCCGGCGGTGCCGGCGCCGGAGGCCCAACGGCGCAGCCAGGCCTCGGCGGTCCTGACGCCGGCCTCGTCGAAGTCCGACAGCTCGTCGTCGCCCCCGTCCAGCCGGCCGACGTAGAAGGCCCGGACCATCGGGTCGTCCGGATCGAGGTCGCGCATGAGGCCGCCGATCGGCCGGGTCGGAGGCTCGAGCCAGCCGTACTCGTCGCAGCTCGCCTCCGTCCCGCCCGGGGCCCAGGTGTCGCCCCGAGCCCCGATGTGGGTGACGTGGTAGCCCTGGTACTTGAGCGTCTTGAGCAGGTCGGGGTCCTCGGGCCGGAGCAGGTGGGTGAGGCTGCGATGGCCCCGGGTGTGGGGGTACCAGCCCGTCAGGAACGAGGCCCGACTCGGTGAGCAGACCGTGTGCTGCACGAACGCGCTGGTGAAGCGAGCGCCCCGCTCGGCCAGGGCGTCGAGATGAGGGGTGCTGGCGATGGGTGAGCCGAAGGCACCGACGGCGTCGGCCCGGAGCTGGTCGGCCACGACGATCAGGAAGTTGGGTCGATTGGCCATCGCCAGCCAACTACAGCAGCCGAGGCCGGGAATCTCACATCGATGTATCAGGGCGGTCCGCCCGACGGTCTGTTGGCCAACCACGCTCGGCCGATCGCGCTCGAGAAGGGGGTTCTCGTGGGGTACCCGCACTTCGCCGTCGCCGCAACCAAGACGACCGCCAACGCCGGCGTCTACCTCGCCACCGGTCGCAAGCGTCTCCTGCTCGAGGGACGGTATCGGCGAGGTCGCTACCGCAACTGGTCCGGCGATCGCCGGCACCGGGCCAACTGGGTCAAGCCCCGCACCGAGATCGAGATCGCCCGGGTGGTCGCCGGCGCCTCACAGGTCCGGCTCGTCGGGTCCGGGCACTCGTTCAACGACGGCCTGGCCACCGCGGGGGCCACGATGTCGCTCGACCGGCTCAGCGGGATCATCAACATCGACCGCGAGTCCCGCCGGGCCACGGTCCGGGCCGGCACCCGGCTGCGCGATCTCACCCCCGAGCTGCGGGCCGATGGCCTGGCCATCCGCTCGCTCGCCTCCCACGACGCCCAGAGCGTGGCCGGCATCCTGTCGTCCGACGTGCACGGCACCGGCCGGCTGCCCGCCCATCTCAGCGACCAGGTGGTCGGTCTCCGCATCGTCGACGGGACCGGCGCGATCCACGACGTCGAGCCGGGTGACGAGCTCTTCGCCGCCGCCATCGGAGGGATCGGCGCGGTCGGCATCATCACCCGGGTCACCGTGCAGTGCGTCGACGCGTTCCGACTCCACCAGCGGACCCGGGTCGAGCCGACGGCCTGGGCGGTGGCCAACCTCGACCGGCTGCTGGCCGACCACGACCACGTCAGCTTCTACGCCTACCCGTTCACCGACCTGCTGCACGTCCACACCTGGGACCGGACCGACGAGCCGCTTTCGACCCTCGGCCGCCGGCGCGAGGCCCTCAACGAGGCCAAGGCCGCGGTCAGCGCAGCGGTCGTCGGCGACGCCTCGGCCCACTGGGGACTGCTCCCCCGGGCCGCCGGGGTGGCGATGCGGTTGCAGACCGGCACGTCGCTGGTGCTGGAGTCGCACGAGGCGTTCAGCCGGAGCCAGTACCACCTGCACCAGGAGCTGGAGGTGGCCGTGCCCCGGGATCGGGTGTGGGTCGAGCTGGAGGCGACGATGGCGCGGTACCGCGAGCGCTACGGGAAGCAGCGCCTGCCGTTCCTGTTGACCGAGGTCCGGTTCAGCCCGGCCGGCCACGACCGGACGCTGCTCGGGGCCGGGGCCGAGCGCGACACCGCGTGGTTGTGCCTGTGCTGCAACCAGTCGGGAGCCGTCGACGCCTACTTCGGCGAGATCGAGGAGTGGGTCCGGGGCACCGACGCCCGCATCCACCTCGGCAAGTGGTGCGAGACCCTCGACGCCATCGACCTGGCCCGCATGCACGGCGACCGGTTCGCGCAGTTCCAGGCGGTCCGGGCCGTCACCGACCCGCGGGGCAAGCTGAGCAACCACTTCACCGACCGAGTGCTCGGTCCCGTCGAGTCGTGCTAGGACGAGGTGGTCCGGACCGCACGCCCCGCCAACGCCGCTCGCCGCACCACCCGGGCTCGACCCCCCACCTCCACCTCAACCGATCGAGGATGCTCCATGGCGGACACCATCCATCCTTTCTTCGACCACGACGGCCCGATCCCGCTGGCCCACCGGGGCGGCGGGGCCGAGGAGGTGGAGAACAGCGCGGCGGCGTTCGCCAATGCCGCCGCGCTCGGCTATCGCCATCTCGACATCGACCTGCAGGCAACGGCCGACGGCGTGCTGGTTGCCCACCACGACGACTCGCTCGAGCGGTTGACCGGCGTCGATGCGGCGGTCGGCGACCTGACCTGGGACGACGTCGGTGAGCTGCGCCTGGCGAACGGCGAGCCGCTTGCCCGCTTCGACGAGCTGCTGGACGCCCACCCCGGCGTCTTCTGGAACATCGAGCTGAAGGACGACGGCTCGATCGGCCCGACGGTCGAGCTGGTTCGCCAGCGTCGGCTCGATCGACGGGTGTGCCTCAACACGTTCGACGACCGGAGGATGCGACGGATCCGTCGAGCCGCGGTCGGGCTGGAGCCGGCCTTCTCGACCCCGATCGCGGCGACGCTCTGGTTGAAGGTCGCCTCGTTGCTCCCGTTCCTCCCCTTCCGCACATCGGCCGACGCCACCCAGGCCCCCGTCGAGGATCGGCGCGTCAAGGTCCTCGACGAGCGGTTCGTCCGCCGGGCCAAGAAGGCGGGGCTAGTGGTCGTCGTCTGGACGATCGACGAGCCGGACGAGATCGAGCGACTGCTCGACATCGGCGTCGACGGGATCCTGACCGACGCCCCACAGACGCTGCGCACCGTGCTCGACGGCCGCCGCTGACCGGACGGGCAGCCGAATCGATCCCAAGCGCGGCCCCGTTGGGCGAGTGACGTTCGCCGAAGGCGAACTCGGGGTCCGGTGCTCCGCACCGGGACCCCTACACGCCGTCGACTGCGACGTCGCCGAGACGGGCCAGCCGCCATGGCTTGCGGCCGTAGGCCACGACGCGACCGGTCAGTCCCGCCAGGATCGGACTCATCCGACCGAGCCCGACGGCGATGAACGCCGCGGGATCGGCGTTCATCCTCGCATCCGCCGTGGTCGGTCGCCCCCGCTCGACGGCCAGGCGGCCCCGCTCGTCGACGTGGTAGGTGAAGTCGAGCCCGCCCCGGAACCGGAGCCCGTAGGTGCCGGCGAGCGGGGCGGCCTTGGCCGGATCGACGAAGACCGACAGGATCGACATCTGCTGCTCGATGCCAGCCAGCGCCTGGCGGCGGGTGAGCTGCCGGCGGTTCCCGGTGATCCGAGCGAGGTCCCAGCCGTGGAGGATGCACTCGACGAGCAGCGCGGCGGCGATGTTGGCCACCGTCGTCGCACATCCGTAGAGCCAGCGCCGCTCGTCCGGCTCGGCCGGGGCGAGGATCGTCTCGGTCTCGTCGAGCAGCAGCTCGGCGAGGTCGTCGACGGTGGCTCCGACGAGGTGCGATCGGGCGGCGACGGAGAACGCGGCCCAGTCGTCGGGTGGCTCGAAGTCGGGACCGAGCTCGTGCTGGCGCCGGTACAGCTCGGCGAGCGAGGCCAGGTGGGCGGCCAGCTCGGTCACGTTCCAGTCGAGGTTCGGGACCGGGGCCGCCGGGTCGGGGGCCGAGCGCACCTGCTCGGCGAACGCCGCCGCGGCCGCTCGGACCTCACCCCGCAGCCACGTCCAGTCGTCGGTCCCCACGACCGGGGAGCCTACCGCTCGACCCGCCAGCGGACCGGTGGGTGTGGCCGGTAGGCGCAATAGGTACCCGTCGAGATCGAGTTGCGGAAGTGGGCCCCGAGGTCGTCGTCGAGCTCGGCGATGCGGCGGATCGTGGTCCGCAGCCGCTGGGTGACGGCCGAGCGGGCCCGCTCGCTGTCGCTGCCGAGACGGCGGTGGCGGCCGCCGAGGCCGATGGCCCGGGTCAGCTCGTCGACCAGGGCGTCGAGCTCGTCCCGGTGGCGCTCGGCCCGGGCCAGGTCGTTGGCGGCCTCGGCCTCGTCGATCTCGCCCTGCAGCTCCCGCACCCGTTCCTCGTAGCGGCGGCGGGCCTCGGCGTCGATGACCTCGTCGTCGGCGACCGTGCTCACGCCGCCGCTCAGATCGACGGCGGGGATCTCGCGGCCGGGCACCTCGAGCAGGGCGGCGAGGTCGGCCAGGCCCTTGGAGCGCCTGATCCGGATCGTCGACGCACCCATCGTCAACCGCCACACGTCGCCCTCGGCCACCAGCTCGGCGGCCGCACCGTCGGCGTCTGTGCCGTCGGCGGCCGCACCGCCAGCCGGCTCGGGCGGGGCGGCAGGCGTGGTCGACGGCGTGGCGCCGGCCGCCGGCGGCCCGGCCGATCGCGCCAGCTCGACCAGCATGGCGGATCGGCAACGAACGTAGACCTCGCGGATCGACAGCACCCGACCTGGCTCGATGGCGTCGGCCGGAACCGCCATCTCCAGCGGCGTCAGGAACGACGTGATCGGCAGGTCGGCCGCCGTGGCCACCAGGTCGGGCCAGCCGTCATCGCCTCGCCGGCGCATGACCTCGGCCGCCAGGTCGAGGACGTAGCGCAGCTCGTCGAGACCGGCCCGCCGGCTCAGTTCGTCGAGCAGCTCCAGGACCGTCGCCGCCGTGGCCTCGAGCCGGTCGGCGGCCAGCTCCGCCTCGCCCCGCAGCCGGAGGCAGAACGACGTGCCGGCCGGGTAGCCCAGCTCGCGGGCCGAGTCGAGGGCCGACTCGATCGCCTCCACCGCCTCCGGCGACCGGGGATCCCGCCTGACGAGGGTTGCCGCCCGCGAGGCCTCGGCCCACTGCCGGTTGATCGGGGCGTTGCGGCGGTCGGCCTCGACCACGACCGACTCGATCTGGTCGAGGCCGCGCTCGACGTCGCCGAGCTCGACGATGGCCAGGGCCTCGTCGACCAGCATCTCCATGGTCAGGCCGTGGGCTCCCCGCTCGTCGGCCACTCGTGCCGCCTCGGCGAACCCGGCCCTGGCCCCCGCCAGGTCACCCTGGGCCCGACGGCTCTGGGCCATGACCCGCAGCAGGAGCGCCGGGGCGGCCCGCCGGCCCCGGGCGTTCGGCAGGGCCCGCTCGGCCAGCTCGATGGCGCCACCGGTGTCGCCGGCCAGGAACCGACAGGTGGCCACGGTGGCGGCGGCGGCCGGCCAGCGGCGGCTGGTCGGATCGGGCCATCGGGCCAGGACCGCCTCGCCGAGTTGGTGGATCTCGGTCGAGTGGGCGTTGTGCACGATCCCCCACAGCACCGCGACCAGCAGCAGGGCCCGGTCGGGCTCGTCGTCGTGGTCGAGCAGCCAGCGGATCGACGCCGCCGTGTGATCGTAGAGGTCGAGGAGGCCGTGCAGGTCCGACGGTCGCCAGCCGTCCGGGCCGCCGCGGCTGATGGCCAGGGTCTCGGCGATGATGACGTCGACGAGCCTGCTGCGGACCTCGCCGGCCCGACCCGACCGCTCCAGCAGCTGGGCCGCCACGGCCCTCACCGGGTGGAGCAGGCGGTAGCGGGTCGGGTCGAGCGAGCGGTCGACGACGACGAGCGACGCCGCCACCAGCATGTCGAGCAGCTCCTGCCACTCGACGCCATCGCCCCCGTCGGCGCCGTCGCCCGGCCCGGCGGTGACCGGCGAGGCGGTGACCGGCGAAGCCTCGCCACCGGACCACCGCTCGGCCACGACCGAGCGGGCCAGCTCGCCGGTGAACGGTCCGGCGAACACGGCCAGCTCCTCGAACGCCCGTCGCTGGCCGTCGTCGAGCAGCCGGTACGACCAGTCGACCAGCTCGGCCACGCTGCCGTGGCTGGCCCGGCCCCGGAAGCGACGCCGGCTGAGCACGCCGGGCCGGTCGAGCTGGGCCGCCAGCTCCCGCAGACCCATCGTACGGAGGCGGGCGGCGGCGATCTCGATGGCCAGCGGCATCCCGTCGAGCCGACGGCACACCTCGGCCGCCGCCTCCTCGTCGCCCGGCCCGAGATCGACGCCGTGGTCCCTGGCCCGGGCCGCCAACAACCGGACCGACGGCGAGGCTGCGTCGGCGTCGCCCGGCGGCGGCGTCCGGAGCGGGGCCAGCGAGACGATCGACTCGCCGATGACGTCGAGCGGGGTTCGGCTGGTGGCGATGACCCGGGGCGTCGGCGACGCCTCCAGGAGCTGGGTGAGCGCGTCGGCGGCGGCGTCGAGCACGTGCTCGCAGTTGTCGACGACCAGCAGGATCGCCTCCTCGCTCGGGCTGTCCCGCAGGGAGTCGAAGTCGGCGTAGCCGAGCTGGCCGGCGATGGCCTCGGTGACCGCAGCGGCGTCGTCGACCCGGGTCAGGTCGACCGCGGCGGCGCCGAGCGGGTAGCGCTCGCCGATCCCCTCGGCCACCGAGCGGGCCAGTGCCGTCTTGCCGATCCCGCCGGGCCCGCAGATCGTCACCAGCCGTCGCTGACCGAGCCGCTCGACCACCTGGGCTCTCTCGGTGTCCCTCCCGAACAGCTCCATCCGTTCCCTCCGGGGGCCCGGCCCGGATGGTGGGGTGGGCGCCCACCATCGAGCTAAGCAGGTCGGTCCGAGGCTGTCACCCGAAGCGGCCGCCGGTGATCGCGCCGACGAGTGGAGGTGCGGTCAGGGCTCGATGATCGCCGGGAGCTCGAAGACGTCGAGGGCGGCGAGCAGGTCGAGGATCACCTGGGGATCGCCGGCGGTGACGGCACCGTCCGGCAGGGCCTCCGGCTCGCCGAGCGCCGCCGTCAACTCGCCCCGGGTCAGCCGAACCGACACCTCGGCATCGTCGGCCACGGCGCCGTCGGTGTGGTGCACCGCCGATCGGGACACGCCGAGCACGTGGTCCTCGCCGTCCCCGAGGTCGGTCAGGTGCAGGTTGATCGTCGCTTCGCTCCTCGGGAACGCCGACGGGTCGAACCGGACCCCGATGGTGTCGATCAGGTGTTCGGCGGTCATGGCGTTCGACAGGTCCCGGGTCGGCACCCGACCACCGCCGGGCGAGCCATGCCGCAGCTCCTGGGCCCCCATCAGGTAGGCGTTGCGCCAGGTCGCCGACTCGGACTGGTAGCCGAGCTGCTCGAGGGCGTCGGCCTGGAGGTTGCGGGCCCGCGTGTCGGTCGGGTCGGCGAACACGACGTGGTTGACGACCTGGGCCACCCACCGGTAGTCGCCCTCGTCGAAGCTGGCCTGCGCCCGGTCGAGCACGGCGTCGGCCCCGCCCATGAACTCGACGTAGCGTCGGCCGGCGTCGACCGGGGGCAGCGGGTCGAGGTTGGCCGGGTTGCCGTCGTACCAGCCGAGGTACCGGTTGTAGACCGAGCGCACGTTGTGGGACACCGTGCCGTAGTAGCCCTGCACGTGGCTCTGGTCGTAGGCCTCGGGCATCGACAGCTCGGCCGCGATCTCGGTCGGCACGTGGCCCCGGTTGGCGAGCCGCATCGTCTGGTCGTGCATCCACCGGTACACGTCGCGCTGCATCTCGAGGAAGGTCCGCACGTCGTCGTTGCCGAAGCGGGGCCAGTGGTGGCTGGTGAACATCGTCTCGGTGTGGTCGCCCCAGAGCTGCAGGGCCTCGTGGATGTACTTCGACCAGGCCAGCGAGTTGCGGGTCTGGGCCCCGCGGATCGGATAGAGGTTGTGCAGCGTGTGGGTGCAGTTCTCGGCCATGCACAGCAGGCCGCGCCCCGATCCGGCCGCGCTCCGTCCCGGGAGGGGCTCGGGGAAGAAGAAGTTCATCTCGGCCGGGGCCTCGGCGTCCGGCGTGTTCTGGAACACGACCCGGATCCCACTCAGGGTCAGCTCGGCCCCGGTCTCCGACACGATCTCGGTCGGGGCGATCAGGTCCGACCGGGCGAGGCCCATCGCCGAGCCGAGCCCGCAGTCGACGTGGCCCCGCGGGCCAGGGGGGAGCAGCGGCCCGAACTGGTACATCGCCCGCCGGCCCATGATCGGCCCGGCGATCACGTTCTCGCTGACCACCTCCTCCATGAACCCGACGGGGGCGACGATCCGGACGTCACCCCGGTCGACGGCCTCCTGGGAGGTGACGCCGAGGATGCCGCCGAAGTGGTCGACGTGGGAGTGGGTGTAGATGATCGACGTGACGGGGCGCTCGCCGAGCGTCCGGTTGGCCAGGTCGAGGGAGGCGGCCGCGGCCGGGGCGTTGGTCAGCGGGTCGATGATCAGCCAGCCGTCGTCGCCGGCCAGGAACGTGATGTTGGCGATGTCGTAGCCGCGGACCTGCCAGACACCGTCGGCCACCTCGAACAGGCCGTGGTTGACGTTGAGCCTGGCCTGACGCCACAGGCTCGGGTTGACCGACGGCGGCGCCTTGGCCGACTCGGTCACGAAGGCGTGGTTGGCGACGTCGAACACCACGTGGTCCTGGTCGCCGCCGAACGGGTTCGGCACGGTGACCCGACCGTCGGCGAGCTGGGCGATCAGGCCCGCGGTCGCCCGATCGGTGTCGCCCGGATCGTCGAACGAGACCACCACGTCGGCGTTGGCCGCCGCCGTGATCGCCGTCGGCGGCTTCGGGGCCGCGGGCTGGTCGTCGATGCTGGCATCGGTCATGATCGTCCTCCGTCGGGCGACCCGAGCGGCTCGGGCGCCGCTTGTAGCGTACGGAGGCCGATGGGAGGGGGCCAGGTGGAGGGGTCAGCCGGTCGTGCCGAGCCCGCTGGCGATGGCGTTCACGGTGACCAGGAGCTGGGGCAGCATCGATTCGGCGACCTCGGGGTCCTCGGCCTGGCGTGCCCGCCACGTCGACACGAGCTCGATCTGGCGACGATGCAGTGAGCGGAGCGCAGGATCCCGTTGCCGCAGCGTGCGGGCGATGTTGGGCCGCCGCTCCGCCAATGGGCCGCCGTAGATCCCCTCGAGCAGGTCGATGGTGCGGGTCCGCTCGTCCCGTATCCGATCGAGGAACGCAGCCCGGAGCTCGGCGTCGCCGACCAGCTCGGCGTACCAACCCATGATCTCGGCATCGGCGGTGGCGATGGCGGTGGCGGCGTTCGACACGATGTAGTGCAGCGGCGGCCACTCGAACACGTGTCCGACCAGCTCGTCGAACCGACCCTCGTCGCTGGCCCGGAGGTCGGTGATGGCCGTGCCGAGGCCGTACCAACCCGAGAGCAGGAACCGGGCCTGACTCCACGAGAACACCCACGGGATAGCCCGGAGATCGGCCAGGCTGGCCCGTCCGGTCCGCCGGGCCGGGCGCGACCCGATCCGGCTGTGCTCGATGACGTCGATCGGTGTGGCCTGACGGAAGAAGTCGATGAAGCCGTCGGTGTCGAGCAGGTCGGCGTACGCCTGCCGGCTGACCGCCGCCAGCTCGTCCATCAGCGGTTCGAGATGGGGGGCGACCGAGCGCGAGGCCGCCGTCCCGATCAGCGAGCCGGCGGTCCCGGCGACGACCAGCTCGACGTTGTGGGCCGCCGTGATCACGTTGGCGTACTTCTGGGAGATCGTCTCGCCCTGCTCGGTCAACCGGATGGCCCCGGTCAGCGAGCCGGGCGGCAGGGCCCGGAGGAAGCGATGGGTCGGCCCGGCGCCGCGGCTGATCGTGCCGCCACGGCCGTGGAAGAACGTGACCGCGACGCCGAGCTCACCCCCGATCCGGGCCAAGGTGTCCTGGGCCCGGTAGAGGCTCCACAGGCTGGCGACGATGCCGCCGTCCTTGTTGCTGTCGCTGTAGCCGACCATGACCTGCTGGGTCGGCCGGGCCCCGGTCCCGGCCCTGGCCTCGACCGAGCGCCGGGTGATCGGGTGCCCGAGGAAGGCCCGCAGGATGTCGGGGCTCCGCTCCAGATCGTCGATCGTCTCGAAGAGCGGCGCGACCGGCAGGAGGCAGCGGACGTCGTCGCCCTCCCGCCGGAGCAGCCCGGCCTCCTTGGCCAGGAGGTAGACGACGAGGAGGTCCGACACGTCTCGGGTCATCGACACGATGAGGCTGCCGATGCCGGCCGCACCGTTGGCGGCGAGCTCTCGACCGAGGACCCGGTAGGCGGCCAGCACGGCGTCGGCCTCGGGCCCGACCTCGACCCCGGCCGCCGCAAGCGGGCGGGGCGAGGCGAGCTCGCGCCCGAGCAGGGCCAGCCGATCGGACTCGCTCCAGTCGGCGAACGTCTCGCCGTCCGGCACCCCGGCGGCGGCGAGGAGCTGGGCGACCGCGAGGTCGTGGAACCCGCTGTTCTGCCGGATGTCGAGCACGGCCAGGTGGAAGCCGAAGGTCTCGGCCAGGCGGACCACCGGGGCGACGTCGTGACGGCCAAGCCGACCGGCCCCGATCTCGCCGAGCAGCCGGTCGACGAGACGCAGGTCGCCGACGAGCGAGTCGGCGTCGGCGTAGCGGGCCCCCGGCCCGTGGCCGGTGGCCGGGGCGCCCCCCTGGCCGGTCACCCGGTCGTCGGCCGGCAGCCGAGCCCGGATGAGGTTGATGGCCTGACGCCACGGCTCGTCCGGGTTGCGGCCGACGGCTCGGGCGCCGGCGGGGCCGAGCGCCGCCGAGGTGGCGGCGATCCACTCGACGAGCTCGGTCGGCGCCGGCTCGATCAGGTCGGACAGGCTGAGGTGGACGGCGGCGTCGACCAGTGCGTCGTCGAGCAGGGCGATCGCCGCCGCCCGCAGCGAGCGCAGGGATCGTTCGGTCACCTCGGCGGTGACGAAGGGGTGGCCGTCGCGGTCGCCGCCGACCCAGGTGCCGAAGCGGAGCCGGGGCAGGGCGGCGCCGTCGAGCATGGCGGGATCGAGGCCGGCGTCCGACCAGGCCAGGCGGAGCCGATCGTCGAGCCGGGGCACCACCCGAGGGAAGACCCGGACCAGGTAGTGGGTGACGTTGCGGAACTCGTCGGCGACGTCGGGCCGCTCGAGGAAGATCTCGCCGGTCCGCCACAGCCGCTCGAGCATGGCCCTCAGGTCGCCGTCGAGCGCCTCCTGCTCCTGCGGGGTCCACATCTGGTTCTCGCGCGACACGAGGAGGCGGTACAGCTCCCGGTGCTGCTCGAGGACCGTGGCCCGCTTCGCCTCGGTCGGGTGGGCGGTGAGCACGGGCTCGACGACGATCCGGCCGAGCGACTCGGCGATCGCCGCCGGCTCGTGGCCGGCCTTGCGCAGCTCGGACAGGATCCGACCCCACGAGCCCGAGATGGCGGTCGGGCCGTCGGCCGACTCCCTGGCCCGACGGAACTGGGCGGCGGCGTTCTCCTCGGACAGGGTCGCCAGCCGGAACGCGATCGACAGCGCCTGGGTCAGCCGGTCCTGGTCGGCGGGGACGACCGCCGGGTCGTGGCGATCGCCCCAGGGCAGGGCGGCGGCGACGTCGGGCTCGCCCAGCTCGATCAGCACGTCGCGGAAGGCGTCCAGGAGGTACTGGAAGTCGGCGGCGGCCTTGCGATCGTCGAGGGTCAGCGGCGCGGGGATCTCGACCATCGTGCGAGGGTAGCCAGACCGGGGATCGCCGATGGGGCAGGTCACCCCGCCGCCACCGTCCGTTCAGCGGGTCGCTACCGGGGCCCCGGTTGTGGCTCCGGTCCGGCCCCGGCGAGCGCAGCTGCGGCGGCCACGATGTCGTCGCAGCTCGGCAGGGTGGCGGCGTAGCCGGGGCCGGTGGCGATGAACGAGTCGGCGGCGCACAACCGGGAGCTGGCCATACCTCGCTCGCCGAGCTCGGTCACCACCTGCTCGCTGATCGACCCCGTCCGGCGGCACTCGTCGACCACCAGCACGGCATCACACCCGTCGACGGCCAGGACGACCGACTCGATGGGCAGCGGAGCCAACCACCGGAGGTCGATCACCCGGGCGTCGACGTCGTGGCGCTCGGCCAGGATCCGCTGAGCCCTGGCCGACAGGTGGGCCCCGTTGCCGTAGGTCACGATCGCCACGTCCGCTCCCTCACCCCGGACCGAGACCTCGCCGATGGCCGGTCCCGGCCCGACCGATGCCCCCGGCTCCGGGTACCGGCAGGCCCACCCGCCGTCGCCGCCGTCGTGCAGGTCGGTGGTGGCGTAGAGGGCGATCGGCTCGAGGAACGCGACGACCCGCTGCTCCTCCCGGGCCAGCCGAACCGACTCCCGCAGCAGCAGGGCGGCGTCGTGCCCGTTCGACGGGCAGGCGACGATCAGGCCGGGGATGTCCCGCAGCACGGCGATCGAGTTGTCGTTGTGGAAGTGGCCGCCGAATCCCTTCTGGTACCCGAGGGCGGCGATGCGGACGACCATCGGGTTGGTGAACTGGCCGTCGGAGAAGAAGGGCAGGGTGGCGGCCTCGCCCCGCAGCTGGTCCTCGGCGTTGTGCAGGTAGGCCAGGAACTGGATCTCGGGGATCGGCACGAAGCCGTTGTGGGCCAGGCCGATGGCGAGGCCGAGGATCGACTGCTCGTCGAGCAGCGTGTCGATCACCCGCCGCCGACCGAACCGGGCCTGGAGCCGCTGGGTGACCCCGTAGACGCCGCCCTTCGCCCCGATGTCCTCACCGGCCAGGACCACCTCGGGGTTCGTGGCCAGCAGGTCGGTGAGGGTCCAGTTGAGCAGTTGGCCATCGATTGCGGCCGCTCCCTGGTCCTCCAGTCACCCTCGCCGAGCAGGGCCAGGCGCTCGTCGTCGCTCGGCGGGCGGGCGGGGCGGCAGGCCCGCTTCGGCGGCACCAGCGAGGCCAGCACATCCTCCCGCTCCCGGAGCCGGGGCGTGTCGCGGATCGCGTCGAGGGTGCGGCGGGCGTCGCCCTCGACCTCCTGGTAGAGCTCGACGACGTCGGATGGCGACAGCCCGGCGGCGTCGATGACGATGCGGGCCGAGTGGAGCAGCGGGTCGTCGCCCTCGGACGCCTCGATCTCACCGGCCGAGCGGTAGGTGGCCTCGACGTCGGCGCCGGCGTGCCCGTACAGCCGGACGCACGACAGGTGGAGGAAGACGGGGCGGCGGGTCCGTCTGACCTCGTCGGCGCAGGCCCTGGCCACCGCCAGCGTGTCGGCGAGGTCGAGCCCGTCGCACGACCGGTACCGCAGCCCGGCCCGCTGGCCCATGCTGTTGGCCACCCACCCGGTCGGCGTCGGGACCGAGATCCCGATGCCGTTGTCCTCGCAGACGAACAGCAGGGGCAGGGCCACGCCCTGGTAGGCGGTCCAGCCGGCGGTGTTGAACGCGGCCTGGGCCGAGGCGTGGTTGACCGAGGCGTCGCCGAAGCTGGCGACGACGATGGCGTCGTCGGGCCAGGCCCGGTGCTCGGGCCCGAGCTCGGCGGCGAGACCGATCGAGTAGGCGGCGCCGACCGCCTTCGGCAGGTGGGAGGCGATGGTGCTGGTCTGGGGTGGGATGGCCAGCCGCTTCGACCCGAGCACCTTGTGGCGGCCGCCGGCGATCGGATCGTGACGCGAGGCGAGGAGGCTCAGCAGCAGGTCGCGGGCGGGGTCGACGCCGGGGACCTGGCCGGAGCGGGCGATCTGGAAGGCGGCGTCGCGGTAGTGGAGGAACGCCGGGTCGGTCGGGCGCAGCACGGCGGCGACGGCGGCCATGCCCTCGTGGCCGGAGGAGCCGATCGTGTAGTAGCCGTCGCCGGCGGCCCGGAGCTCGCGGGCCAGCCGGTCGAGGTGACGGCTGAGCACCTGGGCCCGGAACAGCGCCAGCGCGGTGGTGCCGTCGAGCTCCCGATCGAGGGTGTCGTCGACCGGCCCGGCGACTCGGGCCGGGGGCAGGTCGCCGGCCTCGACCCGGGCCAGGAAGTTGCGATGGACCCGCTCGACCGGATCGGACAGCACGACGCACATCGTCGCCGCTCGAGGCGGCGACGTCGAGTCACCCGCCGCCGAATCACGGCCGCCAGCGGCGGGTGGTCAGGCTCACGACCGGGCAGTCGCCACCGGGTGACCGGCCCGCCGGGCGGGGCTGGAACGCCATCGACTCGGCGCGAGGGGTACCATCGCTCGATGAATCGGTACTTCGGATTCGGGCGATCCGACGTGGCCTCGGGTGATCGGGCTCGGCGATCACGAGCCGTTCGTGTGCTCGGGACGGCCCGATCGTGATCGACGAACCGCTGACCGCCATCGCCCTGGTGCTGGTCGTCGCTGCGATCTGCCAGATCATCGCCACCCGGCTCAACGTGTCGTCTGTGCTCTTCCTGCTGGTCGGCGGGGTGTCGCTCAGCCCGTTCGTCGACCCGGACGAGATCCTCGGCGAGCTGCTGTTCACCGGCGTCGGGCTCGGGGTCGCCGTGCTGCTGTTCGAGGGCGGCACCGGGCTGCACTGGGACCGGCTGCGCCAGGGCAAGGTACCCGTGCTGCGGCTGGTCACGATCGGGGCGGTGATCGCCTGGGCGGTCGGCTTCGCCGCCGCTGCGGTGTTCCTCGACGTCGACACCGAGATCGCCGTGCTGATCGGGGCGATCCTGATCGTGTCCGGCCCGACGGTCGTCATGCCCCTGCTCCGGGTCCTCCGGCCCCGGCAGCCGACCTCGTCGATCCTGCGGTGGGAGGGCATCCTCATCGACCCGGTCGGCGCCGGCATCGCCATCGTCGTCCTCGACGCCATCATCGAGCAGCGATCACCCGGTCGCATCGCGCTCCAGGTCGTCACCACGTTCGCCGCCGGCCTGGTGGTCGGCGGGGCGGCGTCGTGGATCCTGCTGACCGGGCTCCGGCTCCGGCTGGTTCCCGATCACCTGCAGATCCCGGCAACGCTGGCCATGCTCGTCGGGGCCTACGCCGCCTCCAACGCGTTGCGGCCCGAGGCCGGCCTGATCGCCGCCACCGTGCTCGGCATGGCCTTCGCCAACCAGAAGCGGGCCCCGGCGGCCCACATCGCCGAGTTCAACGAGAACCTCGGCTCGATCATCCTCGGGGTGCTGTTCATCGTGCTCGGGGCCCGGGTCGACCTCGAGGCCATCCGCCAGTACCTGCCGGCCAGCCTGGCCATCATCGTGTCGCTGGTCGTGGTCGCCCGCCCGGCCTCGGTGCTGGCCTCGACGCTCGGCACGGGGCTGAGCTGGCGCGACCGCTGGTTCCTGATGACCCTCGCCCCCCGTGGCGTCGTGGCGGCCGCGGTGGCGTCGCTGTTCGCGCTCGAACTGGAGAACCACGGCACCGACCCCGGTCCGCTGGTGCCGGTGGTGTTCACGGTCGTGGTCGGCACGGTGGTGCTGACCAGCGTCGGGGCCCGGTTCGCCGCCAGCCGGCTCCGGGTGGCCCAGCCGACGCCGACCGGCGTGGCCCTGATCGGCGGCGGTGAGTTCGCCATCGAGCTGGCCGCCGTGCTCCAGAACCACCACGTGCCGGCCATCCACATCGGGCTCGACGAGGACGAAGCGGCGGTGGCGGCCGAGCGGGGCCAACTGGCCTACTACGGCCGGATCGATTCCCAGGACTTCGCCGAGACGATCGAGACCGTCGGCGTCGGTCAGGCGGTGGCCCTGTCCGGCTCGGACACGCTCGACGGGTTCGTGACCCAGCGGCTGGCCCCGGTCATCGGCTCGGAGAACCTGTACGGCCTGCGGCCGGGCGACCGCCCGGGCGACCAGCTCGGCGAAGGACCGGGCGACTCCGGCACGGCCCGCGCGTTGGCCACCCGGATCGTGCTGCCGGAGATCACGGCCGACGACCTCGAGGGTCTGCTGCACGACGGCTACCGGATCCGGGTCACCCCGGGCCACGCCCCGATCCCCCGCTGGCTCACCGTCGGCCGGATCGACGAGAACGGCCGCATGGTCTTCGACGCCAACCTCGACAACGCCTCCGACACCGACCAGCTCGTCCAGTTCGGGCCGCCGGGATGGGCACCCGACCTGGCCGACATCGAGGAGTGGGTCAGGACGACCGGCGAGATCAGGCCGGCGCCGGCACCCGAGCCGCGGCGGGCCGACGACCCGAAGGTCGACGCCGACTCCTGACCGGAGCGCCTCCGGTCGGGAGGGGCCGCCGGGGCGGCACTACCGCATGGAGGCGACGGCCTCGTCGGCCCAGTTGACCGCCTCGAGGTAGCAGTCGGCGATCCGGTCGCCCGAGAGGTTCTGGAAGCCGGCGCCGTCGGGGGCGCCGACCTCGAGGCTCTCGGCGCAGGCCACGGCCTCGCCCCTGACGCCGCTGCGATCGGACAGCGCCCCCTTGACCTCGGGGCTGAACGGCAGGGTCTCGAGCAGGTTCGGCATCGGAGTGCCCATCAGGGCGTCCATCAGCGAGAACAGGCCGACGGTGAAGAACGAGTCGGTGCCGGCCAGACCGGCCTCCGACGCCAGGCGCTCGCACAGCTTGGCCCGCACGAAGGCGGTGGTCACCAGCTCGGGCACGTTGTTGTCGAGCCCGGTGATGGCGAGCAGCATGACCCAGCTCTTGATGATGTTGCGGCCGAGCAGCACGGTGGCGTGATGGATCGACTCGACCTCGTTGCTCAGCCCGCTCAACGGCGAGTTGACGAAGCGAAGGGTGCGGAGGCTCAGCGTGGCGTCCATGGCGATCAGCTCGGCCAGCTCGTCGCCGCCGAGGTCGGGATCGCAGATCTTGGTCACGAGGTCGAGCACGGCGATGCGATTGGACGGCATCCGCTCGCCGCTGACCACCTCGGGCTTGGCCAGGAAGTGGCCCTGGAAGCAGTCGAAGCCCATCTCGACCAGCTGGTCGCGGCGCTCGGCGGTCTCGACCCGCTTGGCCACCTTGACCACCCGGTGCTGACCGATCGACGCCAGGTCGGCGGCGAGGGCGGCATCGTCGTCGGTGAGGGCATCGATCTTGACGATGCTGGCGTAGGACAGGAGAGCGGCCGACGCCGACGTCCGCGAGTACCCGCCGAGGGCGATCTTGTAGCCGAGCTCCTGCAGGTGGTCGAGCCCGGCCCGGACCTCGGCGTCGGTCTCCAGGTCCTCGGGCAGCTGGATCGCGACCCGGTCGGCCGGGACGAAGACCAGGTCGGGGTCGAGCAGGAAGTTCCGGTCGACGTTGAGCAGGACGCGGTTGCGTCCGACGACGTTGTCGAGACCGATCTCCACGAACGCGTCGATGATGACCCGCGACGTCGCCACGGTGAGGTTGACGTCGCCGACCTTGTTCTCCAGGCTGCTGCGGTACAGCAGGTCGTAGGCGAACACCCGGTTGTTGACGTCGAAGATTGGTTGCCGTCCAACGAAGCAATCGGCCACGAACGGGTCTCCTTGTTGCGAACTCGACCTCGGCTCCATCGGCATCGGTTCCGACGGGGTTAGCCATTCCTCCCGTCGATGCGATCCCGTGGCACCCTGAGCCTGTGGAGCGCGGGCGAGCGGTGACGCTGGTGATGGTCGACGAGGGCGGAACGCCGCTCGGCTCGACCGAGCGGTTCCCGGTGGCCGAGCCCTGGTGGCCCGAGGTCGGACCGGTCCACGACGCGGTGACCGATCGGTTCGGCGACCGCCTGCGCATCGACGCCGTGCTCCGCCTGCTCCGGGCCGAGCCCGACCCGGATGAGCCGATGGGCGGTCGGGTGACCTACGCCGCCGTCGGCGAGGCGGCCGACGACACGGTGCTCGGCCCGGTCACCCCAGACGATCGAGCCCTCCTGGCGCCGTCCGGGCGTCGCTTGCCGTGGGCCGAGCCCGGCGGCCCGGCGGCCGACCTGGCCTGGGTCGGGCGGCAGGTCGAGGTGATCGGCTCGCCCCGCCAGCATCGATCGTGGAACCTGTCGGCGGTGTGGTCGATCCGGACCGCGAGCGGCACCGTCTGGCTCAAGTGCCTGCCCCCGTTCCTGGCTCATGAGCCGGTGGTGATCGATCGGCTGACGGCCTTGGCCGCCGCCGGCGGCCAAGGCCGACCGGGGTCCTCGCATCGGGTGACGCCCGAGCTGCTCGCCGTCGACGGGCACCGCGTCCTGCTGGCTGCGCTGCCGGGCGAGGACGGCTACCGGGCCTCCGAGGCGGAGCAGGTGGCGATGATCGCCACGCTGGTCGACATCCAGGCCACGACGGTCGACCGCGTCGACGAGCTGGTGTCGGCCGGCGTGCCCGACCTGCGGGCGCCCGCGCTGGCGACCGAGCTGGCGGCACTGGTCGAGCGGGTGGCCCCCGATCGGCCGGCGCTGATCGAGCTGGTCGACGGTCTCGAGCGACGGCTCGATGAGGTGGCCGGCGCGAGCCCACCCGACTCGCTGGTCCACGGCGACCCCCACCCCGGGAACGCGCGGCGGCTGGTCGAGCCGCCGGTCTGGTTCGACTGGGGCGACGCCTTCGTCGGCAACCCGCTCCTCGACCTGGCCGCCACCCACCGCCTGAGCCCGGTCGCCGTCGACGCCTGGCTCGCAGCGCTGGTCGACCGGTGGCCCGGCTGCGACCCACGGCGAGCCCTCGACCTGCTCGCCCCGGTGGCGATGCTTCGCCAGGCCTGGGTCTACCAGCGGTTCCTGGACGGCATCGAGCCGACCGAGCACATCTACCACCGCGACGACGTCGGCGAGGCCATCGACGCGACCGAGGCCCTCCTGCGAGGGCCTGCACGTCAGGTCTAGCAGGGTGCTGAAGGTCGCCGACAGGGGTGTCGGCGTCCAGACGCCGACCGGTCGAGGACGCAGGATTCGCCACAGCTCGTGAGCGCTCTGGCCGATCCGAGGACGACGAGTGGGCGGATGGATGGGCGTCGAGAGCCCGTCATGCGATTTTCGGCATCCTGCTAGCGCTTGACGCTGAAGCGGGAGGTCAGGTTGAGGTCGTTCGTCCAGCGGTCGAGCGCGGTGGTCACCCGCTCACCGACCTCGACCCGGTGCGGGGCTCCGACCCCCTGGGCCAGCGGGAGCCGCTGGGCCAGCAGGCGAGCGGCCCGAACGGCGTTCACGGGGCTGAGCGGGAGGTCGGCCCCCAGCTCGGGCAGGCGGTTGCTGGCCACGACGACGTCGGTCAGCCCCGTCGGCAGTCCCCACAGCGCCAGCAGGTGCCCGCCGAGCTCGGCCAGCCCGACGCCTCCCCGGCGCCGCTCGGTCCGATCCAGGGTCAGGCCGCCGATCTCGGCCCGCCGGTAGTCGTCGGCGAGATGGTCCCGGAGCTGCGACACCTCGACCAGCATCCCGACGTTCGACAGCAGGCCCCCGGTCCAGGCCAGGTGGGCGTCCTCCGGGGCGGCCAGGCTGGCGGCCAGCGAGGCCACCGCCCGCGAGTACCGGTGGAAGAGGTCGATCGGGAAGCCGGGGATCACCTCGGACGGGGTGAAGGGTCGGATCATCTCGTCGGCCTGGGCGAGCGCCCGCAGCGACGAGACGCCGATACGCTCGACGGCCCTGCGGACGTCGTAGACCTCGTCGCCGGTGACGTTGGCCGCGTTGGCCCACTGCAACACCTTGAGGCTGGCCGCCGGGTCGAGCGCGATCAGGCCCGCCACCTGGTCGGGCGTCGCCCGGTCCGAGCCGAGCAGCTCGACCAGGGCCAGGTAGACCTCGGGGTGGGATGGCAGCGCGTCGACCGCACCGATGGCCTGACGGAGGTGGGGATCGGTCAGCTGGCTCCAGTGGCCGGTTGCCTCGGCCAGGGTGGCGACGAGCAGCTCGGGCGGGCACGGCTTGCTCAACCAGCGGTGGGTGACCGCCACCGACCGGTGGACGAGTCGATCCTCGGCCTGGCCGGAGAGCACGTAGCGGATCACCTCGGGGAAGCGGAACCGGAGCTCGTCGAGCAGGTCGGCGCCGCTCCGCTCGGGCATCCGCATGTCGGTCACGACCATGTCGACCGGTTCCCGCTCGAGGATGGCGATGGCATCCCCGGCGCTGGTGGCGAAGCGCAGGTGGTAGTCGTTGCGGTGGCGGCGAAGGCTGACCCGGAGTCCCGCCAGCACCTCTTCCTCGTCGTCGACGAAGAGGACCGTCGGGATCGGCGCCGGCACCTGGCTCGGTCGCACCGACGGGAGGGTGGGCGGTGCCGGCCGCAGCGTCGGCGCCGGCATCGTCGGCGGCTCGGGGATCGACCCGACCGGTTCGACCGCAGCGGTCAGCTCGTCGCTGATCATCGTCCGTCCTCCCGGAGCCACACGTGGAACGTGGTGCCGACGCCGTCGACCACGTCGAGCGTCAGCCGACCGCCGAAGCCCTTGACCACCGTGTCGTAGGCCAGGGCCAGACCCTGACCGGTGCCCCGACCGGGGTCCTTGGTGGTGAAGAACGGATCGAAGACCCGGTCGCGGATCCCGCTCGGGATCCCGCCACCGTCGTCGGTCACGTCGATCCGGATCCCGCCACCGGGTGCGACGGCGCTGGCGATGGTGATTCGGCCTCGCCCGTCGGTCGCCTCCGGATCCTCGCCGGCCGCTCGGCGGCGGTCCTCGATGGCGTGGGCGGCGTTGACCAGCAGGTTGACCAGCACCTGGCTGAGCCGGACCTGGTTGCACCACGCGGGCGGGACGGGGGCGAGGTCGAGCTCGACGTCGGCCACGTACTTGTACTCGTGACGGGAGAGGGTGACCGCCGTCTCGATCACCTGGTTGACGTCGTGGGGGGCGACGTCGTCGCCGGGGTGCGAGAACTGCTTGAGCGCCCGCACGATCTTCGCCACCCGCTGGAGGCCGCCGATGGCCCGCTCGATGGCGGAAGGCACCTCCCGGCGGGCGAAGGCGAGGTCGAGCGCCTCCTCGCGGGCCGCCAGGTCGTCGATCAGCCGCTGACCCCCGTCGACCGATGCCAGCAGGGGCCAGGTCCGGCGGCTCGCCCGGTCGAGCTCCAGCAGATCGTCGACCACGTCGGCCAGGAACCGGACACTGTGGATCGAGTACTGGATCGGCGTGTTGAGCTCATGGGCCACGCCGGCGGCCAGCGAGCCGATCGACTCGAGCCGCTGGGCGCTGCGGAGCTCGGCCTCGAGCTGTTTCTGGGCGCTGACGTCGATGGCGGTGTAGACGGTCCCGCTCGGCCGGCCGGCGCCGTCGACGAGACCGGAGCGGGTGACCAGCACCGGGATCGACCGACCATCCGCCGCGGCGAGCGACCCGTCGCAGGTGCGGTCGCCGGACTCGTCGCCGTCGCGCTCGGTGATGTTCAGCACCTCGCCGACGGCACGGCCGACGAGGTCGTCGGCGCCGGTGCCGACCAGCTCCTCGGTCCGGCCTCGGACCGATGTCATCACCCCGTCGCCGTCGGTCGAGATCACCGCCGCGGCCACACTGGTGAGGAGGGTCTCCAGCTGCCGGTTGCTCGCCTCCAGCTGCTGGTGGGCCAGGAACAACGACCGGGTCTTGTCCTCGATCATCGTCTCGAGCACCGTGTTGGCGGCTCGGGCGCGGGCCAGCTGGCGCCGAAGGCGGGGCGCCTCGCCGGCGCCGCCGTCCGTTCGCTCGTCGAGGCGATCGACGACCGTGTCCGACGAGGCGCCCGGCATCTGCTTCGATGGGATGGTCGAACCCTTCAACGTTGCGCTTCCTCGCTCGGTGCGTCCGATCGTGGTATCGGCGAGCTGGCTGGCCGGGTGAAGGTCGTTCGCCGCCGGATCGGGCGGCTCGACATCGGTCGACGGCGGGCTCAAGGTCACAGCCGGCCCGACCGACACCAGGACGGGGACGTCCGTCCCCCCAGCCCTGCCCCGACACCCGGCCGACCTCGATCCCAGGAGCGGTATGCGCATCAACCTTCGACCCCTGTTGGCCCTGCTGATGTCGGCCTCGGCGCTGACCGTGGTCGGTGCTCCGACGGTCGGGGCGTCGACGGCGGTGCCGGCTGCGGTGCCGGCTGCGGGGGCCGCCACGGGCGAGGTCGCGGCCGAGCCGCCGACGGTGGCCGTCAGCGGCTGCAACATCTCGACGCCGAGCAGCGAGTTCACGAAGAAGGTCGAGCTCTCGACGGGTCACGCCCGGGTGTGGCGGCTGTACCAGGCCTTCTTCCTCCGTCAGCCGGACGACGCCGGCTTCGACTACTGGCTCCGGGTCCGCTCGGGTGGGGCGACGCTGGCCGACATCGCCTACCAGTTCGCCCAGGGAAACGAGTTCATCAACCGCTACGGCAGCCTGAGCCACGCCGAGTTCGTCGACCTGGCCTACGCCAACATCCTGTGCCGAACCCCCGACGGCGAGGGGCGGGCCTACTGGACCGGGCTGCTGCAGTCGGGCCAGCTGACCCGCTGGGACATGATCATCAACTTCACCGAGCTGCGTGAGTACCTCGGCCGGACCCAGACCTGTCACAGCATCTACCCGGCCGAGACGGCGGCGACGTCCGGCTGCGCCCAGTCGAGCCTGCGGCCGCTGTCGGAGGCAACGTTCGGCCAGGACGGCTATCACGCGGTCACGATCACCGTGCCCCGCTGGGGCGGCGGCTCGGGCACGTTCCGCGGCGTCAAGGTCGACCTGTCGAAGGGCGTGTTCGAGACGGGTTCGAACCGGTGCTCGGTCGCGTCGATCAACGGCAACTGGATGCCGGGGTCGCAGAAGGACGGGCCCAACCCGTCGGTGCTCGGGATCGGCGTGGTCGATGGGATCCACGTGAAGGGCTCGTCCGACCGCTCGGACCGCGGGGTGTTCGGGCTCCGCTTCGACCCCAACCCGACCAACGTGGTCGAGGTGTGGCCCGGCGACACGCTGAGCGACGACGACACCAAGCTCTCGTCGGTGGCCTGGCACGACGGCAAGGCGTCGCTGGAGAACTGGTACGCCGCGGCCGAGCTGTCGCCGTACCTGTCGGAGCTGGCGCCGCAGGAGATCGTCGATCCGAGCGAGTGGGTGTGGGCCGCCGCCGGCATCCCGCTCCGGGTGGACGGCCAGACCGACAAGGACTTCTCGTCGGCCGACTACCCGAACGATCCGTACACCTACCAGACGCTCGGTCACCCGTTCGTCGCCGTCGACCAGGACAACGGCTACCTGCTGTTCGGGGCGACCGCCGACTTCGACGTGCGGGACATGGTGGTCTGGGCCGAGAACAACGGCTACGAGGACCTGGTGAAGTTCGACGGCGGCGGGTCGGTTGAGTACAACGTCGCCGGCCAGGCCGTGGTGCGGGGCACCTCCCGCGACGTCCCGGTCTGGCTCGGCATCGGGTGTTGAGGCGGTAGCCGCCGGCGCCGGCCGGCTACCTTGTCGGCCATGCGTCTGGGCTTGACCATCCGAACCCTCGACGGGGCCGTCCGGCAGCTCGCGGTCGTCGACGGCCACTTCCGGCCGGCCGACGAGGCGGTCGACACCGAGATCGACGGCAGCGACTGGTGGGCGGTGCCGGGCCTGGCCGACTGCCACGCCCACCTCACCGGCGGCGAGTCCGACGGCTGGGACGATCTCGACGAGGTCGTCGAGCGGGGTCGGGCCAACGCCTGGGCCCAGCTGGAGGGTGGGGTGTTCCTGGTCGCCGACAAGGGTGCGGCCGACCACGTCAGCCTCCGGCTGCTCGACGAGCCGCCGGCCAGCCGGCCCGAGCTGACGATGGCCGGCCACATGATCGCCAACCCCGGCGGCTACTACCGTGACTTCGCCATCGAGGTCGACGAGGGTGACCTGGTCGAGACGGTGCGGGCCGCGTCGGCCGAGCGGACCCCGGCCGGCAACGGGCCCGGCTGGATCAAGCTGGTCGGCGACTGGCCCCGCAAGGGCGTCGGGGCGGTCACCAACTTCTCCGAGCCGGCGATGGCCGCTGCGGTCGAGGTGGCCCATGCCGCCGGTTGCCGGGTCGCCATCCACGCCGCCGCCCCCGAGACGAGCAGCCTGGCGGTGGCGGCCGGCGTCGACTCGATCGAGCACGGCCTGTTCCTCACCGCAGACGACCTGGAGGCCCTCGGCGCCAGGGGCGGGGCCTGGGTCCCCACCGTGACCGCCATGGAGGGCATCCGGGACATGCTCGGCGCCGAGTCGTCCGGCGGCCGGCTGTTCGCCGACGGCCTCGAGAACGTGGCGGAGCTGCTGGCCGGCGCCCCCGCGGCCGGGGTCACCGTGCTGGCCGGGACCGACATCGTCGTCCCCCATGGGGCGGTGGCCACCGAGGCCATCGGCCTGGCCCGCTACGGCCTGGACGCCTCCGACGTGGTCAGGGCCGTCACCGACGACGCCTACCGCTACCTCGGGTCCGACCACGCCTTCGAGCCGGGCGGCCACGCCGACGTCCTCTTCTTCGACGCCGACCCCCGCGACGACCTGTCGGTCCTGAACCGCCCGGTGCTCGGGCTCCGCCACGGCGAGGTCATGGTCGGCAGCCTCGATGGCGCCGACGGGCGCGGCGGCGGGGGCGCGGCCGGGTGACGACGCTCGCCGCCGTCGTCGGGATCGCGCTGGTCGTCTCGGCGCTGGCCGACCTGGTCAACACCCTCGTCACCACCAGCACCAGCCGAGGCCGGTGGTGGCCGTCGTTCATCCTCTATCGAAACACGTGGCGGGTGATGCGGTCGGTGGCCACGTCGATCGGCGACGACCGCCGGCGCGAGGCCGTGCTCAGCACGTTCGCCCCGGCCTCGGTCCTGCTGCTGCTGGTGATGTGGGTGACCTGCCAGGTGATCGGCTTCGGGCTGCTGTGGTGGGCCAGCGGCGGGGTCGACGGGGCCGGCAGCCTGTTCGACGACCTCTACTACTCGGGCGTCATCTACTTCACGCTCGGGTTCGGCGAGCTGGTCCCGGTCGAGGTCGTGCCCCGGGTCGGGGCCCTGGTCGAGGCGATGTTCGGGGTCCTGACCACCGCCCTGGTCATCGGCTACCTCCCGGCGCTGTACTCGGCGTACAGCGAGCGGGAGCGCAAGCTCATGACGCTCGACGACGGCACCGAGGGCCGCATCACCCCGACAAACCTGCTGCTCAGCCGGGCCCCGACCGGTGACGTCGACGAGGTCGTCCGCTTCTTCGAGGGCTGGGAGGAGTGGGTGTCCGGCCTGCTCGAGACCCACACCACGTTCCCGATGCTGCGGCTGTTCCGATCGAAGCAGCCCGACCAGAACTGGGTCACCGCGCTCGGCGTGCTGTGTGACGCCGCCCTCCAGTGCCAGGTGATCGTCGGGGCCAGGGACCGGGCCCCGTACTGGATGCTGCGCCGCTCGATCCTGCTGTTCAACGAGCTGACGGCCGACGTCGACCTGAGCGAGTACCGGGCCCGACTCGACGAGACCTACGCCGAGCTGGACACCGACGACGACTCGAACCTCTTCCGCCAGCTCTACGACGAGCTGACCGCCCACGGCTTCGAGCTGATCGACTACGAGACCGCCCGCGACGAGACCAGGGTCCTCCGCCGTCTCTTCGACGCCCAGATGGAATATCTGATCGACGCCCTCCTGTGCCCCCGGGGCTTCTGGGGTCACCGGATCGGCCACCGGCCCGGCGTCTCGGCCGACCTCGTCGTGCCGTCGCCGGACGAGAACCTGATGGAGTAGGCGACCCGTTTGGCCGCTCAGCCGTCGTCGACGCCGACCAGGTGTTCGACGCTGACGCCGTCCCTGGGCTTGCGGCCGAGGGCCCGCTCGGGCGGCCGGATGTCGGAGCCACGGTCCTCGGGATCGGCCAGCGGGTCGGAGTAGTAACCGAGCGCGTAGTCGCCCATCGTGTAGCCGAGCAGCTCCTGGAGATCGGGGTCGAGCGTGCTGGCGATCTCGGGTGGGCACGACAGGTACTGGTTCTCCTCGGTCCGCAGCCAGCCGAGGCAGTAGGTGAGGTTGAGCCCGATCCGGTTGGCGTCTGACCGGTTCTCGCCGCCGCCGTGGATGACCGAGCCCGAGTACAGCAGCACCGATCCGGCCGGCATCGTGGCCTGTGCCTTCTCGTCATCGGTTGCCCGGCGCTCGACGTCCCAGGCCGGGCTGCCGGGCACCACCCGGGTGGCGCCGTTCTCGGCCGTGAAGTCGGTCAGGGCCCAGATCGTGTTGAACTGCGGCTCGACCTCGCGGGGCACGAACCCGCCCCAGGCCAGCCGGTCGCGGTGCAGGGGCTGGGTGCCCTGACCGGGCTCGATCGTGATCACCTGGGTCAGGTGGAGCTGCAGCGTTCGGGTGAACGGGCTCAGCAGGTGACGGGCCGGGCCGAGCACCCGGGGGTCCATCACCAGGTCGCGAACGGTCGGCGCCCGGGCGATCAGCGCACCGGTGCGGCGGGTGCGGGTGCCGGTGAAGCCGTCGCGGCCGGTCGGGGTGGTGTCGATCCACGGGTCGAGCTCGTGGTGGAGCCGGTCGAGGGTGACGTCGTCGAGCATGCCATCGACCACCGCGGCGCCGACGGTTCCGACCGTGTCGGCGGCGGCGGCGATCCCCTCCGGATCACCCAGGTCGTCGGCATGGAAGCGGGGCAACTCGGTCATGACCAGAGGCTAGTTTCGCGGCCGGGCCCGGTCGAAGGCGACGACCCCGGCGGCCGGAGGAGCGGGCGGCGGGGGCCGCCGGCTCGCCGCCGCGGCGGATCGCCGCAAGACTGGCGGGCATGGCCACCTCAACGTTCGACCAGCGGCCGGGGATCGACGAGGAGGGGATACTCGACTGGGCCCGGTCCCGGGTCGAGCCGCTCAGACAGCGGGCGGCCGAGGCCGAGCGGCTCCGTGAGCTGCCGCCGGCCACGCTCGACGAGGCACAGCAGCGCGGCTTCTTCCGCCGCCTGATGCCGGTCGAGCTCGGGGGCGGGGCCGACGACCTGGCCACCGTGGCCGAGGCGACGAGGACGCTGGCCACGGGGTGCGTGTCGTCGGCCTGGACCCTGTCGTTCCTCACGCTGCACAACTGGTTCATCGCCCGGGGCTCGGCCGAGCTCCAGGCTGCCGTGTTCGGCGACCGTGGTGAGGCCCGCATCCCGTGCCCGCTGGCGCCGACCGGCACCGCTCGCCCCGTCGACGATGGGTTCGTGGTCAACGGCCGGTGGGAGTGGGCCACCGGCGTCCAGCATGCGGACTGGGTGATGGTTCACGCCGTCGTCGAGCTCGACGACGTGATCGAGACCCGCTTCGTGATCGTGCCGATCGACGAGGCGATCGTCGAGGACGTGTGGCACACCTCGGGGATGCGGGGCACCGGCAGCAATGCCGTGCGGTTGGAGGAGCGGTTCGTCCCGACCGAGCGGACGATCACCAGCGCCGACTTCCGCAGCACCGATCCGCCGGGGGCGGCCGCCAGCGCCTACCCGATGCTCACCTACCCGGTGACCCCGGTGCTGTGCCTCGTGGCCGCTGCGCCGGCCCTCGGCGGGGCCGAGGCGGCCGTCGAGTCGTT
The DNA here is from genome assembly GCA_028285495.1 of Acidimicrobiales bacterium. Classification (GTDB taxonomy): domain Bacteria; phylum Actinomycetota; class Acidimicrobiia; order Acidimicrobiales; family SZUA-35; genus JAHELU01. Next base: position 344,613 of record JANQPB010000014.1, read on the forward strand.
CCGGGAGCGGCAGGCCTCCCGCATCCTGCCGTACTCGCTCGGTGATCGTCAGGTCGAGCAGCCTGCGGCCCAGATCCGTCTGGCCGAGGCGCTGGCAACGGTGCGGTCGGCCCGCCTCGTCTGGCGCGACGCCATCGATCGGCTCGTCGAGGCGGTCGATGCCGGCACGGTCGACGACGTCGTGCTGCGGGGCGGCTTCCGCCTGGCCGCAGCCCAGACCGTGCGGCTGTCGATCCGCACGGTCGAGACGGTGCTCGAGGGGGCGGGGGCGTCGGTCCACTTCGACGACTCGCCGCTCCAGCGCATCGCCCGCGACCTGCTGACCCTCCGAGGTCACGTGGTGTTCGACTGGGACCGGACGGCGCAGCTGGCCGGCAAGCTGGAGCTCGGCCTGGAACCGGGTCCGGCCGACATGCTGTAGACCGTCCCGCCCGGCCAACCGCAGCGCCGCCCGCGGCGCACGAGGCGATCAGCTCCGGTCGGGCTGGCGGGCCAGGAGCTGCTCGGCGGTCATCTGCACGAACGTGGCGGTGGCCGAAGCGAATCGCCCGTCCGGGCCGGTGGCCTCGCCCTCGATGAACTGGCGGCGGCCCTCAGCCCCGACCTGGCGGGCCCGGAACTCCAGCTCGACCCCGAGCGGGGCTGCAGCCTCGAACCGGACCTTGAGCTCGCCGGTGAACCCCGAGGCCGTACCGGTGGCCCGGAACACGCTGCCCATGACCTCGTCGAAGATGGCGCAGATGGCGCCGCCGTGGGCCCGCTCGGGCGGGCCCTCGAAGCAGGGCCCGAGCCTGACCAGCCCGACGGCCTCGTCGCCGTCGCGGTGGTAGCGGGCCCCCATCGTGAACGGGTTGAGCTCGCCACCGACGAGCGAGCACGGGTCGAACTCGAGCCGGGACCCGTCCGGTGGTGGTGGCGGCCACTCGCCGGTGGCGAGGAACCGGGTGATCCGATCGCGCTTGTGCAGCCGCTCGGCCTTCGACACCTCGGGCCAGTCGGCGGCCTCGAGCTCCAGCTCGTCGAGCAGGGCGACGATGGCCGGTACCCGATCGGGGTCGATCCGGTGGGTGACCAGCCGGTGCCCCAAGCGGTTGACGGCCCGGGCCAGCGCGATCTCGTGGGCCGGGGGCCCGTCGTCGATGTCGCCGTCCCCGTCCTCGCCGACCCCGTGTGCAGTCATCGGGGCGACCGTACGCCGTCCGTGGCACCGGGTCCAAGACGATCCCGATCTCCGTTGCTACGGTCCCCGCCATGGCGAAGATCACGGCCAGCCGCACCATCCGGGCGCCGCGGGAGGAAGTGTTCGCCGTCACCGCCGACCTCGAGGACCACGCCGACGTCGTGCCCCGCGTCACCGACGTCGAGTTCCTGACCGAGCAGCGCTGGGGCGCCGGCACCCGGGCCCGGCAGACCAACGGCGCCGGTCGACGGCGCTCGACCGCCGAGCTGGAGATCACCGAGTCCGAGCACCCGGGCCGGTTCCGGCTGGTGGCCGACGAGCGGGGATCGACCTGGGACCGGACCCTCACCTACCTGACGACGCGGGACGGCACCGAGCTGCACCTCCAGGTCGACGTGCGGCCCCGAACCGTGCTGGCCCGGCTGACCAACCGGTTCCGCCTCGGCTCCGCCACCCGGGACCTCGAGGACGAGCTCGACGCCGTCGTCGCCCACTTCGAGCCCCGCTGACGAGACCGGCCGGCCCACGTGAGCCGGCGACGGGGTTCCCACTACGGTGGCGGCCGTGACCGAACCGACCGCCTTCGACCGGGCCGTGGCCCGCCACGCCGACGGCCAGGACCACCACGCCCTGGCCGCCGAGCTCGTCGGCCGGATGACGCTCGACGAGAAGCTGGACTGCCTCGACGGCGATACCGACTTCTGGCCCGGCCTCGTCGACATGACGTCCGGCGGCTACCACCGGCACCCGTGGCCGGCGGCCGAGGTCGAGCGGCTCGGGGTGCCGGGCATCCGCTTCGTCGACGGTCCCCGCGGCTGTGTGGTCGGGCCGGCGACGTGCTTCCCGGTGTCGATGGCCCGGGGCGCCACGTTCGACCCCGACCTGGAGGAGCGGATCGGCGAGGCGATCGGGGCGGAGATCCGGGCCGTCGGCGGCACGTTCACCGGCGCCGTGTGCGTCAACCTGCTCCGCCACCCCGGGTGGGGTCGGGCCCAGGAGACCTACGGCGAGGAGCCCCACCACGTCGGCGAGATGGGGGCGGCGCTGACCCGGGGCCTGCAGCGCCACGTGCTGGCCTGCATGAAGCACTTCGCCCTCAACTCGATGGAGAACGCCCGCTTCACCGTCGACGTGTCGGTCGACGAGCGGGCGCTGCACGAGGTGTACCTCCCCCACTTCCGCCGGATCGCCGACGAGGGGGTTGCGTCGACGATGTCGGCCTACAACTCGGTCAACGGTCGCTGGTGTGGCGACGATCCGGTGCTGCTGACCGAGATCCTGCGCGACGAGTGGGGGTGGGACGGGCTGGTGATCACCGACTTCGTGTTCGGGCTGCGGGACCCGGCCGGCTCGGTCGCGGCCGGGTGTGACATCGAGATGCCGTTCCGCCAGCAGCGGGCGATGGCCCTCGGTGCGGCGGTGGCCGACGGGACGCTCGACGAGGCCGACGTCGACCGGGCCGTGACCCGCATCGTCGCCACCCTGATCCGGTTCGCCGATCGGCTCCGGCCCGCGGCGTCGCCGGTCGAGCTGGCCGCTCCCGCCCATCGGGCGTTGGCCCATGAGTCCGCCGTGGCCGGGACGGTGCTGCTGCGCAACGAGGGGGTGCTGCCGGTCGACCCGTCGAGGCTGTCGACGGTGGCCGTGCTCGGACGGCTGGCCGACGTGGCCAACCTCGGCGACGGCGGCTCGTCGAACGTGCTGCAGCCCGACGTGGTCACCCCACTCCGGGGCCTGCGGGAGGCGCTGCCAGGGGTCGACGTCCGCCACGCCGTCGACGATGTGGCCGTCGCCGCCGGCGCCGACCTGACGATGGTGGTCGTCGGCACGACCAGGGACGACGAGGGCGAGTTCATCGATGCCGCCGGCACGGCCGAGCTGGCGGCGCTGTTCCCGCCCCCGCCCGAGGACCCGCCGCCGACCGACGAGCGGTCCGAGGGCGATCCTCCGCCAACCGACGTCGGCGGCTCCGGCCCGCCCGAGCGGGTCCGCTTCGCCCCTGGCGGCGACCGGCGGTCGCTGCGGCTGTCCGACGGCGACGAGGCGCTGATCGCCGCTGCGGTCGAGCGGGCCGACGGGCCGGTGGTCGTCGCCGTGATGGGTGGCTCGGCGTTTGTCGTCCCCTGGCTCGACGGCGTTGGCGCCGCCATGCAGATCTGGTACCCGGGCATGCTCGGCGGCGCTGCGTTGGCCGACATCGTGACCGGCGCGGCCGAGCCGGGCGGTCGGCTCCCGTTCGCCGTGCCACACGACGAGGGTGACCTGGTCGACTTCGACCCCGACGCCACCGCCGCCGACTACACCCTGTTCCACGGCCACTGGCATCTGGAGCGCCAGGGCATCGAGCCCCACCTGCCGTTCGGGCACGGGCTCGGCTACACCACGTTCACCGTCGGCTCACCGGAGCTGTCAGCCGGTGGCGACGAGCTGACCGTCGAGGTCGCCAACGTCGGCGACCGGGCCGGCTCGACCGTCGTGTTCGCCTTCGGCGGGCTCCCGGGATCGGCGCACGAGCGCCCGGCGAAGCGCCTCGTCGGCTTCCGCCGCATCCGGCTGGCCGCCGGCGGGCGGGCCCTGGTCCCGGTGCCGATCGACTGGCGCCAGCTCGACGTGCGGCTCGACGGCGGCTGGCACGCCGAGCCGGGCCGCTATCACCTCCACATCGGGCAGAGCAGCGCCGAGGTCGTCGCCACCGTCGAGGTCGACCGCTCGTAGCGCCCGCTCGACGCGGTCAGCCGCCGCCGGCGGCCCACTCGTCGTGCTGCAGGACACCGGCCGAGACCAGGCCGTCGACGGTGCCGGCGTCGAGGTCGAGCCACTGCCCGAGGACCTCGTGGTTGTGCTCGCCCCGCAACGGGGCCGGGGCGACCTCACCCCGTGGTGACTTCGACATCCGATAGGGCGAGCGCAGGACCGGTCGTGTCCCGCCCTCCCGATCGTCGATCTCGACCACGGTCCCCCGAAGGTTCATCGTCGGCGTGTCGATCACCCGCCCGAGCGACTTGAGCTCACCCCACGCCAGCCCGGCCTCGTCGAGGGCGGTCATCACCGCCTCCCGGTCGGCCAGCCCGCACAGGTGCTCGTTGATCAACCGGCGGCGGTTGGCGATCTTCTCGTCGACCGGTGCGTCGGACGGCGTCGGATCCGTCAGGCCGTGCACGTTGGACATCTGGTGCCACATCCACTTGAGGTCGCCGGCCACCATCACCGGCCCGGCAGCGGTCTCCCAGATGTTGCCGGGCTGGCGGTCCCGGGGGGCGTCGTCGAGCGACGAGATGATGGCGTCGCTGGAGAACGTCATGGCGTCGACCATGGCGATGTCGACGTGCTGCCCGACGCCGGTCAGGTCCTTGACCCGCAGCGCCGCCAGCAGACCGATGACGCCGTGCAGCCCGGACAACACGTCGGCGGCCGAGAACGACAGCTCGCCGCCAGGCCGATCGGGGCTGTGGTCGAGGTGGCCGGTCTCGGCGTGCACGATCGGGGCGTAGGCCATCCGCTGCGACTCGGGTCCGTCCTGCCCGAAGCCGCTGATCGACGCCATCACCAGCGCCGGGTTGCGGGCGGCGATGGCGTCGTAGTGGAGGCCATAGCGGGCCAGCACGCCGGGCCGGAAGTTCTCGAGCACGATGTCGGCGGTGGCGGCGAGATCGGCGACCAGCTCCGGCCCGCCCTCGGCCCGGAGGTCGATGCAGACGTTGCGCTTGTTGGCGTTCTGCTGGACGAAGTAGGTCGACTGGCCGGCCGCCTTCGAGCCCCACAGCCGGGTGATGTCGCCCTCGGGCGGCTCGACCTTGACCACGTCGGCCCCCAGGTCGGCCAGCACCCGCCCGGCAACCGGACCGGCGAAGACCCGCGACAGATCGAGGACGCGGACCCCGTCGAGGGCCTGCGGTGTCGGGGGCTCGCCGGACATGCACCGAACGTACCCCCGAGGCCCCGGAGCGTCGATTTGGACCGGTCGGCGGCTGCCGTCATGCTTGATCCATGACCGAGAAACAGGAGAAGCCAACGTCGATGGCGTTCAGCCAGGACGACTTCAAGGGCGAGCGGTCGCAGGACTACTACGACGACATCAAGGCCCGCTTCGCCGAGGAGCGGGACCTCCGGCTCGGCTACCGGCCGCCCGGCACCGAGATGTACATCCCGATGGAGGGCGAGCTGGCCCGCTACGAGGTCGACCCCTACGCCACCGACGAGGTCGACCGGGCGCCGATCGACGACCGGCCGACGGCCGACGACGCCGAGGGCGACTCGGTCGAGGTGCTGTTCATCGGCGGCGGCTTCTCGGCCCTGCTGACGTCGGCCCGGCTCCGGCAGCGTGGCGTCGAGTCGATCCGGATCGTCGAGCGGGGGGCCGACGTCGGCGGGACCTGGTACTGGAACCGGTACCCGGGCGTGGCCTGCGACGTCGTCGCCTACGACTACCTGCCGCTCCTCGACGAAATGGAGTACGTGCCGACCCGCCACTACGCCGGCGGGCCCGAGATCCTCGAGCACTGCCGGGCCATCGCCCGCCGCTACGACCTCTACGACCTCGCCGTGTTCCAGACCACCGTCACCTCGACGGTGTGGAACGAGGACGAGCAGCTGTGGCACATCGAGACCGACCGGGGCGACCACATGCGGGCCAAGTTCGTCGTCTGCGCCAACGGCACGCTGGCCAAGCCGAAGCTGGCCAAGATCGCGGGCATGGAGCGGTTCACCGGCCACTCGTTCCACACCTCGCGCTGGGACTACGAGTACACCGGGGCCGACCTCGAGAACCTCGCCGACAAGCGGGTCGCCATCATCGGCACCGGGGCCTCGGCGGTCCAGATCATCCCCAACCTCGGGGCGACGGCCGAGGAGGTGTGGGTGTTCCAGCGGACGCCGTCGTCGATCGACGTGCGCGACGACTGGGCGACCGACGCCGAGTGGGCGGCCCGGCTCCAGCCCGGCTGGCAGGCCAAGCGGCGGGCCAAGATCATCGCCAAGCAGCGGGAGCAGATCGAGCGCCGCCAGACCCTGCGGGGCGGGATCACCCGTGAGGAGAAGATCCGGCGCCAGGAGAACGCCAACATCAACGCCATGATGCGGATCCACCGCCGCATCGAGGAGACGGTCGACGACCCGGAGACGGCCGAGGCGCTCAAGCCGTGGTACATGCTCATGTGCAAGCGGCCGTGCTTCCACAACGACTACCTGCCGACGTTCAACCGACCGAACGTTCACCTCGTCGACACGCAGGGCAAGGGCATCACCGAGATCGGCGAGCGGGGCCCGATCTTCGAGGGGACCGAGTACGAGGTCGATCTGCTGATCTACGCCACCGGCTTCGAGGTCCAGCAGACCGGGATCTACAACCGGATCACGGGCGAGGGCGGCGTCGAGCTCGACGACAAGTACGGCGACGGCATCCGGACCCTGCTCGGCATCCACACCGCCGGCTTCCCCAACCTGTTCATCATGGGTGGCTACCAGGCGTCGTTCCAGTTCAACCTGACCGACCTGCTCCAGGTCCAGGGCGACCACATCGCCAACTGCATCGCCCACGTGCGCGACGCCGGGCTCGACACGATGGACGTCATCGCCGACTCCGAGGAGTGGTGGGTCCAGCAGGTGATCGAGCATCGGGGCAAGACGACCAGGAACCAGGAGTGCACCCCCGGGTACTACAACTTCGAGGGCCAGGAGAACCGGCGCCAAGACGGCAACTACAACGGGGGTTTCCCCCGCTACATCGACCACATCGCCGACATCGAGGGCGACCTCGACCGCCACTTCGTGTTCACCGTGCCCGAGGGCACGGCCGTCTAGGAGCCGCCGCCCTCGATCCAGGTCTCGTGGACCCGGAGCCAGCGGAGTCCGTTCGGTCCGTCCGGGTCGACGAGGAACACGACGGTGCTGAGCCGCCGGTTCGACCGGCCGTCGGCCCAGTGGTGCCGCTCGACGTAGCGGGCCACGACCACCTCGTCGGCGGCGTGGACCAGCGCGTGCTCGGTTGTGGTGATCGTCAGGTCAGAGGTGTGACCATGGCCGGCGGCGATGCGGTCGATCGTGGTCCGGCGATCGGTCTCATCGGCGTCGGGTCCGACGAAGGTGAAATCGGGGTGGAGGGCGGTCTCGACCCGATCGAGCGCCTCGGCCTCGACGTCGCCGAGGAAGTACACCTGGAAGAACTCGTGTAGTTCCTCGATCTCGCGGTGCCAGTCCATGCCGGGAAGCTAGCGCAACGCCGACCGCCCAGTCGTGGGGTTGCCGGCACCCGTCGTCAGCGACCGCAGCATGGAACGACCGAGGGCGACGGCATCGCCGGCCCGGCGATCGGGGAGCCGGAGCTCGCGCATGAGCTCGTTCCCCTCGACCAGGCACACCAGTCCGTAGGCGACGCGGCGGCACTCGTCGGCACTCGCCTGAGGATGGAGCCGGGCGAGCTGAGTGGCGAGGTCGTCGCGGAAGCCGCGGTACACGTCGACGAGGATCGCTCGCGTGTGCTCGTCGCGCGATGCGGCATCGTGGAGCGCCGGGAACAGCCCGTCGTCACGCTCGACCATGGCGGTGAAGCCCCCGCCGAGGAGCAGATCGAGCAGGACCTCCTCGTCGCCGCCGGCGAGCGTTTCGATGGCGTCGTCGAGCGCGGCGTCGTAGCGGGCCAGCACGTGGGCGACCAGCGCCTCGACCAGACCGGCCCGCGACCCGAAGTGGTGGACGAGCAGCGGTTGGCTGACCCCGGCCTCGGCCGCGATGCGTCGCATCGAGCTGCCGGCGAGCCCGTCGGCCCGGATACAGCTCGCGAACGCCTCGAGGATCTCCGCCCGTCGCTCGGCCGACAGGTCCCGCCGATCGCGGCTGCCCTCCATGGTTGGAGCTTATCGATCGATCAGCCTCTGATCAAGCGATAAGCTCGATGTCGTGCTCACCACGCTCGCCCAGGCGGTCGGTCTCGGGATCGCCGGCATCGACCCGTTCGGCGCCGCCATCCTGCTCTCGGCCATCACCGCCGGCGCGTCGCGAGCCGGCGTCGTCGCCTTCACCACCGCCGCCGTCGGGACGACGGTCGCCGCCGGTGTCGCCGTCACCGTGGCCGGGCGGGACCTGTTCGAGTGGGCCACCGACCTCGTGCCGTCGGCCGACAGCGCGGTCTGGGCGGTGGCCGAGCTCGTCGCCGCGGTGGTCATCGTCGCCTGGCTCGTCCGTCGCCGCCGACGAGGCGATCGACCAGCCACGGAACGCACGAGCCCGACCCGAGGCGGGCCGCTCGCCTACGCCGCCGCCGGTGCGGCCTTCTCGGTCACGGGGATCGTCGACCCGACCTTCCTGGCAACGGCGGCGATCGCCGGCTCCACGTCGCTGGCGACCCTCGTGGCGGCGTTCACCCTCTGGACGGTCATCAGCCAGTTCATGCTGGTCGGGCTCTTCGTCGCCTACCTCGCCGGCGCCCATCGGCCCCTGCTCGAACGGGTCCGTCGGATGCGTGAGCGCCACGGTCCGACCGGCGCCCGGCTCGTCACCGGCGCGGCGATCGTCATGGCCGGCTTCCTGTTCGTCGATGTCGGCTGGTTCGTCGCCACCGGTCGCTACCTCTTCGAGTAGCGACCCCGACCGTCGGCCGCGGGGTGCGGCTAGCGTCGAGGCGTGACCAGCCCGTCGCCCGTCCAGCTGCTCGGCGTTCCCTACGACGCCCACTCGTCGCATCTGCGGGGACCGGCGGAGGCCCCGGCCGCCGTCCGGGCGGCGCTGCACGGCGGATCGGCCAACTGGTTCACCGAGCTGGGGGTCGAGGTCGACCCGAGCGACGGCGGCTGGGTCGACCGGGGCGACGTCGAGGTCGACAACGACGACCCGGGCGCCGTCGAGTCGGTGCTGGCCGCCATCGACGCGGCGGCGACCGACGGCATCGGCCCCGGCGGCCGACCGGCCGGTGCCGGCCCGGCCCCGCTGCTGGCCGTCGGCGGTGACCATCTCGTCACCTGGCCCCTGGTGCGGGCCGTCGCCCGAAGCCGAGCCGCGATCGCGGGGTCGCTCACGATCGTGCACGTCGACGCCCATCCCGACCTCTACGACGAGCTCGACGGCGACCGCTTCTCCCACGCCTGCCCGTTCGCCCGGATCATGGAGGAGGGCCTGGCCGACCGCCTGATCCAGATCGGGATCCGCACGGCGACCAACCACCAGCGGGACCAGGCCGAGCGGTTCGGCGTCGAGATGCTGGAGCTGCGGCACTGGGACGGCACGGTGCCGACGATCGAGGGGCCGGTCTACGTCTCCATCGACGTCGACGGGCTCGATCCGGCGTTCGCGCCCGGCGTGTCCCACCACGAGCCGGGCGGGCTGACCACGAGGCAGCTCCTCGACGTGATCCACGAGCTGGGCCGCCGGCCGGAGCTGACCGTCGTCGGGGCCGACCTGGTCGAGATCAACCCACGCCGCGACCTGCACGACGTGACGGCCATGCTCGGAGCCAAGCTGGTTCGCGAGCTGCTGGCGCTGCTCGGGGCCGGACGCTGACGGTGGGCGGTCGCCGGCGACCGTCGCCGACCGTCACGGCCCGGGCCGCCGCCAGCTCGGATCGCGGCCGATGAAGCCGGCCAGGCGGGTCTCGGGATCGGCGTCGTCCGGCACCGGGACCGCCGGGCCGTACTGGCCGGACGAGCGGAGCAGGTCCTCGATGTCGGCCATCCCGTCGACCATCCGGGTGCACCACCCGGGGTCGAGCGCCGGCTCGACCCCGGCCGCCCTGGCCAGGTCCCAGGTGTGCATGAACACGTCGGCGGTGTAGAACCGGTCGACCGCATCGGCCAGGCGGTGGCGGCCGGCCTGTGGGTGCTCGAAGTCGGCCTCGGCCCGCTCGGCGTCGTCGAGCAGCGCCTGGACCGCAGCCGCCCGGGCCGCCCAGGCCGCCACCGGCTCGTCGACCGGGGGCCCGGGCGGCAACTCGACCCCGCCGGTGGCCAGGAAGCCGGGGAACCACTCGACGAGGTGGCGCACGACGTCGCGGGCCCGCCAGCCGTCGACCGGGGTCGGGCCGTCCCAGTCGGCGACCGAGCGGGTCACCTCGGCGAAGCGCCCGGCCACGACCCGATGGCGGGCGACTGGGTCGAGATCGACCAGCGGTGACGCCGACGCCATCAGTCGGCCGCCGGGTCCGGGTCGACGTCCGGGTCGAGGTCCGGGTCGAGGTCTGTCTCGACGTCGGCCAGGAGCGCGTCGAGCTTTGCGTAGCCGGCGTCGACGCCGCCCTCCATGCCCGAGGCGAGCCAGGCGTCCCGGGCCTCGAAGCTGTCGACCAGCGACTGGGCGTGCAACCGGGTCCGGCCGCCGCCGAGGTCATCGAACCGGAGGGTCTCGAGGGCGACGTCGTCCGGCGTGCCGAGAAAGGTGAACGTCTGGACCAGGCGCTCGGGCGTCACCTGATGGAAGCAGCCCCGGAACTCGAACACCGACCCGTCGTCGCCCTCCGACGCCCAGCGCCACGAGCCGCCGTCGCGGGCGTCCCAGTCGATGATCCGGGTGGTCAGCTCGTCCGGTCCGATCCAGCGGACGAACAGGTCGGGGTCGGTGTGGGCCCGGTGCAGCTGCGCCGGCGTCGCCGCGAAGTCCCGGGTGATGCGGATGATCGGCACGTGCTCGTCTGCCTCGACGACCGTCTGGTCGTAGCGGCCGGCGGGGTCGCCGTCGGCGCCGCCGATGGTCGGATCGGTCATGTCGCTCCTCGCTCGTCGTCGGTCGGATCGGCTTGCGGCTCGTCGTCAGGGGCCAGCTCGGCCAGAACGGCATCGAGGCGCTGGTGGCGCCGCTCGGCCTGCCGGCGGTAGCGCTCGATCCATCGATCCATCAGATCGAAGACCTCGGCCTCGAGGTGCACCGTCCGCCGCTGGGCGTCGGCCGTCTTGGTCACGACGCCGGCCCGCTCCAGCACCTTGAGGTGCTTGGAGACCGCCTGCACGCTCATGTCGTACGGCTCGGCCAGCTCGCCGACGGTGGCGTCACCGGCGGCCAGCCTGGTCACCAGATCGCGGCGGGTCGGGTCGGCCAACGCGGCGAAGACCACGCCGAGCGGATCGATGCCCATCGTTCCCTCCCCCATCGCTGTGGTCAACCGTCCGGTTGACGACGACCGTACGGCCGACCACCGCCTGTTGTCAACCATATGGTTGAGGAAACGGGGCCAGGTGCGCCGACGTCGACCATCGGCGCCGAGGGCTGGCGCCCGTGCCGCCGAACCGCCAAAGTAGGAGCCCGAACAGGGGACGACGAGGGGAACGACAGATGGATCAGAAGCTCGAGGGCAAGACCGCGCTGGTCACCGGCGGCTCGGCCGGGATCGGATTCGGCATCGCCCGCTGCTTCCTCGAGGCCGGCGGCAACGTCATGATCACCTCCCGCAAGGCCGACAAGTGCGAGGAGGCGGCCGACCGGCTGAAGGCGGAGGACCTGCCCGGCCAAGTCGACTGGCGGGTCAGCCACGTCGGCGACCCCGAGCAGGGTGAGAAGGTGATGGAGGAGACCGTCGACCGCTTCGGCTCGTTCGACATCCTCGTCAACAACGCCGCCACCAATCCCCACAACGGCCGCACGATCGACGTGCCGGCCTCGATGCTCGACAAGACCTACGAGGTCAACGTGCGCGGCCCGATGCTGTGGACCCAGATCGCCTGGAACCGGTGGATGCAGGAGTCGGGCGGCAGCGTGATCAACATCGCCTCGGTCGGCGGCTTCCACACGTCGAAGGACATCGGCGTCTACTGCATGTTCAAGTCGACGCTGATCCACATGACCAAGCAGCTCGGAGCCGAGCTCGGCCCGCAGGTCCGGGTCAACTGCATCGCCCCCGGCCTGATCCGGACCGACTTCGCCCGGGTCCTGTGGGAGGGCGAGCGGGGCCAGGCGATCGCCGACTCCATGCCGGTGAAGCGCCTGGGCGAGCCGGAGGACATCGGCAGGGCCGCGCTGTTCCTGGCCGCCGACGCTCCATGGATGACCGGCCAGACGATCATCGTCGACGGCGGCGAGACCATCCGGGTCGAGCAACCGGCCCTGTAGTCGACCGCACAGCCGGCCCCCGGCGACGGGGCGAACCACCGACCACACGACCGTACGATCCGAGGAGGGAACCGACGATGGCCTCCGCCACCGACCCCTGCGACCTGACCGTCGAGCAGATCCTGGCCGGCTACCGCCGGGGCAGTCTGTCGCCGACCGAGGTCGTCGAGGCCAACCTGGCCCGCATCGAGGCGACCGAGCAGACGCTGAACGCCTTCGCCGTCCGGGTCGACGGCGGGCGCCTGCGCATCGAGGCGACCGAGTCGGCCGACCGGTGGTTCCGGGGCGAGCCGCTCGGCGACCTCGACGGCGTGCCAGTGACCGTCAAGGACATCGTCGACATGGCCGGCCTGCCGACCTCCGAGGGCAGCGCCGTCACGTCGACGGAGAAGGCCACGACCGACCACCCGTCGGTGGCCAGGCTGCGGGAGGCCCGAGCCATCATCCTGGGCAAGACCACCACGTCCGAGTTCGGGTGGAAGGGCATGACCGACACCCCCCGCTTCGGCATCACCCGCAACCCGTGGAACCCCGACCACACCCCGGGCGGATCGTCCGGTGGGGCCGGGGCCAGCCTGGCCGCCGGCATCGGTGCCGTTGCCCACGGCAACGACGGCGGCGGCTCGATCCGGATCCCCGCCGCCTACTGCGGACTGGTCGGCCTGAAGCCGACGTTCGGGCGGGTCCCCCATGCGCCGGTCGAGTCGCCGTTCGCGACCCTGGTGGCCAACGGACCGCTCGCCCGGACGGTCGGGGACGCCGCGCTGCTGCTCAACGTGCTGTCGCGGCCCGACCTGCGTGACTGGCACGCCGTGCCCCACGACTCCCGCGACTGGCGGGTCGGCATCAACGACGGCCTCGGCGGGCTCAAGCTGGCCTGGACGTCGACCCTCGGCGGGGCGACGACCAGCCCCGAGGTCGCCGCCACCTGCCGAGCCGCCGTCGACCGGCTGGCCGATGCCGGGGCCGACGTGACCGAGGTCGACGACGTCTTCGAGCCGCTCCGCCCCCAGCTCGAGGACTACTGGAAGGCGGGGTTCGCCACGATCCTGCACTCGATCCCGTCCGACCGTTGGTCGGAGCTCGACCCCGGATTCCGGGCACTGGCCCAGGAGGGCATGGGCGCCGACGTGCACCAGATGGCCGCCGCAACCGGGGCCAGGGCCCGGTTGGTCGAGACGATGCGCCGCTTCCACCTGGACCACGACGTGCTGCTGACGCCGACGATGCCGACCCTGCCGCCACCGGTCGAGACGATCTACCACTCCCCCGAGTTCGACCGGTGGGACCACGCCGTGCCCTTCACGGTGCCGTTCAACTACAGCGGCCAGCCGGCGGCGTCGATCCCGGTCGGTCGGGTCGGTGGGCTGCCGGTCGGGCTGCAGGTGGTCGCCACCCACTTCCGCGAAGACCTCGTGCTCCGGGTGGCCAGGGCCACGCTCGACCTGCTCGACTGGCGGTGGGAGCGGGCCCCGATCTGAGTGACCGGGTCCGGCTAGTGGGCGAGCTGCTCCAGCACCGCCCGCAGGTCATCCATGCCGGACGCCGTCGCCCCGGCGTCCCAGGCGTCGCCCTCGTGGCTGAACCCGTGGTCGGCGCCGGGGTGGACGACGATCCGGCAGTCACCGTGGTCGGCGAACGCGCCGGTCACCGCGTCGATGGCCTCGGGCGGCGTGATCGGGTCGGCGTCGCCGAAGTGGAAGCGGAGCGGTCCGCTCATGGCCGGCACGTCGAGCCGGTCGAGCACCCCCTCCATCCGGCTGCCGTGCCAGGTCACGACCCCTGCGAGGTGGCCGGCCGACATCCCAAGCAGCACCGGCGGGCCGCCGAAGCAGATCCCGAGGCCGGCCACCCTGCCGTTGCCGCGGTCGGCCAACCAGCCGGCCACCGCAGCGACGTCGCCGGGCACCCGCGATCGGTCGAGCCGGCCGGCCCGGTCGAACGCGGCCTGGCGGTCCGAATAGGGGATCGGGCCCGGGTCGACCGTCCAGAACGGGTCCATCACCGCAGCGGTGGCCACGTCGGTCAGCGAGGCGAGCTGCTCGACCAGGTCTTCGTTCGCCCCGAAGATCGACGGAACACACAGCAACGCCGGTCGCTCGGCGCCGGCCTCGACCGCCCCCTCATCCCCGACCACGATGACCGGAACGGCCCCGTCGTCGACCGCAACCTGCACGTCCCGTCGATCCACCACCACGACCTCGCTCGCGTCCCGTCGACCGGCCACGGTCGGCCGATCTGCGCCCGAACCCTACACTGGCCCCGGTGACCAACCAGCGCAACGGGGCCGGCGGCGACACCGAGGACGAGTGGGTCGACTGGGAGCCGAAGGAACCGATCGCGTCGCCACCGCCGTCGGCGACACTCGACTGGATCGAGACCGAGCTGCAGGCGGCCGTCATCGACGTGCTGGCACTGCCAGGCGGCCTGTCGTCGGCCGTGCACCGGCTCGAGCTGCTCGACGGCCGGGCGGTGGTGCTGCGGCGCTACGTGCTCGACGACTGGATGGCCCGCGAGCCGAACATTCCCCACGACGAGGCGAGGATCCTCGAGCTGCTGTCGAGGCTCGACCTGCCCATGGTCACGCCGAGCCTCGTGCTGGCCGACCCGGACGGCGAGGTGGCCGACGCCCCGGCCATCGTGATGAGCGAGGTGCCCGGTCGACCCGAGCTGGCCCCGGTCGACCCCGGCCCCTGGGCCGATGCGCTGGCCGAGACGATGGCCTACATCCACGCCATCGAGGTCGAGGCGGTGGCCGACGAGGTCGGCGAGTGGCGGCGGTGGGATCGGCCGGTTCGACCGACGCCGATCTGGACCGAGCAGCCCGAGCAGTGGGAGGAGGCGAGGGAGCGGGTGCCAGACGACCTGCCGGTCGACAACCCCAGCTTCCTGCACCGCGACTTCCATCCGAACAACGTGCACTGGTCCGACACCGACGTCGTGGCCATCGTCGACTGGCTCGGCGCCTGCGTCGGCGAGCCGGCGGCCGACCTGGCCCACTGCCGGTGGAACCTGGCGGTCCTCGACGGACCCGAGCGGGCCGTCCAGTTCACCTGGCGCTACCGGGAGCTGACCGGCTACGAGGTCGACACGACGCCGTACGACCTGGCCACGATCCTCTCGGCCCCGGTCGGGCCGTTCCCGGTCTTCGCCTGGCACGCGCTCGGCCGCCGGGACCTCACCCCGGAGGTGGTGGGCGAGCGCATCGACGTCTGGCTGGCCCACATCCTCCGGAGCTGAACCGGACCCGGGCCGGCGACCTACGCAGCCACGGGGGTCGCGGTTGCCTGCGCCAGCGAGGCCCGCTCGCGGCTGCGATCCCAGAGCAGCAGCCCGGCCTGGGCCACCACCAGGCCGAAGGCGATCCAGGTGACGAAGACGTTGGTCCCGCTCTGGGCCCCGGCGTTGACGTCGCCCATCTGACCGACGAGCAGCATGACCAACGAGATCACGACCACCAGGCGGACCCGGGTCAGCACCCCGGCCAGCAGCACGGCGACCATGGCGCTGTTCTTGCCGCCCCAGCTCCAGATCAGGAACTCGTTGCTCGGCTCGGGGATGTCCATGCTGGAGAAGAAGGTGCTCTGGTCGGCCAGCGAGATGTAGGACAGCATCGAGTAGATCGCCACCAGCAACACCGGGATGATCAGGAACGGCCAGCCGAGCCGCTTGCTCACGTAGGGCTGGCCGTCGAGGGCGGATGTGGATCGGCTCATGCCGGGACCTCCTGGGTGTTGGCGTCTCGCTGCTCGAGACGGAACAGGGTGCGGAGCACGTAGAGCTCCGAGGCGAACAGCAGGCCGAAGAACACCAACTGGCCGACGAGGGCGCCGGCGCCATCGGTGTTGGTGAAGGCCATGACGAGATCGGCGGCATCGGTCAGGAAGCGGGCGGCGACGAGCGCCATCAGGCCGAAGCGGCTGCCGATGAACAGCATCGCCAGGATCGCGAGCCCGACGCCGATGTTGCGATTGGCGTAGAGGCCGACGGCGAAGAGGCTGTCGTCGTTGACCACCAGATCGGGGAACTGGTTCGACGAGTCGAGGTGGGCCAGCGCGCCGAACAGCAGCGCCGCCGCCGCATGCAGCACGGCCAGCACGGCCACGGATCGGGGGATCGTCTGTCGCATCGGTACCTCGCCTCGCCTGGACAACGGTGGAGTATTCGCTACATCTTGTAGCGAATTGAATCCTAGAACCGCGCTCGGCAATCCGCAACAACTTGTAGCGAATACTGGGCGGTACCCTGGGGTGGTGGCAGCAACCGGCGGCCGTCCGCCCGGCCCGACCGACGAGACTCGCGAGCGGGTGCTGCAGGCGGCGTTCCACCTGCTGGTCAGCGAGGGCTCGGGCGAGCTGACGGCGGTGCGACTGCACCGCGAGACCGGCGTCGCCCGCACCACGATCTATCGCCACTGGCCGACGCCGGCCCACCTGGTGGCCGACATCCTCGCCGGCGCCATCGCCCGCCACGAGCTCGGGGATCTGGTCGGCGACCTGGCCGACGATCTGCCGGTTGCCGTCGCCACCCTCACGTTCCGCTTCGAGCATCGCCCGGTGGCCGACCTCTTCCGGGCCACCCTCCACCACCGCGACGACGACACCCCGACCCTCGGCCAGCGCTACATCGGCGGGCTCGTCGCCCCGGTCGAGGACGTCCTCGCCGCCGCCATCGAGCGGGGCGAGATCGAGTCGGCGCCGGGGGTCGAGGCCCGGGCCCAGGCACAGGCGCTGACCTCCGAGCTGTGCGGGCCGCTGCTGCTCGACCACCTGCTGCTTGGCCGACCCGTCGATCACGAGGCGGTGGCGGCGCGGACCGACGCCTTCCTGGCCCGCCACCGTGTCGCCACCGGGGGCGGCTGAGTCGGGGCGGGCGGAGGCGCTTCTGCAACAATCTGTTGCGTTGGGGGCCGACGGGTATGCTCGACCCATGGCCGTCCCCGCCGTCGAGCAACCGGGCGAGCCCCGAGGGCCCCGCAGTGACCCGGGCGAGCCCCGAGGGCCCCGCAGTGACACCGTCGAGACGGTGTTCACCGGGGCCTTCCGGATCCTGATCGGCGAGGGGGCGCACGCCCTCACCCCCCAGCGGCTGCACCGCGAGACCGGCGTGGCCCGCACCACGATCTATCGCAACTGGCCCGAGACGGCCGACCTCATCGCCGACATGTTGACCAAGGCAACCGGCGAGCACGACGTCACCCCGTTCACCGGTGACCTCGACCACGATCTGGCCGCCGCCGTCGACAGCCTCGTGTTCCGCTTCAACCACCGACCGGTCCGCCCGCTCTTCGGTGCGCTGGTCGAGCACGGCCGCCACGGCGCCGAGACCGACATCGCCGCCGACTACGTCGACGGCCTGCTGGCACCGGTCCGTCGGGCCATCGCCGAGGCGATCGGGCGGGGCGACCTACGATCCGGCGGGCACGACGCCGCGCCGGCGGCCGAGGGGGACGCCGCCGCAGACCGGAGGGCGACCGAGACCGTGGACCGCCTCACGTTGGAGCTCACCGGGACCCTCCTGACCGATCACGTCCTCCTCGGCCGAACCGTGACCGACGCCGACGGGGCCGCCGCCATCGCCCGGTTCCTCGCCGCCAACGACGCCCGCTGACCCGCCGACCGGCCGCAGTTCCGGTTGACGAGACGCCGGGCTGGCCCTTGACTGGGCCGATGTCCGACACGCTCGGCTTCGTCGGCCTCGGCACGATGGGCGGCCCGATGGCCCTGCGGCTGCTGGCGGCCGGCCACGAGGTCGTCGCCTACGACCTCGATCCCGAGGCGCTGACCCGTGCAACCGAGGCCGGCGCCGTCCCGGCCGTCGATGCGACGGCGGTGGCCGCCGAGGCCGACGTGCTGCTGACCAGCCTCCCCCACCCCCACCATGTCGAGGCGGTGATGGCCCCGACCGCCGGCGGGGCCGGGGCCATCACCCACCTCCGTCCCGGCAGCCTCTGGATCGACCTGACCACCAACCGACGCGAGCTGGTCATCGATCTCGCCGAGCGGGCCCCCGACGGGGTGACCGTCGTCGACAGCCCGGTCACCGGGGCCGTCGACGGCGCCAGGACCGGCAACCTCACCCTGTTCGCCGGCGGCGCCCCGGGCGACCTCGACCGGGCGGTCCCCATCCTCGGGCACCTCGGTCGGGTGATCCGTTGCGGGCCTCTCGGAACCGGCAACGTCACCAAGCTCGTGACCAACCAGCTCTGGTTCGTGCACGCCGCCGCCATCGGGGAAGGCTTCGCCCTCGGGCTGGCCAACGGCGTCGAGCTCGACGTGCTGTGGTCGGCGATCAAGGACTCGGTCGCCGACAGCTTCGTCGCCCGCCACGACGCCCCGTCGATCTTCGCCGGCCACTACGACCCCAGCTTCACCCTCGACCTCTGCCTCAAGGACCTCACCCTGACCCGGGAGCTGATGGCCGGCGTCGGCACCGACCTGCCGATGACCGAGCGGGCCCACGAGACGTTCGCCCGGGCGGCCGAGCGCTACGGGGCCGACGTCGGCGAGCTGCACGTGGCCCGCCGCATCGAAGACGAGGCCGACCTGTCCTTCCGGCTTGACGGCGAGTGGGTGCCCCACTGGGAAGTCGACGACGGGGCGAGCGAGCCGCCCCAGGAGGGAGCGGTCCCGTGACCATCGACGAGGCGGTGACGCTTGGGGAGCTGGTCGATCTCGACCGCTACCCGATCGACCGACCCGACAGCCCCGCCTACCACGACGTGGTGGCCACCGCCCGGGACGGGCTGCGCGCCGTCGGTTGCGCCGTGATCCCCGATCTGGTCAGGCCGCCGGCCCTGGACCGTCTGGGGACCGAGATCGCCGAGCGCAAGCACACCACCCACTACTCGACCGAGGTCATCAACCCGTACTTCCACGTCGCCGCCGACCCCACCTACCCCGACCGCCACCCGAAGAACACGTTCCTCGAGCGGTCGAGCGGGTTCATCCCCGGCGACTCGTGGGAGGCGACGACGGCGATGCGGATCCTGTTCGAGCAGCCCGACCTGGCCCGCTTCCTCGCCGACTGCCTCGAGGTGCCGCAGCTCCATCCCTACGCCGATCCGCTCGCCGGGCTGACCGCCAACATCCTCGACCCGGGCCAGCAGTTCACGTGGCACTTCGACACCAACGAGTTCGCCGTCACCGTGCTGGTCGAGGCGGCCGACGAGGGCGGGCTGTTCGACTACGTGCCCAACATCCGGTCCGTCGACGACGAGGGCTTCGAGGCCATCCAGCGGATCCTGGAGGGCGGGCGGGACGGCGTGGTCACCCTCGACCTGCGACCGGGCGACCTCCAGATCTTCCGCGGCCGGTACTCGCTGCACGCCGTCTCCCGGGTGGCGGCCCACTCCCGCCCCCGCCACGCTGCGATCTTCGCCTACACCGAGCAGGCCGACGTGATCGGTCGCGTCGAGCGGACCAGGCAGCTGTTCGGGCGGGTCCTCGACGCCCACGTCGAGGCCGAGGAGCGCCGCGTCCGGAACGACACCCTGATCGACTAGCAACCGCACCCGGTCCCGCCGGCTGGCCCCGTTCGCGGCGAGCTGGGATCATCGCGCCGGCCGATCGAGCGAAGGGACCAGGACATGGCGTACGACGGATTCGACCTGAGTGGCAAGGTGGCGGTGATCACCGGCGGCAACGGCGGGATCGGGCTCGGCTTCGCCAGGGCGGTGGCCGCGGCCGGGGCCGACGTGTCGATCTGGGGCACCAACCCCGAGAAGAACGCCGCCGCCGAGGCGGAGCTGCAGGCCATCAACCCGTCGGCATCGGCCCTGCGCTGCAACGTGGCCGACCAGACCGAGGTCGACGCCGCCATCGACGCCGTCATCGAGCGCTACGGCCGGATCGACGCCTGCTTCCCCAACGCCGGCGTCGGCACCCGCAACCGCGAGCCGTTCTGGGAGCACAGCGACGAGGACTGGCACGACATCCTCGACGTCAACTTGCACGGCGTGTTCTACACCCTGCGACGGGCGGTCAAGCACATGGTCGACCAGGGCGACGGCGGCACGATCGTCACCACCTCGTCCGGCACCGCCATCCAGGGCTCGGCCAGGGGTCAGGCCTACGCCGCCTCGAAGGGGGCGATGATCTCGATGACCCTGGCGCTGTCGGTCGAGCTGGCCCGCTACGGCATCACCGCCAACGCCATCATCCCCGGCTGGGTCGAGACCGCCATGACCGAGCGGGTCTTCAACTGGGACAAGTTCGTCGACAACGTGATGCCCCGGATCCCGATGCGGCGCTGGGGCACGCCGGACGACTTCGGCCCGATCGCCGTCTACCTGATGAGCGACGCCGCCCGTTGGCACACCGGTGACGTCATCAAGATCGACGGCGGCTTCAGCATCTTCTGACCCACCGGCCGATCCGCTCGGGGGGCTCAGGCCAGCTCGTCGCCGGGTCGGACCAGGCCGCTGCGGTAGGCGACCACGACGAGCTGGGCCCGATCCCGGGCTCCGACCTTCATCATGGCCCGGTTCAGGTGGGTCTTGACCGTGAGCGGCGACAGGTAGGCCCGCTCGGCGATCTCGTCGTTCGACAGGCCGTGGGCGGCGAGGGCGGTCATCTCCCGCTCCCGCTCGGTCAGGTCGGCGATGGCCGAGCCGTCGAGCTCCCCCACCGGGCCGGCGCCGGCCATCCGCTCCATCACCGCCCGGGTCGCCGCCGGCGACAGCAGCGCATCGCCGGCCGCCACCACCCGGATGGCGGCCAGGAGGTCCTCGGGGCTCACCCCCTTGCCCAGGAAGCCACTGGCCCCGGCCTGCACCGCCCGGACGACGTAGTCATCGAGCTCGAAGGTGGTGAGCACGATGACCTTGACCCCGGCCAGGTCGTCGTCGGCGCAGATCTCGCTGGTGGCGGCCAGGCCGTCGAGCTCGGGCATGCGGATGTCCATCAGCACCACGTCGGCCCGCTCGGAACGCAGCAGGTCGATGGCCTCCCGGCCGTTCGACGCCTCGCCGACGACGGTCAGGTCGGGAGCCGAGTCGACGAGCACCTTGAACCCGGCCCGGATCAGCTCCTGATCGTCGGCCAGCAGCACCCGGATCGGCCCAGACGCGCCGGCCGCGCCGGGCCCGGCGCCGGTCGCCTCGGTGCTCACCCCGCCTCCCGAACGGGCAGCACGGCCCGGACCCGGAACCAGCCGGGCTCCTCGTCGACCGCCAACCGGCCGCCGACCGCATCGACCCGCTCCCGCATGCCGACCAGCCCGTAGCCGGACGGGTCTGGCGCCGTTGCGCCGGTCGGCGCAACCCGGTTGGTGACCTCGATGGTCATGCCGTCGTCGTCGAAGCCCTGGGTCACCACCGCCGAGCCGTCGCCGTGCTTGTGGGCGTTGGTCAACGCCTCCTGGACCACGCGGTAGGCGGCGACCTCGGCCGACGGCGTGAGTGGACGGGGCCCGCCACTGACCCGGTGCTCCACCGTCAGCCCACTGGCGGCGAACGAGCCGATCAGATCGTCGATGGCATCGAGGTCGGGGGTCGGCGTGACCGGGCCACCGGCGCCCTCCGGCCCGTCCGGGTCCCGCAACACGCCGAGCAGCTCCCCCAGCTCGCTCACCGCGGTCGATGCCGACGAGCGGACGGTGTCGAGCGCGGTGCCGGCGGCGTCGGGGTCGGAGCGCAGGACGTGGGCGGCGACACCGGACTGGACGTTGACCACGGCCAGGTGGTGGGCGACGAGGTCATGCACGTCGCGGGCGATGCGGAGCCGCTCCTCGACCACCCGGCGCTCGACCTCGAGCTCGCGGGTGGCCTCGGCCCGCCTGGCCCGTTCCTGGGCGCCGGCCAGGTTCTCCCGGCTCGACCGCACGGCGGCGCCGATGGCGGCGGCGAAGGCCGGCCAGCCGATCGACGCGAGCAGGCCGCCGTCGACCCGGCCGGGTTCGAGGAAACCGACCACCAGGACCGTGAACACCAGCACCGTGACGGCGCCAGCGGCCAGGGCCCGACGCCAGGGGACCAGCGTGGCCACGTGGTAGAGGGTGACCAGGGTCGCCAGCAGGATCACGGTGGGCTCGCCGGCGACGGCGCTCACGGCGACGCTGGCCACGAGGCCGACACCGAGGGCGGGGAGGGGCCAGCGGCGGCGGGCGAAGACGACGGCGACGGCGATGGCGAGGCCGAGCACGCCGAGGGCCAGGTCGACGTCGTCCTCGACGACGACCCGCACCACCAGGCCGACGGCCATGAAGGTTGACAGGAGACCGTCGACCAGGAGCGGCGGAACCGACCACGGCAGCAGCCGCACCCGGTCGGGATGCGGCTGCTGGCTCATGGCCGGGAGTGTAGGTTGTCGGGCCGGTCGGAGGGACATGCCGTCGGTTCGGCTCGACACGTGCGGCCGAGTGGATCTCCGGGGCAACCCGGTGGAGCCAGCAGCCGTGAGCTGCTCCGAAGCGGACACTCAGGCGTCCCGGCGGTGGACCACCACGGCGGCCGCACCGACCAGGCCGACCACCCAGGCCAGCAGGACGGCAATGCCCCAGCCGGTGGAGAGCACCTCGGCTCCCGGGGCGGCCAGGCCGGTGACCGCATCGGCCGCATTGCTCGGCAGGATCTTGCCGACCGGGTCGGCGATCGAGGAGGGCAGCAGGCTGATCATCAGCGGGGCCAGCATCAGCATGGTGACCACGGCCCCGGCGCCGGCGGCGGTGCTGCGAAGCAGGAAGCCGAGGGCGACCCCCATGGCGCCGATGCAGGCGGCGTAGAAGGCGGTGCCGGCCAGCGCCTGCAGCACGCCGTCGTCGGTCAGGCTCAGCGCTGCGGTCGTGTCGGGCAGGACCGCCTGGCCGGCCAGGAAGGCGATGGCGACCGCAGCCGAGCTGACCACGAGCACCGCTCCGGTGAAGACCGAGACCTTGGCCAGGAGGACCGAGATCCGGTTCGGGGCGGCGGCGAACCAGGAGCGGATCAGACCGGTCTGGTACTCGCCGGCCACCAGGGCGACGCCGAGGATGGCGATGATGAGCTGGGCCAGGTCGAAGCCGCCGAGGCTGAGCGAGAGGCCATCGCTGGCGATGCGGCCAGGAGCGTCGTCCGAGTCGGCCAGCGAGGCGAACAGCGTGCCGAAGCCGATGGCGGCGACGGCCGCCCCGAACAGGGCGATCAGGTTGGACCGGACGGTGCGGAACTTGAGCCATTCGGCCGAGACCAGGCGACCGAAGCCGAACCGGCCGGGGGCGCTGATCGTGGAGCTCGTTGGGGTGGTCCCATGGCGGGCGGTCACCGGGCCGGCGGGGCCGTCGGTGGTGTCGAGGGTGGGGTCGGCGGTGAGCAGGGAGGTCATCGGTTCACTCGTTTCGTCGGTCGGTTCGGTCGGTTCGGTCTGGGAATGGGTCGGGATGCGGGAGGTGAGCGCCGTCATCAGGCCGCCGCCTCGCTCATCGGGGCGGGCTGCTCGATCAGGCGATGGGCGCTGTAGTCGACCGAGTCGGCCGTCAGGTCCATGAAGATCTGCTCGAGCGTGCTGTGGTGGTTGGTCAGCTCGGTCAGCGGGATGGCGTTGTCGGCGGCGACCCGGCCGATGGCGGCGGCGTCGAGGCCGACGACCGAGAGTCCGCCGGCGTCCTCGTTGAGGGTGGTCGTGGTCACGCCGTCACCGGCCAGCAGGGTCCGGAGGCGGGCGACCTCGGGCGAGCGGACGATGACGCTGGCCTCGGGGGCCATGGCCTGCAGCTCGCTCGAGGTGACGTCGGCGATCAGCTGACCCTGGCCGATGATGACGAAGTGCTCGGCCGTGAGGGCCATCTCGCTCATCAGGTGGGAGGAGACCAGGACGGTGCGACCCTCGGCCGCCAGGTCCTGCAGCAGGTGTCGGATCCAGAGCACGCCCTCGGGGTCGAGACCGTTGACCGGCTCGTCGAGCATGACGGTGCCGGGGTCGCCGAGCAGTGCGGAGGCGATGCCGAGCCGCTGGCCCATGCCGAGCGAGAACTGCCCGGCGGCCCGGTCGGCCACCTCGCTCAGTCCGACGATGTCGAGGACCTCGTCGACCCGGGAGCGGGGGATGCCGTTGGTGACGGCCATCGCGGTCAGGTGGTTGCGAGCCGACCGCTTCGGGTGGACGGCCTTGGCCTCGAGCAGCGAGCCGATCTCGGTGAGTGGGGCCCGGTGGTCGACGAGACGACGACCGTTGACGGTGGCGGAGCCACCCGACGGGCGGTCGAGCCCGAGGATCATGCGCATCGTGGTCGACTTGCCGGCCCCATTCGGGCCGAGGAAGCCGGTGACGATGCCGGGGCGGACCGAGAAGCTGAGGTCGTCGACCGCCGTGTGGGTGCCGTAGCGCTTGGTGAGGTTGGTGACTTCGATCATGAGATGATCATCCGCCCGCCAGCCGTCATCGCACATCGTCCAGGCGCAGGCTCCGGGTGTACTGCGAACGCAGTAGGCCGGGGTCGGAGGGCGGCCGTGGCAACGGGGCGGCGGAAACCTCTCTTGCCATCTGGTGAACTGGCGGCCCGGATCGGCACGATCGGGCGGTCGGTGCGGTTGCCTTGTCCGTTGTCCCGACCCCGACCCCGACCCTTGGAGAACGACCCATGCAGACCATGACGTGGTGGAGACGAGCAGCGATCGCCCTGGCCCTCGCCCTGGTACTGGCCGCCTGCGGCAGCGACGACGACACCGACACGGCGGCGACGACCGACGACACCGAGGAGTCCTCGTCCGACGACGCCATGGAAGAAGACGACGCCATGGAAGACGACGACGCCATGGAAGAAGACGACGCCATGGAAGAAGACGACGCCATGGAAGAAGACGACGCCATGGAGGAGGACGCCATGGCCGAGGGCGGCCATGCCGGTCAGCTCGAGATCGTGTCGATCGACTTCAGCACCGCCGAGGTCCAGCTCCGCAACACCACCGACGCCGAGATCGACATCAACGGTTGGGTGTTCTGCAACTTCCCGAACTACGTGCCGATCGAGGGCGTCGACCCGATCGCTCCCGGCGAGACGGTGACCGTCACGTCGACCGTGGCCCTGGCCGCCGACGACGGTGAGCTCGGCCTCTACGTGGCCCAGGACTTCTCGAACCCCGACGCCATCGTCGCCTACGCCGAGTGGGGCCCCGACGGCCACGAGCGGGCCTCGGTGGCCGAGGAGGCCGGCATCTGGGACGGCACCGCCCTCACCCCGGACGGTGACATCCTGACCGTCGCCGGCTGATCGCCGACGGCACCGTCGGGTCCGGTCTCCCTGGCCGACACAACCCATTGGACTCGATCCGGCCCCGGGGTCTACAAAGACCTCCGGGGCCGGACCGCGGAGGGAGACGACGAGCGACGTGACCGACGACGGCCCGATCGACGGCGGTCCCCTCGTCGACGGCGTTTCCTCGGCGTCGGCCGAACCGACACCAGCCGACGTGTCGACCCGGGCCTGGCGGGCGCTGGCCGTCGGCTCCGCCGGGTACGTCCTCTTCGGCTTCAACGCCACCGCCACCAACCTCTCGTTCGCCGCCATCGCCGACGACTTCGACGGGGTGTCCGAGACCGTCGTCGCCTGGGTGGCCGCCGGCTACTTCATCGCCTCGGCCGCCTTCCTCCCCCTCGGCGGCCGACTGGCCGATCGCCTCGGCCGACGCCGGGTGTTCAACGCCGGCCTGATCGGCTTCACCCTCACCGCCCTGATCTCCGCCGCCGCGCCGACGATCTGGATCCTGATCGCCGCCCGCAGTCTCCAGGCGGTGGCGGCGGCCCTGGTCATCCCGTCGTCGCTCAGCATGGCCCTGCCCGAGTTCCCGCAGCACCGTCGATCGTCCGCCGTTGCCACCTGGGCCGCGGCCGGGCCGCTCTCGGCCGCGATCGCCCCGAGCGCAGCGGCCGCCCTGCTGGAGGTGTCGAGCTGGCGGGTGGTGTACTTCGTGACCGCCCCGGTCGCCCTGGTCACACTGGCCCTGTCGCTCCGGTTCGTCGCCCGGTCCCGGGCCGACGAGGTCGAGGGGCGGCTCGACGTGGCCGGCACCGTGCTGGCCACGCTGGCCATCGGGCTGCTGGTGCTCTCGATCTCCCAGGGCCGGGTGTGGGGGTGGACGAGCGCGGCGACGATCGGGGCCGCCGCTGCCTCGGTCGTGCTCGGTGTCGCCTTCCTCCGCCGCTCGCTCCGCCATCCGACTCCGCTGCTGAACCTGTCGCTGTTCCGGGTCCCCCAGGTGGCGGCGGCCAACCTGGCCAACCTGGCGATGTCGACGACGTCGCTGTCGATCTGGCTCGTGTGGCCGCTGTTCCTCGGCCGGGTGTGGGACTACTCGAACGGCCGGATCGGGCTCGCCATCACCGCCGGCCCGATCTGCGCCGGGCCGGCCAGCCTGATCGGTGGGCGCCTCGCCGACCGCTACGGACAGCGGTGGCTGATGATCGGCGGGTCGGCCCTGGCCACCGGCGCCGTGCTGTGGAGCTGGTGGCGGCTCGGGGCCGAACCGAACTACGTGCGTGACCTCCTGCCGTCGATCATGGCCTTCGGCACCGGTTGGGGCCTGTCGAACCCGAGCATGAACTCGTGGGCGCTGGCCCGGGTCGACCAGGACGTCTACGGCGAGGTCAACGCCTCGTTCAACACGATCCGGAACCTCGGCGGGGCGATCGGGGTGTCGATCGCCGTGGCGATCATCGGCGACGCCGACCGTCCGGATGTGATCGACGCCTACGCCCGGGCCAACCTGTTCCTGGCGGGAAGCGTTGCCTTGAGCTGCCTGATCGTGATCGCCGGCACGGTGCTGGTGGCGAGGCGGGACCGCCAGGGCCAGGGCTGAGGCCGCCGCAGAGAGGAGCCCCGATGACCGACTACGAGATGCCGCCGTCGCCGTTCGAGAGCGTGCTCAACTTCCGGGAGATGGGCGGGCTGCCAACCGCGGACGGGCGCCGGATCCGCTCGGGCGTTCTCTACCGATCGGGCCACTGGAGCCAGGCCACCGACGACGACGTCGCCCGTCTCGGCGACTATGGGCTGGCCGCCGTCGTCGACTTCCGGACCGAGATCGACCGTCGGGGTGATGGCGGGCCGAACCGGCTGCCGGACGGGCCCGAGTACCTGCAGCTCGAGATGATCGACACCTCCGGCCGTGGTCACGAGATCCGGTCGGTGCTGATGAGCGGCGACCAGGCGCTGATCGACGAGCGGTTCGGCGATGGCAAGGCGGAGGCGTTTGCCACCGACGGCGTGGTCGACATGGCCCTCGATCCCGAGAAGCAGGCGGTTTTCGGACGGTTCCTCGACGTCGTGGCCGACCGGGCGAACCGGCCGGTCCTCTTCCACTGCTCGGCCGGCAAGGACCGGGCCGGTTGGGCGGCGACGCTGGTCGGACTGGCCCTCGGCGTGCCCGAGGACGTGCTGCTCGATCACTACGAGGCCTCCAACATCCACCGCCCCGTCGAGCAGCGGATCGCCCACTACGCCGAGCGGGGGGTCGACGTCCGCCCGCTGCGGGCGTTCCTGGCCGTCGACGCCAGCTACCAGCGGGCGGGGCTGGCCGCGGTCGACGAGCGCTGGCCCAGCCGGGACGCCTACCTGGCTGACGCCCTCGGCTTCGGCCCGGACCGCATCGAGCAACTCCGAGCCGACCTGCTCCACTAGGCTGGCCAACACGCGCCCTCGCGGAACGGCGCAGCGTTCCCGGTTCCGCCATCACCAGCGCCCCAGCCGGGGCAGGCCCCCTGGACGGGTTCACACTCACGAGGATGTGAGAAACTGATGGCGGTATCCGAACGGCAACGCCGAGAGGTCTTCGACAAGTTCGAGGAGGTCTTCGGCACCGAGACGGCAGACGTGGTCATGCAGATGTTCCCCCGGGTCAGCAACGACGAACTGGCAACCCGAAGCGACGTCATGGCCACGGCGAGCCTCCTGCGAGGCGAGATGGCGGAGTTGCGGGGCGAGATGACCGAGCTCCGGGCTGAGCTCAAGGGCGAGATGGCGGAACTGCGGGCGGAGGTCCGCACCGAGATCGCCGGCCTGCAGCGCTGGGGCGCGGCGACCGTCGCCGCCAACGCCGTCGCCGTCGTCACCGCCCTCGTGGTGTAGGCAATTCGCCGGTCCGGGTCACCCCCGGGCGACGACCACCTCGGCGCCGGGCTCCTCAGGCTCGTCGTCGACCATCTCGGCCGGGAAGCCGGGGGCCCGGATGTCGAGCCCGGTCGCATCCTCCAGGCGCCTGATGATGTTGGGCGACAGCTCCCGGGGCCCGTAGCGCTCGATCCCGTCGTCGAAGGTCTCGACGAGCAACGGCGACAGCTCCAGCGGCACCCCGTGCTCGTCGGCCAGGGCCTGGAACAGCCCGACGTCCTTGGCCACGAGGTCCATCGTGAACGAGATGTCCCGCGACCCATTGAGGATCACCTGGCTCTCGGTCTCGTGGACGAACGAGGTCCCGGACGAGATCCGGATCGCCTCGTAGGTGGTGGCCAGGTCCATCCCGGCGGCGGCGGCCGTGGTCAGCGCCTCGGTGCAGGCGACGAGGTTGGCGGTGGCGAGGTAGTTGGTCACCACCTTCAGCACCGAGGCCGAGCCGAGCGGCCCCGTGTGGAGGATCCGCCGGCCCATGGTCGTCAGCAGCGGCAGGACCCGCTCGAACGTGTCCCGGTCACAGCCGGCGAAGATCGAGATGTTGCCGGTGTCGGCCCGGTGGCACCCGCCGGACACCGGACAGTCGACCGCCGCGCCGCTGCGAGCCTGGACCTCCGCTCCGAGGCGGGCCACCTCACCGGAGTCGGTCGTCGACATCTCCAGCCAGATCTTCCCGGCCGTGACCTCGGGCAGCATCTCGGCCACGACCGCGGCCGACGCCGCCGGCGATGGGAGGCAGGTCACCACCACGTCGCAGCCGGCCATCAGCTCGGCCGGCGAGCCACCGTCGTCGGCGCCGCGGGCGACGAACTCGGCCACCCGCTCCCGGTCGAGGTCGTGCACGGCGAGGTCGACCCCGTTCCGCAGCAGGCTCCCGGCCAACTTCCCGCCGACGTTTCCCAGTCCGATGAATCCGACGCGCATCGGGACAAGGTAGTGCCGGCCGACGCGCGGTCACCTCCGGGGCCCGTCCCCCGACCTCCGAGCCCTGGCCAGAGGCGAGGAGAAAAAGAGAAACACCCTCCGGAGGAGTTCGGCTCTCGCCTCGCTCACCCGGAGGGTGTTTGGAGTTGGTTCGGAGATCCACCAGTACCGGACGTGATAGCGCTATCGTCGTTCTCGATACCTTTACAAGCTGCCTGCCGGGATCGGAGCCGAAGCTCCTCTTCCGGTGGGCAGTTTCGCGTTGTGCTCCACGACGACCGCATGCTGCCTCCGTGGGGGTTCCCAGGACCCGATTGCCTCTCGGCGTGCGATGGGGGCGGGGTCGACTCCCTCCGTCCACCGCTCGGACTTCCCGAGTACCGCGGAACTCTTCACCTCTCGATCGACGCCTCCGAGCGGAACCAGTTGAACCACCGATACCCGACCTCACACGTCGATCGGTCCGGTGAAGGATCTCGGTCGGTCCGTCCGATCGACCATCCTCGAGCCTCCGGCTCCCCGAGTCGATCGCCAACGATCAGCCACCGCCTCGGCCTCCCGCAACACGCCGTGAGAGGCGCGTTCCGCTTGGCGTCGACAGCTTCGACCACCGGCTCACGACCCGCGGATCCATCGGACCCGACGTCGGTCTCTCGTCCGTCCGAACCGTCACCTCCCAGGTGATCGATGCGATCGGTGTGGGTGTCGGTGACTCGTCCGTTCGTCGGAGTCAACCGAGTGACCAGCATCCTGCTCCTGGTCGGCGAGGGGGTCAAGAGCTTTTTCGCAATCCTCAGGGTTGCCCCCAGGATTTCTTCGTTGTCCCCAAGTTGAGCGGGCGCTGTCCACCAGTTGTCCACCATCCACCCACAAGACGATGAGGTGGGCTATGGGCGCCCTCGGGCGCCGGACCCGGTCGACCGATCCGTCCGCTCGCCCGCCCCGCCACCGTCCAACTAGGTTCAGGTCATGATCGTCGACTCCCTGATCATCCCCCGTGACGACTTCGAGGCCGGCACCGGTTGGTTGCTGAGGCCCGAAGGGGCGTGCCGGGGTGACCACTGCATCCCGCTCGTCGACCCACCCGAGGGTGACACGGTCGACGTGGCGGCGATGGCGAGCCAGATGAACCTGCCCCTCGTCGCCGACGAGCGACATGCCGTGTGGGCCGTCGGCCCCGCCTCGGTCGGCGGCCGGGCTCTCGTCGGGGCCGAGGCCCCCGACGTCACCCTTCCCGATCTCGACGGCAACCCGTTCACCCTCTCGTCGCTGCGGGGCCAGAAGGTCCTGCTCGTGGCCTGGAGCCCCTATTGAGGCTGCTCGGCCGACCTGCCCGTGTGGCAGGCCTTCCGGGATCAGGTGAAGGGCGAGGGGCTCGAGGTGGTCACGGTCGCCCTGGAGACGGCGGGGGCCGACGCCTGTCGCCCGTTCATCGAGGCCGCCCACCCGCAGCACCCGTCGCTGATCGACCGCCACCACAAGACCGCCGAGCTGTTCGGGTTCGTCAACATCCCCAATGCGGTCTGGATCGACGAGGACGGGATCATCGTCCGTCCGGCCGAGCCGGCACCGGCCCCGGCGTCGATCGAGCGGCCGTCCGGCTCCGCCCTGGCCGGCTTCGAGCCGCCCCAACGGCTGCTCGAGATCCTGGGCGAGGCGTCCAAGATCCAGACCTCGCCGGCCGAGTACGAGCGGGCGCTCCGGGACTGGGTGGCCAACGGTTCGATGAGCCGGTTCGTGCTGTCACCCGAGGAGGTCGTGCATCGCAGCCAGCGCCGTGACCGCAACGGCGCGCTCGGCCAGGCCCACTTCGAGCTGGCCGCCCACCTGGAGACGATCGGCCATCACGACGACGCCGTCGACCACTACCGCCAGGCCCACCGCCTGATGCCGACCAACTTCGCCTACAAGCGGCAGGCCTGGTCGCTCGAGCCGAGCGGCGGTGACCTCGCCGGACCGGTCGCTCGCTTCTGGCAGGGACCGCTCGACGGCGAGGAGGCCGACTGGCCCTACGAGGGCGACTGGCTGACCGACGTGAGGGCCATGGGGGCCGAGCACTACTACCCCGAGTGGCGGCCCTGATGACGCGACGGTGACACCGCCGTCAGCCGTTCGGCTCGACCACGTGGGTCGTCCTACCCAGTGACGGCTGTCACCCCTGGGTGAAAAACCCCAGCAGGTCGCCATGGGGCCGACAGGTCCCGGCTAGTATGTCGATTCGGTGACAAGCGATGGCTCCAGAGCGGTGGAGCCAGGAGGCACATCCCATGTCCCCGACTCGAACGGCTCACGGGCGCCAGCGCTGGCGCGCCCCCCTTGCGGCACTGGTTGCCGTGATCGCCATCGCCGCCACGGCGGTGGCCACGCCGGCCGCCGAGGCGGCCTCCGGCTCGATCCGGGGCTGGGCCGCCTACGACAACCGCGGCGTCGCCGGCGTCACCGTCGACCTGTTCCGGGCCAACGCCGACGGCAGCAGGGGCGCCTTCCTCCGTGACACGAGGACCGATGGCGGTGGCGGATACGGCTTCCGCGTCGACGACGGCTGCTACGTCATCACGATGATCGCACCGGCCGGCAACACGTTCATCAACGGGAGCCGCTGGCACCAGGAGCCGGTATGCGTCACGAACGGCCGGGCCGAGCACAACGTCGACGGCATCCTCGCCAGCGGTGGCGGTGGCGGTGGCGGTGGCGGTGGCGGTGGCGGTGGCGGTGGCGGTGGCAACAATCCGCCGCCCGAGCCCGAGCCCGAGAACTGCAACACCCCGATCTGGAACCTCGAGCTCGAGGACCACTTCAACCAGAACGGCCGCTCGCTCGGCGACGCCTGGCAGGCGTACCGCAGCGCCGGCAACGCCGGCTACGGGCTGCGACGCCCGTCGGCCATCTCGATCTGGGGTGGCTCGCTCAACATCAAGGCCTCGATGGCCAACGGCGCCCTGGTCTCCGGGGGAATGGCACACGAGCTGTCGCAGACCTACGGCCGCTACGAGTTCCGGGTCCGCACCGACCAGGACTGGTCCTCGGCCACCAGCGGGGTGGTGCTCACCTGGCCGAAATCCAACGTCCATCCCCGCGACGGCGAGAACAACATCTACGAGACGCTGTCGACGCCGGCGGATCGCCACGAGTTCTACAGCTTCATCCACGAGCCGTTCGGCACCGTGCACGACCAGGACTACACGGTCCACCGGGTCAGCGCGAACCAGTGGCACACCATGGAGATGGAGTGGCTGCCAGACCGGATCGTGCTCCGCCGCGACGGGCGGACGGTCAAGACGATCTGGGAGACCAGCGAGGACCTGATCCCCGACAACCCACACTTCCTGGCCATCCAGCTCGACGCCTGGAAGCACTCGCTGCAGTCACCGGTGTGGATGCAGGTCGACTACGTGAAGGTCTGGAGCTACGGGGGCATGCGCTCCTGCTGATCGGGCCGGTCGGGGGTCTGACCGGGCGACCGGCGCCGTCTCCACGATCTCTCCAGATTCGCTCCAAGCTCTGACGGGGCTCCGAATCGTACGTTCATCGAAGAACGAACGACCAGGAGTCCCGCCATGAGCACCACGAACCTCGACTCGGCCGCCCCGAGCGCCATCCCGGCCCCGACCACCAACATCCGGGTCGGCAACACGCCGATGGCGCTGCATCGCCCGATCCCCCGCCGCCTGCTCGGGGTCTGGGCCCACCCGGACGACGAGGCCTACCTGTCGGCCGGTCTGATGGCCAGGGTCGTCGCCGCCGGCGGCCGGGTCACCGTGCTCACGGCCACCCGCGGCGAGAAGGGCACCGACGACCCCGACCGGTTCGACGCCGATACCTTCGGCGCCGAGCGGGAGGACGAGCTGCGGGCCAGCCTCGCCGTGCTCGGCGTCACCGACGTGCGGCTCCTCGGCCGCCGCGACGGCGAGTGCGACCTCGGCGGGGATGCGCCGATGGTCGACGTCATCGCCGCGGCCATGGACGAGCTCGATCCGGACACCATCGTCACCTTCGGCCCGGACGGGATGACCAACCACGCCGACCACCGGGCCGTCTGCCGCTGGACGACCGAGGCCTGGACCCGTCGTTGGCACGGCGACCCGGCCACGATCGTCGGCGGACCGGCCTCGGCCGGCGACCTGCTGTACGCCACGGTGACCAACGAGTTCGCCGCCCGGAACCG
The DNA here is from genome assembly GCA_028285495.1 of Acidimicrobiales bacterium. Taxonomy (GTDB): domain Bacteria; phylum Actinomycetota; class Acidimicrobiia; order Acidimicrobiales; family SZUA-35; genus JAHELU01. The sequence continues at coordinate 377,987 of JANQPB010000014.1, forward strand.
CGAGCTGCACGACCGGCTCGGCATCTTCGGCGACTTCGGCGACGGGCAGCCCCGCTCGGTGACCCGCGACCGGGTGGCCCTCGGTTGCGCACTGAGCGAGCACGAGCTCGACCGCAAGCGGGCCGCCCTGGCCGAGCACGCCAGCCAGACAACCGGTCTGGCCGAGGTGATGGGCGAGCAGGTCTACCGGACCTGGTACCGGGAGGAGACGTTCCGCCGCCCGACCGCCACCGAGCTGGCCAGGGCCGCGGCGCCGGCCACGACGGCCGACCCGACCGCCGTCACGCCCCCGGCCAAGCCGGCGGCACCGATGCTGGAGCTGGCGGCATGACCGGCGCGCTGACCCCCGCCACCGGTGCCGGGCCGGCCTCGGTCACCTCCGCCGCCGCAGCCCCCACCACCGATGCGGTGGCGACCGGCGACACCGCGCTCGACCCGGCCGTCGCCCCGACGGCCGACGCCACCGATCGTCGACGCCTGTCGACCGCAGCCCGCGAGGGCCTGCGTGACATCACGTCGATGGTGGTCGGCGTCGCCCCGTTCGGCCTCGCCATCGGCGCGACCATGGCCACGACCGAGGTCCCGCCGGCCGCCGGCCTGTTCTCGGCGGTCGCCATCCTCGCCGGGGCCGCCCAGCTGCTGACGATCACCATGCTCGACGACGGCGCGGCGCCGCTGGTCATCGTGATCTCGGCCCTCATCGTGAACGCCAGGATCCTGCTCTACAGCGCCTCGCTGGCCCCGTGGTTCCGGGACGAACCGCTGCGGCGCCGGCTGCTGCTGGCCATCCCGGTCATCGATCAGATGCACTTCACGTGTGTGCCCCGCTTCCAGCAGCGCGACCTTGACCGGAACGAGCGGGCGGCGTACTACGGCGCCGCCGGTGCGTTCCTCATCCTCGGGTTCCTGTCGACCCAGGTCCTGGCCCTGGTGGCCGGGGCCAGGCTGCCCGAGTGGACCGGGATCGGGGTGGCGGCTCCGCTTGCCCTGACCGGTCTGCTGGCCAAGGCCACCACCGACCGCACCGCCACCAGGGTGGCCATCGTGGCCGGCATGGTCGCCATCGTCGGCGCCGGCCTCCCGTTCCAGAGCTCGATCCTCGTGGCCATCGCCGCCGGCATCGCCGCCGGAACGATGCCAACCCGTCCCCGCACCCGCACCCGCAGCGACGAGGAGGTCGCATCATGACCGCATGGCTCGTCATCGTCGCCGTCGCCATCGGCACCTACGCCCTCCGGGTCTCGATGTTCCTGGTCCTCGACAGCCGCGACCTGCCGGCCTGGACCGAGCGCCCGATGGCCCTGATCGGGCCGTCTGCGGTGGCCGCCCTCGTCGCCTCGCTGGTACTCACCAGCGACGGTCGGGCGGCCCTGCCCGGGGCCCCGACCGCAGCCGCCATCGTCGTCGGGTTCCTGGCCGCCCGCCGCAGCGGCAACGTCGTCCACGCCTTCGCTGCGGGTCTCCCCGCCTTCTGGCTGCTCACCGCCATCGGCTCGATGATCGGCTGAGCCGGCGATCCGGTGGTCTGGCGGGCGGCCCGTTCCGTCGCCGGACAGCCACTACGCTCGGCGGCATGACCCACCCCCGGTGGCGGCGACGGCCGGCCGCCGCCATCCTGCTGCCGCTCGCGCTGCTCGTCGCGCTCGCCGCCTGTGGGGGAGGCGACGGCGACGGCGAGGCCACGGTGGCCGATGGCACCGGCACCGGCGACGGGGCCGGCGACGGCGACGGGACCGCCGATGCCGACCGGTCGGAGCGACCGGCCGTCCCCGACGGCGACGGCCTGGCCCTGGCGGTGACCGGCACGATCGTCGACGGGTCGATCTGCCCCTGGGGCCAGCGTCCCTGCCTCCCGATCGTCGGCTCCCCGTCGACCGCAGCGGACGACCAGGTCCGTCTGGTCGGGCTGCTCGACGGTGGCGAGTTCACCGTGACCGCCGAGCTGGATCTGATGAGCGCCGATCGCGACTTCAGCGACCGCTGCGATGGGCTCACCCCCGCCGGTGGCGGCGGCGATGATCCGATCGACCTCGCCCTGGTCGAGTACCAGCGGACGATCCCCGACTCGCTCGCCATCGTGTGGGTGTCGCCGTCCAACGTGTTCCACCTCGGCGTGGTCGACGACCCCGAGCCCCACCGGCAGGCCCTGGCCGAGCGAGGTATCGGCGAGAACGTCTGCGTGGTCGGTGGCTTCGCCAGGACCGAGCGCGACCTCCGGGCCCTCAGCGACCGCATCCGTCCGGTCGTCGAGCAGTGGCAGGCCGACGGCGTCGGCGACTCGTTCGGCTGGTCGCCCGAGCCGTTCGCCGGCAACGTCGGCCTCGACGTCTACCGAATCGACGCCGACCAGCGGGCCGACCTGGAGGCGCTTGGCGACGAGATCGAGATCCGAGCCGGCATCGAGGTGCTCGACGGCACGCTCGCCGACCTCGACGCCGCGCTCGACGACCTGGTCGCCTCCGGTCCGGCTCCCCGGATCGAGCTGACCTGCGGTCCGGTCCGCTTCGACGGGGTCCCGGGCGACGTCGACGACGCCATCGGGCAGTTGTCGCCGCTCGACGACGAGGCGGCGGCCGCCCTCGAGGCGTTGGCCGACGGCCCGGCGGGGGTCGAGGGCGGTTCGCTCATCGACGGTCACGACTGGTCGATCGCCACCCGCACCGACGACGAGCTCATCCTGTTCGGCCGGGCCAACGGCGACGGTCCGGCCTGGAGCGAGGCCGGCTTCGCCCAGATCACCTTCGCCCGGGTCGGCGACGCCTGGGCCCCCCAGGGCTTCGGAGGCTGCAACCTCGCCGTCGAGGCCCCCGGCCTCGGCCCGGCGTCGGTCAACCTCGACCCCGATCGCCAGCCCGACCCCGACTCGACCGAGCTGCCGGTCGTGATCCAGGAGCGGGCGTGCGCCAGTGGCGAGGCCCCCGTCGACCGCGAGATTGTGCCGGTGGTGACCGAGACGGCCACCACCGTCGAGATCGTCGTGCTGGTGGCCCCGGTCAAGGGCGGGGCCAACTGTCCCGGCAACCCGTGGCACCCGATCACCGTGACCCTCGACGCCCCACTCGGCGACCGCACCGTGCTCGACGGCTCCGTCCAGCCGCCCGAGCCCCGGACCTGGCCGCCCGGCCCGGCCGGCCTCGACGGCTGAACTGGGGCCGGACCGCTCAGCCCCAGGCCCGGGCCAGGGCCCGGGGGAGCTCCTCGGCCCACTGGATCAGGTCGTGGCCGGCGACCCGCTCCGTGAAATGGTGCGGCGCGCCCTGCAGGTGGAGGTAGCCGGCCCAGGCCGCCGTCGCCTGGTGGAACCCGCCCTCCAGGGTGCCGGCGCACAGGTGCACCGTCGGATGGGTGCCGGCCCCCCAGCCCTCCTCGCCGGCCAGGGCGGCCAGCACGTCGGGGTCGGGCGGCATCCCCGTCGAGTAGGCGAACGTGTTGGCATAGGCCCGGGGGTTCAGCAGCGACGTCGTCAGTGCGTGACCGGCCCCGTCGCTACAGCCGAAGATCCCCCGCATGGCCGGGTCGGTGGCGGCGCCGAGCTCGGTCTCGGCCCACGCCACCAGCTCGACCGTGAAGAACCGCTGGTGGGCGACGAATCGGGCGTCGTCGAACCCCTGCAGGTACTCGAGGGCCCGGATGTTGCCCTCGACCGGGTTCATCGGCGCTGCGTGGGCGGCGACGACCACGACCGGCGGGCAGATCCCGGCCTCGATGGCCGCGTCGAGCCGGCGGGCGTAGGGGGCGAACATGTTGCCATCGGTGGCGTAGACGACGGGGACGTCGTCGCCCGGCTGGTGCCCGGGCGGGCGGTAGACGGTCACCGTGCGGGGCAGGCCGAGGGCCGGCGATTCGACGGCGTGGTCGAAGGTGGTCCCGACGATGGGATCGTTCGACGGCAGCTCCTCGGGAGCCGACGGGCCGCGGAACCGGCCGTCGTGCGAGCCGCGGCGGAAGCTGCGGGCCGAGAGTCCGAGCCCGGGGTCGGCGACCGGGGTGAACGTGTAGGTGATGATCGCCTCGTCGAGCCGCTCGACCAGGACCTGGAGCACCTGCAGACCATCGCCGACCGACCACGTCTCGATCGGGAACACCGGGGTGACCGTGACCGGCCCGTCCGACTCGGCCACGAACGTGAGCACGTCGCCGTCGGCCCACGCCGAGGCCCCCTCGGCCGCCAGCCGGGCCCGCAGGTCCGCCGGCCCCGGGTCGGTCCACACCCGGGCGAAGCGCTGACCGGGCGGCAGCGCGCCGGTGGCGGCCCGGTCGACGGCCAACCGGCGGGAGGCCTCGGCCATCCGCTGCTGCATCTCGCCGAGGGTCGGGAGGCCGAGAGCGAGGCGCTGCTCGTCGGTGGTCCGGGGGTCGACGGTCGGCTGGACGATCTCACCCTGGTGCTCGACCATCACCGTGCCGTACGGCTGGGGCCGGTTCTGGAACAGGTGCAGCTTGTCGACCGCCTCGGCGTGGATCGGGCCGGCGCCCTCGACCCCGTCGTCATTGGCCCGGCCGGCCAGGGCGGCGACGGCCGGCAGATCGTTCGGATCGCCCGATCGGGCCAGCAGGCGGGCCGCACGGAAGCCGGCGACGCCGACCTGGTCGAGCAACGACGGGTGGGTCCGCAATCCGTCGATCGTCTCGTGCCAGACCGCGACATCGTCGGCCGACTCGGGGGACAGCGCCTCGGCCCGGTCGAGCAGCGACGCCAACTCCTCGTCGGCCTCCGGCGACGTCTCCCCGGTCGACCCAGGCGGCTTGTCCTCCACCTCCGGACCCTACCGAGCGGACCGCAACCGTCGCCAGAGAGCGGGCGGAGTCGATCGCCGCTCAGGACGCCTCGGGCACCGCACGGCCGAAGCTGGCCGTGAACCGGTGGCCACGGGCGACGAGCTCGCCGAGCTCGGTCAGTGGCAGCGCCGGTGAGTAGACGAAGCCCTGGACGGTCCTGACCCCGAACTCGGCCAGGATGCGGGTCTGGTCGAGCGACTCCACGCCCTCGGCGATCAGCTCCCGGCCCTGGCGCTCGGCGATGACCGCGACCCCGGCCAGCACGGCCCTGGCGTCCGGGCAGGTCGACAGCTCGGCCACGAAGAGCCGGTCGAGCTTGTAGCCGTCGACGGCCAGGCGGGCGGCCCTCGCCAGCGACGAGAAGCCGACGCCGAAGTCGTCGAGCAGCACGGTGGCGCCGTTGGCGTGGGCCCGGGCGATGAGCCGGTTGACCGCGGTCACGCTCTCGACGAAGCGGGCCTGCTCGGTGATCTCCAGCTGGAGACCGGACAGGACGCCGGTGCCCTCGTAGCGGTCGATCAGGCCGTCGAGATGATCGGGGCCGACGTTGATGCTGATCGGCAGGCGCCGGATGGCGGGGCTGAGCAATCGAGCCTCGGTCAGCGCGTCGAGCAGGCGGTCGGTCAGCTCGTCGACCAGGCGCAGGTCCTCGACCACCTCGATGAAGCTGGCGGCCGAGCGGACGCCGTCCGGGTGGATCCAGCGGGCGAGCGCCTCGGCCCCCACGATGGCGCCCGTCTCGACGTCGACGAACGGCTGGAGGAACGGCACCAGCTGCCCGTCGCCGAGGGCGGCCGCCAGCTCGCCCTCCAGTAGCCGGCGCTCCCGCAGCGCCCGATCGAGCTCGGCGTCGAACACCTCGACCCGGTTCCCGCCCTGCCGCTTGCCCCGGTAGAGCGCGGCGTCGGCGAACCGCAGGAGGTCACCGGCCTCGCTGGCCGACGAGCTGTCGGCCACCCCGATGCTGGCCCCGACGGCGAGGCGACGATCCTCGATGATGAAGGGCTCGTCGAACGCCGTGGCCAGGCGCCGCCCGAGGTCGATGGCGCCGGTGCCGCCGTCGCAGTCGGGGCTGAGCACCACCAGCTCGTCGCCGCCGAACCGGGCGAGGACCTCACCGGGCTCGAGACGGTGGCGCAGGCGCTCCCCGACCGCCACCAGTAGCAGATCGCCGACGCGGTGCCCGAGCGAGTCGTTGATCGCCTTGAACCGGTCGAGGTCGATCATGGCCACGGCCACCACCGCATCCGGGCCGGAGGCTGCGTCCGGGCCGGAGGCCAGCGCCGCCCCGAGCCGGCGGTCGAAGTCGAACCGGTTGGCCAGCGCGGTCAGCGGGTCGGTCGACGCCTGGGCCGCCAGCTGCCGGTTGGCCTCGGTGAGGGCCTGGCTCTTGGCGGTGAGGCCCATGGCCAGACGGCTGGCCCTGACCGAGTAGGTGCTGGCCGACAGCGCCGTCAGGTGATGGATCTCCGACAGCCCGGCGGCGAAGATCCCGGCGTAGGCCAGCAGCGCCGCCCCCCAGCGCCCGACGCCGTCGCTGTACAGCACGAACCCGGCCAGCGACAGGACCAGGTTGGGCACGTGGAACGAGTAGAAGAGCCGACGGATCTGGGCTGCGAACAGCACCGACGATGCCTGGACGCCCATGCCGAAGGCGGCCATGAAGAGCTGCCAGCGCTCGTCGCCCGGCATGGCGACGACCGGCAGCGAGCCCCACACGATCCCGCCGTAGACCTGGATGGCGATGGCCAGGCGGAGCCAGCCGAGATCGACGGGGAGCCGGAGCGCCCACAGCCACAGTCCGAGGGTGGTCAGCGACGCCGCCACCCACGCCAGCACGCCGGGGCCGGGCGACACGAACCACATCAGGGCGCCGATGCAGATGGCGGTCGGGATCGTGCCGAGCGTGGCGAAGAGGATCGTGTGCCGGAATCGGCGCTGGAGCTCGGCCACGACCGCCGGGTTGGAGGCCTCCTCGTCCGAGATGGCGTCGCGGAACCCGGCGAACGGGTTGAGGGCGCGCCCATTGCGCCGGCCCCCTGGCCGGAGCGAGTCGTCGGGGCGCGCCGCAGTCACCAACGGGTTATCGGCCAAGCGGTCCCGGCTCCTGAACAGCGGCCGACGGCGACCGGCGGCCGCCATCGACGGTGGCGGACCGACCGGGCCGGACGGGACGACCCCGGCGCGGCCGCCGTATGTTGTTGGCATGACGAGCGATGGCGGCCACGGGGCCGGCTCCAACCTCGGCGGGATCCGGGTCCTCGACCTGACCCAATACCTCAGCGGCCCGGCCTGCACGCTGTTGCTGGCCGGGCTCGGCGCCGACGTCATCAAGGTCGAACCGGCTCCCGGCGGTGACGCCGCCAGGCAGCTCCCGATCGTCGAAGGCGTCCGCTCGTCCTACTACGTGCAACAGAACCGGGGGAAGCGCAGCGTGTGCATCGACCTCGGCCGACCCGAGGGGCACCGGCTGATCGCCGACCTCGCAGCCGAGTGCCACGTGGTGGTCGAGAACTTCTCGGCCGGGGTGCTCGAGCGCCGCGGCCTCGACGCGGCCACGCTCCGAGCCCGCCACCCGCACCTGATCTACGCGTCGATCTCGGCCTACGGGCGGACGGGGTCCAGGGCCGGGTTGGCCGGCTACGACCTCATCGGCCAGGCGGTCGGCGGCGCGGTGGCGCTGGCCGGCGAGCCGGACGGGGCGCCGTTGGCCGCCGGGGCCCCGATCGCCGACGTCGGCGCCGGCATGATCGCGTTCGGGGCGATCGCGGCGGCGCTGTTCCACCAGCAGCGGACCGGCGAGGGTCAGTTCCTCGACATCTCGCTGGTCGAGCCGGTGTTCAACCTGCACCCCTTCCAGGTCCAGGGCCCGAGCGTGACCGGAGGCAAGGCCCGGCTGCGACGGACCGGGCGCCATTTCGGGGCCGTGCCCCCGGCGGGCACCTACCGGGGTCCGGAGGGGTGGCTGGTGCTGCAGGTGCTCGAGCCGCAGTGGCCCCGGCTGTGCGAGGCGGCGGCCGCCATCGGTCTGGCCGACGACCCCCGCTTCACCGACCCTCGGGGACGGGCCGAGCACCGCCACGAGCTGGTCGACGTGCTCGAGTCGTGGATGCAGACCTTCCCGTCCGACCGGGCGCTGCTCGACCACCTCGAGGCCAACCGGATCCCGGCGGCGCCGGTGGTCGACCCGGCCGACGCCCACGACGACCCGTGGTTCTGGGAACGAGGGGCGCTGACGACCGTCGACGATCCGGTCCACGGCGAGGTCCGGGTCCCCGGGCTGCCCATCCGAGGATCGAACGTTCCTCGACGCGAGGTCGAACCGCCGGCCCCGTTCCTCGGCGAGCACAACACCGAGGTGCTCGGCGAGCTCCTCGGGTTCGACGCCGCCGAGGTGGCCCGCCTGGCCGACGCCGGCGTCATCCGGACCAGCACCGAGGGCTGACCGGGGACCAATCGGGTCCGCCCGCCGGTCGGGCTCACCGGGCGGCGTCGACCAGCGGGCCGTCGCCGGCGACCGGGCCGGCGACGGGAGGGCGACGGCGGGCGAGCTGGGCCAGGACCGGCAGGCCCTCGTTGACCACGTAGCCCCGCCCCGGTGGGGCCACACCCTTCGGGGTCGGGAAGCGGCAGCGGAACAGGTCGCCGTGCTCCATCGAGGGCCGCAGCGCGATCCCGGTCCGGTGCCCGGCCACCGCCTTCAGCCAGCGGTCGAGGCCGCGGAAGCTCTCGTAGCGACCGGAGGCGATCAGGTGCACGTCCTGCTCGGGTCGGGTGGTCAGCGCGTCGAGCTCGTCGGCCGGGACCCTGGCCCCTTCCAGACCATCGAGGAGCACGAGGTGCCGGTGGCTCGATGCCCGGTCCCCGAAGCCGGCCTCGTCGTCGAGGCGATGCCGGAGCGCATCGAGGTCGACCAGGCCGAGGCTGGCCATCGCCTCCTCCCACTCCTCGGGTCGGGCGGTGGCCACGGCGATGCAGGCCCCGGGATCGGAGCGCCTGGCGGCGGCGGCCAGGGCGACGAGGGTCGACGTCCTGCCGCTACCGGCCGAGCCCCCGACCATGGCGTGGGTGCCGCGTCGCAGCTCGAGCGCCACCGGCTCCAGGTCGCGGTGGGCCAGCCCGACGACCAGCCGCCAGCACGACGACTCGGCCGTCGACGCCGCGGTCAGGTCCTCGAGGTCGACGTCGTCGCCGAGCACCCGGACCTCGACCGGCCCGCCGGCGACGGCCCCGCCGGCGACCGGAGCGGCCGGCCCGCCGGTCGACCACGCCCGCTCGTCGACCGCGGCCCGGAGGTCGCCCCCGGCGAAACGGGCCAGCTGGATCTCGTCGCCGGTGCGGACGTCGATGGCCCGACCGGGGACCAGGTCCGGCACGTCCTTCGGTCTGAGGCCGAACATCATGTAGGCGTTCGGGTCGGCCAGGCGCTGGATCAGCTTGGCCTCGACCCCCTGGGCCACCCGGTTGGGCACGTCCCGCTCCGACTGGGCGGCGATGAGGGTCACGACCCCGAGGGCCGGACCGTCGCGCACGATCTGGGCCAGCCTGGCCGCAGCGGCGAGCTCGCCGAGCTCCTCGAACGCCTCCAGCACGGCCGCGTAGTTGGCGACGACCAGCGCCACCAGCGGGGTCGGCTCCCCGAGCCGGGTGGCCGGGGTGATCCGGTCGACCTGGGCCGCCTCGACGAGCCGGCGACGGCGGTCGAGCTCGGCCTCGAGCACCCCGATGGTCCGCAGGAGGCGCTCGTCGTCGTCCGGGGCGACGTAGCCACCGGTGTTCGGCAGGCGACGGAGCGCAGCAAGCGAGCCGGCGAAGTCGATCACGTACAGGTGCAGGGCGTCCGCCGGATGGGTCCCGGCCAGGCCGAGCACCGCGGTGGCCACCCCCGAGGTCGCAGCGCCGGGCTCGATGCCGTAGACGATGAGGTTGCCCTCGTCGGCCCCCCACCAGAAGACGTCCTGGCGCTGGCGGTCGGGCAGATCGACAACGCCGAGCGGGGTCCGCCACGTCGGCACCGCCCCCGGCCCGCTGCGACGGGGTGCGTCGGCCAGGAGGCGCTCGGCCTCGACCGTCGGTGGCAGCGGGTCGGGCCACGGGACGCGAGGTGGGGGGAGGCCGAGGTCGGCCGCGGCCTGGCGGGCGGCGGTGACGTAGCGGGCGAGGTCGTCGAGCCCGTCGCCGGTCGCCGCCGCTCGACCGGTTCCATCGTCGCGGCCGGCGGCCGCCTCGTCGGCGGCGTCGCCGTCGGTCGCCGAGGCCGCGTCGACCTGCCCGGCGGCGGCGGCCTCCGGCGAGCGGTCGAGCAGCTCGAAGGTGTCGAGCCGAAGGGCCGGTCCGTCGGTGGCCCTGGTCTCGACCGACACGAGCGCCGACTGGAAGCCGACCAGCTCGGCCGCCCCGAACCGGGCGAAGGCCCGACCGGGGTGACGGCGGTCGATGTCGGCGGCGTCGCCGCTGCCGATCACGTCGATCGAGTCGCGATCGTCCTGGACCCGGAGGGCGATGCGGAGGTTGGTGTTGGCCCGGATCTTGGCGTCGACGACCCCGGTCGGCCGCTGGGTGGCCAGGACCATGTGGATCCCGAGGCTGCGACCCCGCTGGGCCACGTCGACGAGGGCGTCGAGGAAGTCGGGCAGCTCGGCGGCCAGGGTGGCGAACTCGTCGACGATGATCAGCAGCCGGGGCAGGGGCTCGCCGCCTGGCGGCAGGTCGACCAGGTCGCTGACGCCGGCGTCGCGCAGGCGCAGCTCGCGGTGCTTCAGCTCGGCCTGGAGGCACCGGAGGGCCCGGCCGGCCAGGTGCTCGTCGAGGTCGGTCACCACGCCGACGTTGTGGGGCAGCTCGGCGAACACGTCGAAGGCGCCGCCGCCCTTGAAGTCGACCAGCACGAACGTCACCCGGTCCGGCCCGTAGCGGGCGGCCAGGGACACGACGAGGCTGCGCAGCAGCTCGCTCTTGCCGGCCCCGGTCGTCCCGGCGACGAGGGCGTGGGGGCCGTCCCGGAGCAGCTCGAAGCCGAGCGGGCCCTGCTCACCGGCGCCGAGGAGGGCGTGGCAGCCTCCCGGTGGTTCGGCCCACGCCCGCCCGACGGCGGCGGCATCGGGGTCGATGCCGAGCAGGTCCCGCAACAGGGCCCGGTCCGGCAGCGACACGCCGGCCCCCGCCGCCTCGGGGTCGGTGAAGCGGGCGAGCGAGCGGGCCATCGGGGCGACGACGCCGTCGGCCAGGACCGGCACGATGGGGGCCAGGGCCAGACCGGTGCCGACCTCGACCAGCTCGCCGATCGGCCGACCGTCGGCGGCGGGGACGAGCCGCAGGTACGAGGTGCAGAACGCCGGCAGCTCCTCGACGGTGGAGGCCAGCACGATGGCCCGCCCGACCGAGCGGGGCAGGCGGGCGGCCAGCGGCCGGACCCCGCCGGCCACGAGATCACCCGAGTCGACCAGGAAGAGCGGCACCGGTGGGACGAGCTCGTCCTGGCCCGGCCGGTAGCGGGATCGGTCGACCTCGGGCAGCAGCCGGGCGGCGAGGCGATCGGCGCCGTCGACCGACGTCGACACCCGGAGGCCGCCGGTCGGCTCGGCCAGGTGGGGCAGCCACTTCAGGTGATCCCAGATCCTGGCCGACTCGTCGGTCAGCAACACGGCCAGCGTGAGGTCGGCCGGCCCGTGCTCGACGGCCAGCTGAGCCACGACCGCCGCGGCCAGCCGCCGTCGGTCGTCCAGCGGTCCGACGATGCCGAGGGCGAGGCCATCCTGGAGATCGGCGGTGACCGGGGTCATCGGCAGGTCGGCGGCGTCGGCGGCGACGGCCTGCAGCTCCGGCGTCGCCGGGTCGCCCTGGATCGCCGGTTGCCATCGCGTGCTGCCGATGCCGACCACCGGGCGGAAGAAGTCGTCGTGGGTCGTCCGGCTGCGCCAGAGGTCGGGGTCGCCCCGGTCGGCGAGCACGGCCAGCCCGGCCAGGTCGGGCCGGCTGGTCCTGGCCCAGTCGGCCCTGCGGTGTCGCTGGACGTCGAGCTCACCGGCGAACCGGTCGGCCTGCTCCGCCATGATCCTCGCCCGCTCGACGTTGCCCCGCTTCATCCGTCGCTTGCCGTCGACCCACCGCCCGACGGCCATGATCGGCGACAGCAGGGTGAACATCAGGAACAGCGGACTGAAGAAGTAGGCCATGACGATCCCGGCTGGGATCGGGAGCAGCAGCAGGAGCAGCGAGAGCGGCTCCGGCTCACGGGGTGGGGGCGGGGGCGGCGGGGCCGCCACCGGGTCCGGCTCGAAGCCGTCGTGCAACCGGGGCGGGCGAACGAACGACGTGCGCCCACCCGAGACCAGCGCCGGGCGAGACCGGTGCCGGCCGACCGGGGCGGCCCGGAAGACGGCGCCGTCCGCCTCGATCCAACGACCGCCGACCGGTTCCTCGCCGACCGGTCGCCCGTCGACGGTGACGTCGGCCCCGCTGAGCGCCGCCACCCGCACCCCGCCGTCGGCGCCGACGAGCAGTCTGGCGACACCGACGCCCCGGCCGACACCGGACCGCCCGGCACCGGCCCGGGGGAGGACGCAGAGGTCGTGGACGCCGGGGACGAGGTCGCGACGGCGACCGGCGCTCGGGCCGGCGACGGTGACCAGCTCGACGACCGGGCGGTCGGCATCGACGGCGTGCGACCCGGGCGGCCCATCCGCGGCCCGGCGACCGGTCTGGGCCGACGGGACCGGGGACGGGAGCGGCCGGTGGGGGCTGACCACGACGGCGCCGTCGGACAGGTCGAGGTCGCGGAGGCGGGTCGCCGGATCGCAGCGGTAGCCGTCGGCGTCGACGGCGGCCCCGGGGTCGCATGGTAGGCCGGCGGCCCGGAACAGGTCGCCGACCGTCACCGGCGCCGCCGCGGCGGACACGGTCACGTCGAGCTCGGTCGAGCTGGAGCGGAGGGACAGGCGCATCGATGGCTCCTCGGTGGCGGCGCCCTGGTGGGTCACCGCGATCGGGTGGGTTGGTCGTGGTCGTCTGGTCGGGTGGCCGAACGTCCGCACCGGCGACGGCGGCAGCGTCGGCCCGAGCCGAGCTCGAGGTCCCGGTGCGGCACCGGGACCCTCAGTCGTCGAGGTCCTCGGTGGTGACGGCCTCGATCATGGAGCGGAACGAGAGCTGCAGGCCGACGAGATCGAGGTCGGTGGTGGTGTCGACCACCTCGCCGAGCCGCCGCCGCAGCCGGTCGAGCTCGACGCCGTCGAGCTCACCCAGCCATGCCCGCAGGATGACCAGCCGCGTCCAGCTGCCGGCCAGCTCGGCCTTGCGGGCCGGTGCGGCCTCGGCGATGCCGTCGGCCAGGCTGGTGCGGAGGTGGGGCTGATCGTCGATCCGACGGTCGGCCAGCCGGAGCACCAGCTCGTTGAGCAGCCGCCTGGCCTCGACGGCCCCGGCCGTGATCACCGGGCCGGGATCTTCGATCAGGACCGGCGGGTCGTTGGCCCGGATGATGGCCAGCACCGGGTTCTCGGCCAGGCCGTGCTCCTCCCGGCGCCGGTCGAGCCGGTACAGCGAGGTCAGGGCCCGATGGCGGTTGGCGGTCCGCTGCGCGGGCTCCAGCTCGCCGACGGCATCGGTGGCGACGGCGATGCGGTCGAGCTCGGACCGGCCCCTGACGGGGTCGCGATCGAATTCTCGGACGACGGCGTCGACCAACCACTCCCGCTCGGACGCATCCGCGGGCGAGCCGGCCAGGAACTCGGTGAAGGCCACGAGCCGGTTGGCGTCGCCGACCGTGAATGAGCCGACCGGGGAGCCGACGAGCACGTCGCCGTCCTCGAACCCGGTGGCCGACCCGGCGCCGACGCTGCCGAACGGATAGCCGGCCTCGGTCTCGATCCAGGTCGGTGGGCCGATCAGCTCCGGGGTGTGGTCGATGGTCATGGTCGACATGGCGTTCGCTCCTTCTCGCAGAAGAGTCGGTCGAGATCGACTCGATGACCCCATATACGACGCCTCTCGACCTCCGGTTCTCGATTCGTTCCGGAAGGATTTTCTCGACCAATCGAGAACCATGACGATTGCGTTGCCGTAGTGACCGTCACCAACCGCTCCGAGGTGGAGCACGAGCAAGGAGATGAAGCAATGGCAGACATGATCGGCGCATCCATCGGCGACCTCAACGAGTCGGCGGCCCGGATCAAGCAGTGGGTGACCGTCGGCCGTGAGTCCGGCACCACCGTGGTTGGCACCGTCGACCGCTCGGTGGCCAACCTGCGGGCCGAGACCAACCAGGCCCAGCTGACCTGCATCCAGTCCATCGATGGGATGGTGACCGAGCTGAAGGGATTCGTGGCCATGCTCAGCGGCGCCCAGTACGTCGGCCAGAACGCCGACACCGCCCGCCAGGCTGCGACCGACATGGACGCCAAGGCCCAGCAGACGGCGGCCGACATGACGGCGGCCTTTGACGAGTTCCGGGTGCAGATCGACACGCTCGGCGAGTCGCTGACCGAGATCGCCACCAGCTACGACACCTACGCCCAGAACGCAGCCGAGAGCGGCGACAGCTTCGGCCAGGCCCTCGATCTCCAGCGGGAGAACCTCGAGGCCGCCATGAGCGGGATGACCTACGGCGGCTGAGCCCGTCGAGGACATCCCGATCGATCCCGCCAACCCGCACGCCGCAGCGACGCCGGCGAAGGAGCCATGATGCCGACCGAAGCACAGTTCGAGGAGGCGAAGACCCGGTTCTTCGCCGCCGCCGACGACGCCGACGACCTGCTTGGGCAGACCAGGCGGGCCAACGGTCTGGGTGCGCTGCGGGGCGGCAAGCTGACCGGCGACGTCGACCGGTTCGTCGATGTCACCGGCCGGCAGCTCGGCTCCGTCGCCGGCGACCTGCGGGAGCTGGCCCGCGAGTGCCGGCGCCGGGCCGAGGAGTGCCGGCAGGCGGCGGCGGCCCTGGCCGACTTCAACCGGGCGAACGAGGCCTACCGGCGCGACGTGCTGGAGCACGAGGTGGCGTCGGCGGCCTTCGCCGATGACCCGACGGCACCCGAGCCGGGCGACCCGCCGACCAGGCCGCAACGGCCGCCACCGCCCCCGCCGTACGTCGACCTCTGACCATCCTCCGTCACGAGGTCGTCGCCGATGACCCCGCGTTCCATCGATGGAGCGGGGGGCCATTGGGGTTTTTAACAACGAGTACGGATGGATTATTTGCACCAAATCGTGAACCGCGGGTGGCCCGTCTTCCGAAACGTCCGACACCTGCACCGACGCAACGAGGAGCACGCCATGTCGTTCCAGGGAATGGAGCCAGACAAGGTCCGAGACCTGATCACGGCGATGGGCCAGGCCGAGGCCGAGGCCGACGCCCTGAGCGGTGACGTCACCGCCGCCCTGACCCTGTCGGAGCTGGAGTCGCCGACCCCCGGCCAGCTGCTGGCGGTCTCCGACGAGCTCGACGCCGTCGCCGTCGTCCTCAACGCCCGGGTCGACATCGTCGAGGGCCACGTCATCGACCCGAACGAGCTGGCCACCGAGCTCGGGATCACGATCGCCCAGGCCGAGGCGGCGATCACCCAGCTGAGCGGCGACGACATCGGCCGCGACGACACGCCGCTGCTCGACCTGCTCGTCGAGCAGCGCCGGGGCGCCGCCATCCTGCGGCAGAGCTTCGTCGGCCTGCCCGAGCCGGGGACCGACCCGGAGCTCGATGCCGCGTTCGTCCGCCTGGGGGCGTGGCTGCCTGGCGCGCTGGAGTCGGGCGAGGTCCCCGGCGACCTGACCGACCGGCAGATCGTCGATCTGGCGCTGCTGCAGGGCGCCCTCGTCGGCCAGGGTGGTGCCGGCGGGGCCGAGGCCATCGCCGCCGCCGAGGGGATCGGGGCCGCCTTCCGCATCGGGCTGGCCGGGGCCGTGGCCGGCGCCGGGCTCGACATCCCACCGAGTCAGGAGTTCGGCGAGGCCCTCTTCGCCAAGGTCGCCGAGACCTACGAGCTCGACGCCCGTCTCCGCACCGCAGCCGGCCTGCCAACCGTCCAGGACATGCACTTCCGGTACGCGAAGCACACCGACGGGAGCCAGTACTGGCAGGAGGAGTGGGCGGCGCTCGACTCGTGGCTGCCGGCGTACCTGGCCGGCGAGGGGCTGCCGACCGACGACCCGGAGCAGTGGGCGCTGGCCGCATCGCTCGCCGCCAACATGGGCTGGCGGGGACCGTTCGGCGCCGACTTCGGCGGGCTCGGCGCCGCCGACCAGCAGGCCCAGCTCGACGCCGCCCTGGCCCACCTGCGGGGCGGACGGTTCCTCCAGCGGTCGCTGATACCCGGCGACTTCGAGGGGCTCGACGGCCCCAACATCATCTGGACCGAGGAGGGCATCAACTCGGCGATCCTGGCCGGCGAGCGCCAGGGCGTCGTCGACGGCCGGACCAGGGCGGTGGCCGGGCGGATCGCCGACGGCGTGCTCGGTGGCGGCGACGGCGAGCCGATCCAGCTGACCGAGGAGCAGCAACAGGCCCTGGTCGCCGCCATCGCGGCCCAGAACTGCCACGGTTTCGTCACCGACAACGACGCCATCCAGCGCCAGATCGTCGCCGCCATCAACCTGATCGGCCAGCAGACCACACTGGCCGACCAGAAGCGGGTCTTCGCCGACACGATCGAGGCGTTCCGCTCCCTCAACGTCGTCGGCGCCCCGGCGGTCACCTACCGCCAGCTGAAGGAGATCGTCGGCCCGGACGTCGACGAGGAGCTCGGCTACAAGACCCTCACCGCCCGCTCGGCCAAGGCGACGGGCAAGCGACCGCAGCTGCTCTCGCTCGTCGCCCACTGGGGCATCCCCGGCAGGCAGAAGTTCAAGACCAAGAAGCGCAAGTTCCGCTTCGAGTTCGACGAGCAGGGTCGCCTCGTCGACATCCGCAACAAGAAGATCAGCAAGTGGAAGCGGTTCAAGAACACGATCAAGGCGATCGGCAAGAGCATGTGGAAGGAGTGGACCGACAACCCCTGGAAGTACCTGTTCATGGGTCCGGCCGGGTTCCTGCCGGGGGCGAACCAGTTCGCCGATGGTGTCGAGGACCTCGACGTCGACGACATGTTCGACGGCGCCGTCGACATGACCAAGTTCGCGGCGACGGTCGCCGCCACCGTCCTGCCACCGTCGAGCGCCGCCGGCGTCGCCGCCTGGGCCGCGGTGGCCGCCGACACGATCAACGACATCCAGAACGACGACTGGCTCGGCGTGGCCAGCAACGCCCTCAGCGCCGTCAGCCTCGGGGCAACCAACTTCACCGGGGCCGGCGTCGAGCTGGTCGGGACCGGCGCCGACGTGGCCTCGCAGGTCATCGACACGGTCCAGTCGGGGGACCGCCTGCTCGACGCCATCGACGACGGCGGACTGATCGACATCATCACCTCGGGCCTCAACGTCGCCGGGGATCTCGCCCCGATCGTCGGTGGTGACGCGGATCTCACGGGATTCGTCAACGACGCCGCCCGCTTCATCGGCAGCGGCGGCCAGATCGTCGACGGGATCGTCGACGGCGACGTGATCGGCATCCTCGACGGTGCCGTCGGGCTCACGTCGCTCGCGGTCGACGACGGCAACCCCGATCGGACCCGAGACGAGGGCCTGCTGCTGGCCCTCGACCAGGGCCTCGACGTCGCCCGCCTGGTCGACGTGGCCTACCGGACCGGCGTCGTGCCAGACTACGCCACGATCGCGACCGAGCTGGCCGAGTTCGCGGTCGCCGGGGCAACCGTCCCGGCCGCCCCCGAGCCGCCGCAGCTCCCGACCCCCGATCCGCTCGGCTTCACCGGTGAACTGCCAGAGGATCGGACCGGACCGAACCAGACCCTGCACGCCAGCTCCGACGTCACCGAGATCCCGCTCGGGGGAGGCAGGACGAAGTACATCATCAAGGACTCCGTGAACGGCATCGCCGTCGAGGGCGTCCTGACCGAAGACGGCGATCGCAGGAGCTTCGATGGCACCGGGACCGTCGACCTCGGCTACGGCGCAACGGCCGACGTCACCGTCACGGGCACCTACTCGCCGTCGACCGGGTCGATGGAGTACACGATGACCCAGGCCAACGGCGACCCGGTCCTCGAGCTCCGGATCGAGGATCTCGGCCAGGGACTGCGGAGGATCGAGAGGAGGTGGTTCGGCGAGGAGACGTCGGGCTCGGGCGTCGACATCTCCCCGGGAGGGGAGCTCTTCCTCCCCTTCGGCCCCGACGTCACCGGCATCGAGGACCCAACCGCCGGGCTCACGTTCGACCAGGACTCGACCGCCGGAGCGGGATTGCCCGACCAGACGCAGCTCGATGCCATCGTCCGACTCGGCGCGCTGGAAGAGCAGGCGATCGGGCGGGGAGGTCCCTTCGACCCCGTCGCCGATGGCAGCCAGCCGTCCAACCAGGAGGAGCGAATGGTCTCGCTCCTGGCCGACGACGACCTCCTCGGTCGCCAGTGGGAGATCCAACCCAACCCCGACGCCGACGGGAGCGCGCCGGCGTATGCCATGATCGGCTTCGGACAGGACGCCGTGATCCGCAACGATGCGGCGATCGAGCGGGCTGCGCAGGAGCACGACGTCGACCCGGATCTCCTCAGGGCGATCGTGTTCGTGGAGAACTCGCAGGGCTACTACGACGCCGTGCACCCCATCGTGCCCGAAGCCGTCTGGGAGCACCTCACCTACCGTCCGATGAACGTCCACAAGGACAACTGGCTCGACCTGGGCGTCGATCCGGAGCGGCTGCTGAACGATCCCGACTACAACATCGATGTCGGCGCACAGATCGTCAAGCGGATCGAGGCCCGCATCATCGCCCCGTCGATCGACAAGGTGGCGACGGCGTACAACAGCCTGCCGAAGGACAAGGTCACCGACTACGGCAAGCGGGTGGAGCGGGTGCACGCCGAGCGACCCTGGCTCGATCCGGTCAACACCGGCATGCCAGTCGGGCTCGGTCCCGTCAATCGGTGAGGGCGCCGAGATTGAGGTCGGACCAGGTCACATCGTAGACTTCTGATCACGAGAAGAACGGCGGGAGAAGGACCACCCCGCCATGCCGCCGCCGCACTCCCCCGTCACTCGTCGACGACCTCGTCGACGCTGGCTGACCATCGGGGCCACCGTCGCCCTCCTCGCCCTGCTCGTCGCCTCGGCCCCCGTCGGGGCCCACGGCAACCGCTGGGGCGCGGCCGCCCGGGGCAGCGCCACCCGGTTCCACGTCTTCATCACCGTGTTCGACAAGCAGCAGGACGGTCACTGCGCCCAGGGCCGGCTCCACCTCGGCGGCCGGTGGCGGGTCCGGGCCACCGACTGCAGCCACAGCCCGGTCGGCAACGGCGTCGGCTCCGACGCCTACGCCGCCACGGGGTGGATCAGCGCCTCGGCCTGCATCGACCGCCACGGCTACTCGTCGTCCACGTGCCACTACGGCGGCTTCCAGGCCCCGTTCGGTAGCACCAACCTCGGCTCGGTCCCCTGATCCGACAGCCGTGTCGATGAGGCCGCCGACCATCCTGGCGTTGCCGCTGGCCGGCGCGCTCGTGCTCGGGGCGTGTACGGGCGGCGACGACGGCCACGGTGTCGGCCTCGGCCCGGCCGACACCGTCATCCCCGCCGCCGCCGATGCCACGGCTGCGTCCGACGACGCCGCGCCCGACGACGTCTCGCCGGGCGGCGACGCCGAGCACAACGAGGGCGACGGCCGCACCGATGCCGACGATGGTGGCCTCGGTGGCGACGAGCACGATGACCTGTCGATCCTGGGTCGCTACCTCGGCTACGAGATCCCCGGGTTCGGTGGCGACGACGACCTGGCGCTCCGCCGCCTCGAGCAGGACACGATCGCCGCCTGCATGCGGCGGGAGGGGTTCGAGTACGTCGCCTGGGTCGAGGACCCGGCCGTCGTCTACGTGCCCGTCGAGGAGGGCCTCGATCCGACGTCGCGGGAGTTCGCGACCCGGTACGGCTTCGGGGTCAGCACCCAGTTCTACGGGCAACGTGACGTCGGCCCCGGCCTCGTCGGCCACTCGGGCGACGGCTCCGGGGTGAACGTCACCGAGAACCCCAACTCGGCCATCCGGGCCGACCTCACGCCCCGGGAGCTCGAAGCCTACGACCGGGCCTTCTGGGGCGACGACAGCCCGGTGTTCGGCGGCGAGGTCGACGAGCCGGCCGACGGTGACGAGGCCGGCGTGCTCGCGGCCCGCCAGATGGTGGCCAACGGCTGCATCGGTGAGGCCCAGCGGGCCATCGACGGCGAGGCCGGCGCCGTGCTCGACGCGTTCGCCCCCGAGATCCTCGGCATGCCGACGCGGGCCTACGCCGACCCCCGCTACCGCGCCCATGCCGACGACGTCGAGCGCTGCGTTCGGGCGGCCGGCTTCGACTTCTACTCGGTCGAGCCCCCGTGGGCCACCCTCGCCCACTTCGACGACCTGCTGTTCCAGCTCGACGAGAGCGTCGGCGGCGACCCGTTCGACGAGCTCGACGAGGCCGACCTGGCCGAGCTGACGCCCCGTGAGCTCGACGCGCTCCACGACGTGCCCCGAACGCTGTCGAACGAGGTCAAGACCCGGCTCGGGGAGATCCAGGACCTCGAGATCCGGACCGCAACCGC
Organism: Acidimicrobiales bacterium; assembly: GCA_028285495.1. Lineage (GTDB taxonomy): Bacteria > Actinomycetota > Acidimicrobiia > Acidimicrobiales > SZUA-35 > JAHELU01. The sequence goes on from JANQPB010000014.1 coordinate 398,382, forward strand.
CGTCTGGGACTGCGGCGGCAACGCCGAGACCGAGCGGGCCCTGATCGACGAGATCCTCGGCGAGCTCCAGACCGAGTTCATCGACGCCAATCGGGAGGAGCTGGCCCGCTTCCGCCGCTGACCGTCCCGGGCCGGCGGACCGCCGACCAGCGCCCGCCGACGTCTCAACTCCCGTCCGACGCCGCCGATGGGTCGTCCGTACCAGGGCGACTCGAAGATCGCCCGTCAGACCATCGGGAGGACAGTGATGCAGATCGGCATGATCGGGGCCGGACGGATGGGGGCCAACCTGGTCAGGAGGCTGCTCCTCGACGGCCACGACTGCGTGGTCTACGACGTCGACACCGAGGCGGTCGAGAAGCTGGCGGCCGATGGGGCCGTCGGCACCACCTCCCTGTCGGAGTTCACCGCGGCGCTGGAGATCCCGCGGGTGGCCTGGATCATGGTGCCGGCCGCCAACACGCCGGCCACCATCGCCGACCTCTCCCTCTACTTCCAGCCGGCCGACATCATCATCGACGGCGGCAACTCGATGTGGCAGGACGACGTCGACACCGCGGTCACGCTGGCCAAGCAGGGCATCCACTTCGTCGACGTCGGCACGTCCGGCGGCGTGTGGGGCCTCGAGCGGGGCTACTCGCTGATGATCGGCGGCGAGTCCGAGGTCGTCTCCTACCTCGAGCCGATCTTCGACACGATCGCCCCCGGTGTCGACGCCGCCCCCCGAACCCGGGGTCATCAGGGCGCGACCAAGCCGGGCGAGAAGGGCTGGCTGCACTGCGGACCGAACGGCGCCGGCCACTTCGTGAAGATGGTCCACAACGGCATCGAGTACGGGATGATGGCGGCGATGGCCGAGGGCATCGGCATCCTCCAGGCCGCCGGCGCCGGCCTGCCCGCCGGTCCGGAGACCGGTGAGACGAAGCTCGGCGGCGACGCCGAGACCGCCCCGATGCGCAACGGCCGCTACTACCGCTACGACCTCGACATCGCCGCCGTCGCCGAGGTCTGGCGCCGCGGCTCGGTCATCAGCTCGTGGCTCGGCGACCTGACCGCCAACGCCCTGTCGGTCGACCCGGCCCTCGAGGCGTTCGCCGGTCGGGTGTCCGACTCCGGCGAGGGCCGGTGGGCCGCCCAGGCGGCCGTCGAGCTCGGCGTCCCGGCCAACACGATCACCGCCTCGCTCTACGCCCGCTTCGCCAGCCAGGGCAACGACCAGTTCCCCAACCGGGTGCTGTCGGCCATGCGGGCCGAGTTCGGCGGGCATGCCGAGCAGCTCGACACCGCCGGTGCCGGCGGTTCGGGTACCGGCGGCTCGTCGGCCACCACGACCGGCCGATCGTCGGCCTCGTCGAGCGGACCGAGCGCGGCGTCGCCGACCGCCGGGTCGAACGGATCGGCCAAGAGCGGAGCCGCAGCGGATGCGGCCAAGGCCGGCACAGCCAAGGCCGGTGCCGGCCCCGCCGGTTCGGGTGACGACGACCCGGAGGGCTGACGTGGGGCCCCCGGTCCACCCCGAGGCCGACGCCCTGATCCTGTTCGGGGCCTCGGGTGACCTGGCCCGCAAGAAGCTGCTCCCTGCGCTCTACGAGCTGACCCGGCACGGGCGGCTCGGGCTCCCCGTCATCGGGGTGGCCAACACCGACTGGTTCAACCACGACTTCGCCGAGCGGGCCCGCGAGGCCGTGGTCGAGTACCTCGGCGATCCCGACCGGATCGACACCGAGGCCCTGGACGACCTCAGCGAGCGGCTGTCGTTCGTGTCGGGCGACTACGCCGACCCGAGCACGTGGCGCCAGCTGGCGGCGGCGACCGAGAACACCAAGCTGGCCGTCGCCTTCCTGGCCGTTCCGCCCGACCTGGTCGACGCCGTCGTCAAGGGGCTCGACGCCATCTACCTGGCCGGTCGGGCCCGGGTGGTGGTCGAGAAGCCGTTCGGTCGCGACCTGGCCTCTGCCAAGGAGCTCAACCACACGCTGCACCGCTACCTCGACGAGTCGCAGCTGTTCCGCATCGATCACTTCCTCGGCAAGGAGCCGGTGCAGAACCTCATGGTGTTCCGGTTCGCCAACAGCCTCCTGGAGGCGGTGTGGAACCGGAACCACGTCGAGTCGGTGACGGTCACGATGGCCGAGTCGTTCGGCCTCGAGGGTCGGGGGGCGTTCTACGACGGGGTCGGCTGCATCCGCGACGTCGTCCAGAACCACCTGCTGCAGATGGTGGCCCTGCTGACGATGGAGCCGCCGGCGTCGAAGAACCAGCACGCCCTGCTCGACGAGAAGGTCAAGGTGTTCCGGGCCATGCGCCCGCTCGACCCGGCCGACGTCGTCCGCGGCCAGGTCGAGGGCTACCGGACCGAGCCGGGCGTGGCCCCCGACTCCGACACCGAGACGTTCGCGGCGATGAAGCTCGAGATCGACTCGTGGCGCTGGTCCGGCGTGCCGTTCTACATCCGGGCCGGCAAGTCGCTGGCCAGGACGGTGACCGAGGCCGTCGTCGAGTTCAAGCAACCGCCCCGGATGCTGTTCTCCGAGGAGGACCACGTGCCCGACCCGTGCCGGCTCCGGTTCCGGATGAAGCCGGACGACTCGATCACCCTGTCGATGCAGTCCAAGGTGCCCGGCCTGGAGCTGGTCAGCCAGTCGGTCGACATGACCGTCGACCACGACGACGCCCTGTCGAACTCCGGAGGCGAAGGGGGACACGTGCCGGACGCCTACGAGCGGCTGATCGGCGACGCCATCGTCGGCGACCACCGCCTCTTCACCCGCCAGGACGGCGTCGAGGAGACCTGGCGGGTGATCGATCCGATCCTGCGTGACATGGAGCCGACCAAGCTGTACCGGGCCGGGTCCTGGGGCCCGGACGAGGCCAGGCGCTTCGTCCCCAAGGGCTGCGGCGACGTCTGAGCGCGCCCTCTCGGCCGAAGCCATCCGCGATCGCTGTTGTAGGATCTGCACACCACCACCAGGAGTCGGGCGAATGCCTCAACACATCGGGATTCTGACCTCGGGTGGCGACACCCCGGGCCTCAACGCCGCCATCCGCGGCATCGGCAAGGCCGCCATCCGGACCCACGGCATGACCGTCGTCGGGTTCCGCGACGGGTTCAAGGGCCTCATGCAGAACCGGCACGTGCCGCTGAACGCCTCGGCCCTCTCCGGCATCCTGACCCAGGGCGGCACCATCCTCGGCACCAGCCGGGAGAAGCCACACAAGATGCTCGTCGGGGGCAAGAAGCGGGACATGACCGACGCCATCCTGGAGAACATCGAGGCCCACCACCTCGATGCCCTCATCTGCCTGGGCGGAGGCGGCACCCAGAAGAACGCCCTCCACCTCCACAAGAACGGGGCGCCGGTCATCACCCTGCCGAAGACGATCGACAAGGACGTCTGGGGCACCGACGCCACCTTCGGGTTCGACACGGCGCTCGGCATTGCCACCGAGGCCATCGACCGGCTCCACTCGACGGCCCACAGCCACCATCGCATCGTCGTGGTCGAGCTGATGGGTCACAACGCCGGCTGGTTGGCCCTCGGGGCCGGCCTGGCCGGCGGGGCCGACGTGATCCTCCTCCCCGAGATCCCCTACGACGCCGAGGCCATCGCCGAGACGGTCAAGACCCGCCGGGCCGGGGGCAGCACGTTCAGCATCGTGGCCGTGTCCGAGGGCGCCCGGTCGGTCGAGGACCACGCAGCGCTGGAGACGGCCAGGGCTGCGGTCGAGCGGGCCGACGGCGACGAGCGCAAGGCGGCCAAGGCCGAGCTGCGGGCCCTCGAGTCGACGATGGACGACTGCACGTCGCGGCTGTCCCGCCGGCTCGAGGAGCTGACCGGGCTGGAGGCCCGGGTCACGATCCTCGGTCACGTCCAGCGCGGCGGGACCCCGTCGGCCCAGGACCGGCTGCTGGCCACGCGCCTCGGGACGACGGCCGCCCGCCTGGCCGCCGAGGGCACGACGGGCGTCATGGTGGCCATGGTCAACGGGCGGGCGGTGCCCGTTCCCCTCGAGGAGGTTGCGGGGAAGCGGGCAACCGTCCCGCTCGACCACCCGTGGATCGCCACGGCCAGGAACCTCGGTCTCGGCCTCGGCGACTGAGCGCCGGGCGCCGCCGATCCGGTAAGACATCTCAACAACTCATGAACTGAGTCGCTCGCTTTACATTGCCGTGACGGACGGCCGGTTAGGCACAGGGCGTGGTCGGCGACCCCGCCGTCCAGCGATGAGCAAGGAGTGAGCACGAGATGTTCTCGAAACGGGTTACCAAGCCGATGACGAAGAGGGGCGCGGCCGCGCTGGTCGGCGCGGCATCGCTGGTCGGCACCGTGGCTGCCGTCAGCCCGGCCGCCGCCAACAGCGACGACGATCGGCCGGCCCAGGTGTACCGGGTCACGGTCGAGATCGACAGCCGGTCGCCGGACAACGGGTCGGCCCTGACCCCGTTCTGGGTCGGGGTCCAGGACGGCAACTTCGACCTCTACGATCGCAACGCGCCGCTCTCGCCGGCGATGGAGCGCATCGTCGAGGACGGCAACATCGGTCCGCTCGCCGCCGACTTCGCCGAGAACGCCGTCGGCGAGGACACCATCGTCTTCGGCCCCGGCGGTCCGATCCTCCCCCGCGACCAGACGAGCGAGACGTTCTTCGTGTCGGTCGAGCGGGGCGAGCGGGCCTACTTCAGCTACGCCGCCATGGTCCTCCCGTCCAACGACGCGTTCGTCGCCAACGGTGATCCCAAGGCCCACCTGCTGATCGACCGTCGTGGTCGCACCCGCCAGTTCCGGGTCGAGATCAAGGGTGGCGACGTGCTCGACGGTGGCACCGAGGTCAACACCGAGGGTCCCGACGACACCGCCTTCCTGAACCAGGTCGGTCCCGACGTCGGCATCGTCGAGAACGGCGTCGTCACCGTCCACCCGGGCTTCAACCCGGCCCAGACCGACCCGTTCCCCAACGTCCTGGGCACCCCCCGCTTCGCCAACGCCGACTTCACCCGCGACGGCTATCGCGTCGCCAACATCCGGGTCAGCGCCGAGCGGGTCCGCTCCCACATCAGCGCCGAGCTCAACGGCGACAACCAGGTGCCGCCGGTCGACACCAACGCCAGGGGCCTGGCCAGGCTGAACATCCAGGAGGACGGCGACCTGGCCTTCAACGTGCGGGCCGGGAACATCGACGACCTGCTGTTCGGCCACATCCACCTCGGTGAGCCGGGCGAGAACGGGCCGGTCGTCGCCACCCTGTTCGACGGCGATATCTCCAACAACGGGCTACTCCGGGTGCGCGGCGAGCTGACCGACGCCGACCTGGTCGGACCGCTTGCCGGGATGTCGACCACCGACCTGTGGGAGATCATCGTGGACGGCGGGGCCTACATCAACATCCACTCGACCGACTTCCCGGCCGGGGAGCTCCGGGCCGACCTCGGCTAGGACAGCGGCGGTCACCGAGCGGCCCGAGCCAGCACGACCACCGCCGACCCCGGTCCGATCCGGGGTCGGCGGTGGCGCGTTCAGCCCCGAGCCGGTCGGCGTCGGCTCGGTGTGTGGCTCAGCCGCCGACCGAGCGGACCCCGGCCGGGAGCATGCCGACGTCGTCCCGGATCTCGGCCCGGAGCCGGACCATGTCGGCCATGTCCGCCTCGACCGACACCGCAGCGGCCGCCGCCGGGGCCTCGGCCGACGCAGCTGCGGCCGCAGCCGGCGGACCGGCCACCGCGTCGAAGACGTTGAACTCGGCGGGGCACGTCTGGCCGTCGACCAGCGACGCCACCGTCGGATCCAGGAAGTACTGGCCGGTCACGATGCCGGCGCAGATGCTGGACCCGAGCGAGGTGTGGCCGGGCACGTCGACGGTGAGCAGGCCGGAGTTCGGCAGCAGCTTCCGCAACGTCTGGGCCCCCTCGTAGCGGGTGGCCGGGTCGTACAGGTTCCCGATCACCAGCACCGGGTTGGCGGTCCTGGCGTTGAACGGTCCGGTGTAGCGGTCGTTGTCCTTGAACGGCCACCGGATGCACGGGCTGGACGCCCAGGTCCAGATCCGGCCGAAGTAGCCGAAGTTCCGCTCGGCGGCGTTGGCGGCCTGGGTGTACCGCTCGTACGACTTCGGGTTGTTGGTGTCGACGCAGCCGACCGACGGGAAGCTCTCGGCGAAGTTGTCGTATGGCTCGGCCTCCATGTACGCCAGCGCCGCCGCGGGGACGGCGGCGTCGGCGGCAGCAGCGCCGGATGGCGGGCCGAAGGCGAACGCCTCGAAGAAAGCCAGGCCCTCGGCCATGCCGGCATAGCCGAACGGGTTGTACAGGTTGCCGAGCGAGAAGCCGATCAGGTCCTGGTAGAGGAACGGGTCGGTGCCGCCGGTGAAGGGGTTCGGGAGCTGGATCGGCCCGTCCCGGCGGAGCTTCCTCGCCAGCGCGTCGTAGCGGTCCCGGGAGTCGGGGGCGAAGGCGCAGTTGCCGGGAGCGGCCGCCTCGCACTGGTCGAAGAACTCCTCCAGCGTCTCGGCCGCACCCTCGTCCGAGCGGAGGCGGGTCGAGAACGGGATCCGGGCCGGGCGGTTCACCCAGGCGATCGGATCGAGCACGCCGTCGGCCACGACCGAGCGGACGTTCTCCGGGAAGAGGTTGGCGTACGTGGCGGCCACGAAGGTGCCGTACGAGAGGCCGAGGAAGTTGAGCGACTCGTCACCCATGCTGGCCCGCATGACGTCCATGTCGCGGGCGACGTTGGCGGTCGACTGGTGCCGGGCCAGCAGGCGAGCGCCCGGGTAGTTCTTGCAGGCGTCGGCCAGGGCGAAGTCGGCGGCCCGGAACTGACGAAGCTCCTTCCGGGTGAGGGGGAAGGCGACCGGCGGGAAGACCTGGGCGGCCTCCTCCTCGGTGTCGAAGCACCGGACCGGCGTGCTCATCCCGACGCCGCGGGGGTCGAAGCCGACGAGGTCGAAGCTGGCCGTCACGTCCGGGCCGAAGAACAGGCCGGCCGCCGGGCCGAAGCCGAGGATGAAGCTGATGCCCGAGCCGCCGGGGCCACCCGGATTGAACAGGATGGAGCCCTGGCGGGCGGTCGGGTCACTGGCCGGGATCCGGATCATGGCCACCTCGGTGGCCAGGCCACGCCACTGGCTGTCCCCGTACGGCGGGTGACCCTCGAGCGGGCCGCCGTCGAAGAGGTCGAGGTCGATGCGGTCGTAGTCGAGGGGAACGAGCACGTCGGCGCATTCGAACGGTGTGCCGGTCTCCGCCGACACCTCCTCGAAGCACGCCTCCCAGGCCAGATCCTGGGCCAGGTCCTCCGACGTCGGGCGGTCCGGGTAGCCGCCCCGGGCCGACGATGGACTCACCGCCAGCAGCGATGCAACGAGCACCGCGGCGATCAGCACGGCGCGGCGCGCCGACTTCGATGGTTTCATGAGCTGTTCCTCCAGCAATCCGCCCAGCAACCAGCGGTTCTAGCTGCACCAGGAGGCAACGTCAAGAAGTTACGTCATTCGTCACCGGGTGGTCGCCGGCGGTTCAGGACCGTGGCGTCGGTGCCCCGACCAACCACCGCAACCCGTGGCTGATCGCAGCCCCGATCGACGACGAGTGGCCGTCGCCGGGCAGGACCCGATGGCCCAGCTCGAGCCCGGGATAGGCCCGACCACGCAGGGTCTCGACCAGGCGCTCGACGTTGCCGCCCATCTCGAAGCGGAGGTCGCCGGCCTCCGCCCCCTCCTGCTCGCCGTAGCAGAGGAAGACGCGGGCCCTGAGGTCGTCGTTGGCCGCAGCCCACGTCTCCTCCCTGGCGAGGACCGACCGGTCGTCCCACCAGATCGACGGGCTCGCCAGCAGCCACCGGTCGAAGGCCTCGGGGGCGGTGAACAGGGTGCGGAGGCCGAACAGGGCGCTGAAGCTGTGGCCGATCAGCCACCGCTCCGACACCGGCGTGCCGCCGAGGTGCTCACCCTCGACGGTCGGGAGGAGGTGCTGACGAACGAAGCGGAGGAGGTCCGCGGCCCGTCCGCACTCCTCGGCCTCGACGCCGCGGACCCCGGTGACCTCCGGCGGGACCCAGGGCGTCGGGGTGTACCAGCGGGCCCGCTGCCGGAGGTACTCACCCATCGACCGGTCGGCGAACGACAGCCCGACGACCGCCGCCTCGGGTGCCTCGCCGCCCATCGACATGATCCTGGTGGCGTCGCGGACCGTTCCGAACACCCATGGACCGTCGAGGCACAGCAGGAGCGGGACCCGTTCCAGGCTGGCGTGACGAACCGGCAGGGCGATCGAGACGACGTGCTCGACGGCGGTGTCGGGATCGGTCAGGGTGAACTCGTCGACGGGCCAGGACATGGCGACGCCGACCCTACTCGATCGGCTCGTTGCGCTCGAAGACGAACTCACACCCGAGCTCGCCGTTGGCGGCGTCGATCCCGATCGGGCCGGGCGCCTGCAGCAGCGACCAGCCATCGGCGAGTGCGTCGACCCCGGTCCGGTACGGCGGCTCGGGTCCGTCGAACCGGCGCGCCTCGCCCGGCGGCGCGCCATGGCTGGCCCACGCCTTGACGTCGGTGTCGAGGGCCGCCGCCGCCAACCACAGGTGGAGGACGTGCTGGCGTTCAGCCACCGTCGGCTCCGAGGTCGATGCCGGGCCGGTCCAGGCGCGTCAGGTAGCGATCGACGTCGTAGCCGGGGTCGCCGGTGAGATGGCGCCAGAGCCGGATGCGCTCGACCAGGTCGTAGCGGCTGGCGTCGGTGCTCTGCCAGCGATGGGTCCGCCGGAGGATGGCGGCGACCGACGACGGGTCGGCGGCGGCGAAGACGTGGTCGGTTGGCGGGTTGTGGCGACGGTCGAGGTCGGAGGTGTCCCACAGCCGGACCTGGGGCACGGCCGGGTTCAGGCGGAGCTTGTAGAGCCATCGGTCGACCGGGCCGGGGTTGTCGTGACCGGCGTGCCAGAGCCCGTGGTGGAACACGGCGATCGTGCCGGCCGGGCCGGCGTGGAAGCACTCGCCGACGACGTGCTGGTAGCGGGCGGTTGTGGTGCTGGTGACCCGCCGCAGGTGGGTACCGGGAACGTAGCGGGTGCCCCCGCCGCCGGCGGCGACCTCGTGGGGGTAGTAGAACAGCTGCACGTCGAAGGCGGGATCGGCGGAGTCGACGATGGCGTCGGGGTGCAGGTGCTGGCGGTTCGGGTGGCCGGCCCGGAGGTGGTGGACGAAGTCGTGGTCGTAGCGGGCACCAGGCCCGACGAGCGAGTGGACGATCCCCCGAACCCGGGGCAGGGCCAGCACCTCGGCGATCGCCGTGCCACACCGCAGCTCGTCGAACGGGGTCCCGGTCGCCGGCGGCGGCACACCACCCGGCGGCGGCTGGCCCTGGAGGACCGCCAGCTTCTCGGCCAGCAACGAGGGCAGCTCGGCGAGGACCAGACGGTTGAGGGCATCGGGCACGACGGCCGGGAAGACGAGCACGCCGTCGGCCACGAAGGTCGCCATCTCGTTGGTGGTCAGCAGGATCGCGTCGGGGTCGCCCACGCCCCCATCATGCAGGCTCGCCACCGGTCGGCCCAAAGGCCGACCGCCGGCGATCAGAACAGATCGACGCCGGCCCGGGCCACGGTGAAGCCGCGACCGGCGCCGTTGCGACACGTCACGCCGGCCCGGGCGCTGTCGCACCGGAACTCGCCGACCGTCACGGCGCTGCCGTAGTCGAGCGGGGGGGCGAAGACGTTCCAGATCATGTCGGTGTAGCAGGGGAACGAGGGGCCGTCGGCACCGAGGTCGACGGCGTTGCCCCAGTCCGAGGTCGCACAGTCGGGCCCGGCGGGCTGGTCGATCGTCCACGCCTTCTCCCCGATCCAGCACGACACCTGGACATCCATCACGCAGGCGATGTTGCCGGTCGGACTGGTGAAGGCGAAGCTCGACCCCCCGTCGACGACCGGCCCGGTCCCCGTCGTTGCCGTGGTCGACGACGCGGAGGTGGTGGTCGTCGCGGTGGTCGCGGTGCTCGACGACCCCGCCGTGGTCGAGGTGGTGGCGGTGGTCGACGAGGTGGTCGAGCTGGTGGTGCCAGCCAGCGTCGACGAGGTCGACGCCTCGATCACGGTGGCGTCGGCGGCCCCCTGGTCGTCCGCGCCGCGGTCCGGGTCGGCGGTATCGGTCGACGCGGCGGCAACGGTCGATCCGGGTGCGTCGTCGGCCTGGTCGTCGCCGCCGTCGCTCCCGCAGGCCACGACGGCGACCACGACGGCAACCGCCAGCAGCAGCGCACGCATCCGAGTTCCGCCGGCGCCCATCCTCACTCCCGGCGGCGGAGCTCGGCCTCGGTCCAGAAACCCGGCAGGGGCCTCGGCGCCGAGCCGTCGGCGTAGCGCCGGAGCCGATCGAGGCCGGCCGGGTCGTAGAGCTCGACGACGTCGAACAGCACGCCCGGTCCGATCGAGCGGAGGACCTTGTCGGCCGGCGTGCCGGGGCGGGGCCGGTTGGAGGTGAGCACGAGCACCGGCTCGGCGGCGTCACCATCGTCGACGTCGCCGGCCGTCGCCACCACGTGCAGCCGCCCGAGCAGTCGCCAGACCGCCTCGATGCGCTGCAGCCCGGGCCGCACCGCCAGGAACGGTCCGGTCACCTCGACGCCGAAGGGTCGACCACCGCGGGCCAGCACCCGGAACGCCAGGTCGGTCACGCCGCCGATCGGTCTCGGCCCGGCCTCGATGTCGGCGAACCCGGCGTCGGCCAGCACCCGGTGGGCGATGTCGTCGAGCTTGCGGCCCTCCTCGAGCGCCTGCTGGTGGAACCACTCCTGGCGGGCCTCGGGATCGAGCTCGCCGAGGTCGTCCGGGTCGATCGGGCTGCGCCGCTCGAGCGACGCCAGCTCGATGCCGAGGCGCTGGGCGGCCAGCTCGACGTAGGCGGGCTCGATGTCGAACCCGACCCCGATCCGACCGGTCCTGGCCGCGGCCACCACCGTGGTGCCCGAGCCGGCGAACGGGTCGACGACCAGATCGCCCTCGTAGGTGTACAGCTCGATCAGCCGGCGGGGCAGCTCGATCGGGAAGGGCGCCGGGTGACCGATCCTGGTGGCCGACTCCGATTCGATCCGCCAGACGTCACGGGTCACGTCGACGAACTCGTCGTTGGTCAGCGTCGACTCACACGGCAGCCCGGCCTTGCGCCGCTGGGGGGCCGAGCGGGCCCGGTTGAACCGGCCCTTGGAGGCGACGATCACCCGCTCGGTCAGATCTCGCAGCACCGGGTTCGACGCCTTGGCGAACGAGCCCCAGGCGCACGACCCCGAGGCCACCGCCGCCTTCTCCCACAGGATCTCGCCCCGGAGCAGCAGGCCGAGGTCGTCCTGGAGGATGTTGATCACGTCGGCCGACAACGAGCGGTACGGCTTGCGGCCGAGGTTGGCCACGTTGACCGCGATCCGCCCGCCCGGCTCGAGCACCCGGGCGCACTCGGCGAACACGGTGCGCAGCATGTCGAGGTACTCGAGGTAGGTGGTCGGGATGCGGTCGTCGCCCGGGCCGGTCACGGCCAGCTCGTAGTCCTTGCCGACGAAGTACGGCGGTGAGGTGACCACCAGGGCAACGCTGTTCTCGGGCAGGATCCGGACCTGCTCGATCGACCCGACGAACGTCCGGCCCCGGTCGAGCTCGGCGACCAGGTCGGCCGGACGATTCACCGTCTGGTCGTCGGACAGCTCGGGGGGCGAGAACCGCTGGTAGAAGGCGGAGGCGTCGTGGCCCTCCCGCCGACCGACCCCGAACGAGGAGGTCCTGGTCTGGCGGATCGACTCGGGCATCACGACGAGCATAGACAGGCGGTCTCGCCCGCCCGGTCGAACCCCCGCTAAAACCCTGGGCAAGGGGGCCAGCCATGACGACACGACCGTTCTTCGAGACGGTGCTCACCAACGACCGCATCGAGGCCATGACCGCAGCCGGGCACTGGCCCGGCGACCTCCTGCTCGACCGCCTGGCCGCCCTGTTGCCGGGCCGGGAGCACCGGCCGCTGATCATCGACGAGCACGGCACGGTCACGTGGGCTGCGTTCGCCGAGCGGGTCGAGCGCCTGGCCCGCGGCCTGCTGGCCATCGGCGTCCGACCCGGTCAGGTGGTGCAGCTGCAGCTCCCCAACCGGCGGGAGTTCCCGCTCGCGGTGCTGGCCTGCGAGCGGATCGGGGCCGTGGTCAACCCGGTGGCCCCGATCTTCCGCCACCACGAGGTGTCGGTCATGTCGGGCCTGGCCCGGCCGACGGCGGTCATCACCGTCGGGCGCTTCCGGGGGTTCGGGCTGGCGGCGATGCACGCCGAGCTGCGGGAGTCGTCGCCCTGGGTCGAGCACCTGATCGTGGTCGGCGACGCCCCGGATGGCCCGGACGGCGGTGGACCGCCGCCACCGCCAGACGCCATGGCCTGGGACGACGTGCTGGCCGCCGGCGATGCCTCGCCGCTGACGACCGAGGCCATCGACCTGCTGCGCCCCTCGCCGGACGACGTCTGCGAGGTCATGTTCACCTCGGGCACCACCGGCCAGCCGAAGGGGGTGCTCCACAACCAGAACACGATCAACGGGGCCGCCGACCGGTGGCTCGAGCGGGTGGCCCGGGACTGCTCCGTGTTCCACATGGCCTCGACGCTGGCCCACCAGACCGGGTACCTCTACGGCATCCGGGCCCCGATCACCGCCGGCGGCACCGTCGTCTACCAGGAGGTGTGGGACCCGACCCGGTTCGCCGACCTGATCGCGCAGCACCACATCGAGGCCTCGATGGGGGCGACGCCGTTCCTGGCCGACCTGCTGGCGGTCGATGGCCTGACCGATCGGGACCTCACGAGCTTCGCCGTGTTCGTGTGCGCCGGCGCCGCCATCCCCCGCCCGGTGCTCGAGGAGGCCAGGGACCGGCTGCCCTGCACGGTGATGCCGGGCTGGGGCATGACCGAGACGGCGCTCAGCACCACCGGCCGGCGAGACGACCCATTCGAGAAGCGGGCGACCGACGGCTCGGCCCTACCTGGCAACGAGGTACGGGTGGTCGACGACGACGGCCGCCCACTCCCGGCCGGCGTCGAGGGTGACCTCCAGTTCCGGGGCGCCCTGACCTTCATCGGCTACCTCCAGGGGCGGGCGCTCACCGAGTCGTGCTTCGCCGACGACGACTGGTTCGACACCGGCGACCGGGGCGTGATCGACACCGACGGCTACCTCACGATCAGCGGCCGGACCAAGGACATCATCATCCGGGGTGGGGAGAACGTGCCGGTCAAGGAGGTCGAGGACGTCGTGCTCCGCCACCCCGCCGTCACCGGCGTCGCCCTGATCGCCAAGCCCCACGATCGTCTCGGCGAGGTCGGCTGCGTCGTGGTGACCGTCGCCGATCCGGCCGCTGCGCCGTCGCTCGGCGAGCTGACGGACTTCCTCGACGACCAGGGGCTGACCAAGCAGTTCTGGCCGGAGAACCTCGTGGTGGTCGACGACTTCCCGATGACGCCGAGCGGCAAGATCCAGAAGTACCAGCTGCGCCAGCGGGTACTGGAAACCCGCTGATCGCCTGCGTTTCCGGTCTTGCCGGAACCTTGCCACAGCGCTGCCGTCGCCCTGCGGGAGCTCCCCGAAGCTGGGAACCGTCGACGAGAGCCCCTCCGAGACTCCCCCAACCTCCCAAGGAGCAACCGCAATGAAGAAGACCCTGGCAACCATCGGCGCCACCTCCGCCCTCGCCCTCGGCGGCCTCGGCCTGGCCTCGGTGGCCTCGGCCCAGACGGCCGACACGGACGCCACCGAGACGCCAGACGCCACCGAGACGCCCGAGACCACGCCGAGCGACGAGGCCCGCCCCGAGGGCCGGCGCGGCGAGGGTCGCGGTGGCCGCGACGGCCGAGGCGGCTGCAACAAGGGCGCCGTGGCCGAGCTGCTCGGCATGGAGCCCGAGGAGCTGCGAGCCGAGCTCGACGCCGGCGCCACGCTGGCCGAGGTGGCCGAGGCCAACGGCGTCGACCCGGACGACCTCGTCGCCCAGATGATCGCCGACGCAGCCGAGCGCATCGACGAGAAGGTCGCCGAAGGCCGCATCACCGACGACGAGGCCGCCGACAAGCTGGCCGAGAAGACCGAGCGCATCGAGGACAAGGTCTTCGGCGACGACGGCGACGACGCCGAGGAGGACGCCAGCGACAGCGACGCCTAGCCGCCCGACCTCGACGTCCACCCCTCTCCCCCCCCGCCACCCTCGCAGCGCCCGCTGCGGGGGTGGCTGCGGGCGTCGCCGGTAGGGTTCGCTCAGCTCCCACCGCCGGAGGCCGACCGATGAGACGCCGATCCGAACGGAGCCGCAGACGATGAACGACACGATGGCCGCCACCGTCCTGATCGCCGAGGACGACCCCGAGATCCGCACCGCCCTCGAGCGCATCCTGTCCTACGAGGGCTACTCGGTCGTGGCCGCCGGCGACGGTGCGGCCGCCCTCGGGGCGGTGACCGAGCACGAGCCCGATGCCCTCGTGCTCGACGTGATGATGCCCCACGTCGACGGACTCGCCGTCTGCCGCCAGCTCCGCCGCGACGGCAACCGGGTCCCGATCCTGATGCTGACCGCCCGCCAGGAGACCGCCGACAAGGTGGCCGGCCTCGACGCCGGCGCCGACGACTACCTGGCCAAGCCGTTCGAGATGGAGGAGCTGCTCGCCCGGCTCCGGGCCCTGCTCCGGCGGGTCGGCGACAACGGCGGCAGCGGCGACGGTGCGGTGTTCCGGGCCGGTCCCCTCAGCCTGGACCTGCCCCGCCGCCTTGTCACCGTCGACCCCGATGCCGATGACGCAGACGGGTCGGATGAGCCCGTCGCGGTCGAGCTGACCCGCACCGAGTTCGCCATCCTCGAGCTGTTGTTCCGCAACCTCGACATCGTGCTCGAGCGGTCGGTCATGTACGAGCGGATCTGGGGCTACGACTTCGACGGCGAGTCGCGTTCGCTCGACGTCCACATCGGCTACCTCCGCCGCAAGCTCGAGGCGGCCGGCACCCCCCGGCTGATCGAGACCGTGCGCGGGGTCGGCTTCGTGCTGCGGGGCGGCGACTGATGTCGAGCCTGGCCGTCCGACTCGCCGCCGCCTTCGTCGGGCTGGTCGCGGCGGTGGCCCTGGTCTTCGCCGCCATCGCCTTCGCCTCGGCCTCCTCCGGCGTCACCGGGCAGGTCGACCGCTTCCTCGAGGACCGGGCGGACGAGCTGGTCAAGGGCACCCGCGGCCCACCGCAGGACGGCGAGGGCCGGGGCCGGGGCGGCGGGCGCAACGACCCGGATGGGCTCGCCCGCAGCTTCGACGCCGACTCGGTCGTGCAGACGCTCGACCCATCCGGCGATCCGATCGTCTCGACGGGCATCGCCCTCCCCGTCGACGACCGCGACGTCGAGCTGGCCACGAGCACGAGCGACGACACCTGGCTGCGGACCGTCGAGACCGACGACGGGCCGTACCGGATCATCACCGCCGCCCTCCCGAACGGCGGGGCGTACCAGGTCGCCCGGGCGCTCGAGGAGAGCAACTCCGCCATCGACCTCATCCAGGGCCAGCTGACGATCGCCATCCCGGTGGTGGCGGCGCTGGCCGGCCTGGCCGGGTTGGTGCTGGCCCAGCGGATCACCCGCCCGTTGCGCTCGCTCGCCGCTTCGGTCGACGCCGTCGCCGCGACCGGGAACCTGTCGGTCCCGATCGAGGTCGACGGCGATGACGAGGTCGGCCGCCTCGCCCGCGGCTTCGACAACCTGCTGCAGAGCCTGTCGCACAGTCGCGACCAGCAGCAGCGCCTGGTCCAGGACGCGGCCCACGAGCTGCGGACGCCGCTGACCAGCGTCAAGGCCAACGTCGAGTTCCTGGCCGCCGCCCCCGACCTCGACCCCGCCGCCAGGCGAGACACCCTGCACAGCGTGCAGGGTGAGCTGCGGGAGCTGACCCGGCTGGTCAACGAGATCGTCGACGTCGCCACCGATCGCTACGAGGCCCAGGCCTTCACGGCCGTCGACCTCGGCAGCGCTGCGGCCGAGGCGGTCGAGCGGTTCCGGGCCCGCCACCCCGACCGGGTGGTCGATGCGGACCTACCATCGGTCCCGGTCCGGGGCGACCACGACAGCCTGGTGCGAGCGATCGGCAACCTGCTGTCCAACGCCCACAAGTACAGCCCGCCGGGGCCACCGATCGCCGTCCGCGTCGCCACCGACCGGGTGGTCACGGTGGCCGACCGGGGGCCGGGGATCGATGAGGCCGACCGGCAGCGGGTCTTCGACCGCTTCTACCGGTCGGACGAGGCCAGGGCCAAGCCGGGGTCGGGGCTCGGGCTGTCGATCGTCGCCTCGATCGTCGGCGCCCACGGCGGCACCCTGGCCGTCGACGACAATCCCGGCGGCGGGGCCGTCGTCTCGTTCGCCCTGCCCGGCTGAGCGACGCCCGCCGCAACGAGGCCGGGACCGACTTGTCACGACCTTGCCGCTCGCCGGCCGAGCGCTTGACGGCGGGTCCGTAGCGTCGCCCCTCGTGAACAACCGCCCGGTCGCCCTCGACCATCCCCCCTCGCCCGCCGACCCGACGCCGCCGACCTACCCGCCGCCGCTCCCCGGTCCGCTGCGCTCGACCGCGGCGCCACCACCGAGCCGGCTCGATCGGCTGCTCGCCCGCTACACCGAGATCCCACCGTGGGTCGTCGTGACCCAGCTCTTCTTCGGTCTCGGGTGGCTCCGAGCCGTCGGGGAGAAGGTGATCGACCCCGCCTGGTGGAACGGCGACGTGATCCGGGGCTTCGTCGCCACCACGGCCGACCTGACCCTGCCGTGGCTGTCGCCGTTGCTCTCGTCGTTCGTGTTGCCGCTGGCCCCGCTGGTGGCGGTGCTCGTCGTCGTGGCCCAGGCGGCGGCTGGCGTCGCGTTGGTGTCGAACCGGGCCGTGATCCCGGCGCTGGCCGTCGCCGCCGCCCTCAACCTGGTCTTCCTCGCCTCGGGGGCCGTTGCCCCGTCCGCCTTCTATCTGCTGGGGCAGGGAGCCGTGGCGCTGTGGCGGATCGGCCGACGACCGCCGACGCCGGCGCTGTCCCGGGGGCTCCAGGCGGCCACCGTGGCCGCCGCGGTGCTGGCGATCATCAGCCTTCCGTTCGTCGGGACCGTGCACCCGGCCGAGGTGATCCACGACCCGGCGATCATGCTGGCCACGCTCGCCGGTCTGGTCGCCGTCGCCAGCGAGCTGACCCATCGCGCCCTCTTCCGCCGCGGCCTGCCGTGACGATGCGACGCGGGCGGCCGCACCCCTCACCGGTCGAGGTCGTCCGCGGTGTTGCCGAGCAGGTAGCGGGGCCCGGAGCCGAGACCGGCCGCAGCGTCGTCCGGGTTGTAGATCGCGCAGTTCTCCAGCGACAGGCAGCCGCAGCCGATGCAGCCGTCCAGCCGGTCCCGGAGGTCGATCAGGCCCTGGATCCGAGCGTCGAGATCGGCCCGGAACCCGGCGGCGAGCCGCTCCCAGTCGGCATCGGTCGGCGTCCGCCCGTCCGGGAGGGCGGCGAGGCGCTCACCGATCTCGCCCAGGCTGTAGCCCAGCCTCTGGCAGGCGAGGATGAACGACACCCGGCGGATCGTGGCCCGGGCGAACCGCCGGTGGCCCGACGGCGCCCGCTCGGCCTCGATCAGGCCCCGCTGCTCGTAGAACCGGACGGCGGAAACCGCCAGCCCGGTCCGCTCGGCCACCGCGCCGATGGTCAGCAGCTCCGCGGCTCGCCCGTCGCCCCGGCCCGGCCTTGATCTCAACATTACTTGAGATTGTAGAACGGGGGACATGGGCACCGACCGAAACCTCGATGACGCCGTGACCGACCTCCCGATCGACGACCTCGCCTCGGCCTACGACCGGCGGGGCCTGGATCGCCTCGACGACGACGCGCTGGTGGCCGCCGTCGCCGCCGCAGTGGCCGAGCCGCGGGAGGGCCCACCCGACTCGTTCGTCTTGCACGCACCGCTCGAGCTGACCGCCCGGGCCCAGCTGCTGCGCTCGACCTCCCCCGAGTGGCGGCGGCTGGCCCGGCTCCGGCTGGTCTCGATCGCCGCTCGCTACCACACCTCTGCACCGTCCGAGCCGGTGGCCGCCGCCGAGCTCGGCGACGACGTCGATGCTGCGGTGGCGGCCATCACCCGCGCCATCGCCGCAGGCGATCTCGCCGGTGCCGAGGCTGCGGCCCGGGCGCTGAGCGCCGCGGCCACGGCCGTGACCGGGCCCGCTGCCCCCGGTCCGTCCGCCGGACTCCTCGACCGCATCGTCGGTCCGCTGGCGCCGGCCATCGCCGACCGGACCTCGGCCGCAGCCCACGGCCCCATCCTGCTGGCGACGATGGTCGAGACGCCCGAGCGGGCCGTCGGCTGGCTCGACCTGCTCCGCCCGCTGGTGCGGGAGCTCGCTCGCCGGGCCGACTGGCGTATCGGCTGGATCGAACGGGTCGCCTCCGGCGCCGACGGCGAGGTCGTCGGCAACGGCGGACCCGTCGGCGAACGCAGCGCCGCCCCCGGCCGGGAGCCGACCGGGCTCGACGCCGTCGTCGCCGCGCTCGCCGACCCGCCCCGCCTCGGGCGTCCCGAGCCCGACTTCATCCACCCGATGGTGATGCAGGTCGACGCCCCCGGCGTCGCCGACGACCTGTTGGCCCCGACCGTCGGCCGCACCGCCGGCGGCGAGGCCACCCGGTCGATCATGCGCCTCGCCGCCACCTCGATGGTGCGGGA
Source organism: Acidimicrobiales bacterium (assembly GCA_028285495.1). GTDB lineage: Bacteria > Actinomycetota > Acidimicrobiia > Acidimicrobiales > SZUA-35 > JAHELU01. The sequence continues at coordinate 417,118 of JANQPB010000014.1, forward strand.
CGATCCCGGCGCCGCCCCCTACGGCTGGACCCACAGCCTGACCCTGCCCCAGGCCGTGCTCACCGTCGCCCCCCAGATCGAGGCCGAGCCGGGCGGTGCCGACCCCGCACGCAGCCAGGCCCTCGCCATCGCCGCCACCCACCTGCTGGCCTTCCGGGCCGCCCAGGCCACGGTGGCCATCGACCCGACCGACCCCCTGGTCCGCCCGGCCGAGCCGTCGACCGTCGGCGCTCGGCGCCAGGCCCTCGTCGACCAGGCGGCCAGACGCCACGACGCCCACGTGGCCAAGTACCTGCGATCGGTCCTGATCGAGGCCGACCGCGATCCCGACGCCGGCGAGCTGTACCTGACCGCCGGCGAGCACCTGCTCCGGGTGTGGGACGATCTCGACCCCGATCCGGACGACCTCCTGGCCGACGTCGCCTGGGGTGATCGAGGCGCGACCGAGGCGTGACCGGGCCCCTGGGCTGCGCTAGGTTCGTGGCCCACAGGGAGGCGGCCCCGCATGCCCATTCACATCGAGAGCCTGTCCGACGAGGTGGGTCGTCGGCTCGGTCGGGCCGAGAAGCGGGTCGAGGGGGCCGAGACCGAGCGCAACCAGGTGAGGATGGCCGAGGCCGAAGCGCGGGTCCGCCTCGACGAGGCGACGCGGACGAAGGGCCTCTGGAAGCGGCTGTTCCGCGTCGCGTCGAGCGCCGAGCGAGCGGCGGCCAGACGGCTCGACCAGCTCAAGGAGGACCTGGCGAACATCGAGGCCAAGCTCGGCTACCTCGAGATCGAGCAGGCGCAGCTGGCGAAGGGCCACGCCGGCCAGCAGATCCTGCCGAACCGGTACCGGGTGTCGCTGTCGGACGAGTGGTTCCTGTACAACGGCGTGCTCACCGAGTCTGGCGAGATCGACCACGTGCTCGGTGGGCCGACGGGGGTCTGGGCGATCGAGATCAAGAACGAGGCGGTCCTGCTGGCCGTCGACGGCGACCGGTGGCAGAAGACCCGGCTGTCCCGCCAGGGGCGGACGCAGGAGACCGCGCCGGCCGTCGACGGCGGCGGCCGGACCTGGGGTCGTGAGGTCGGCGAGCCGGCCGAGGCGCTGGCCGCCGAGCTGGCCTCCGTTCACCCCGTTCCCGTCCACACCGCGGTGGTCCTCGTCGACCCGCTGGCCGAGATCGTGCGCTGTCAGGCGCCCGGGGTCGACCTGGTCACCGCCGACCTGGAGCAGCTCGATCGCACGATCAGCGGGCGACCGGTCCTCGATCGGGCCACCACCCGCGCCATCGGCGAACGGGTGGTGGCGGTCCACCGGCGCTCGGTCGGCCGACGCAGGGGCCGCCGGCACACGTCACGCCCGTCGCGGAGCGGCACGGACCGGACGTGACAATCCTCATGCCCAACCGGTGATCCATCCCCCTACCGGGATCAACGCCGTGGCGTCACCGTTGGAGGTATGGAAACCTGCATCCGCCTCCGTGGCCTGACCAAGCACTACGACTCCGGGTCGACGCCGACCCGGGCCGTCGACGGCATCGACCTCGACGTCGGCCCCGGCGAGATCGTCGCCCTGCTCGGCCCGAACGGCGCCGGCAAGACCACCACCCTCGACGTGGTCCTCGGCTTCACCGAGGCGACGTCCGGCGTCGTCGAGGTCTTCGGCGGTCCGCCCCGTGAGGCGGTGGCGGCCGGGCGGGTCTCGGCCGTGCTCCAGACGGGCGGTCTCCTGCGCGACCTGACGGTCGGCGAGACCGTCGAGCTGGTCGCCTCCACCTACCCGGCAACCGACCCGATCCCGAAGATCCTCGACCGGACCGGCCTGACCGGTCTCGTCGACCGCCAGGTCCAGTCGTGCTCGGGCGGCGAGCAGCAGCGGCTCCGGTTCGCCCTGGCCCTCCTCGCCGACCCCGACCTGCTGCTGCTCGACGAGCCCACCGCCGGCATGGACGTCGAGGCCAGGCGATCGTTCTGGGCCGCCATGGAGGACGAGGCCGACCGGGGGCGGACCATCGTGTTCGCCACCCACTACCTGCAGGAGGCCGAGGACTTCGCCCGCCGGACCGTCCTGCTGGCCGGCGGGCGGATCGTGGCCGACGGCCCGACCGACGAGGTCCGCCGCCGGGCCTCCGGTCGCACCGTGCGGGCCCGGATCGGCACCGATCGTATCGACCGGGTGGCCGACGCCCTCCGGCACCTGCCCTCGGTGGTCCACCTGACCACGGAGACCGACCGCCTCGTCGTCGAGACCTCCGACTCGGACGACATCGCCCGCCGCCTGCTCGGCGAGCTCGGCGGCTCCGAGCTCGAGATCGAGGCGGCCTCGCTCGAGACCGCCTTCGTCAACCTGACCACCCGCACGCCGAGCGTCGTCGGCGCCTCGTGACCGTCGGCAACCAAACGACCAGGAGCAGACCGATGAACCTGACCTACTATCGCCTCGAGCTCCGCCGATTGCGGCGGGACTACGTGACCATGTTCTTCACCGCCGGACTGCCGGCCTTCCTCTACGTGATCTTCGGTGCCTCTCCCGACTACGGCGACGAGCCGGTACGCGACGGCAACGTCGCCATGTGGATCATGATCGCCATGGCCGGCTACGGCGCCGTCACCGCCACCTCCGGGATCGGGAGCATGGCCGCCGTCGAGCGGATGCAGGGCTGGGGTCGCCAGCTCGGCCTGACCCCGCTGAGCGACGTCGGCTACGTGCGGGTCAAGGCGGCGACCGCCATCACGATCGCCGCCATCCCGATCGTCCTCGTCTACACGATCGGTGCGTTCACGGGCGCCGAGGCCCCGCGGTCGGTGTGGATCGTGTCGGCCGCGGTCCTGCTGGTCGGCGCCACCACCTTCGCCCTGTACGGCCTGAGCTTCGGGCTTGCCTTCCGCTCCGAGGCCGCGGGGAGCGCCGCCTCCGGCTCGCTCGTGGTGCTGTCGTTCCTCGGCAACATCTTCGTCCCGGTCAGCGGCTGGCAGCTCACGCTGGCCAAGTTCACCCCGCTCTACGGCTACGTGTCGCTGGCCAGGCGGGCGCTGACCGGCGGCGGCACGATCGACACCGACACCGGCGACCTGATCGAGGTCCCGCTGTGGCAGCCGCTGGCCAACGTGGTGGCGTGGACCGCGATCCTGGCCGTCGCCGCCGTCGTCCTCGTCGCCCGGGGCCGGGCCAGGCAGTGACATGAGCACCGATCCACGGCCAGCCGGCCCGGCCACGGGTTGGATCGAGCGCAACGGCTGGCTGCTGGCCGCCATCTGGCTCGTCTTCCTCGTCTTCCCGGCGATCACCATCGCCTCGCTCGACGACGAGACCACGGCGACCAAGTGGGCGTCGATCGGGTTGCTCCTCGTCTTCGCCGCCATCTACGTCAGCGGCTTCCACATCCAGAACAGGGCCGAGAACGTGGCCAGGGCCAAGCCCGAGGTCGCGCCAGACCGGCCGAGCGGCTGGTACCACCTCGCCGGCCTGGTGCTCACCACCCTGGCCCTCTATGCACTCGTCGACCTCCCCGCGATCGGGGTCGTGCCGTTCGTGGTCTCGTTCGCCGTCTTCCTGTTCCCGTGGCCGGTGGTGCTCGCCGTCTTCGCCGTCGGTGTCGGCGTGACGGTGGCCCTGCCGCTGGCCGCCGGCGCGTTCGGCGACCTGTGGTTCATGACGCTCATCATCCTGGCCATCGGCGGGGCGACCATGTTGATCCGGGTCGTCGAGGGCCACCAGGTCGAGCAGACCCGGCTGCGCACGGTGCTGGCGGTCAGCGACGAGCGGACGAGGGTGGCCCGGGACGTGCACGACGTGCTCGGCCACAGCCTGACCGCGATCGTGCTCAAGGTGGAGCTGGCCAGGCGGTTCCTGGCCGATGTCGACCCCGACGACCGGGCGCAGCGTGATCGCATCGACGCCTGCCGGGCCCAGCTCGACGAGCTGGAGGCGATCAGCCGGGGCGCCCTGGCCGAGATCCGCTCGACGGTCGGCGGGCTCCGCGCCGCCAACCTCGCCGACGAGGTGACCGTCGCCCGTACCGTGCTGGCCGACGCCGGTGTCGGCCTGCTGGTCACGGGCGAGGTCAACGACGTGCCCGAGCATCAGCGGCCAACCCTGGCCTGGGTGGTGCGGGAGGCGGTGACCAACGTCGTCCGCCACGCCAGGGCCTCGCAGTGCCACATCGAGCTGGCCCCCGGTGGCGGCCCCGTGCTGTTGCGGGTCACCGACGACGGGATCGGGCTCGACGGACGCCCGGCCGGCAACGGTCTGCGCGGGCTGCACGAGCGGGTGGAGGCGGCCGGCGGCGAGCTGCGCATCGGTTGGCCCGACGACTCGAACGGGCTCGGGTCCGGCGGGACCCGGGTCGAGGTGGTGGTCGGGTGAGCCCGCGGTGAGCGAACGGTGAGCAGACGATGAGCGATGCCATCCGTCTCCTCCTGGCCGACGACCAGGCCCTGGTCCGCGGCGCGCTGGCCGCCCTCCTCGGCCTCGAGCCCGACCTGGAGGTGGTGGCCGAGGTCGACCGTGGTGACGAGGTCCTCGCCGCGGTCGAGCGCCACCCGGTCGACGTCGCCCTGCTCGACATCGAGATGCCGGGGATGACCGGGATCGAGGTCGCCGAGCTGCTGGCCGTGCGGGCACCGTCGGTGCGGGCCCTCATCGTGACCACCTTCGGCCGACCGGGCTATCTCAGGCGGGCGATCGACGCCGGCGCCGCCGGCTTCGTCGTCAAGGACACGCCGGCCCCGGAACTGGCCGAGGCGGTCCGCCGGGTCAACGCCGGGATGCGGGTCGTCGACCCCGAGCTGGCCACCGAGTCGCTGCTCGAGGGCACCAATCCCCTGAGCGCCCGGGAGCGTGAGGCCCTGACCCACGCCCTCAACGGGTCGCCGGCGGCCGAGATCGCCCGGGCGCTCCACCTGTCGGAGGGGACCGTCCGCAACTACCTGTCGACGGCGGCGGCCAAGACCAACGCCCGCTCGAGCGTCGAGGCGGCGGTCATCGCCCGGGACCGGGGCTGGTTGTAGGCCCCGCTCGATGCGAGGCCACGGCTCACGGGCCGGCGGTCGCCGGAATCACCAGCTCCTGCTGGCCGTACGCCTGCAGCCACGAGGTCCTGTTCACCCGGCAGTTCAGCTCGTCGACCAGGCAGGCCTGCGTCAGTTCGTCCATCTGATTCGGGCTCCATGCGTTCCAGAAGTCCTGATGGAACGTGTACCAGGGCCCGGACGACAGGGTCAGCCCGGCCCCGCCATCGATCTCGCCGTACGAGGTGAACGTGGTGAGCTGCGGGACCTTGACCGGGTGGCTGGCCGGACACGTCTTGGTCTCCTCGTCGAAGTACGCCATGTGGCTCTGGTGATCCGGCGAGTCGAGGTGCACCCCGTCCCAGCAGTTGGGGTAGTTGATGCGCAGCACGAGCGCCACGCCGGATCGGTGGGGCGTGATCATCTCCGTCGCCCCGATCGAGCTGAAGACCTCCTCGGTCGACGCCTCGCGCGACATCCAGTAGCCGACGAGGGCGGATGACTCGTTCGACGTGGCGCCGGCGTTGCCGGCGATGATCCGCAGACCGTCAGGCATCGGGACGACATCGGGCGTCGTCGACTTGTAGTAGGCGGAGAAGTTGACCGCTTCGACCGGGTAGCCGTCCTGGTAGACGACCGGTGCCCAGTAGGCCGACTTGTCGTTGAGGTCGGTGCACTCGATGTCGGACATCGGCGTGTCCATGAGCGACTGGGTGGTGGTGTTCGGGTCCACGTTCGGGTTGCCGAAGAACTCATGTGCGTGGTGACCGTGGCTCACCCCTGGCTGGGCGATCGGATCGATCTGCTCGACCTTCACGCTCTCGCACTTGACGAGCCAGCCGATCCGGGTGGCGGTCCAGCGCTCGTCGTCGACGGCGACGGCGAAGGGGTCGACCGCGAAGTAGGACGTCGGCTCCCGATCGTCGGTGTAGACCGCGACCTCATCGGCCGCCTCGACCCAGACACCCGGCGTCGGCGGTGGACCGTGGTGGTGGGGCGGCGGTGGCGCGTACGTGAGCGTGTCGAGGGTGACGGTCGTCTTCGGCTTCCACCGGTTGTCGACCCTCGCCCGCACCTGCACGCTGTGTGACGTCGCCTCCTGCAGCCCGGTGATCTCGACGGGCCCGTTGGCGTACTGCCACGCGCTCCAGGCGAGCTTCTTGACCCGATACCGGTACTGGTACTCGGTGGCGCCCGGCACCTCGTCCCAGCTCACCGAGAGCGACGAGTGGGTCGGCGTCACCCGCACGGTCGGGCTCGACGCGGTCGGTCCGACCACCTCGACCATGTCTGGCGACGTCGTCGTCGTGGTGGTCGAGCCCGTCGTCGTCGTGGTCGAGCCCGTCGTCGTCGTGGTCGAGCCCGTCGTCGTGGTGGTGCCGTCGGGCTCGACGACGATCGTGCCCTGGGTCCACTTGCTGCTCCACTTGCCGTTGATGCGGGCACCGACGGCGATCGTGTACGTGCCGCCCGGCTCGAGCCCGGAGATCCTGGCCGAGGTCCCCGTCGTCTGGGTGTTGGCCGACCAGGACTGGCGACCCTGGCGATGGCGGTAGCGATAGCGGTCGGCATCCGCCACCGGCTCCCACTCGACGTCGACGTGATCGACGCCCGGGGTCAGGGTCACCGCGGGCGTGCCAGGGCCGCCGGGCAGGGAGAGCGCGGCCGCCGGGGACGGGCCGGTCGGCTGGAGGAGCGCCACGGCCACAACCAGCACGAGTCCGAGCACGCCAATGCGCAGGGGAGGTCGGGTAGGCACGTGGATGTCACCTCAGTTTCGCCACCAGGGTGTTCGTAGGATAGCTACGAGCGACCTGGCTGACGATCGGCGGCCGTTGGGCTCTTTCACCCATCGGCCCGTGCGCCGACGGGCCGGTCGGACCGCCGCGGCGGCGACGTCAGCGGCCCTCGAAGACCGGGTCCCGCTTGTCGACGAAGGCCTGTGACGCCTCCTTGTGGTCGGCGGTGGTGCCCGTGTGCCGGTGGTGGGTCGACTCGAGCTCGAGCAGCGTGTCGAGCTCGCCGGTGAGCGCCCGGTTGATGTTCTCCTTCATGTAGCGGAAGGCGATCGGCGGGCCGGCGGCCAGCCGAGCGGCCAGGCCACGCCACGCCGACTCGTAGTCGTCGGCGCCGACCACGTCGTTCACGATGCCGAGGTCGAGGGCGGTGGTCATGTCCATCCGCTCGGGCAGGAAGTACAGCTCCTTGGCCTTGGCCGGACCGACGAGCCGGGTCAGGAACCACGTGCCGCCGTAGTCGCCGGCCAGGCCGACCCGGGCGAAGGCCGTCGTGAGGACGGCGGTGTCGACCGCGATCCGCAGGTCGCAGGCGAGGGCGAGCGACAGGCCGGCCCCGGCGGCCGGGCCGGGCAGCGCGGCCAGCGTCGGCTTCGGCATGTGGAACAGCGCCCCGGACGTCCGCTTGTGGCTGAGCCGCTGCTCGTGGACCCCGGCGTCCCACGACGAGGACCCGCCGCCGGCCCCGTCACCCTCGGCGAAGCCCTTCACGTCGCCGCCGGCGCAGAACGCCCCACCGGCGCCGGTCAGCACGACGCAACGGACGTCGGCGGCCACCTCGACGTCGGCCAGCGCCAGGGCCAGCCCGCTGAGCATGTCGTCGGTCAGCGCGTTGCGGCGCTCGGGCCGGTCCATCGTGATCACGGCGACGCCATCGTCCACCTCGGCGGTCAGGTGCTCGGACCCGGTGTCGATCGTCCTGCTCATGTCGTCCCCTTCCTGTCGGTCGCGGCGTCGGCCGCCGGCGCCATCGTCGCCGCGCCCCGATCGTCCATCGCTGGCCGACTCGGCGGCAAGTTCTGCGCCGGGCGGTCGGGGCGGTCGGATTTCTCGACGGATCGCGAACCGGACGACGGAGCCGGGCGTAGAGGGAGACGCAACGGAGTTGAACCACGCGGCACCCGCCGATCGGCGATGCCCCGGCGTTGACCTCACGCTCGAAAGGACCTCACCCATGCACACCACGACGGTGGGCGCCCCGGCGCCCCCTGCTTCGACGCGCCCGAACAACCGGGCCGTCATCGTCGCCGCCGCAGTCGGTGGCGCGCTGGCCCTCAGCCTCGGCGTCTACGGCCGGCTGCACACCCCGACCGGTGACACGATCTGGCAGTTCGGCTTTCCCAGCCTGCTGGCCATGAAGGCCTGGTTCACGACCGCAGCCGTCGTGCTCGGCATCACCCAGGGCCTGTCGGCGGCCTGGATGTGGGGTCGGCTCCCCGGCGTCGGCGACGCCCCGGCCGGCCTGGCCGCCGTGCACCGCTGGAGCGGGACCGTTGCCTTCCTCGTCACCCTCCCGGTGGCGTACCACTGCCTCTGGGCCCTCGGCTTCCAGGACACGACCACCCGGGTCCTCCTCCACTCGATCCTCGGCTGCGCCTTCTACGGCGCGCTGGCCACGAAGCTCCTGCTGCTCCGGTCCGAGCGCCTGTCCGGGTGGGTCCTCCCGGCCGCCGGCGGCCTGCTCGTCGCCGTCCTGACCGGGATCTGGCTGACGTCGTCGCTCTGGTTCTTCACGACCATCGGCTTCCCCTGGTGAGCCGGTCCCTGCCGACCGTCCGACCCCCCTCACCCGATCGACCACACGAGAGGACCCCATGTCGACCACACGCACGATGACCCCGACCCTGGCCATCATCCTGGCCGGGGGCCTGGCCGCCGGGATCGCCCTGGCCCGCCCGGGCTCCGGCGGACCGTCCAGCTACGGCTCGGCGACCGCCGCCGTCGCCACCGATGCCCCGACCGACCAGGCCGGCGATGCCACCGAGGAGACCTACCGGCGGGGCACCCGCACCGCCGGTGGCCGGGGCGGCGCCGAGGCCCCGGCGGCACCGGCCGACCCGGGCGCCGGCAACCAGGCCCCGGCGGACGACCGGGCCGCCGCACCGGCGGCGGCCACGATCACCATCGAGGGCTTCGCCTTCGACGGCCCGGCGACGGTCGCCCCGGGGGCCACCCTCACCGTCGTCAACAACGACGGCGCCCCCCACACGCTGACCTTCCGCTCGGGTGAGGTCGACACCGGTGACCTCGCCGGCGGCGCCACCGCGACCGTGACCGCACCGACCGCCCCCGGTACCTACGACTTCTTCTGCGAGATCCACCCCTCGATGGAGGGCTCGATCACCGTCGCCCCCTGATCCGACCGACCCCGACACCAAGCAACGCCAACACCAAAGGAGAATCCCCATGCGTTTCCGCACCCCCGCCCTGGCCAGCGCCCTCGGGCTGGCCCTCGTCCTCGCCGCCTGCGGTGGCGACGACACCACGACGGCCGCCCCGGCCGCCGCCACCGACGCCGCCCCGGCGGCCGCCCCGGCCGACGACGGCCCCGCCACCATCGACGTGCTCTCCGGCGACTCGGACCTCGGTCCGATCCTCGTCGGTCCGGACGGACTCAGCCTCTACGGCTTCACCAACGACGTCGACGCCATCAGCACCTGCTACGGCACCTGCGCCGACGCCTGGCCCCCGGTCATCGTCAGCGACGACTGGACCGCCGGCCCCGGGCTCGACTTCGGCATCTTCGCCACCACCGTCCGCGAGGACGGACAGCGCCAGCTCGTCGCCGGTCGCTGGCCGCTGTACTGGTTCGCCGGCGACGCCGTACCCGGCGACGTCAACGGCCAGGGCTCCGGCGACGTCTGGTTCGCCGTCGACGTCGACGGCACCCTGATCACCGACGACGCCGACGGCGAGGCCCCGGCCGACACCGACGACTCGGGTGCGGCCGACGCCGCGTCCGACGGCAGCGCCGCCGACGACGCCAGCTCGGGCGACGGCTACGGCGACGACTCGGCCGCGGCCGACGACGCCGGCAGCGGTGCCGACGTGGCCGCCCCGGTCGCCGCCGCCGAGACCGAGCTCGGCTCGGTCCTGGTCGACGGCGCCGGGCTGACCCTCTACGGCTTCCTGCCCGACCGCGACGCCGGTGGCCCGACCTGCGACGATGCGTGCGCCGACGCCTGGCCCCCGGTCTTCGTCGACGGTCCCGACCTGCCGGCCGGGCTCGACCCCGACGTCTTCTCGGTCATGACCCGCACCGACGGCTCGCACCAGCTGGCGGCCGGCATCTGGCCGCTGTACCGCTTCGCCGGCGACGCCGCCCCCGGCGACGTCAACGGTCAGGGCTCGGGCGACGTCTGGTTCGCCGCCACCCCGGACGGGAAGCTGATCGGCGCTCCCTGATCGATGCTCCGCCGATCGGCACTCGCCGACCGGTGGGAGGACCGCATCGCCGCTCGACCGACCACCTCGCCGCTTGGACGCGGAGCGGCGTCCGCATCCAACACGGCGGAGGGGCCGGCACCCGATCGGGTGCCGGCCCCGAACGCGTCCCGGTCGTCGAACGACGCCCCCAACGGGACCCCGACCGGCGCTGACCTCGCTCGCCGCCGTCGCCGGCTACTCGCCACACCACTTCCACCGCGTCTTCAAGCAGGCGACCGGGGAGACGGTGTCCGAGTTCACGAGGCGGGCCCGGCTCGAGCGGGCGGTGCAGCTCATGCGGGGCTCGCCGACCAGGGAGCTCGGTTCGATCTCGGCCGAGGTCGGCTTCGCCACCCCGTCCGATTTCGCCCGCGTGTTCCGGGCCCGGTACGGGCGCACGCCGAGCTCGTGGGACCGGGTCTCGGTGCTCGGACCCGTCGACCCGACGGCCGGGGCCATCGGCACCGGCGCGCCGAGCCCGGCCCAACCGGTGCTGGTGCGGCGAGGGACCGCTCGGGTTGCCTTCGTCCGCGTTCGCGACCCGTGGCGCGACGACCGCCTGGCCGCCGGCTACGACCGTCTCATCCGCTGGCTGGCCCGCCGTGGCGTCGGGCCGGAGGTCGGCGAGTTGGTCGGCCTGAGCTGGGAGAGCGCCAAGGCCACGCCGCAGCCACAGCTCACCTACGACCTGGGCGTGACCGTCGGCCCGCACGTCGAGGCCGACGGCGAGATCGGGATCCACGAGCTGGCGGCGGGCCGGGCGGTCGAGATCCACTGCACGACGCTGCCCGAGACGGCCGCGGCCTGGGAGCACCTCTACAACGTGTGGCTGCCGACCTCGTGCTGGGAGCCGGCCGACGGCCCGGCCATGAAGCGATTCCGGCGGCGACCGGAGACCATCGACGCCTCGGCCTGGGACGTCGACTGCTCGATCGCCGTCCGCCCCCGCTGGCCTTGAGCTCGCCCGACCGGGGTCGGCCGGGCAGACCGCAAGATCTCAACAGCACCGAGTCCCTCGCCCGCAGTAGTCCTGTGGCATGGACACCGACAACAACACCGACAGCACCCGGCTCGTACGCGACTACCTGGCCGTCGCCGTCCCCGGCCAGCTCCAGCTCGACCGGCTCCGGGGGTTCCTGGCCGACGAGGTCACGATCGACGACCCGCTGATGTCGATCGAGGGGGCCGATGCGTTCGTCGCCGCCCTGGAGGCCACCCCGACCGGCGGCGACCAGACGTCGACGGTGCAGGACGTGGTCGGTCGCGACGACCTGGTGGCGGCCCGGGTCCGCTTCGAGGCCGGTGGGCTGAGCGTGCAGTTCAGCCAGTGGTTCTGGATCGCCGACGGTCGCATCGAGCGGATCCAGGTCATCTACGACCCTCGACCCTTCCTGGCCCAGCCCCAGTAGGTCGGCCGACTCGGCCATCCGACCCACCCGTCGGGAAATTCGGCTCAAGGTCTTCGGTCCGCTGGCCGAAACATGGTCCTGGACGAAGTGTCGATCCGATCGGGCGCAAGCTGGTCGCCTGCCCGATCGAGGAGCTAGTGGCGAACCCGGCGTCCCTGTCGTTTCCTCGAACGTCGAGACGGAGGGTTCCGTGCCACAGCGATCGACCACACCTCGTACCGATCACCCGACAGCCCGCCGCCGTGCCGCCCTGGCCGCAGCGGTCGTCATCGCCCTGCTGCTCGGTCTCACCAGCCCGGCCGCCGCCAAGGGCCCGAAGCACGACAAGAAGCACCACGGGTCGTGCTCGGTCTCGGGCGGCTACTCGGGCAAGGGGACCACCGGCTCGATGTACAACGTCATCGACGAGATCAAGGCCGAGAAGGCCTGGAAGAAGGGCCACACCGGCGAGGGGATCGACGTCGCCCTGATCGACACCGGCGTCGTGCCGGTCCACGGGCTCGACGGGGCCGACAAGATCGTCAACGGCCCCGACTTCTCGGTCGAGTCGGCCAGCGACGAGGTCCGCCACCTCGACACCTACGGCCACGGCACCCATCTGGCCGGCATCATCGCCGGCAACGACGTCGACACCGCCGTCGAGGAGCTCGACGAGGACGAGTTCCAGGGCGTCGCCCCGGACGCCCGCATCGTGAGCGTCAAGGTGGCCGATCACACCGGCGCCGTCGACGTCTCCCAGGTCATCGCCGCCATCGACTGGGTGGTGGCCAACCGCAACGCCGACGGTCTCAACATCCGGGTCATCAACCTGTCGTACCGGGTCAACAGCGGCCACGGCTACGAAGACGACCCGCTGGCCCGAGCCGTGCAGAACGCCTGGAACAACGGGATCGTTGTCGTCGTGGCCGCCGGTAACGACGGCGAGAAGACCAGGAGCCTGCCGAGCCCGGCCAACGACCCGTTCGTGCTGACCGTCAGCGCCCTGTCGGAGAAGGAGCAGGGCACGACCAACTGCCTCAGCGGCAAGCCGAAGTGGGAGACCACCTCGTGGGCCAGCGGGGCGGAGAAGAAGAACCGTCAACCCGACCTCTTCGCACCCGGTACGACGATCGTCAGCCTCCGCAACCCGGGCTCGATGATCGACACCACCTTCCCGGCCAGCGTGATCGACGAGCGCTTCGCCAAGGCGACCGGCACCTCGCAGTCGGCTGCGGTGGTCTCCGGTGCGGTCGCCGTGCTGCTCGACGCCCGACCCGGGCTCACCCCGGACGAGGTGAAGGCCATCCTGCTCGACACGGCCAAGGGCAAGGAGGCCCTCGTCGACCTCGACAAGGCGATCAAGGAGAAGACCCCCAAGAAGGCCGAGCAGAAGCACGAGCCGTCGAGCGGGCTCGGATCGCTCGAGGTGGCCCGAGGTGGCGAGCACCTGATCGTCGACGGTCAGCCGCTGACCGGCGAGACCACCCTGTTCGGCCCGTGGTCGCCGGAGGCCTGGGTCGACGCCAGCACCGCCGGCGCGGCGTGGACGGGTTCGAGCTGGACCGGCTCGTCGTGGACCGGGTCGTCGTGGACCGGCAGCAGCTGGACCGGGTCGTCGTGGACCGGCAGCAGCTGGACCGGCTCGTCGTGGACCGGGTCGTCCTGGACCGGCAGCAGCTGGACCGGTTCCACCTGGACCGGGTCGTCGTGGACCGGATCGAGCTGGGCCAGCGCCTTCTGGGAGTAGCCCGACCCGGATCCCCGGGATCGAGCGGGTCGTCGGTCTCCCCTCGCCGGCGACCCGCTCGGGCTCAGCCGGATCAAGGGAGGTCGCTTGCGAACCGATCTTCCCGGTATCGATCGCGAGCCACACGAGACGGAGACCGAGACCGAGCTGGCCACCGGCGCCGGCGGCGCCGTGCTGCGCGCCCTGGCCCTGATCGACCGCCGCGCCTTCGTCGCCGCCCACGCGCTGGCCATGATGGCCGGCGGGCTCGGGGCGGTGGTCGTCGCCCGATCGATGATCGGCTGGGAGGCCCACCTGCCCGTCCCGTGGCTGGTGATCGCCGCCCTGTTCTTCGTCGTCGAGGCGACCGCCCTCCACATCGAGATCCGCCGGGAGACCCACACGCTCAGCCTCTCCGGGCTGCCGCTGCTGCTCGGGCTGCTGGCTCTCGGTCCCGCCGGGCTCGTTGCGGCCAGGCTGATCGGCAGCGGCCTTGCCCTGGTCACCGTCCGCCGCCGCTACGGGCTCAAGCTCGTCTGGAACCTGGGTCTCTACACGCTGGAGACCGCGACCGCGACGGCGATCGCGGCAACGGCCCTCGATGGCGACCCGCCGAGCGTGGTCGTCGACTGGCTCGTGCTGCTCGGCGCCATCCTGGCGGCCGAGCTGATCGGGCTGATCTCGGTCCCGATCGTCATCATGATCGCCGAGAGCGAGGTGCGGCTGTCGCTGTTCGCCCAGATCGGCCGGAGCCAGCTGATCGCGGCGGTCAGCGCCACGTTCGGGATCGTGGCCGTCGCCGCCACCCTCGACCTGCTGTGGCTCGCCGCCTTCGCCGCCGTCCCGTTGCTCGGCGTCGGCTGGCTGCTCCACCTGTTCGGCCGGCTCGGCAAGGAGCACCACGACCTCCGCCAGCTCCACGGCTTCACCACCGCTATCGCCGGCCGCGATCCGATCATGGTCGGCCTGGAGCAGCTGGCCACGATCCTCCGGGCCTCGTCGGCCGCCATCGCGGTGCGGACCGCTGACCGCACCTTCAGCGTCGTCCGCTGGGGCGACCAGGTCAGGGCCGAGCACACGATCGTCGTCGATGCGCCCGAGCTGGTCGGCGACGACGTGGTCGCGGTCGCCGCAGACGACGAGCCGACGGAGTTGTCCGAGCTCCTGGCGCGCCTCGGCGGCCAGACCGGACTGGCCGTCCCCATCGCCGACCACGTGAGCGGCAGCGGCTACATCCTGTTGATCGACCGGCTCGGCGCGTCGAGCCGCTTCCACGACGAGGAGGTCCGCCTGTTCGCCTCCCTGTCGACCAACCTGGCGGCCCGCATCTCGGCCACCCGTCTGCTCGACGAGCTCGAGCTGCAGGCCAGGACCGATGCGCTGACCGGGCTGGCCAACCGCAACGCCATCGAGGCCGAGCTGGAGCGCCGCCTGGCCGACCCCGGCGCCGAGGGAACGGTGCTGATGCTCGATCTCGACCGGTTCAAGGACGTGAACGACTCGCTCGGCCATCACTTCGGCGACGCGCTGTTGCGTCACGTGGCCGACCGGCTGCGGGACCACCTGCGGGAGGGTGACCTCATCGGTCGTCTCGGGGGCGACGAGTTCGCCATCGTGCTCGACCACGGCCAGAACCCCGATCGCGACCGGGCCCTCGACCGGCAGCTGACCAGTCTCTCCCGCCGGTTGACCGAGCCGGTCGACCTCGGTGGCGTCAGCCTGGAGGTCGGGTCGAGCATCGGGGTCGCCTCCTGGCCGGCCGATGCGTCGACCGGGACCGAGCTGCTCCGTCTGGCCGACATCGCCATGTACGAGGCCAAGCGGACCCACCAGCGGTGGGTCCGCTACGACCCGGCGATCGATCACGCCAGCGCCGACCGCCTGGCCCTGCTCGGACAGATCCGGCAGGCGATCACCGACCGGGAGCTCCGGCTCCACCTGCAGCCCCAGATCCGCGCCGACGACGGCCGCCTCCTCGGCGCCGAGGCCCTCCTCCGCTGGCATCACCCCGAGCGGGGACTGATCCCGCCGTCGGAGTTCCTGACGCTCGCCGAGCAGTCGTCGCTGGCCGGCCCGATCACCAGCCACGTCATCGACGAGGCCATCGCCGCCGCCAGGGAGCTGCGGGCCGGGTTCGGGTCGCTGACGATCTGGGTCAACTTGACGGCGAGGGACCTGCTCGACCAGTCGCTGGCGCCGCGAATCGCCAGCTCGTTGCTCACCTCGGGTGTCGATCCAGACCAGCTCGGCTTCGAGGTGACCGAGAGCTCGCTGATCATCAACATCGACATGGCGATCTCGACGCTGACCGCGATTCGCCAGCTCGGCTGTCGGACCTCGATCGACGACTTCGGCACCGGCTACGCCTCGCTCCAGTACCTGCAGCGACTCCCGATCGACGAGGTCAAGATCGACCAGTCGTTCGTCCGTCACGCCACCACCGACCGGGACTCGGCGGCGATCGTGCGCTCGACCACCCGTCTGCTCCAGGACCTCGACCGGTCGGTGGTGGCCGAGGGCATCGAGGACCGGGAGACGCTCGACCTGATCGCCGAGATCGGCTGCGACGTCGCCCAGGGCTACTACATCGCCAAGCCGCTCGACTTCGAGCGCTTCGTCGACTGGGCCGGATGCTACGACCCGGCGGCGATCGTGGGACCGCGGGCCGCCGGTTCTCCGGCGGCGGGGGCGACGACGGTGGTCGACGCCGACATCGCTCCCTGAGCCGCATCGATCGTGGCAGGTCGGTCGCAGGGCCAGCCGGCCTCGACATACTTTCGGGATGACCAACGCCACGCCGGCAGGATCCGACGCCATCGTGCTCGAGCAGGGGGCCACCCAGGTCGTCATCGATCGGCGTCAGCCGATGCCGGTCATCGCCCACCTCGGGCCGCCGATCGACGGCTACGAGCCCCTCCTGCTCGACCAGCCGGTGGCCAACGCCACGCTCGACTCGCCGGCGCCGCTCGGCCTCGTGACCGAGCACGGCTACGGCTTCGGCGGGCGCCCCGGCCTGATGGGGAACAGGGCCGACGGCAGCAGCTGGTCGCCGTTGTTCACCGAGGCCGAGGAACCGGTCGTCGACGGTCGGCCGGACGAGGTCGGCGGTGCGCCGCATCGAGCCCGCTTCTCGATCGTCGACCCGGTGGCCCGGCTCCGTCTCGACCTGCAGGTCGAGGTCACGCCGGCCGAGACCGTCGTCATCCGGGCCGGGCTGACCAACGAGGGTGACAGCCCCTACGCACTGCTGCGGCTGTCGCCGTCGGTGCCGGTGCCGATCCACGCCGTCGATCTGGTGACGTTCGGCGGCCGCTGGTGCCGCGAGTTCCAACCGGACCGGTCGTCGTTCGACGGTCTCCGGGTGCTCGAGAACCGGCGGGGCCGAACCTCACACGAGCAGTTGCCGGCGATGTTCGCCGGCACGTTCGGGTTCGGCGAGGACCACGGCGACGTGTGGGGCGTGCAGCTGGCGTGGAGCGGCAACTACGAGGTGGCGGCCGAGCGGATCGGTGACGGTCGTCGCCACATCCAGGCCGGCGAGCTGCTCTCGCCCGGCGAGATCGTGCTCGACCCTGGTGAGAGCTACCAGACCCCCGAGGTGGTGGTGGCGGCCAGCGCCGCCGGCCTCACGCCGGCCAGCCAGCGCTTCCATCGCCACGTTCGCCACCACCATCCGCTCGATGGTCCCCGCAAGGTCATCCTCAACACCTGGGAGGCCGTCTACTTCAACCACGACCTCGACACCCTCAAGGCGCTGGCCGACACCGCGGCCGAGGTCGGGGTCGAGCGGTTCGTGCTCGACGACGGCTGGTTCGGGTCCCGTCGTGACGACACCCGCGGCCTGGGCGACTGGTGGGTCAGCGAGGAGGTGTGGCCGAAGGGCCTGCACCCGATCGTCGACCACGTGATCGGCCTCGGCATGGAGTTCGGGCTGTGGTTCGAGCCCGAGATGGTCAACCCCGACTCGGACCTCTACCGGGAGCACCCAGACTGGGCGCTCACGACGCCGGGCTACGAGCCGGTGCTCGGCCGCCACCAGCTGGTGCTGGACTGCGGCCGTGGCTCGGTGCGGCACTACCTCTTCGACCGGATCGACGCCCTCCTGCAGGAGTACCCGATCTCGTACCTGAAGTGGGACATGAACCGCGACCTCGTCCAGGGGTCGCATCAGCCGAACCCGGACGGACCGGCATCGCCCGGAGCCCACGGGCACGTGGCCGGGGTCTACCGGCTGATCGATCGGCTGCGAGAGGCCCACCCGGGGGTCGAGATCGAGAGCTGCGCATCCGGCGGCGGCCGGGTCGACCTCGGGATCCTGCGTCGGACCGATCGGGTGTGGACCTCGGACTGCAACGACGCGCTCGAGCGCCAGGACATCCAGCGGGGCTTCTCGATGCTGTTCCCGCCCGAGGTGATGGGCGCCCACATCGGTCCGGATCGGGCCCACACCACCAACCGGGTCCAGAACCTTGGGTTCCGGTGCGCCACCGCACTGTTCGGGTCGCTCGGCATCGAGTGGAACCTGCTCGACGCCGGGCCCGAGCGGCTGCCCCGGGTGGCGGCCACCGTCGCCCTGTACAAGCGGCTGCGGGACGTGCTGCACTCCGGCGACGTGGTTCGCATCGACCACGACGACCCGGCGGTGCGGGTCCACGGCGTGGTGGCCAGCGACCGGTCGAGGGCGGTGATGGCCTACGTCCAGGCGTCGACGAGCCCGACCGCCGTGCCGATGCCGTTCCGGTTCGCCGGCCTCGACCCGGAGCGCCGCTACCGCATCGAGGTGATCGACGACCTCGGGTCGGTGTACCACGCCGGACGGGTGCACCCGCCGTGGATGGGGGCGGACGACGCCGGTGGGATCGTGGCCAGCGGCGAGCAGCTGATGCGGGCCGGCCTGCAGCCCCCGGTACTGCACCCCGAGTCGGTCCTGCTGCTCGAGCTGACCGCCGTCGACTGATCGCAGCCGGAGGCACCGGGTGGGGAGGCGGCCTCGCCGTCGTGGTCGCGGTCGTCCTCGCCGTCGTGGTCGCCGTCGTCCTCCCGTCGGTGTGGTGTTTCGGGCCGCATAAACGCGAAACGCCACCCCCACATCAGCACCTCTGCGGCCAGAGGAACCGCCGCGCCCAACCACTCGCCGCATAAACGCGAAAGCGGACTGGGTTCGCGTCCATGCAGCCAGAACGACCAGCCGACAGGCACGACCACCGAGCCGGGGACCCGCCGCCGCATAGACGCGAAAGCGGCCAGGGTTTCGCGCTTAGGCGGCCAGAACGACCACCGGACCCAACCACCCGCCGCACAAACGCGAAAGGACGACCCGAGATTCGCGCCTCTGCGGCCGGAACAACCGTCAAGCCCGACCATCCGCCGCATAAACGCGAAACGACGACCCGGGACTCGCGCCTCGGCGGCCGGAACGACCACCGGACCCAACCACCTGCCGCATAAACGCGAAACGACCACCCGGGATTCGCGCCTCGGCGGCCGGGAACGACCCACCGGACCCAACCACCTGCCGCATAAACGCGAAACGACGACCCGGGACTCGCGTCCATGCGGCCGGAACAACCGTCAAGCCCGAGCATCCGCCGCCTCAACGCGAAACGACCACCCGGGACTCGCGCCTCGGCGGCCGGGAACGACCCACCGGACCCAACCACCCGCCGCCTCAACGCGAAACGACCACCCGAGATTCGCGTCCATGCGGCCGGAACGACCGTCAAGCCCGACCATCCGTCGCCTAAACGCGAAACGACGACCCTGGTTTCGCGTTTATGCGGTCGGAAACACAACACCACACGCTCCACCGGACGAGCCGAGCCTGGTCGAGGACGCCACCGACGCCATCGTCGGCGGTGGCACGGTGCGGCGGGCTCAGCCGGCGATGACGATCCCGTCGGCCACGAGACGGGCGATCTCGTCCGGCGTGAGCCCCGCCAACTCGGTCAGCACCGTCTCGGTGTCGGCCCCGAGCACGGGGCTCGGGTCCAGGGCCAGCAGCTCCGAGCCGTGCCAACGGATGGGGCTGTGGGGGATCGGCTGCCGGCCCGCCTCGGGATGGTCCATCCATCGGAGCGAGCCCCGGGCGTGCAGGCCGGGGTCGTCGACGATCTCCTCGACCACCCGTACCGCCGCCGCCGGGACGTGCTCCGCCTGGAGCGCCGCCGCCGCCTCCGCCTTCGGCCTGGTCGAGGTCCACGACGTCACCAGCTCGTCGACCTCGGGGATCCGCTCGGCCCGACCCTGGAAGCCCCGGTAGCGCTCGTCGCCGAGCAGGTCGGTGCGACCGATGGCGGCCAGCACGCCCCGCCAGTGACGGTTGTTGATGGCGATCAGCGCAAGGTGACCATCCGCGCAGGGATACACGTTGTAGGGCGCCAGGTAGCGGCCGATGTGGCGGTTGCCGGTTCGGGGGGCGGCGCCGGTCCGCTCCCACTGGGCCAGGGCTGTCGTGAGCGTGAAGTAGGCGGCGTCGACCATCGACACCTCCACCGACCGACCGCGCCCCGTCCGCTCCCGCTCGTACAGCGCCGTCGTGACCGCCCCGTAGAGATGGGTGCCGCCGAGGAAGTCGACGAACGCAGCCCCCGACTTCAGCGGCGGATCGCCGTCGTTGCCGGTGATGGCCATGGCCCCGGCGTGGGCCTGGATCGTGATGTCCATCGCCGGGATCGAGGTGTCGACGATCGAGCCGTCCGGGTTGCGGACCCCGAAGCCGGAGGCGTGGGCCACGATCAGCCGTGGGTTGGTGGCCAGCAGTTCGTCGGCCCCGATGCCGAGCCGCTCGGGCACGCCGGGGGCGAAGTTCATGACGGCGACGTCGGCCCCGGCGGCCAGCCGGTGGAAGGCCTCGACCCCGGCCGGCTGCTTGAGGTCGATGCCGATCGACTCCTTGTTGGAGTTGAGCATGGCAAAGGGGAGGCCGACGTCGCGGGTCCGCAGGCCCTCCCCACCCGGGGGCTCGACCTTGACCACCCTGGCACCGGCCAGGGCGAGCAGCAGCGCGGCGTAGGGTCCCTGGTAGATGTGGCCGAGGTCGAGGACGGTCACGCCATCGAGCGGGAGCGGCCTCGACGCCTCGGCCTCGTCGGCGCCGTCGACGGCGCTCACTTGAAGCTCCCACCGAGGATCTCGCGGGCCATGATCAGGCGCTGGACCTCGGACGGGCCCTCCCCGACCCGGCGGATCCGCAGCTCCCGATACCACCGCTCCAGCGGCAGATCCTTGGTCATGCCGAGGCCGCCGTGGATCTGCATCGCCCGGTCGACCACCCGTCCGGAGGCCTCGGTGGCGACCAGCTTGGCCATGGCCGCTTCGGTGCGGAACCGGTCGTTGCGGTCGGCGGCCTGGGCCGCCTCGAGGATGCACCAGCGGGCGTGACGGATGTCGATCTCGTTGTCGACCAGCATCCACTGGATCGACTGCTTCTCGGCCAGCCGCTCGCCGAACACCTCCCGCTCCTTGGCCCACGCGATCGCCATCTCCTGGGCCTTGATGGCCACCCCGAGGCAGCCGGCGGCGTAAGGGATGCGCTGCCGGCTGAGTCGATCGTTGGCGATGGCGAAGCCCCGGTTGACCTCGCCAAGGACGTTCTCGGCCGGGACCCGCATCTCGTCGAAGCTGATCTCGGTGGCGTAGCGGGTCGAGCGGAGCGTGTGGACCACCCGACGGACGTTGAAGCCGGGGGTGTCGGTTTCGACGATGAACGCCGTGACGCCGTTGCGGCCAGCGGTCGCGCCGCCGTCGTCGGAGGTGCGGGCGAACACGAGCGCGTAGTCGGCCTTGTCGGCACCGGAGATGTAGAGCTTGGCCCCGTTGAGGACCCACTCGTCGCCGTCCTGATGACCCCTGGTCTGGATGGCCCGGCCCGGGTCGCTGCCGCCGGACGGTTCCGTCAGGGCGAAGCAACCGAGCTTCTCCCCCCGCAGCGTCGGGTAGAGGTAGCGCTCCTTCTGCTCCTCGGTGGCCTCGAACAGCTGGGCCAGGCCGGCACCGCCGAAGGTGCCGTAGCACGGGGTGTACAGCCCGGCCCGATGCTGGCTCATCTCGATCGCCATCAGGGCCCTGGTGGTCACGTCGAGGCCGGGGCCGCCGAACTCCTCGGGGATGTCGAACCCGTAGAACCCCATCTCCCTGGTCATGGCCACGAGACGAGCGTGGTCGTCGGGGTCGAGCTCGCCGGCGTCGGGATCGAGGTCGGCCTCGAGGGGGACGACCTCCTCGGCCACGAAACGGCGGACCGTGTCGACGATCAGCTGCTGCTCGTCGGTGAGGGTGAAGTCCATCGGCTCGTTTTATCGTGAGGCCGACGGCCCGGTCCAAGGCCGGCACCCGACCCGAGGGTGCGGCCGGCACCCGGCCCGAACGCGACCGGGGTCGCCCTCCAAGCGGGAGAGCGACCCCAGGCCTCGCGGCGAGGCGATCGATCGGTCGGAGCGACCGTCAGCTGTCGACGGTCTCCGAGGCCTGCTCGTCGTCCGCCGCCTCGTCCGCAACGCCGTCGTCCTCGACGGCGACCGTGGTCAGCCGGAAATTGTGTGGCTCGACCGGATTGGCGGCGGGATCGAAGGCGGGGTTCTCCTGGACGACGATGGCGGTGACCATGCCGAACATGCCCTCTTCCCGCTCGACGTGGGTCAGGATGTGGCAGTGCCAGACCCAGGTGCCGACGTCGTCGGCCCGGAACGCCACGGTGTAGCGCTCGCCGGGGGCGACGTTGAGGGTGTCGGTCCAGTACGGGACGTCGAGGGGGATGCCGTCCTTGGCGTAGACCAGCTGCGGGAACTGGTGGAGGTGCATCGGGTGGATCTGCAGGCCCTCGTTGGCGTACGTCACGCTGACCCAGTCGCCCTGCTGCAGCACCAGGGGCTCGGTGGCCGGGAAGCTCTTCCCGTTGAGGCTGTAGCCGATGGTGCCGGCGTCGTTCAGCACCATGGGCATGTCGACGGCGAACTCGAGGTCCTCGGGGATGGTGACCCCGCTGATGGTCGCACCCCTCGGCACCGGGTTCTCGCCGATGCGGATCACCCCGAGCATCCCGTTGACCACCTGCATCTGGGCGTGGTGGTGGGCGTGGTACATCCCGATGGCGTCGTCCTCGGCCACGAACTCGTAGGTGTAGGTCCCGCCGTTCGGCTCGATCAGGTCCTGGGTGATCGGGGCGACGCCGTCCTGGTCGTTCGGGGTCCGGACACCGTGCCAGTGGATGTCGGTCGACATCGGCAGGTTGTTGACCACCCGGACCTGCACCCGGTCGCCCCGGTCGAGGAGGATCTGGGGGGCCGGCACCACCCCGTTGTAGGTCCAGGCCTCGACGAACTTGCCGGGCTCGACCTCCCAGTCGACGATCTCGGCCGTCAGGTCGAACACCTTGGTCCCGTCGCCGAGCACCTCGGTCGGCTCCAGGATCGGATTGCCCCTGCCCTCGGTCTCGGCGGGGAAGGCGAGCATCGTCTCCATCATCGCCTCGTCCATGGCTGCGTACTCGGCGTCGGTGTGGGCGCCGTGGCCGGCGTGGCTACCGGCCGCCGCACGCGCCTCCGCCGCCACGTCGCCGTTGGCGGTGATCGTGAGGAAGTTGAGCATGCCCGCCGTCGAGTGCCCTGGCACGGTGCACACGATCTCGTAGGTCCCCGCCGGGACCTGGCCGAGGTCGAGGACGACCGTCCCCCCCGCCCCGAGCAACGGGCTCTCGACACCGAGCTCGGGGATGACCACGTCGTGGTCGGCCGAGCCGTTGTTGGTGATCGACAGGGTCACGTTGCCGGCCGGGGCGATGAGGTCGCCGGTGATCGAGAACTCCTGGAGCGACAGGTTCAGCGTGGTCGACGGGACCTCGTTGCCGCTCGAGTCGCCGAGCAGCGCAATGGCGCCGACCAGACCGAAGAGCCCGAAGATGACGATGGCGAAGGCGCCGAGCACCGCACCGATGATCCAGCCGCCGCCGTTCGGGTCGACCGGGGGCCGATAGGGCACGTTCCCCGACTGGACGGGCGGACGATTCGGACTGAGCGTTGCCATGCGACCCTCCGGTGCCAGCGGACTCCCATCTTTCCATTGGATGGTTGCCCGACTCTTCAGCTGCATAACCGATTGGCTATCCCGTTGACTATCGACGACGCCTCCACCCGATCCCAGGGCCCAACGTCCCGAACGTTGCCGAGCGGGACACCGCTCAGGTCAAGGGGCGCAGGCGGCCGACCGGCGTGCGGCGGTCGGCGTTGCCCGTTGGGAGCGAGCCGTGCGCCGCCCGGTGCAGCATCAGCAGCTCCTCCCATCGGGTGAGGTAGCCGTGGGTGGCCTCGTGGCGGAACTGCGTGCCGAGGCCGGCCTCGACCTCAGCGGCCAGGGCGCTGCGCAGCCCGAACGGCTGGCGGCCGCCCGCGTAGCCGATGCGGACGACGGTGCCATCGGCGTCGGCGATCTCGTAGACCCCGAGCTGGGCCGGGAGCGCTGCGGCCGCTGCGGCGGTCAGCGGGACCCAGGGCTTGGCGATGGCGAGACCACCCACGGCGGCGAACCTAGCCGAGCTCGTGCTCGACCGGCCACTGTCATCGATCGCGGCGAAGCGCAGCCACCAGCCAGTCGTCGTCGGCCGGCGGCAACGGAACCAGCATCAGCAGGCCGAGGTGGATCTCCGACAGCAGCTGGGCCGGTGACGGTCTCGGGTCGCGCACGGCGTCGAGGGTCTCCATCGCCTCGGCGATGGCGTCGCGCCGGACGGTCGGCGGCTCGAGCACGGGCTCCCACATCGGCTCCAGCCCGAGCCGCCGGGCGTGCACGTCGCGCCTCGAGGAGACCCCGCCGGTGAGCTTGGCCAGGTCGTCCTCTCCGGCCGCGGTCAACGCCGTGACGTCGCTCGGATCGACCGGATACCAACCGAGCTCGCGCGCCACCTCGACCCGGCGCCCTCCCCTGGCCCCGCCGAGCGCCCGCCCCAGCGTGCGGGGGCTGGCGGCCCGGGTCATCCGGATCTCGATGCCGGCCCGGCCGAGCGCCTCGAGGCGGGCCCGGACGGTCACACCGTCGCTCGGCTCGAACCGGCCGATGGCGTGGGTCCAGATCTCGACCGGCCACGACATCGCCTCCCTCGTCGGGCGGGCGCCCGCGGCGGCCAGCGCCCGATGGATGTCGTCGATCCGGAGCCCGGCCCGGTGCGGCTTGCGACCGATGCCCTCGATGAGGGCGGTGGCCGATGCGTCGCCGGCCTCGGCCGCCCGCCCGACGAGGCGCTCCCACCGCTCGAGGCGCTCGACGATCGGCGGGGTCGCGAACGTCGCCGAGACGTCGTCGGCCAAGCGACCGGCGCCGACCGGGTCGGCCCCGCCCCGCTCGGTGAGGCGCCACGTGCGCTCGATCACCCGGTCGGCCCTGGCCTCGGTGTCGTCGCCGAGCCCGGGGATCGTGATCGGCGAGGCCAGGTCCACGCCGTCGGTGGCGGGACCGATGCCGCGGATCCGCTCCTGGCGCTGGCGGCCGACCGACCGCTCCCCCGGCCAGAGCGCCACCTGCTCGACCCGACCGACGAACCGCTCGCCGCGGCCCGTCCGCTCCGAGGCACCGATCACCAGCTCGCCCCCGGGCAGGGTCATCCCGGTGCCGACGCTGCCCCGCATCGCCCGGCCGCCGTCGACCCGGACCCGGAGCCGTCCGTCGTGGCTCCGCCAGGTGATGGCGACGTGATGCCAGTCGGCGTCGACCCCCCGTTCGACGACGACCTCCTGGCTGGCGACGGTCACCGCGATCGCCGGGCCGCCCGTGCCGTCGGCCCCCTCCGGTAGATGACGGACCGAGACCACGTGGCGGCCGTCGGCGTCGACGTAGGCGACGACCGGACCGGACGGCGGCCGATCGTCGCCCGCGATCCAGTAGCCGAGGGTGAAGGCGTCGCCGATCGGGGCGGACGGCCGGAGGCGGACCTCCGAGCCGGCCCCGGGCCCGAACCGGAGGCCGGTGAACCGGCTGTCGTTGAGCCGGCCGAGCTCGACCACGGTCGCCCTGGCGGCCTCGAGGTCGTCGGCGGGCAGGTCGACGTCGATCCAGGCGGCGGCGAGCAGGGCCTCGGCGGTGGCCGCCGCGGTGGCCCGGGACCTGGTCAACTGGTCCCGGTCGGCCAGCTCGTCGTCGAGCGCTCGACGCATGGCGTCGTCCCACAGCCGCTCGCGGGTGGCGATCGGACCGGTGGCCGGCGGGTAGTCGTAGGTTGCGGCGAGCGCAGCCGGGTCCTCGGCGGCGTCGCCGTACAGGCGGTAGCTGAGCCAGCCGCTGTCGAGGTCGAGCCGATCGCCGGCGAAGGCCCGCAGCGAGACCACGCTGGCCTCGCTCACCCGGCGGGTGGTCGTGAACCCTTCCCCGGCCGTCCACCGGAGCCACCGGCGTCGCCCCTCGACCAGCTCGGCCAGCCGGAAGGCGGGGCGGCCGTGATGCGCTCCCGCCGGCCGGGCCAGCAGTATCGGCTCGTCGGCCTGGCGGGGCCGCTCGGGCAGCACGTCGGTGAGCGGATGGGACCCGGCGGCCACCAGTCGACGCCGGTCGTCGACGAACACCGCGGCGATGCCCTCCTGGCCTCGGATGATGCCGTCGGCGTCGCCGTCGCCATCCAGCCGCCACGACAGGCGGGGCACGGGCCGGAGCGCCAGCGTGGGGCGGAGCAGGTGACGGTGGAGGTCGGCGTCGTCCACCACGCGATCCCAGGCCAGGACGTGGTTGACCGCGCAGCGCTCGTCGCCGGCCGTCAGGCGGAGCGACCGGCGGCCGACGGCGGTCACCCGGCGGTCGACCACCGTCTCGCCGTCGACGAGCACCGAGAGCCGGGTGGCCCGGCCCCGCCGGCCGAGGCGGATGGCGACGTGCGACCAGCGGTCGGGCGGCAGCTCCGGCAGGGCGGTGGTGCGGCGACCGTCGGCCACCGGGACCGGTTCGCCCCGATACTCGACGACCGCCCGGTCGTTCGACCGGGGGCGGTGGAGCCGGAGCACGGCGTCACCGTCGTCGTCGATCAGCGTGAGGGCCGACCAGCCCCGCCGGCCGACCGGGGCCATCGGTCGGATCCAGGCCGAGAGCGTGACGGCGCCATCGAGGGCGAGCGGCCGGGCGGCGGCGAAGCTCCCGCCCGCAGTGCCGGTGCCGGGGCGGTCGTGGTACGGGTCGACCGACGCCCCCACCCGGATCCGCCGCTCACCGGCGAAGGCGATGTCGGCCACAGCCTCGGCCGGTGGCTCGACTCGACGGGTCCCGGTCCGGGAGCGACGCCGCGGCTGCGGTCGGGTCGATGGCCGGTTGACCATCAGCCGATGCCAGACGCCGACCTCGGCACCGGCGGCATCGACGAGGGGCACGCCGGCGCTGGCCGACCGGGCGGACGGGCGGCGGGCGCGCTCGACCCGGATGACCTCCGGCCCGCCCGGCTCCACCCGCATGTGGACGGTCCGACCGGAGGCCAACGAACGCGAGATGGCGACCACCTCGGACTCGTCGGCCACGAGGCACAGCCGGTCCAGGAGCAGCACGAGGCGGTAGCGCCGCGCCTCGTCGCGCCAGCGGAGGAAGGTGAACGTTCCCGCATCGGCGACCGGCGTGACGAACAGGTTGACCGACGTGACCGGGTCTGGTCCGACGAGCCGGGGCCCGGCCGGGCCGGTCGCCAGCCAGCGGGCCTCCCCGTCGATGGTCCCGCCCACGAGGCCGGCCTCGTCGTCCGCGTCACCGCCGGGCAGGGTGAAGGCGGTGGGGTCGGGCACGGCGACGGCCGGATCGGTCCGACTCGGCTCGCAGCGGGGCCCGCCGTCGAGCGACAGCAGGGCCCGGTTGAAGGCCGACCGGATCGAGATCCCCCGGTCTCGGCCCCGGACCTCGCCGGTCGTGGCGAGATCGAACAGCCCGACGGTCGACAGGCGCTCGACGGCGGTCAGGGCCCCGGTCGAGTCGTGCTCGACGGCCACGAGCCCCGAGCGGCCCCCGCCATCGCCGACCTCGAGCACCCAGCGCTTGGCGTCGAGCGACGGGGTGAGCGACAGGACCCGCATCGACTCGACGCCCATCACATCGATGCCGGTGCGGTCGACGAAGAACTCGACGCCGTTGCCCCGGAGGTCGGGCTCGCCGTGGAACGCCATGCCGGCGCCGTGGCCGACGAGCACCGCCTCGGTGTCCCAGGGCAGCTGGCGCAGCTCGCGACGGACGACGAGATCGCCCCTGGCGGTCCGCACGAGCACGGCCCCGTCCGGAACGCCGGGTCGGACCGACGGCGGCGGATCGAACCGGCCGATGGCACCGGAGTGGCGGGCCAGCACCAGGGCGGCCTCGGCCGGGTCGACACCATGATGGCGGGCGGCGGAGACCTCCTCGGCGCCGAGCGGTCTGGCCAGGCACCGTAGATCGCCGATCGTCGGGCCGCCCCGTTGACGGGGCACCTCGGCGCCGAGCAGTCGATCGGCCGGGCCGGACTGGACCACCGTCGGTCCGTGGGCCACCGGGACGCCGTTGACCCACAGCACCGCCTGCCGGTCGCCCCAGACGACGATCGCCACGTCGTTGGTCGTGCCGCTCTCGACCGCGGCCCGCAGCCGGGTCGGCCGATCCGGTCGGACCCCCGGGAGGCTGACCCGAAGCGTCCGACCCCGCAACGTCACCCCGATGGCGCCCTCGAGCAGCGTGGCGTCGACGGGACGACGGATGCGGACCCGGAACGCGATCGTGTAGCCGTCGGCCAGGGGCTCGGGACCGTTCGGATCCTCGCCGCTCCACCGGTTGCGCCGCTCGACGGGGGCGGTGGTCATCGACTCGGGTGGTACCAGGCGCTGGGGCGGGCCGGCGGCAAGGCGGGCCTCGTCGTCGACGACACGTCTGGCGGCGTCGAGCGACCGCCTGGCCTCCGGGTCGATGATGGCCAGGCGCGCAGCCCGGTCGACGATGCCGGCCCGGAGCTGGGCCCCGAGCTCGGCCTGGGCTGCGTCGGCGTGGACGAGGTCGGCGAGGCGGCGATGGACCTCGGCGGTCACCTCGACGGGATCGCCGCCGGCCGGGGCGACGGCCCACTCGTCGCCGTCCACCGTCGCCGCACTGGCATCGTCCGCCGCCGCGCTCCCGTCGACGCCGGCGACCAGCACGGCGGTGGCCCGACCGGTTCGCTCCCACTCGACGAGCAGCCGGTCGGTGGTCACGGCGACGACGGCCATCGCTTCGAACACCGCCCGCTGGTGCTCGACCAGCTCGCCCTGGCGGGTCCGGATGGTGGCGATCAGGTCGAGGGCCGCGGTCAGCAGCTCGGGCAGGGCGGCGGAGATCGCCTCGGCCTCCACCCCGATCTCGGCGAAGCGCTGCTCGACCCCGGCCATCCGCGACGTGAGGGACGGCGGGAGGTCGTGCCGGTCGAAGCGGTCGATGATGGCATCGACCTCGGCCAGGCGGCCCTCGACCGGTTCGATCGTGCGGCCGATGGCCCCGATCCGGGTCAGCGTGGCGTTGGCCTGCTCGACCGCCGAGCGCAGGAGGCGCTGATCCCGGCTGGTCGACACGGTGAGCCGGAGCCGTTCGAGGGCGGCGAGGCTGTCGCGGTCGTGCTGGCGGGTCGACTGGTCCCGCAGGTCGTCGGCGACCTCGTCGAGGATCGCCGCCACCCGGTCGGCGGTCGCCTTGGCGGTGGCGATCGCCGTCTCGAGCGCGCCGACCT
This sequence comes from Acidimicrobiales bacterium, assembly GCA_028285495.1. Lineage (GTDB taxonomy): Bacteria > Actinomycetota > Acidimicrobiia > Acidimicrobiales > SZUA-35 > JAHELU01. The sequence continues at coordinate 446,119 of JANQPB010000014.1, forward strand.
CCCGCTCGACGTCGGCCACCGTGTCACCCTGGTCGCCGACGGTGAGCCGGCCGATCCGCTCGAGCGCGGCGTCGATCTGGCTGCGCTGGGCCCGCAACAGCTCCCGGAGTCGGTTGGACACCTGCTCCAGGTCGGCGAGCTCGGCGTCGAACGCCCGAGCGGCGGCGACCACGGTGCCGGCTCGGTCGATGGCGGCGAGGACCCTGGCCCTGGCCTCGGCCCCGACGGCCGCACCGTTGGCGGCGACGAGCCCGAGGGTCTCACCCCGCCAGCGGGGCCCGAGATCGGCGGCGATGTGATCGAGGGCTTCGCCGGCGCTGTCGATCGTCCCGAGCAGTCGCCGGGTGACGTCGCCGTGGTCGGCCACGGAGATCGTCCACCGCATGAACCGGGCCAGCTGCTCGTCGCCGACCTCGGCTCGGGCCCCGGGGCCGGCGGCCACGAGTGCGGCGCCGGTGGGCACCGGGCCGGACGACGACCGGAGCGGTGGCAGGCCCGAGCCGAGCCGGGCGACCTCGCCTGCGGTCCGACTCAGCCGTGCCAGTGCGTCGGTCTTGGCCTCGACCGCGGCCCGCACCGCCCCGGGGTCGGAGGGAACGGCCACCAGCTCGTCGAGCGGGCGAGCGTCGGCGAGGACCACGTCGGCGACCCCAACGGCGAGGGCGGGTCCGGCCAGGCGGGACCCGGCCCACTGGCGCTCGGCCTGGATGAGCCCACCGACGACGGCCTGGAGGGTTGCGTCGAAGACCGCCGCCTGGGCCTGCAGCAGGGTCCGCTCAGTCCGGTGGCGCTTGCGGGCCTCCTCCGAGGCGAGCACCGACTCGATCGATGCGACCGCGGCCGATGCCTGCTGCTCGATCTGGCGCGCCACCTGCTGGACGACGTCGAGGATGCCGATCCCGATCTCCTCCCGGATGTCGTAGGGGGCGATGCGGACGACGTCCTCGAACGGCACCCGGATCCAGTGCTTGGACACCAGCAGGTTCGGCCCACCGTAGACGAGCAGGTGGTCACCCTCGGCCCGGGCCCGACCCGAGATCGTGCTGTCGGTCGTCGTCTCCCGGGACCACGGGCCGCGCCCGTTCTCCGACCGTTCGTAGACGAACCGGCGGCGGCCGCTGCGACTGCGCAGGTGGACGAGGACGTTGGAGCGGTCGGACAGCCGGGCGAGCTGCCGCTGGCCCTGCTGGCGGCGGACCAGTCGCTTGCCTTCCTCCACCTCGGCCAGGAGCGCCAGCTCGGCCTGCAACCGCAGATCGGCCTCGAACGCCTGGATCCCCACCCGTCGACGCTGCGTCCACATGGACACGACGGTCTCGACCATCGGCTCGACCCGGGAGGCCCAGTCGTCCGGCCGGACCGCCTCGGCCACCGCCCAGGCAACCGGGGCGGTGTCGGCCCAGGCCAGCAGGGCGGCCGGGTCGACGAGGACGGGCGGCAGGCCGATGTCGGGCGGGTCGAGGTCGGCCGGTCGGCCACCGACCAGCAGGCCGCCGCCGACGCTCTCGCCGAGGTCGAGCCAGGCCGGCGTCAGGGCAACCGGCTGCAGGAGCATCGTGGCGTGGATGGACCCGAGGGCCGACCCGACCTCCAGCAGCGCCCGTGGATGCTCGACGGCCTCGGCGACGGACACCACCGACGGTCGGGCGGTCAGGCTGGTGGTGTCGACCCGATCGGTCCGCCACTGGACCTCGCCGACGGCGTTGGCCAGCATCGACGGCAGCGATTGGAGGAGCTGCTCGGCCTGGCCTCGAAGGCTGGTCACGTTGACGAGCGCCGGGTTGCCGGCCTCGCGGCACGCATCGACCCAGGCCCCGAACACCTCGATGCCGGTCAGTTCCAACCCGACCGACCGCTGCACGGCGTCGAGTCGGGCCAGCGTCAGCGAGGCCCGGCTGTCGCGGATCAACGTCAGCTCGTTCTGGACCTCGGTCAGCCTGGCCTCGGCCCGGCGGACGAGGGCGGCCGCATCGTCGGCATCCTCGTCGGCGAGGTCGAGCGCAGCGGCCAGCGACCGCACCGCCTCGTCGTGGTCGGCGACCATGGCGTGCCCGTAGCCGGTGAGATGCTCCAGGTCGGCGGCCCCGCGGTCGAGCTCGGCCGCGTCGTCCCGCAGGCGGGCCTGGAGGGCGTCGGCGGTGTCGAGCGCGATCTCGACCTTGACCGCGCCCTCCCTGGCGTCGAGCGCGAGGTCGGTGGCGGCGTGCATGGCCGCCAGCAGGCGGTCCCGCTGGTCCCGGAGGCGGGCCAGCTCGCCCTCGGCCCTGGCCAACCGGGCCCTGGCGGCACCGAGATCGTCGGTGGCCCTGGTGACCCCGAGCTCGAGCTCGCGGATGCGGGCGCCGGCGGCGTCCATGGCCGACTCGTACCGGTCGCGCAGCACGCTCCGCTCGCCGGCCCGGGCCATCGCCTGCTGCCACACCAGGTTGTGACGGGCCCGGGAGGCGAAGGGGTCCCACTCGGCGGTCTGGGTGAAGGGGTTGATCCTGGTCCGGTCGCTTGCGTCGATCCGCCGCTGGACGGCGTCGAGGTAGGAGCGGTCGAAGGTGGCGCCGTCGGCCAGGTTGTCGATCGTGTCGAGCAACAGCAGCTCCCGGTTGCGCTGGAGCTGGCGGGCCCGGCGCCGCTCGGTTTCCTCCTCGGCCTTGAGCCGGCGGTGGCGCCGCTCGGCCGCCCGCTTCCGTCGCTCGGCCTCCCGCTTGCCGCTGTCGTCGCCGAACCAGCTGCTGATCTCGTTCCACGCCCCCTCGGCGAGCTCGGCGATCGCCTTGCCGAGCGCCTCGAAGGCCCGACCGACGGCGGCGACCGCATCGGCGACGGCCTCGAACGCCTGGACGATGGCCTCGCCGACCTCGACGATGGCGTCGACGACTGCGGTGACCGCCTCCAGGATCGCCTCGCCGAGCCGCTCGAAGAACCGGAGGGCCTCGAGGGCCGCGTTCTTGACCGCATCGAGGGCGGCGGCACCGATCGCCTCGAGATCAAGGTCGAGGCTGACCGCGATCTGGAAGCCGACCCGCTTGCCCCACAGCACGAAGGCGGCCCCGAACGACCCGCTGATCGCCGTCCCCCGGACCCGGGCCGCGGCCTCGATCGACACCTCGATGTCGAGCAGGTCGACGTCGAGCCAGGCCGCGTCGATGCCGAGTATCTCCCGGGCCAGCTTGCGGGGGTTCAGCTCGACATCGACCGACAGCCCGCCGGCGAAGCCGATGTCGGGCACGCCGTCGCGGTTGGCGAACGACAGGAGCAGGTCGGTCCTGGTGGTGACGATCGGCGTCTCGATCGTCCGCTTGACCAGCAGCCGCATGCCGCTGTCGTCGAACTCGCCGTCGACCTCGGTGGTGACCACCCCGAAGACGGTGATCGTGCCGTTGATCCGGCCGCTCGGCTTCGACCCGAGGTCGAGGGTGACGAACGGTCCGCCGAGGTCGCTGAAGCCGACGGCCCAGTCGGGCGGGGAGGCGGTCCTGGTCGCCTCCAGGGTCAGGATCCTGCCGAGCGAGACCCGCTCGATGCTGGCCGCCAGCCGCCGCGCCTCGAGGTCGAACTTGGCTGCGCCATCGAGGCCGAACAGGTTGATCCTGGCCGCGCCCTTCAGGCCCTGCTCGTAGTGGCGGGGCCCGGTGATCCAGTCGAAGCGGAAGTCCATGGCCGCGTAGTCGAGCTCGACCATCTCGAAGCCGGTCTGGCCGAGCGGGCCAGGGAGCTGGGGAGCGTCGAGGCCGATGAAGCCGTCGAGCAGGTCCTGCAGGGTGAGCGACACGGCGCTGAAGCGGGCGGCGGTCATCAGCGGGTTCTTCTGGTCCCAGATCGCCTCGACCTCGAGGCTGGCCCGGCCGGCCCTGACCGCACCACGCAGCGCCCGGATCGACGGCCCGATCGCCAGCTCCATCGCCCCGATCGTCAGCCCGGGGAAGCCGAAGGGGGCGTCCCAGGGGACGGTCTCGCCGTTGCGGATGGCCCCGAGGAAGGCGACAGCGAGCAGCACGTCGCCCTTGGTCAGGTCGGCCTCGACCTTGCCGCCGAAGCGGAGGTCGAGCTTCACGTCCTCGATCTGCAGGTGGAGGTCGGCCCCGACCTGCAGCCCGACCACCGCCGGGGTGGTGTAACGCATCGACAGCGCCCGGAAGATGACCACGCCGTCGAGGTCGATCGTGTCGCCGCCGAGCAGGTCGTGCTCGATGTCCAGCTCGAGCCGGCCGGCGGCCAGCTCGATCGGGACCGGGCTGTCGTCGAGCCCGATCAGCTCGCCGACCACCGTGCGGTGGAAGGGCAGCATCGTCAGCAGGCTGAGCCCAGGATGGACCGGACCGGGCGTGGTGCCGAGGCGGGGGGCCGACGGCAGGATGGCCGAGCCGCCGGCCCAACGGATCGTCGTCTCCTCCAGCATGTCGCCGATGGCGGCCGGCACCGGGAGGTCGTCCGGAAGCGTGGCCCCGCCGACCTGCACCAGCGGCCGCCACGACGAGCCCTCCCGCCACAGGTCGAGCCACACGTCGACGCCGGCCGCCTCGGCCCGGAGGCCGAGGTGGATGTCGGTTCTGGCCGGCCGTCGCGACCCCCCACCGATGCCGGCCCCGGAACGGCCGGCTGCGGCTGCGGCTGCGGCGGAGCCGACGGCGACCGAGGCCGAGATCAGCACGGCGCCATCGGGCACGTCGACCACCCCGCCGGCCTCGGCCATCGCCGACTCGAGCAGCTCGGCGAGGTCGAGCCCGGCCGCATCGAGCTCGCCGACGAACGACCAGTCACCACCGGAGCGCTCGCCGGTCAGGGTGACGAGCAGCTCGTCGTCGGCCAGGTCGCCGACGTCGAGCCGGCAGGTGGCCGACACGGCGATGGTGCCCGTCTCGGTCACCGACGACAGGGCGAAGGCGGTGACCCCGAAGGCGTCGGCGCCCGGCGGGGGCGACGACGGGCCGAGCGACGGCACCAGCTCACCCAACCCGGCCAGCAGCGACGCCAGGGTCAGACCGTCGGACCCATCCTCGGCCGCCGAGGCGATCGACCAGCCCTCGGTCGACAGGTCGAGGCGGAGGGCCGGCAGCACGCTGTCGACGCCGCCGGCCAGGCTGGCGCCGACGGCGTAGTGGCCGGTGTCGTCGGCGGTGACCTCGGCGCCGATCACGTCGACGTCGACCGGCGAGTCGATCCCGAGCGTGCGCCGGAACGCGGTGTCGAGCTCGAGCACCGAGCCATCGCGGAGGTGGCCGGTGACGTGGAAGCCGGGGGTCGCCACCTCGACGTCGAACACCGCGTCGAACAAGGTCAGCCGACCGGCCAGCGTGCCGAGCACGGTCGGATCCGGCCCGGTCGGGTCGAGCACCCGGACGTCGAGCCGGTCGAGCCCGACCTCGACGACCCCGACCACCGGCTCGAACGAGACGCTGCCGTCGAAAGCGCAGCCGATGCCGACGTCGGTCGGCGTCAGGTCGTCGTGGCCCCGCAGCCCGAGGTCGATGCGGTCGACCTCGACCGAGGCCAGCGCGTCGGCGACGCCATCGGGCAGCACCCCGGCGACGCCCGAGCCGGCGAAGGTGGTCAGGGCGTCGTGCAGGCCGAGCGACTCGAACCGGCCGGCCAGGCGGACCTCGCCGGTCCACGGCGCCAGCGGCAGCACGAAGCGGCCGGTCGAGGCGGCGGCGCCGGAGCCGATGGCCAGGGTGACCTCCAGCGCCAGCTGGGGCCAGTACTGGGGGGCGGTGGCGCTGACGTCGTCGTCGATGGCCGAGTAGGCGACGAGCTCGACGCGGCCGGCGTCGGACAGCCCGTCGAGCTCGAACACGCCGGACAGGTGTGCGGCCAGGTGGGGGGTGAGGTCGGCCCGAAGGGTGAGGCGACCGACGCCGTCGCCGTCGTCCCACGGCCAGCGGCCCGGGGCGAGCACCTCGGGCTCGCCCGCCTGCTCCAGCACCAGCGAGCCGTGCAGCGGCAGCTCGATGCCGATCTGCGACCAGCCGGCCACCAGTCCGGAGCCGGCCGACGGCGAGTAGGTGGCGAACAGGTTGGCCCCGGCCCGACCGACCACCTCGGGGACGCCAGCCCGCCGCCGTGGCGTGGCGTCGTCGTGGCTCTGCACGACGAGGGTGAGATCGTCGACGGTGCCGTGGTGAGCGAGGTGGTCGAGGAGGTGGCGCCGCCCCGAGCCCGAGCCCGGCAGCGTCGGGAGGCGGGGCAGGAACGCGCCGACGGCGTCGCCATCGAGCGGGGTGACGACGGCGAGGTGGACGTCGCCGTCGACCTCGTCGAACTCGAGGCGGACCGGTCGACCGGCCTGGGCGACCACCGCGCCGTCGAGCAGCTCGCCGTCGAACAACGACCCGGTGCCCTCGATGATCAGCTCGGCCTCCGGCCCGCTCCGGCGCACGGCGTCGTCGACCGTGAGCGTCCCGCCCCAGTCGGCCAGGACCGCATCGGCCGCGGCGCCGAGCCTGCCCCGTGCCAGCGTCAGCGAGCCGCCCTCCCAGTCCGCGGGGAGGCCGAGTCGCTCGAGCAGGGTGGTCATGATGGTGGTCCTCGGTTGTGCGGTGACGGGCAGCGGCGATGGGCGTGTCGGGAGCGGGGTTGGCAGCGGCGCTGGCGGTCGGCGCTGACCGTGACCGGGCCGTTCGATCGGCGGCTACTCCATGGCCAGCAGCCGGTTCTCGAAGGCGGTCGTCGGGGCGACGAACCGGTCGAGGGTGGCCAACACCACGGCGGCGTAGAGCGTGTGCATCGCCCGCTTGTTGCCGTCGGCGAAGGGCTGGGCCGCGCCGACCATGCCGGCGAAATAGAGGGCCCAGTTGGTCCAGAAGTGGTCGGGCAACATCGACTGGCGGGGGATCACCGTGTCCCGGTAGAGCCGTTCGACGAGGTATTCACCGCCGACGGTCGACGGGTACTTCACGGGATGGGTCGACCGCAGCGCCGGGGCGGACGGGCCGTAGACCCGGCCGTGCAGCGCCTGGACGAAGGCGAACGACCCGAAGGCCGCCGGCGTGACGTCGCCGGCCTCGACCAGCCTCCTGGTGTCGTCGTCGATGTCGATCTGCAGGGTCAGCTCCTGGAGCACCGCCAGGTAGCGGGCGGTGTCGGCGGCCTTGTTCGGGCTGCCGGCGGCGATCCACTGCGCCGCCTTGTCGTGCTCGGTCAACGCCCGCCCAACCCGCGGGTTGCGGGTGTAGTAGTCGCTCTCCGGTCTGGCCCGGAGCGAGGTCACGGCGAGTTGGCCCCGACGGGCCAGGTCGAAGAACTCGCGCTGGAGGGCGAGCCGCCCGTCGATGCGGTCGAGCTCGGCCCCGAGACCGCTGGTGACGCCCGAGCGCCACATCGGCTTGGTCGCCTCGGTGTAGAACGCCCTGGCGTTGTGGTTGGGGTAGCTGCGGCGGATGAAGGCGAAGAACACCTCGAGGTAGCGCCTCACCCCCTGCGGTCCGACGCGGGCCTCGAGGGCGGCCCGTGCATCCAGGTAGGCCCGCGGCTTCGGCCGTCCCTTCGACAGCCGGCTGATCCACTCGGCCGCCCTGGGCTCTGCCACGTCGTTCCCCCTCGTCGTGCCGGCGACACGTTGGGCCGTGACGCTATCGCATCGCCCTCGACCGGGCGAGCAGGACCGACGGGGGTCGTGTGTCGGTTGGTCGGCTAGGTGCCGGCGCGCTTGGCGCTGCCGGTGACGACGTTGCGGTGCATCCCGTCCGGGGTGACCAGTCGGGGGTGGCCGATGGCGTCGAGGTCGAGCTCGACCAGTCCGACGGCCTTCGTGCCGATCGTCGGCTGCAGGTCATCGGCCATCACGGCCCAGGTCGATGGGGCCCAGATCCAGGCGACGCCGTCGACGACCTGGCTGCGCCATTGGTGGAGGTGACCGGTGATGACGGCAACGACGTTGCCCGCTCCGCCGCCCGGTCCGGCGATGAGCCGCCGGAAGCGGGTCCGCGCTGGCTCGGTCAGGTAGCGTCGGCCGACGTCGGGTTCGTCCGCCGCCGTCGGGGCGATCGGGCGGTGGAGCACCACGACGGTCTGGCGTCGCGTCGCCAGCTGGGTTGCGATCCACTCCCACCAGACCTCGTCGTCGTCGTGGCCGGAGACGATGGCCTGGGAGTCGACGCCGACGATCCGCCACCGGTCGAGGTCGGTGACCCAGAAGCGACCACCGAACACGTCTTCGTAGCGGATCCGGCGCTGGCGGGTCAGCGCCCACTCCGGCTCGGCGTCGCCGACGTCGTGGTTGCCCGGCACCGCCAGATACGGGCCGGGCAGCCGGTCGAGCTGGTTCTTGGCGTGCTCGAGGTCGGCCAGCACGTCGTCGCCGTCTGCGCTGATGTCGCCGCCGTGGATGATGAGATCCGGTCGGGTGATGGTGAGGTGGTCGACCACGACGTCCCAATTGCGGTCGGCCTCGGGCTTGGCCATCGACAGGTGGCTGTCGCTGACGACGGCGATGGTCGGCATCGGTCCAGTCAACCACGAGCCTCGGCGCTTCGGCGTCGATGGACCGGGCCGCCCGTCGACCGCTGGCCTCCGGCGTCGGTGAACCGCACGGGTCGGGAAGATGGTCGAACGATCGCGATTCTTCTTGACACGGCATGCCGGTTACTGAAAGATCGTCAGTAACGCCGAAGCCGCGAACGCGCTCGGCGACCGGACCACACGCTCGACCAAGGAGGCCGGGAACGTGTTCGCCAAGGTGCCGTTGACCCTCCGACACCTGACGGGATCCTCCGACCGGTCCAGACGGCCCGTCCCCGATCGCCGCCGCCGACCGCCGGTCCAGAACGCCGCCGCCCTCCTGCTCGGCACCGCCTTCATCGTGGCCGCCTGCCAGTCGTCGCCGGACGTCCAGTCCGATCTCCGCCTGCAGCCGGCCGTTGGCGAGGTCACCGGCCCCTGAGCCGACCGGGCGCGGAATCGAACGTCGACCGCTCGATCACTACGCTGAGCACATGGCTGCGCCGACCGGGCCCGCGCCCGGGCACCAACCCGAGCCCGCGCCGGACGAGTTCATCCTCCACCCCGGGCTCGGCGGGATGGTGCCCCCGGACGAAGCCCTGCCCGACGTCCTGCCGACCGACCGCCTGCAGGCCAACGGCATGGCCGTCCCCGAGATCCGGGCCGAGCTGCGGCGCATCCCCAACCTCCGCAACGCGTTCACCACCGCCTGGCTGTGGATCGAGACCGTCGGCATCGTCGTGCTGGCGGCCTGGCTGGCCAACCCGATCGCCTACGTCGTCGCCTTCTTCCTGATGGGCCGGGCGATCGTCCGGTTCAACATCCTCGGCCACGAGGCCGTGCACCGCACGCTGTTCACCAACCGGGCGGCCAACGACGTCGTCGGCAAGTGGGTGCTGTCGTATCACGCCTGGACCCCGTTCGAGCTGTACCGCCGGGGCCACATGGCCCACCACCGCGACGAGATGGGCCCGAACGAGCCAGACACCTCGCTCTATGCCGGCTTCCCGATCACCCGGGCCTCGCTGCGTCGCAAGCTGTGGCGCGACGCCACCGGCCAATCGGGATGGAAGATCCTGAAGGGCCTGCTGCGGGGCACCCGCAACGAGAAGAGCCGGCCGGTCGCCCTCCGCATCCTCGGTGCCCAGGTCGTGCTGCTGGCGATCGCCACCGCCTTCGGTCGACCCGAGCTGTGGCTCTTCCTGTGGTTCCTGCCGTGGTTCACCCTGTGGCGGGTCCTCAACCGCTTGCGGGCCATCGCCGAGCACGGCGGCATGACCCGTTCGAAGGATCGGCGCCGAACCGCCCACCACGTCCACCAGTCACCGCTGGCCCGGTTCTGGCTCGTGCCCTATCGGGTCGGCTGGCACCTGGCCCACCACGTCGACATGGGCGTCCCGTGCTGGAACCTCCACAAGCTCCACCGTGAGCTGGAGGACTCGGGCTGGGTGACCGAGGAGTACACCTGGCCGAGCTATCGGGCGCTGTGGTCGGCGCTGTCGTCCAGGCCGGACGATCCCGCGCCGGCGACGGCGGCCGGCGCCTGAGCGGCCCGATCATGGCGAGGCGGTGGCCGTGACCGGGACCTGCCCCTTCGCGCCGTTCGCCGACGACTACCGGGCCGACCCGTACCCCACCTTCGCGGCCAAGCGGGCGGAGACCCCGGCGTTCTTCGCCGACGAGATCGACATGTGGGTGGTGACCCGCCATCGCGACGTCGGGATGATCCTGGCCGACACCGAACGGTTCTCGGCCTCGATCGCCCAGGACCCGCTGCTGCCCTTCGGGCCGGCGGCGGCGAAGGTGTTGGCCGACGGCTTCGGCTACGTCCCGGTCATGACCAACCTCGACCCGCCCGAGCACGCCAGGATCCGTCGCCACAACCTGACCGCCTTCTCGAGCCGCCGGGTCGCCGCCCTCGAACCGTTCATCCGCCGGGCCACCAACGAGCTGCTCGACCGGTTCCTCGACCGGCCCCGCTTCGACTGGGTGGCCGGGCTGGCCGAGCCGCTGCCGATGACCGTCATCTTCGAGCTCGTCGGCTTCGACCACGACAACGCCGAGCAGGTCAAGGCCTGGGCCGGCGACCGGCTCACGATCCTGTTCGGCCGCCCGGACGACGAGGAGCAGCTCCGGGTGGCCGAGAACATGCGGTCCTTCTGGCGCCACTGCGTCGACCACGTGGCCAGGCGACGGGAGCGGCGGACCGATGACTTCACGTCGGCGCTGCTCGACATCGGCGAGGCCGACCCGGACGCCATCTCCGAGGTCGAGATCACCAGCGTGATCTTCGGGCTGGCCATCGCCGGCCACGAGACCACGACCAACCTGCTGGCCAACGCCCTGCTCCACCTCCTCGGCAAACGGGACCGGTGGGAGGCGTTGTGCCGGGACCCGTCGCTGGCCGCCGCCGCCGTCGAGGAGACCCTGCGGTTCGATTCCAGCGTGAACGCCTGGCGCCGGTTGGCCAGGACCGACGTCGAGCTGGCGGGCGACGACGGCGCCGGCGTCACCATCCCCGCCGGCGCCCGGGTGCTCCTGCTGCTCGGCTCGGCCAACCGTGACCCGGCCGAGTTCGACGAGCCGGACAGGTTCGACCTCCTCCGGACCAACGCCAGGCACCACCTGTCGTTCGGCAAGGGCGTGCACCACTGCCTGGGGGCACCGCTGGCCCGGCTGGAGGCCAGGGTCGTGCTGGAGGAGCTGACGTTCCGGGCCCCCGACCTGCGGCTGGCCGACCAGGAGCTCGACTACCCGCCGATCATCAGCTTCCGCGGCCCCCGCCAGCTCTGGCTCGAGCACCCGAACTCGACCGGAGCCTGACCCATCGTCACGCTGGTGCCAGCCGCGCCGGACTCAGCCCTCCGGGGCGGCGACGCTGCACCCGACGCCCGCTGCCCTGGCCACACCGATCGCGTCGAGGACCTCGGCCAGGTCGTCGGCCAGGATCCTCAGCGGCGGCGGGCGGCCATGTGGGCGTCGATCAGCTCGTTGGCCCGGCCCCGTCCGAAGCTGGCGTAGTGGCCGCAATGGAAGGTGTCGGCCGGGATCTCGCGCAGCCGGGCCAGCGTCTCGAGGTAGACCTCCACGTCGGAGTGGTAGAGGCCGTCGAGCAGCTGCCCGTCGTAGAGCACGTCGCCGGTGAACAGCGTGCGGGTCGCCGTCTCGTACAGGCACACCGAGCCGGGCGAGTGGCCCGGGAGGTGGAACACCGTCAGGTGACGGTCGCCGAGATCCAGGACGTCGCCCTCGTCGATGAGCCTGGTCGGCGGTGCCGGGGTGACGGCGTAGTCGTCGAGGCTGAACCCCTCGTGGGGAACCGCGTCGAGCATGGTGTCGGGATCGACGTAGGTCCGGAACGCCGACCAGACGGTGTTGTGGTCGTCCGGGGCGTCGAGGATGTGGCGCTCGGCCGGGTGGCAGAGCCGGTGCTCGAACTCGTGGAGGCCGCCCGAGTGGTCGAAGTGGGTGTGGGAGGCGACGGCCAGGACGGGGCGGTCGGTCAGCTCGGCGATCGCCGGCGCCAGCGGCACGACGCCGAGGCCGCTGTCGACGAGCAGGTCACGGTCCCGGCCCCGCACGTGCCAGATGTTGCACCGGGTGCCGGGGTCGACGTGGTGCTCCCAGACGAGTGTGATCCCGTCGGCGCGGGGCGTGGTCCGGTACCAGCTGTCGGCGACCTGCATGAGGCTCCTCCGACAGGGAGCCTAGACCGGCCGGCCCCTACCCGACCGCCCGACGGAGGACCGTAGGTGCCGGAGGCCGTCGGGCGGCCGGACGGTCGGGGCGGGAAGGGGCGAGCGGCGCCGGCGAGGGAACGGGGACGGGGACGGGGGACGCCGGCGGCCGCCGAGCCGATCAGGTGCGGGCCGGGGTGGTCCTGATCATGTTCATGGCGATCATGGCGATCTGGTAGAGCACGACGAGCAGCAGCGCGAAGGCGATGAGACCGCCGATCAGCGGCAGCCAGCCGAGCGCGGCGCGGGCGATGAGGGCAACGGCCACGATCACCAGGCGGGGGCCGTTCGGAGGGGCGAGCAGTCGGTCCATGTCACCAGTCTCCCCGAACGGGGCGGCGGCGCCCATCGGGACCTTCCCTGATCCGACCCTGAGGTCACCCCGAGATCACGAGCTCGACCATCCTGTCGACGGCCGCCCGACGCTGCGACGGGATCAGTCCCTCGACGTCGAGGACCCGGTGGTCACCCTGGCCGGGGGTGAACGTGGTCAGGCCATCGGCGTCGATCGTCACGGTGCCGGTTGGCGACACCGGGAAGTGGCCACGGTCGGGCTCCAGCGCCGCCAGCACCGAGGTCAGGTCCCAGGTCCGCATGTCGTAGAATGGCGGGGCGTCGACGTGCCACTCGAGGTCGGCGAACTCGTACGCCCGCCGGAGGTGGTGCTCCGGCCGGAGGCCGTCGCGGATGGCGGCGTACGGGAACAGCAGGTCGCCGCCCACCTCCCAGGGCGAGAGCAGGATGGCGCCGGGCCAGCCGGCGACCAGGCGCCTGGCCGCGTCGACGTCCTCGCCGACGTTGAACTCGGGGTGGCCCGGTCGGCGGATGGCGGTCGCCCGGTCGGCGCCAGGCGGGAGGGGCTCGAACGAGCCGGCCATGATCGACAGGGTGGCGTCGGCCGCCATCACCAGCTCGACCCCGCCGAGCCCGGACCCCTCACCCGGACCGCTTGCGAGCAGGGCGTCGAGGTTCCCCGAGAACCCGACCTGGACGATGACCACCCGACGCCCCTCGTCGACCGCCCTGGCCAGGACGCGGCGGAGGATCGGGACCGCATCGGGTGCCGGACGACCCGTCCCGCCGCCAGCATCGTCGGCCAGCTCGCGGACGAGGTCGTCGGCCAGCGAGACGTAGCTGGCGGCGTCGTCGAAGGGCGACCGGGCCTGCCGGTCGAGCCCGACCGGCAGGTCGGGCCGGCCCTCGATGGCGTTGACCGCCCTGGCGTAGCGGACCGCACGCTCGGAGTTCCGGGAGACGGTGACCGCAGCCAGCTCGGCCAGACCGAGGTCGGCCAGGTGGTGGACGAGGACCAGGGCCAGCGCATCGTCGATGTCGGACCCGAGATCGGTGTCGAACACGACGAGCGGTGGCGGGGAGCCATCGCGGTCGGCCAGACCGAGGCTCGATGGTCGACCCTCGGCCGACGGCTGGGCGCAGCCTGCGGCCAGGAACACAACGGCGACGACCAGGATGCGAACGGGCACGGGGAGGGCGACGGAGCCGAGCGAACGTCCGCGGTCAGGCCACGACGACTCGACGAGGGCGACGTCCGCGATCAGGCACGACGACTCAGACGAGGGCGACGTCGGTGACGACCTCGACCAGCGCTGGACCGTCGGCGGCGATCGCCCGGGCCAGGGCCTCGTCGAGCTCGGCTGCGTCGGTGACGCGGATCCCGAGTGCACCGACCTCGGTGGCGAACCGGGCGAAGCTCGGGTTGTGCAGCGAGGTCTGCCACACGTCGAGCTCGGCGGTGCGCTGCTCCTTCGAGATCTTGCCGAGCTCGGAGTTGTTGAGCAGGACGTGGGTGATGTCCATCCCGTACTTGACCGCCGTGGTCAGCTCCATGGCGTACTGGCCGAACCCCCCGTCGCCGGAGACGCTGACCACCTTGCGCTCGTCGCCGACGGCGGCCCACGACCCGAGCGCGGCCGGGAAGGCGAACCCGATCGAGCCGAGGTAGCCCGACATCAGGACCCGCTGGCCGGTCGACTCGAAGTAGCGGCCGAAGCTGTAGGTGTTGTTGCCGACGTCGACGCAGAGCACGGCGTCGTCGGGCACGTGACGGCCCATGGCGGCGAAGATGGCGGCGGCGTTGACCCCCCGCCCATGATCGTCGGTGACCCGGGACGCCTTCTCGGCCCGCCAGATCGCCCACCGCTCGGCCACCTCGGGGCGGTGGTCCAGGCAGCGGACGCCGCCGTCGACCTCGATGTCGCCGATCGCGGCGGCCAAGGCCTCGGCGGCGACGGCGACGTTGGCCTGCATCGGGATCTCGACCGGATGGAAGCGGCCGAGGGCCATCGGGTCGTCGTCGACCTGCACGATCGGCTTGTAGTCGGCCACGCCGGTGTGGTTGGAGAACGACACACCGAAGGCCACGATCAGGTCGCTCTCGTTCATGAACCAGCTGGCGATCGGGGTGCCGCTGCGGCCGAGCACCCCGCAACCGAGGGGGTGGGCGTCGGAGATCAGGCCCTTGCCCTTGAAGGTGGTGACGACCGGGGCGCCGAGCTGCTCGGCCAGGGCGACCACGGGTGGCATCTCGTGACGGGCGCCGGCGCCGACGATGAACAGCGGCCGCTCGGCGGCGGCGATGCGCTCGGCGGCGACGGCCAGCACGTCGGCCGGCGGGGCGATGGCCCGCGAGCCCGTCCGCCCGTCCGGGCCGCCGGCCGGGGCATCGGAGGGGAGATCCTGGACCTCGTCCGGGAAGATGAGGTGGGCGACGTCACGCTCGATCAGGGCGGTCTTGCAGGCGAGGGTCATCAGCTCGGCGTGGTCGGAGCCGGCGTGCACGGTCTCGGAGTAGCGGGCGACGTCGGCGAAGGCACCCCCGAGGTCGAGATCCTGGAACGCACCGCGACCGAGCACCTTCGACGGCACCTGACCCGACAGGGCCAGCACCGGGGCCCGGTCGACCTTGGCGTCGTAGAGGCCGGTGAGCAGGTTGGTCGAGCCGGGGCCGGCGATGCCGAAGCAACCGGCGAGGCGGCCGGTGAGCTTGCCGTACGCCGTGGCGGCGAAGGCGGCCGCCCCCTCGTGACGGATGCCGAAGTAGCGCAGGTCGCCCCGCTGCTCGGCCTTGCGCATGGCGTCGGCGAACCCGAGGTTGGAGTGGCCGACCATGCCGAAGACCGAGTCGACGCCCCAGTTGACCATCGTCTCGACCATGACCTCGGACACGGAGCGGGGCCGCTCCGGTTCGGCCGGCAACTCGACGTAGACCCCGTCGTCACGGACCTCGACCGCGAAGCACGGCGGTGCGTCGTCGAACCCCTCCGGCGGCCTGCCGTCGTGGGGTGAGTAGTCGTAGCCGTGCCAGGGGCAGCGCAGCCAGCCCTTCTCGATCGAGCCCTCGCCGAGGGGTCCGCCCTGGTGCGGGCATCGGTTGTCGAGCGCGCCGTAGCGGCCCTCGTGGTTGGTCAGGGCCAGCGATCGACGACCGATCGTCACCGTGGTCACCCGACCGTCCGCCAGCTCGTCGAGGTCGAGCGCCTTGTGCCACGACGTTGACTCGGACGGGTTCTCGGGCGGGTGCTCAGCCGACATGGCGGTCACCGTAGCCCAGACGTCCGATCGCCGACGGGGCGGTGTGGGCCGGTCGGCGTCGACCGCGCCCGGGCCGCTGCGGTCAGGAGGTCGGGGCCGAGCTGACGAGATCGATCATCTCGGCCCGGGCCCTGGACAGGGCGTCGCCCGACATGGCCGACCGGTCGAGGTAGCGGTGACGCCCCTCGCCGGCGACGAAGAACGTCCGGCCCCGCTCGTCGATGGTGACCCGACCCCAGCCGGACAGCGGGTACCAGCCGGCGTCACGCTCGATGCCGTGCATGACCGAGGTCAGGTCCCAGGTGCGCATGTCGTAGTAGGGCGGGGCGTCGACGTGCCAGCTGTAGTCGCGGAACTGGTAGGCCTCCCGCAGCAGGTGGCTGCCGCCGGGCAGGCGCTGGGCGATGGCCGAGTAGGGATAGTGGATGTCGTAGCCGAGCTCGAACGGCGACAGCACCAGGTCGCCCGGCCAACCGGTGATGACCCGGCGGGCCGCGGCGACATCGTTGGCCACGTTGAACTCGACCCGGTCGTCGGGGATCGAGCCGGCCATCATCGACAGCAGCACGTTGCTCTGCAGTACGAGGTCGCGACCGCTGAGCGGTGAGATGTCGTCCGGGCCGCT
This sequence comes from Acidimicrobiales bacterium, assembly GCA_028285495.1. Lineage (GTDB taxonomy): Bacteria > Actinomycetota > Acidimicrobiia > Acidimicrobiales > SZUA-35 > JAHELU01. Next base: position 462,463 of record JANQPB010000014.1, read on the forward strand.
GTCGATGAGGGCGGCGGTGTTGCCCGAGAAGCCGACCTGGATCAGGACCGCCTGGCGACCCTCGTCGATCGCCCTGGCCAGGAACGCCCGAAGCACGTCGACCCCGTCGGCGATCGGCCGGTTGGCCACGTCGTTGGGCCAGCGGCCGGCCAGGGCGACGTAGCTGGTCGAGTCGTCGAATGAGTAGGGCGAGCGACGGTCGATGCCGACCGGGATGTCGGGGTGGCCGGACCAGGTGTTGTAGGCGTCGATGAAGCGGGCACCGGCGGTCGAGTTGCGGGAGAGGGTGACCGCTGCGATCTCCGCCTGGCCCCGAGCCTGGTAGGTGTGGAGCATGGCCAGGGCCAGGGCGTCGTCGATGTCCGGACCCATGTCGGTGTCGAGCGCGACGAGCGGTGCCCCGTCGTCGCCGGCGGCCGCCGCGGCCTCGGCCCTCGTGGACGAGGCGCCCCCCTCGACGCTGGCCCTGGCCGACGATGCGTCGGCCTCGAACGAGTCGGTGCCGCCGGAACCGTCACCGTCGCCGTCGCCGACGACCTGGAGGGTCAGCGTGCGGGAGGCGGTGGCCGGGCCGCCGTCGGTTTCGAGCAGCTCGGGCCGCTCGGCCGCGCCGAAACCGGACACGAACAGGGCGACGACGACCACCAGGATCGATCCGCCGAGGATCCGCACGGACGGCACTGGGTGAGCGTACCCAATCCGTTGCGACCCTGTGACGGTTCAGTTGCATTCTTCTCAACTCTCGACCCATCTGCCATGGCGATCGGTCAGGCGCCGGCGTCAACCGGCGCAGATGACCGGCGGTCGCCCTGCTAGACCAGGAGCCATGAGCAACCTCCCGACCGACGCCCAACTCGACGCCATCCGCGCCCTCGACACCCCGACGGTCTGCAACGCCCTGGAGATCGTGGCCCCCCAGCGCCGGGGCCACGGCTACACCGTCGAGCCGTTCGTGTGCCCTCGGCCCGAGCTCGGGTCGTTGGTCGGCTACGCCCGCACGGGCACCATCCGGTCGATGCAGCCGTCGGAGCGCTCGGCCGCGGCGTCGACCGAGATGCGCCTCGCCTACTACGAGCACATCGGCTCGGGCCAGGGCCCGACGATCACGGTCATCGAGGACCTCGATCCGATCCCGGGCTACGGCGCCTGGTGGGGTGAGGTCAACACCAGCATCCACCAGGGCCTCGGCTCGCTCGGCGTGATCACCAACGGCTCGATCCGCGACCTCGACGACTCGGCCGAGGGGTTCGGCCTGCTGGCCGGGATGACGGCGCCGTCACACGCCTGGGTGCGGGTCGAGGCCTACGACTGCCCGGTGACCGTGCACGGCATGGCCGTCGAGCCAGGCGACCTGATCCACGCCGACCGGCACGGCGCCGTCGTCGTTCCCCTCGACGTGGTGGCCGACCTGCCGGCGGCGGCGGCCGACATCGCCACGGCCGAAGCTCGCCTGATCGAGGCCAGCCGCCAACCCGGCTTCTCGGCCGCCGACCTCCGTCGTCTCCTGGGCGGCGGGGCCGGTCACTAGCATCCCCGGTCAGGAGCGTCGCCCGGGCACGAGGGTCGCCGGTCGCCGGCGGGCCGAGCGGAACCCGGTCGGCCCGCCGAGGCTAGCGCTCGGCCGGGCCGGCGACGGGGCCCGTGGCGACGACGGCGGCGAGGTCGATCGGACCGTGGACGTGGGGGAAGCGCTCGCCCCGACCGCTGGTGTCCTCCCAGACGACGTCGGCGGTCAACCCGGCCGGGTCGATCGTGAGCAACACCAGATCGCTGCGCCCCCGGTAGTAGCGGTCGAGCACGCCGGCCAGCTGACCGGCGACCGAGCAGTGAACGAACCCCTCGGCGGCGAGGCCCGTCGGCTGGTAGTCGCTCTCGGTCCTGGCGGCCCAGTCCGCCTCGGTGGCGACGTGGTAGAGCACCGCCCGAGACTAGGCGACCGGACCCGAGTACCGTTGCTGCATGCCAAGGGGATCGGACTATCCGGGACCGGCCGAGGCGCTGGAGCGCTACCTCGACCTCGTCGAGTCGTCCGGCCACGGCGAGGTCAAGGGGGCCAAGAACCCCTACACCTCCCGCAACGGCCACATGTTCAGCTTCCTCGATCCGGAGGGCACCCTGGCCCTGCGGCTCCCGGACGACGCGACCGAGGAGTTCCGCGACCGCTACGACTCGGGGCCGGTCATCCAGTACGGCAAGACGATGCAGGGCTACTCGTCGGTACCCGCCGACCTGATCGACGATCCCGACGCTCTGCGGGAGTGGTACGACCGCTCGTGGGACTGGATCGGCACGCTCGACCCGAAGCCGACGAAGAAGCCGGCCAGGACATCGACGAGGAAGAGCTAGCGCCCATCGTCGATCCCGCCAAGGAGCTGTCGGGCATACGTCGTCCGGAGCTGGTCCTCGGTGGCACCGAGGGCGTAGGCCGGCGAGCGCAGCGGCCTGGCCAGCTCGACGTCGATGACCACGATGGCTCGGATCCGCTCCCTCGCCCGGCTGGTCCCCCGGCGCTCGTACAGGTCGACCCCGCGCTCGAACGACTCGCCGCTGCGGTGCACGACGGCGGTGCCGGCGAACCGGTAGCCCCGTCGGATCAGCGGATCGACGACGTTGACCTCGACGGCCGGCGCCCGCTCGAGGTTGGCCGACGTGTTCGGCGAGGCGATGTCGGCGAACACGAGCTGATCGTCGGCCCAGACGGTCAGCGTGCCCTTCGGCGACACGTTCGGCGTCCCGTCGGCGTTGACCGTGGCCACGAACCCGAGGCCCTCGTCGGTCATGCGACGCATCTCGTCGGTCAGCATCGGTGCGCTCCCCTCCGGGCGCTCCCCGTTGCCGTACCCGTCGAGCGCTCACCCGACGCTAGCAACCGACCGAGGCCGGACTCGGCGATTTCGGCGTCAGCGGATCCGGGCCCTCGACCAGCCGACCACGACACGGTCGCCCGGTCGTCGTGGTGACCGCGCCGACGGCGCCCCGGCTGGTCGGGATCGGATCGGTGAACGTCGACCTCGTCGTCGGCGCCGACCGCTCGGGCGGGGCCGACCCGACCCATCCCGAGATCGGCCTGACCGACGCCGACATCGGGGGCGAGCGGGCCGTCGACCCCGACCGGATCGCCAGGGCACTGGCCCACCTGTCGACCGTCGCCGACCCCGTCGCCAGCCCCGGCGGCTCGGCGCTGAACGTGGTGTCCGGCGTCGCCGCCACCGGGGTCCCGGTCAGCGTCGACCACGTCGGCGTCCGCGGCCTCCGACCGCCGGCACCGGGGATCGACCTCGATCTCGGCGCCTGGCTGGATCGACTCGGCATCGACCACCGGCTCGTCGGCGCCGTCGACGGCCCGCCTGGGGTCTGTCTGGCCATCACCCGAGGCGTCGAACGAACCCTGCTGACCACCGGCGGGGTCAACGACCGACTCGGGCGATGGCTGGACGAGCGGCACGACGACATCGTCGACCGCCTTCGCGGAGCCCGGATCGTCCACGTCACCTCGCTCGCCGGACTCGACGACCTCGACCCCCTCCTCGCCGTTCTCGACGAGATCGGCGAACCGGGCGACGGGACCGACCGGCCCCTGGTGTCGTGCGACCCCGGGGCGATCTGGACCGCCCCCGATCGCCCGGCTGCGGCCGACGGCGTGCTGGCCAGGAGCGACCAGCTGCTGGTCAACCGTCGCGAGCTGGTGGCCCTCGGCGGCGTCGATGCCATCGCCGACCGGTGGCCGGCCGTCCGACTGGTGGTCGAGAAGGGCGCCGACCGGGTCGACCTCCACCACCCCGGTCGGGCGACCGCGACCGTGACCAATCCCGAGGTCCTCGGCCCCGACCGCATCGTCGACGACACCGGCTCGGGCGACGCCTTCGCCGCCGGCTTCCTGATCGGCCAGCTGCTCGGCCTCGAGCCGGCCGTTGGGGTCGAGCTGGGGATGGACCTGGCTCGGGTCAAGCTCGGCTTCGCCGGCGTGACCGGCATCGAGCGATACGGGCCGACGTGGCAGCGATTCGCCGAGCGCCATCGCGTACGTCTGGCCCGCCGAATCGCCCAGAAGTAGCGTGGTCCCATGGAGCCCGAGCACCCGGTCGCCTTCGTCGACCCCCGGGGGGTCCCGGCAACCGAGCCCCTCCCCTACGAGCTGTCCGACCCGTTGCGCGACGGGGCGGTCATCGCCCTGATGGCCAACGGCTTCCCCGACTCGGTCGCCTTCCTCGACGCCGTCGCCGACGCGGTCGGCGAGCGCCTGCCGACCGTCGCCTTCGCCCGGTTCGACAAGGGCAACGCCTCCCGGTTGGCCGACGAGGCGATGCTGACCGAGGTGGCCGGCACCTGCACCGCCGTCATCGCCGCCTACGGCCATTGAGGCAGCTGCACCTCCGGCACCGTGCGTGACGGGATCGAGACCGCCAAGCGGGGATTGCCGACCGTCGCCCTCGTGACCGAGGAGTTCTGGGCCCAGGGCGACTTCGTCGCCGGGGCGGCCGGCATGCCCGACCTGCCCCGCCAACAGCTCCCCCACCCGGTGGCCGGCTCGGGCCGTCAGGCGATGGCCGACCTGGCCGACCGGATCGCCGACGACCTGATCGGACGGCTCCGGGGCCAGCCGGTCGGGACGGCGTCATGACCGCTCTGCAGCCCGCCGTCGACGACCAGTCGACGCCGAGCGACGGCCCGGCCGCAACGGCCGCCGACGACGCCGCCGACGGACTGCTGACCGCAACCAGCGAGGAGGCGGCCCTCGAGTGGCTGCACGCCAACCGCTGCACCGACGGCCTTCCGGTCGTCATCCCGACCCCCGAGCGGGTCGAGCGGATGGTCCTGGCCTCCGGGCTCGACGGCGACCTGTCGCTCGGCGAGATGGGCCCGGGGGGCGGAGCGGCGACCGTGGCCAAGGTGGCCGCCAACGCCGTCATGGCCGGCGCCACCCCCGACCACCTGCCGGTGATCCTCGCCGCGGTGCGGGCGGTGCTGCAGCCCGAGTTCGACCTCGGCGAGATGCAGTCGACCACCCATTGCACCGCCCCGCTGGTCATCGTGAACGGCCGGGCCCGCCAGTGGGCCCGGGTCGCCTCCGGGTCGGGCGCCCTCGGCCCGGGGCACCGGGCCAACGCCTCGATCGGGCGGGCGCTTCGGCTGACGATGATCAACGTCGGCATGGCTCGGCCGGGCGAGTCCGACATGGCCCTGCTCGGGCACCCGGGCAAGTTCACGTACTGCCTCGGCGAGGCCGAGGAGGCCTCGCCCTGGGAGCCCCAGCACCTCGACCGCGGCTACGCACCCGACCAGTCGGCCGTCACCGTCGTCGGGGCCGAGCCGCCGCACTCGGTGATCTTCTCCGGTGATGCCGACGACCCCGACTCGGCCGAGCGGCTGCTCGCCACCCTCGGCGCCGTCCTGGCCAACGTCGGCTCCAACAACGCCCACTTCCGCTGCGGCGCCCAGACGGTCGTGCTCAACCCCGAGCACGCCGCGGTGCTCGCCGCAGCCGGCCTCGACCGGCGCCAGATCCGGGAGCGGCTCACCGAGCTGGCGGTCAACCCGACCGAGCGGATCGCCTCGCTCAACCCGACGTTCGCCGGTCGGGCCGATCGGGCAACCGAGTTCCGCGCCGTTCGCGACCCGGACGACCTCGTGATCCTCGTCGCCGGGGGCAGCGGTCTCTACTCGGCGGTCATGCCCTCGTGGGCGGCCGGCGCCCACCACAACCCGATCGTCCACGCCGAGGTGGTGCTGGACCAGGCCTGCGAGGTCCCGCTCCGGTAGCGGAGCGGCGGGCGGGGCTTGGCGGGGCGGGGTGGGCGGTGCGACCCCCGACGGCGAGTCGTTTTGCCCGCCACGGACCGCGGTTCGGGTGCCTTCGAGACTCGTCCGCGGCGAGAAAGTCGCCCAAGCCGTCGTCACGGAATGGTAATGCGTCCTAGCATCGTTGGATGGCGTTGCCTCGGCAGGGGCAACAGACCGCACGGTTCCGCAAGGAGCAACCGGCGGAGTCGTCCCGCAAGGAACGACGGACAGAACGGTCCCACTCGGGACAACCGGCGCCAATCCGGAAGGTGGAGCTTGTGATGGGTGCCCTCGACAACATCCGGGTCGTCGACTTCGGTCACTACGTGGCCGGGCCCGTCGTTGGCATGCTGCTGGCCGATCAGGGCGCCGATGTCATCACCATCGACCCGCCGGGCGGACCGGTCATGGCGTCGCCGGCATACGCCACCTGGAACCGGGGCAAGCGCAGCATCGCGCTCGATCTGAAGGACGGCGACGACCAGGCCGTCGCCGCCACGCTGGCCCGCCGGGCCGACGTCGTCGTCGAGAACTTCCGACCGGGGGTGATGGAGCGCCTCGGCCTCGGCGAGGCCGAGCTCCGGGCCCACAACCGCGGCCTGGTCTACGCCGCCATCCCCGGCTTCGGCCGCGAGGACGCCCGGTCCGAGATGCCGGCCTGGGAGGGCACGGTGCTGGCCGCAGCCGATGTCTTCCGGCCGCCGACCGACTATCGCAACATGGTCCAGCAGCTCCACCGCCGACCGACCGAGCGCGATGGCGAGCCGATGTTCACGGCGGAGCCCGTCGCCTCGATCTACGCAGCCCTGCTGACCGCCACCGGCGTGTTGTCCGCCCTCCGGGTCCGCAACGAGACCGGCCAGGGTCAGCGGGTCGAGGTCCCGCTGTTCGACGCGATCATCCAGGCGTCCGGCGTGTACGCCATGGCCAGGCTCCCGTTCCGGCCGGCGTTCGGGCCGGCGATGAACCCGTGGGACCACCAGTACCGCTGCGGCGACGACCGCTGGCTCCACGTCGCCTGCACCCACCCGCCCCACGCCCAGGCCCTGGCCGAGGCCATCGAGCGGCCCGACCTGATCGAGCGGGGCCTCACCGAGCGGAACCTGCCCGACGCCAGCGCCCACCACGAGCTGATCCTGATCCTCAACGAGGTGTTCGCAGCGCGGCCGGCAGAGGAGTGGGAGCGGCTGCTGGTCGAGCACGAGCTCCCCGGCGCGATGTGCCGGTCGAGCCGAGAGTGGCTGGCCCATCCCCAGGCCACCGAGGGCGGCCTCGTCGTCGAGATCGACGACCCGGTGCTCGGCGCCACCCGACAGCCGGCTCCCCTGGTCAGGCTGTCGGCGGCCGCGGCCACCGACCCCGAGCCGGCGAGCCGACCGGACGGCGATCGGGACGGCATCCTCGCCGGCCTCGACGACCCCAGGCCGTCGATCGAGGCCAACTCGCTGATCTCGCCGATCGAGGGCCCACTGACCGGCATCACGGTCCTCGACCTCGGCCTGGCCCTGGCCGGCCCCGCCTGCGGACGAGCCCTGGCCGAGCTCGGCGCCGACGTCATCAAGATCGACAACCCCCGTCGCGGCGGCGTGCTCTACCACTACGACGTCAACCGGGGGAAGCGGACCATCCTGCTCGACCTGGAGACCGACGACGGCCACGACGTCTTCTGGCAGCTCGTGCAGAAGGCCGACATCATCATCGAGAACTTCCGGCCCGGCGTGGCCGAGGACCTCGCCATCGACTACGAGCTGGTGGCCAAGGAACGACCCGACCTCATCTACGTGTCGATCACGGCCCACGGCGAGGACGGCCCGTGGGCCGACCTGCCCGGCTACGCCGAGTCGGTCCAGGCCCTCACCGGCGTCCAGGTCCGCTACGGCGGAGCCGAGCACCCGGCGGTGTGGCCCTACGGTGAGGTGACCGACTACGCCACCGGCCAGGCTGCGGCGTTCGGTGCGGTGTTGGCCGTGCTCGAGCGGGAGCGCACCGGCCGGGGCCAGCGGGTCACCGCCGACCTGGCCAGGACCTCCGGCCTGCTGCAGTCCGCCCATCTCCTCGACCACGAGGCCAACCGCTGGGACGAGCCGTCCGGGCCGGCCGCCCGGGGCCTCAGCCCCATCCAGCGCCTGTACCCGTGCGTCGACGGGTGGATCTTCGTCGGCACCGACGACGCCGCCGACCTCGAGCCGGTCCTCGGCAGCGACGGCGGCGAGGACCTCGCCGCCCAGCTGGCCGAGTGGTGCGGGCAGCGGGGCGCAGCCGATGCGGTCGAGCAGTTGGTCAAGCACGGTCTCGGGGCGCAGGAGCTGGCCTGGCTCAACGAGGTGATGTCCGACCCCGTCGTCGTGCGCCGGGGCCTCAGCGTGGTCCGCGAGCACGGCTCGATCGGCCTGCTCCGCACGTCGGGCCCGGGGCCGTGGCTGTCGCGCTCGATGATCGACGCCGGGCCGCCGGCGCCGTCGCCCGGCTCCGACATCGAGTCGGTCCTCGACGAGATCGAGCGCGGCGACGACCTCGACGCGCTGGTCGAGGCCGGCGCCGTCAAGCTGCCGAACAGCTGACGCCAGACGGGCGCAGGCGGGCCGAGGCTCCCGAGCCCTAGCCGGGGTGCGGCAAATCGCATGGCGGGCTCTCGACGCCCATCCATCCGCCCACGCTTCGTCCTCGGATCGGCCAGAGCGCTCACGAGCTGTGGCGAACCCTGCGTCAACGACCTGGCGGCGTCTGGACGCCGACACCCTCGTCGGCGATGTTCAGCACCCTGCTACGGGTCGGTGCCGAGCCGGACGGGGCGAACGTCCTCGAACCGGTCGACCCTGCGCAGGGCCGGGAAGGCCAGCATCGACACCCCGACGACCGCCAGGGTGCCGAACCCGCCGAGCACGACCGCGGTGACCAGACCGAACCACGCTGCGGTCAACCCCGACTCCAGGGCCCCGAGCTCGTTCGATCCGCCGATGAAGACGCTCTCGACCGCCAGCACCCGACCCCGCATCTCCTCCGGGGTGGCCAACGGCACGATCGTCGCCCGGATGAACACGCTGACGGCATCGGCTGCGCTGAGCACGAGCAGGGCGACCAGCGCCACCGCATAGGACGTGGTCAGGCCGAGCACGATCGTGGCCAGGCCGAAGACGGACACCACCCCGAACAGGACGAGGCCGATGTGACGCCGGACGGGCCGGACCGAGAGCACGGCGGCGGTGATCAGCGCCCCGACCCCGATGGCCGAGTAGAGGAAGCCGACCGCGGCCTCGTCGACACCGAGCCGCTTCTCGCCGATGGCCGGCAGCAGGGCGACCGCCCCGCCGAAGAGCACGGCGAACAGGTCGAGGGTGATCGCCCCGAGCAGGACGGGCGTCCGGCGCATGTAGCGGAGGCCCTCGATGGCGTCCCGGATCGCCTGGCCGGGACCGGCTTCGCTCGCCAGCTGCCGGACCCCGGTCGCCGGCACGAAGGCGAGGAGGCCGATGGCGATGGCGAACCCGACCAACGAGAGCACGAACGGCAGCGAGCGGTCGACGGCGAAGAGCAGGCCGGCGATCAGCGGCCCGACGATCCCGGCCGACTGGAACGACACCGAGCGGAGGGCGACGACCCGCTCGACCAGGCCGGGCGGGGCGAGGTCGATCGGCAGGGCCCGGCTGGCTGGGGTGGTGATGGCCCTGGCGACCCCGAAGACGAGCACGAGGGCGAGCACCGGGGTGATCGTCGTCGGCTCGCCCCGGGCGACGAGGAAGAGCCCGGCGGCCACGGCCAGCTCGATGACGAGCCCGACGGCGGCCACGATCCGGCGGTCGTAGCGATCGGCCATCGTGCCCGTGAACGGTGCGAGCAGGAAGATCGGGAGGAACTCGGCCAGGCCGAGCAGGCCGAGATCGAGCTCCTCGCCGGTGATGTCGAACACGAGGAGGCCGAGGGCCACCAGCTGGGCCCGGTTGGCCATCGACGTGGCGAACAGTGCGGCGATGAGCAGCCGGACCCCGAACGGCAGGCGGCCGTCCGGGCCGGCGAGGTCGACGGTGGCATCGGCGGCGGTCTGGCCGGCGCGGTCGACGGTCGGGTCGACCGGTTGCTCGGGTTCGTCCATCGGACCCGCAACCGTAGGCCCGGCCGGCCGGGGGCGACAGTTGACGGTCGACGCCCGATGGTCGGCCGTCGCCGGGGTAACGGCCGGTCGCGGCGGTCGTGCTAGCGGCCGGGCCGGTCGTCGTCGGTCGTCGACGATCCGTCGGTCACGGTCGGGTCGGGCGGGAGGACCGTGAAGGTGACCGTCGGATCGGTGCCGCTGGTCGGCGGCTTCGTCAACGTCGGGCCGGTGATCGTCGGGAAGGTCGGCCGGGTGATCGTCGGCAACGTGATGGTCGGCAACGTGATCGTCGGGAACGAGACCGTCGGCAGGGTCAGGGTCGGATCGGTCCCGCTGGTCGGCGGGGTCACCGTCGGATCGGTGCCGCTCGTCGGCGGCTCGGTGTCGCTCGTCGGCGGCGCGGTCGGCTCGGTTCCGGTGGTCGGCGGCCGGGTCGTCGGCGGCTCGGTCTCGACGGGCGGCAGGGAGCTGGTGGTGAAGCGGACGGCACCGGACGAGCGCCGGTCGTCGATCGACGGGCCGGCCGGCGCCGCCGACCGGGCGGCCGTTGCCGACGTCGACGTCGAGGCGACGCCGCGGATGCGGAGCGGCTCGTCTGAGTCGGACGAGCCGCCGCTCAGGCTGACCAGGCCGACGACGGCGACGATCACCACGCTCAGGGCCGCCAGCAGCGAGTGTCGCTTGGCGTTGCTGAGCCGGAACTCCATGAGCCACCGCCGCCAGTCCACACTCCACACAACGTCGAGCGCACGTGAATGTGTACGGGTCGGGCTCGGCTACGAGGAGGGGCTGCGGTCGAGCCTCGTGGTTCCCTGGACGGCCGGCTTGGTCGGGTCGATCACGAACCGGGGCGGGCCGAGGGTCATGTCGGCCGTGCAGGCGACGGCCACGACCGGGTAGACGGGGTCGATGCCGGCCGATCCGATGGCCTCGCCGTGGTGGCGGTCGAGACGGGCGGCGCCCCGGTCGGCGTCGCGGTACTCGTAGCCGGGATCGACCTGCACGATCAGGGCCCGACCGTCGACGCCGTTCTCGCCACGCTCCCCCTCGGGGCCGGCGGCGCCGTCCGGTCCATCGTCGCCCGCGACCCGGACCAGGTGGAGGTTGTCGAACAACTCGAGGTCGGAGCCGGCGACCGGTTCGGGGTCGTCGAGGGCGACGTCGAGCACGACCTCGCCGCCGATCGTGACCGTGCCGGCGATCCGGTTGTGTCGACGGCTGAGGCTCACGTCGTCGACCACCGTCACCGCGTAGCCCCAACCGCGCCGCAGCGCATCGGCGGCGTCGGCCGAGTCGGTGGCGGCGGTGATCAGCAGGCCACGGGGACGGATCCCGGCCCGGACGATGAGCCGGACCATGGCCAGGGTGAACGGTCCGACGGGGCTGTCGGGGAACCGGCACACGCTGAAGGTGGCGTAGGGCGGGATGCTGGGGTGCAGGCCGGGCGGCGTCAGGGCCAACGCCGGCGCCTCGGCCACCTCGAAGCTGACCTGGAGGATCCCGGCCCCGGGCAACGCCAACGGCTCCGGGTCGAGCCCGTCGACGACGGGGGCGGTGGGGAGGGCGGCGTCGAGATCGAGCGTGCCGAACAGCGGCATCAGGCGCCGCCCCCGCCGGCGGCGGCGCCGACCGCAGCGGCCGAGGGATCGGTGGCCGACGCCTCGTCGTCGGGGCGAGCCGCCTCGGCCCGGGACCGCTCGGCCGCCGAGTCGTCGGTGAAGTGGGGCATCACCTCCGAGGCGAACAGCCGCAGGCTGTCGAGCACCTGCTCCTGGGGGATCGTCTCGGCTGCGTTGAGCAGGAACTGGACCCGGTCGACGCCGGTCGTCTCCCACTTCTTCAGCTCCCGCACGATCTGGTCGGGGTTGCCGACGGCGATGCCCTCCGGCGGCTCCTTGAGATCGCCCGGGCTCGAGGCCCGCTTGCGGGCCCCGGCCAGCAGCCCGGCCGTCGGGTAGGCCCGGGTCGGGTAGACCTCCTTGGCCATGTCGAGCTGACCGGCCATGTACTGGAAGTGGCCCATCATCCGTCGGCCGGTCGAGACCCCGACCTCGGAGTCGTCGTGGCAGAACAGGAAGTTGATCGTGTTGAGCTGGTCGTTGACGAACTCGCCGACGGGGTCGCAGTGCTGGATGCGCCGGCGGTAGGCCTTCACCTTGCGCTCCTGCTCGGCGAAGGTGGTGAAGTTGACGCCGAGGCAGCCGAGGCCGCGGTCGGCGGCGTCGTCTTCCGTTCCCGGGCTCGACACCGCCACCCACATCGGCGGGTGCGGCTTCTGGACCGGCTTCGGCAGCACTGCCCGCGACGGCATCGAGAAGAACTGGCCCTCGTAGCTCAACCGCTCCTCGGTCCACATCTTCGGCAGCACGTGCACGAACTCGTCCCACGACTTCTTGGTGTCGTCCGGGTTGGCCTGGAAGCCGCCGAGCTCGGTCCAGGTGGCCGAGCGCCCGGTGCCCATCTCGAGGCGCCCGCCGGAGAGCACGTCGAGCACGGCAGCCCGCTCGGCGATCCGGATCGGGTGGTTGAACTGGGGCACGCAGGTCACGATCCCGTGGCCGACCCGCATCCGCTCGGTCTTCATCGCGCAGGCGGTGAGGAACAGCTCGGGGGCCGAGCAGTGTGAGTACTCCTCGAGGAAGTGGTGCTCGACGGCCCACACCTGGTCGAAGCCGAGCTGGTCGGCCAGCTCCACCTGCTCGAGCGAGCGCTCGTAGACGAGGCGCTCGTTGTCCTCGAACGGCCGTGGCACCGACAGCTCGTAGAAGATGCCGAACTTCATGGTCGTCCCCCTCGTGACGTCCCCTGCATGTCGTCCCATCGTAGGTCGGGGGCCAATTCGGGCGGTAGCCGGCGGGCTAGGATCACGGTCGTGGAACGGTTCGAGGCCGCTGCGCTCACCCACATGCTGGTCGTTGCCGACGTCGAGGTCAGCCGCGACTGGTACGTCGGGGTGCTCGACGCCTCGGTGTACGCCGAGTACGGCGGGACGTCGGTCGTGCTCGACCTGCTCGGCAACTGGCTGCTGCTGGTCACCGGCGGCGAGCCGTCGCCCGACAAGCCGACGGTGACCCTCGCCGCCCCCGACGATCCGGATCGGGTCAGCGGGCAGCTCATCTTCCGGGTCGACGACTGCGCGGCCACCTGGGAGCTGCTGACGGCTCGTGGCGCCGAGTTCCTCACCCCGCCGGTCGATCGGGGCGGGGAGATCCGGGCGTTCTTCCGCGATCCAGACGGTCATCTGTTCGAGATCTCGCAGCTGACCTGACCGCCGGGCCGTCGCCATCCGGCAGCTCCTAGACTTGCCCCGTGACGGCGACCGAGACGCCCGAGAGCAGCCCCGAGCTCAGCGACGAGGAACCGCCGCCGTTCGGGTTCCGGCGAGCCCGGGCCTGGTGGCATCGGCACCTGGCGCCGGAGGACCGCCGCCGGGTCATGGCCGATCTCGCCGTGAGCCGGGTCGAGCACTGGGCCTGGCGGTTCTACACGATGCTCACGCTCTCGGTCGTCGTCGCGGTGATGGGCCTCGCCCTCGACTCGGCCGCGGTCGTCATCGGCGCCATGTTGCTGGCCCCGCTGATGCAACCGGTCCTGGCCACCGGGGCCAGCCTGTCGCTCGCCCTGTTCGGCAAGACGATCGGCGGCCTGATCCGCATCGCCCTCGCGTCGGCCTGGTCGGTCGCCGTCGCCTACGGGCTGGCCTGGGTCCTCCCGGACGACCTGCTCACCGGTGAGGTCCTGGCCAGGACCCAGCCCGACATCAAGGACCTCGTCGTCGCCCTCGCCGCCGGCGCCGCCGGGGCCTACGCCACCGTCCGGGAGGACGTGTCGGCTTCGCTTCCCGGCGTCGCGGTGGCCGTCGCCCTCGTTCCGCCGATCGCCACCGTCGGCATCACCCTCCAGGCCGGCGAGGAGGCGCTGGCCCAGGGCGCGCTGCTCCTCTACCTGACCAACCTGGCCGCCATCGTCTTCGCCAGCATCGTGGTCTTCGTGGCCACCGGCCTGGTGTCGCCCCGGCGACTCTCCGACAACGTCGTCCGGTTGACGGCGGCGGCGGTCGGCGTCATCGCGCTCGTGGTCGCCATCGCCGTGCCCCTCTACCGGGCGTCGGTCGAGTCGATCGACCGCAACACCGAGCAGCGGACCGCGACCGACATCGTCGACCGCTGGCTCGGCGATCAAGCCGGCTCGCTCGAACGCACGGTCGAGATCCGACGCAGCGCCCGCCAGATCGTGGTCGAGGTCCGCGGCTTCGACCCGCCGCCGGACGAGACGCGGCTGATCATCGAGATGCAGGACGCCTTCCCCGGCTACGACGTGCTGGTCCCGTTCATCCAGACCCAGCGGGCGACCACGACGACCGAAGCGCCCCCGGAACCGACCGAGCAGCTGCTGGCCCAGATCCGGGTCGAGGTGTTGGCCTGGCTCGACGAGTCCGGTCTCGATTTCCAGCTGGACGACATCCAGCTCGACGGAAGCCTGGTCCGCATCGACGCCGCCGGCACCGGTGGCGCACCGGACATCGACTCGCTCGTTCCCCGCCTGGCCGCCATCGACGACACGCTGGTCCCCGGTCTGATCTGGTCCGAGCTGGAGACGATCACCGCCACCACCCAGCCGACCCCGCTCGAACTGACCCGCGAGGAGCTGCGGGCCGAGGTCCAGGTGTGGGCCGCCGACGAGGGCCTGATCCTCGACGGCTTCGACTACGACGGCGAGCGGGTCGAGGTCGGCGTCATCGGCCCGGCCGAGCCCGACATCGTCCGCCTCCAGGTGGCGCTGCGGACCCTGGCCGACGCGCCCGAGATGCCGGTCGACGTGTTCTTCACCCCCCGCTACCTCGTGACGACCACCGCGCCCCCCGAGCCGTCGCCGCTGCTCGAATAGCGGGAGCCGAGCCGAGCTGGGCCACCGCCCGGCGAGCGACGCGAACGGGTCACGCCGGCCGAGACGTGATTGAGCCGGGGTCCGCCTGGCGGGTGGGTGGCAGACCCCGGCTCGAAGCCGTCGGCGGTTGATTCGACGGTGGTCGGCGGTGCCGGTCGGCGGGTCCGTATGGACCGCCCCGGCCAGCTCTTCTAGATGGCGGTGATGGCGACGGCCAGCACCAACAGGAGGGCGGAGGTTGCGATGCGCCAATTCATGTTGGTCAACCTACGATCGGCGGTCCATGCGGTGAATAGGGGCCGGCCCCTACATCGGGATGGGGACCGCCCCAACCGGCCGAATCCCCGCTCGATCAGCGGGTTCGACGCCGCCTCGCACCACGGTCGGGCAGCTTCGCCCAGCGGCCATGGGCAGAGCCCCATCGATTCGACTGGGCGAATCACCCCAACCGAGGTTGGTGCCGTTAACGGCAAGGAGGGCCAGGGGTATCGTTGGCTGTCGTTTCATCTCGGTTCACATCGAACCGGCCTCCGGCTCCGCTCTCCATTCAGGCAGGATCATGCCGACTCTCCCGTCCGCCAACGTCCATCGAGCGCGCGTGGTCGGCTCGGCCCTCGCCGCCGTCGCGCTCGTCGCCAGCCTCCTCGCGGTGGTCACCGGGGCGGCCCCGGCCGCAGCGCAGGTCCCCGAGCAAGTCGACAACCCCGTCCTCGTGGTCGACAGCACCGGCGACGGCTCCGACGCGTCCGGTGCCGACGGCGTCTGCGCCACCAGTGGCGGTGACTGCACCCTCCGGGCCGCCATCGAGCAGGCCAACTACAACCCGGGGAGCGACCGCATCGAGTTCGGGATCGCCGGTGGCGGGACCAAGCGCATCGCGCTCGGCTCGGAACTGCCGTCGATCAACGACTCGCGGGGCGGCCTCACCATCGACGGCTACACCCAGAACGGCGCCAGCCCCAACACGGCCACCACCGGCTTCAACGGGCAGATCCGAGTCGAGGTCGAGGGCAGCGGCCCCATGGTGATGTTCCTGGTCCAGTCGGCCGAGAACACGATCCGGGGCCTCGCCATCTATGGCGGCGACTACCCGATCGAGCTCCGTGGTGAGGCGGCCGACGGCAACGTCGTCGCCGGCAACCTCATCGGTACGAACGTCAGCGCGACCTCGCTGTGGTCCGGCCTCACCGGCGTCTACATGAACCTCGGCCCGGATCGCAACCGCATCGGCACCCCCGACCTGGCGGACCGCAACGTCTTCGCCGGACTCGCGGCCCACGGCATCCGCCTCAACCACGGTGAGACGAGCCAGAACCGGATCCAGAACAACATCATCGGCCTCAGCCCGGACGGGACCGACGACATGGGCGGCAGCATCGGCATCGACATCCAGTGGTGGTCCTGGGGCAACCTCGTCGGTGGCACGGGCCCGAACGAGGCCAACGTGATCAGCGGCAACAACAGCGGGATCGACATCTCGCACAAGGCGACCGGCAACCTGGCGCTCAACAACCTCGTCGGCACCACGCTCGATGGCAACTCGGCCAACGACGTCACCCGGAACGGTCGCGGCATCATCATCAAGGACGACCCGGTGGCCAACTACTTCGGCGGCAACATCGTGGCCGGGGCCGAGAACGACTACGCCATCTGGCACAAGCACAACTACACCGGCGGCAACAGCTTCGTCGGCAACCGGATCGGGGTGTCGGCCAACGGCAACGACATCGGCAGCAGCGACCGGGGCATGATCCTCCGGGGCCACGACGACGTCTACCACGGCAACATCTTCGCCAACATCGACGGGCCGGAGAACATCGTCGTGGTCGACAATTCGATCCGCGACGGGGGCAACGTCGAGCCCGACGAGCAGACCGTCCGCAACGCCGTCCGCGTCGGCACCTACTACCGGAACGACGACTGGAAGCCGATCGAGTGGGGGTCCGACGGCAACCCGCACCCGAACGAGGACACGCCGAGGATCACCGGGCTCGGCCCGGGCCAGGTCAACGGCGACCGCACCTGCGCCAACTGCGAGGTCGAGGTCTACGTGTCCGGCTCGGTCAACGCCGACGGCACCCTCTCCCCCGGCACCGGCACGACGGGTCTGACCTGGATCGGCACCGTCTACGCCGACGGTGGTGGCGACTGGTCGATGGCGTCGCCGCTGATCACCGCCGGGTCGCTGGTCTCCGTCGCCGGCATCACGCCGAGCGGGGAGAGCTCCAATTTCTCCAATCGCTCGACCGTGCCGTCGCAGGGCGTCGGGCTGGTGGCGAACCCCGATCAACCGGTGACCGTCGACCCGCCGGCGATGCCGTCGATGCCGCCACTCTACGAACGTGAGTCGTTCGACTGCTCGTTCGACGACGGCGTGCTCAGCTGGGACGACGTCGGTGCCCCCGAGTACTACGTGTTCGCCAACACCGGCGGAACCGAGCGCTACCTCGGCGGCCACAGCGCCACCA
>JANQPB010000025.1 GCA_028285495.1 Acidimicrobiales bacterium
TCGACAAACCCGCCGTTTGATCGCTGCCGGGCTTTGCGCCAGTCAGCAACCAGACGACACGCCCGCTCCTTCAACTCCGGCGGGTACCGCCGCTGAGACATCGCCATGACGTCCATCCTTCCAGGACAGAACGCCTCCACCAGACCCAGGTCGGTTCACGCCAACGCCAACGAGGCCGAACAGCAGGTGGGACACGAGGTCGGCGGCCTCCTCAGCGACCCGTTGAGGTGCGGTCTCGGCGCGTCCGAGCTCCAGACAGAACTCGAAGGCTCCTTCCATGATCGTGCGCTGCTGGGCGCAACCACACGAGACCGTCCGAGACCGACGTTCGCACGTGCACCGGCGTCGCCGTTTCACCGAGGACCAGGTCGTCACCGTCTGCGGCGGGACACCCCGAGCGAGTGGTGATCCCGAGCGCGGCAGGCTTCGTACCCGTGCGCTTTGCGGACTTCTGCCCACGAGTCGCGAAGATGCCGGCGCCTATCCTGGTCCAGCGTGGGCGGCTCGCGTCGTGGTTGGTTCTTGCTCGGTTTCGTGGCGTGTCTGCTCGTAGCGAGTTCATGTGCCCCCGACAGCGGACCGGAACCGACGGCGGCTGGTGCGCGAGTGGATGGCGTGGAGGCCGCTGAGACGACCGCTGGCCCGGGCGAGGATGAGCGTGTCGATGCGGCAGGGGAAGACACCGACGGAGGCGCTGCCCGGTCTGTCGACGATGAGGAAGATCGGGGCGTCGACGAGCAATCGACGACGACGACCGTCGACGGCGACACCGGCTTCGTCGGTCCTGAGCTGCTCGGCTTGAGTTCGCAGGATCTTCTCGATGCCGCCGATGCCACGCTCGGCCTCGATCGGCTCAGGTTCGAGCTGATCTCCACGACCACGCTCCCTGGGGTGGTGACCAGTACATTCATCCGCTCAGGGTGGTACGACGTTCAGAACGACACGGGCGAGGGCCTGATGGTCTTCGCTGAGGGGGAGGTATCGGACGAAGCGCGGGATGCGACGGTGCCCGAGGTCGGGCTCAGCCTTGGGGATCTCATGGACGAGGTCGACGGCATACGGTTCGAGTATCGCCTTGTCCGGCCGACGGTCTGGCAGCTGATCTCTCAGCCGGGCTCGGCCGAGGAATGGCTCGGGTTCGACATCGAAGAGACCATGGCAGTGACCGGCGGCAATCTGGAGTCGGCAATTGATGGCTCGATCCTTCTGAGCGGGATCATGGATTCACTCATGCTCGTCGCCGGGGTTCGGGCCGAAGATGACGGCTCTACGACGTGGGCGGTTCTGCTCCAGGCAGACGAGGTTGCACCGCTAGCGGCCGGCGCAGGGTCTTCTCAGCGGCTCTATGAGGCGGGGTTCTCCGGGAAGACCGCCATCTCCATGCTGGCCGAACTCTCCGTCAGCCCCGACGGCCTCGTGACTGGAGCGGAGATCGATGCGAGCGAGTGGTGGGCCGAAGGCACGCGAGTCGCCGCCGGAGTCACCGAAGAAGTGGACATGTCGGTACGGATGGACCTCGTATGGGCCGAGGCCGATCCGCTCCCGGCTCCGGTGGCTCCCTGCGATGCCCCCGAAGTCGACGACAGCGATGGTCTCCGAGTCCTGCTGTGCAACGGCTGAGGCACAGCAGCCCAACCAGTACACCAGCGCACGCCTCCGCGGGATGACCAGGCAGTCAGTGTCCTGGACGCCATCGGCGATCGTGTTGCCCGCACAGGCGTCGCCTTCCGTGTCGGCCGCATCGAGCCCAGCCGCCAGCGACGACAGCGACTTGGTTGGACATCGGGCTGGCGAGCGGGCCGTCCTTCATCCTGTGACCGGCCGCCAGGCGGTGACACCCAGTGGCGACCGGGAGCCGGCAGTCGATGTTCTCGCCCACGAGAGTCATGCCGTCACCGAGTGGGGGTTGGGAACTCAACGATCCGTGGTCGACCTGAGGGTCGCTCCCCGATCAAGTGAGTCTGGTGACGTGGTTGCCTGGTCGGCAGCGTGGGCATCGCCTCGTGTGAGGACGACGTCCCCGTCGGCCCCGCCGTCTGAGGGTCGATGCCGTGGTTCGTGGCGTTGGCGGTCAGGTTCAGCCGAACGCCGGCGAGGCGTTCGTCGCTGATGCTGCGGCTTCGGTCGAAGTCTCGCTCGTTGAGGATGATTCCGCTGATGGGTTTCCGTCGGTGCTGCCGCGAGAGGAGCGGACCCGATGACCGCCGCCGACGCCGCCAGCATGATGAGGGCTGCCAGGACGCGACGCGTGGACGTGGAAGTCGAATCGGCGCCGCCCCACACGGGTCGAGCGAGCCATCTGATGGCCAAGTGCGCCAGCGGCGCCGTCCGGGCACGTCGGGACCGTTCGTGACAGAGCGTCCTCGATCACCGTTGTTCCTCAGCTGTCGGCTCGTGCCGCTATCGATCGGAGGGCGGCGTGTCCGACGGCGGATGGGGGCGCGGCGGTGTTGTCCCGATTGGTCGGGCTATCAGGGGTTTGGTGGTGGCCAAGGTGGTGCCGTCTGCCAGTCTTGCGGTGATCATGCCCCCCGGTGCGAGAACGCCGTCGATCTCGGCTGTTGTCGGGAAGACCTCGATCGATGTTGGACGGAGTCCCACGATCGGAGCCTCGAGTCCCTGGTATCGATCGTCGTCAACGAGGATCCATGCGAGGCAACCGCCGTCGTCGGAGGGACGCCAGTCGAGGTCGACGGGGAGGGTGGCCGGCAGCATCGACCGGTCGACCCGTCGCCATGCTGTTGCCCGTCGCTGGTCGGCGGCCAAACGGGCGAGCCACACAGCTGCAAGGCCCGCCCAAACGACTCCGACGAGACGGTCTCCGGTGGTGATGAAGGTGGCGGCGGCTACTCCGGCCGTGAGGAGCGCAACGGCTCCGAATGAGCTTCGTCGAAGCATCCGGGTTGATCGACGAGACCACGTGTCCACCGAGTCGATCGACTTCGAGATGGACCAGTCCCGGTTCCCAAGCGCGGTCGCATAGGGGCTCACCGGTCGACCGGGTCTCGGGACGATGAGAGGCAGCAGACCGGCCGCTTCCGCATACCCTGGTCTCCATCGCCGGCCTGATGTCCCGACCAGGAGACCAGGCCCTTCGAGAGGGCGGACCTCCCAGTGCCCGTCCGGGTGTTGTTCGGCGTTGACCGGAGCTCGTTGGTCGAGATCGAGGAGTGTGGCTCGGTCGTTCTCCAGACGAAGGAGTTCTTCGGCACGGGTGTGGGGCCCGGACGAGAGGGGGAAGAGCGCGCACCAAGATCTGGCCGCGTCTGGCTCCGCCCAGAGAGCACCTTCGTCGCCACTCTGGAAGCAGATGAGTCGATGAGTCGCCCGACGCCTTCGATCATCGACGTCACCGTCGATCGGCTCAGGCCAGGCGACCACGCTGGCTCCACGGGCAGGCTCTTCTCCGGCCGTCACCTCGATCGGCACCCGATGCCTGCTTCGCCCCGGTCGGCCAGGTCTCGAGTCCGTCGCCCACGAGCGTGAATGGTACCGACCAACCTCGCTTCGGTCGGACTGTTGCGGGCCGACGACGAGAGCACCTCGTCGACGAAGGGGTGGAGTTGACGTCGCCAGGCTGGCGAGGCGGTTCGACTACCGATCGGTGCCTCTGCCGGTGTTGCCGGCCATCGCTTGAGTGCTCCGGCTCGTACTCGGATGGCCACGTCGAGTAGACCCCGTCGACGTCGGACGATGCTGCTCTGACCTACGAGTCGACGAACCACGACCGGAAGCGGTCGTAGCGTCCAGGTTGGTCAGACTCGCTGTCCGGTCGGGTCGTGCCCGAGCGTGCCTCGGGCACGAGGCCGTCGACGACGGACATCATGCGATCTCTGCGTGCGTCACCAGCTCGATGATTGGCTGGCCATCACCGACGGTGACTGACGAGGTCAGCACGCTGGTGATAGGCCGTGCGGATGAAGTGCCGTTACGGGACGGTCGTGTAGGGGGTACGGTCGGAGCGGCCATGTCATCCGATCCCGCCTGGGAACGAATCGCGAGAGCTTCGCTGGAGAACCTTCGTGTCGGAGGTGTCGAGCTTGGGCGGGGACTGTCCGGCGACGAACTGAGCCAGGTCGAAGAACACCTGGGGTGTGCAGTGCCTCCGGACCTTCGAGTGTTGCTGGGTCTGGCCCTTCCGGTCGGGGACCGGTTCCCACCGTGGCGAGACCTGGACAGTCCGCTGCTTGAACGCCAACTCGCACGTCCCGTCGACGGTCTCGTCTTCGACGTCGAGCACAACGACTTCTGGCATCCTGACTGGCCGACGCGACCAGCGCAGATGGACGACGCCATCGCCGATGCCAGGCGCCATCTCACCGCCGCACCCGTCCTGATCCCGATCTATGCCCACCGCTACCTGCCGTCCGAACCATGTGCGAGCGGCAACCCAGTTCTGTCGGTCATGCAGGCCGACATCATCTACTACGGCCAGGACCTCGTTGAGTACACGGCGAACGACCATCGCCACCATCGTTGGCAGGTCACCGAACCCGTCGTCAGGCCACCCTTCTGGGCCTACTTCACCGAAGCCGATTGAGCACATGGCCACGGCTCGCTACTGCCGTTGCTCGAAGCTGTCGGCCAGCTTTCGGTCGGCCGCGACGATGAGGTCTCTGGCCGCGGCTTCGGTGTTGGCGTCGAGCACGTCACGTGAGGGGTTCGGGACGTCGTCGAGTGTGTCGAACATGTCGTCGAGGTTCGAGAGCGCGGCGATGAGTGGGTGGCAGTCGTGCCCGAAGAGCCCGTGGATCTGGTTGGTGAGATACTGGGCGTCGGTGCCGTCTTGGAGGTGGACTCGGCACAGCGCAGCGGCCGCGATGACGCCGGTGTCTTCGTGGCCAAAGGCGAGGAGGGTCGAGGCCGAGGTCGCCGAGCTCGTTCAGGTGGTCACCGAGTTCGGCTTCGGCCTCTGCTTCGACCAGGCAGGCGATGCGAAGGATGGACGGTGACTCGACGCCGTCGACGAGTGCCTGAACAGCAGCGTCGACGACATCGGTGGCGGGGAGCTGTGCGAATCGCCACAGCGCCGCGGTATCGACGAACCTGCGGACAGAAGGCAGATCGGCCATCTCGGAGCGGTCCACCCACCGAGTGTGGCAGCTCAACCCAGTCTCGACGGAGGTTTGCTGATCCCGGCTGCGGGCACTGGTGCCGTACCCGGACGTCCTGCTCGGATGAGCAGTGGCGACGATCTTCAGGGGCTTCGACCAACCTGCACGTCGATGTCGAGCAGATGGTGATGTACCTCGTGAGCGAACCTGCGGGCGAGCATCAACACCGTCCGCTCGTCGCCCTCGCTGCCGACCCCGAGCGAGACCACTGGTCCGGGTCAAGGCCTCGCAGGGTGTCCTGGAGGGCATCGGCACACTCCTCGAACTGAACCGGAGCCGTTGCCGGATCTTCGTCTCGATCGCGGCGGAGTTCGGCCAGTTCGGCGAATCGCGTACCGACATGGAGCACCGGGCGATCCTCGACCAAGACCCGGTCGATTCGCTTGGCGGGGAAGCTCGCCACGTCGCGCATGTGGGCGAGGTACTCCAGCGCACACCAGACGCCCTCACCCGGGCGGGTTCGCATCGCTCGGACCCCTCGGTTGTCCTGAACCAAATCCGGGAGGAGTTCCCGATAGCGGGGGAGGCGGGCGGCGACGTCGGGCACAACGTCTTCGGCCCGCATCTGCCAGTCGAAAGCACACCTGGTACAGCGGCTCACGCCTGCGAAGCCAGCGCTCGCTGTCGAGACGGAGACGGACGAGGTCAGCCACTTGCGCCGACCACCGGTCGACAAACAGAACAGGGGGCGGCACGTGTGAGCTCGACGTCGCCCTGGTCATCATCGCCGGTAGCGCTCCGACTCCGGTGACCGGTGATCCCGAGCACGGCAATCGTGTCTGATCGCTATCGGACGGTGTCTGTCGGTCCGAGGACAGCTGTGATGGTCCGGTCGACGAGGCGGTTGTCCAGGGGTTGGTGTCTGACGAGAAGGGTGAGCCAGAGCGGTGCGTAGAGGGCGAGCATGAGCCCGTCGAGGTCGGCTGGCTCGTCGAGTTGTCCGTTGTCGATGGCGTGTTGCAGGAAGGCGTGGGCTTGGTCTCGGCGGTGCTGGTAGAAGGACTCGATGAAGGCTTGGCGGGTGGCGGGGTCGGTTTGGGCGTCGGCGAGTACCTCGCGTAGGAGTCCACCGGTCTCGCCGTTGAAGGCTCGGACCATGGCCCGCATCTGTTTGCGGAGATCGGTGCGGAAGTGGCCGGTCTGGGTGAATGGCATGGCGGTGCGGGCGGTCTCGGCCAGGACGTCGGCGAGCAGTGCTGATCGGCTGGGCCACCATCGGTAGATCGTCTGGACACCGACCTGGGCCTCGGCTGCGATGTCGGACATCTTTGGTCTCGGTGGGCTTGCGGCAACCAGTCGACGGGTTGCGTCGATGATCCGTTGTCTGGCGTCTTCGTCCCGGGGTCGGGCCATGCCCCGATCATAACAAGAACCGAGTTCTTGAAACCGGATTATGAGAACGCTATTCTCGTTTCTGTGATGATGCGAGCAGCGATCCTCCACGAAGTCGGCGCCCCACTCGATGTTGCCGACGTTCCACGCCCGAGAACCGACCCCGATGGGATCCTGGTCGAGGTCGCCGCCACCCCGGTGATCTCGTACTCGAAGGAAGTGTTCAGTGGTGAAGCGTCCCGCACGCCACCGCCCGTGCCCTACATCCCCGGAGTCGGGGCTGTGGGGCGAGTCGTCGAGGCATCGCCGGCCACGGGTGCCCAGATCGGGGATCTGGTGTTCGTCGACCCCTCGATCGGCCTCAAGCCCGGAGATCTCACCGTCCATGGCATGTTCATCGGATGGTTCGGGCTCCACCCCGACGCCGGGCCTGTACTCGACCGTTGGAAGGATGGAGGGTTCGCCGAGTACACCCACGCGCCGGCTGAATGTGTCGCCCCGATCGGCCCGATCGCCGTCGATCCGCGGCAGTTGACGGCGCTTCACCCGCTGACCATCGCCTACGGGGCCTTGGAGCGAGGTGGCTTCACCCCAGGGCAAACGGTCATCGTCACCGGTGCCACCGGCAACATCGGCGCGGCTGCTGTTCTCCTGGCCGCTCAACTCGGCGCCAGCCGGGTGACCGCCGTCGGACGCAACCGAGCCGTCCTCGATGAACTCGACGCCCTCGGCGGCAACGTCACACCAGTCGCCCTCACCGAGGATCCAGCGGACTGGGAGACACAGATAACCGAGCAGTCCAGCGATCTCCACATCGACATCCTCGGCCGGGTCACCGACCCAACCATCACCGCCGCAGCGCTCGCCTCGCTGAACCTGCATGGCACGTCGGTCTGGGTCGGGGGAGCCCGCTTCGACCTCCCCGTCCCCTACGGCACCGTCATGCGCAACCAGCTCACCATCAAGGGCTCGTTCATGTACCGGCGACACGTACCAACGACCGTGGCCCGACTCATCGCCTCCGGGACCATCGACCTCGACCCCATCACCGTCATCGGCCAACCCCTCGCCGACATCAACACCGCCATCGAGCAGGCCGCCACCAGCAACGGTCTCAACTACATCGCCGTCACACCCTGATCGCCGCAGCCCGGAAGCGCCGACTCGCAGGGCGATGGGCGTCATCAGCTCGCCCACCGCCCGATGCTCACGTTCGGTGGCGACTCTCCCCAGGCTGGCCGGTGTTTCGCTCCCGTCGCTCGTGCCGGACTGTTGCACAGCGTCGTACGGGCGATCGCCCTAGGGTTGGGTGGGTGCGAACGTGGTGGTCGTGGCTGCTCGGTCTCGGTCTCCTCGCTTCCTCGTTTGCTTGTACCTCGGAGGAGGCGGAGAGCTTCGCGGACTGCCCGATCACGGCTGCGCCGGACTCGGTTCCCTCCGAGGTGCGATTCGAGCGACCGGTTCCGTGGGTGCGCGAGGACTCGGGGTGGGTCGGGAACACGTCGCTTTGGGTCTCACTGCCACCCGGCGGCATCCTTCCGACCCTGGCCTCGCCCGAGGAACCGAACGTGTTCGAGACCAAGTTCCCGTGGTGGCGTCTCTCACCCGGCGAGCTGGCCGTCGAGACGAAGCGTCTCGGCGGCGGTGAACCTGTTCAAGGGTCAGCGCCCACCGGCTACGGCCAGACCGGGTTCAATCCGTCGGGGCTCGTGTTCGATGGACAGGGCTGCTGGGAACTCGTCGGCCACCTTGGCGACGAGAGCCTGTCGGTCGTCGTGTGGGTTTGCCCGACTGAGCACTTCGGTGAACGCGTGCTCGATGCCGACCGTGAGGCCTGCGGCGTGACGACCTAGCTGCGGCACCTGCCGACCTGCCCGCGGTCGAGTCACAGACAGGATGATCACGACAGCTCCGCCATTCGAGGTGGACCGAACGGGAGGTTGAGCCCGGGCGATGCGCGGGCCGGATACGAGCAGTCGGGAGGGGTTCGGCTACCTCACCCGCCACCTTCCGAGCCGGCACGACCGCGGCTGGGTCGCCACCATCGGTGGTAGACCGAACCGGTCGACCGGCGATCCCGGACGCCGCACCTGGGCCTCGTCGTACCCGGCTGCAGTCTGCTGGGGAATCGGCCGATGATTCGAGGATGGCATCGTCCACCATGAGCAATGGACGCCGGTCGCGGGGTCGGTGGCTGTTGCCTGCGGCGACTATCGGGTGCGTCTCGGCGGCCCTGGTCGTCGGTTGGCTCGTGGCCGGCGACGACGAGACATGGCAGGTCTGGCAGGATCACGGCCGATGGGAGCTCTCGGACGACCGCCAGACCGTGCGGACCGAGCGATCCCGGGGATGCTGGGAGCACCGGGTCCGGGTTGTCGATCGGGCCTCGCCAGATCGGTGGCGCATTCAGTTCGAGCATCGACCAACGGGCGAGTTCTGCACGCTCGCTGGATGCATCAGCCATCCGGACGACCAGTACAGCTGTGGTGTCGAGCTCCTGCTACCAGAACCGATTCCCGTTGGGGCCGAGGTTCGGGCGTCGTGTCCGCCAAGCTCCGAACTGGTGACAGACTCGCCCACCACGACATCGCCGCCAGGTGTGACATCGACCTGCAACGAGCGGCCCGACAGGGCGTCGTAGCCTCCGAGGCCTCATCGTCACCGTCGGTGACATCGCAGAGCCGGTCGCCGGTGATCACCCACACGACGGTCGTGCCGATCCCGGACGGTTGCTCAGGTAGGAACAGCACAACCGCAGACGGTGAGTTGGTGACTCAGTCGTGCTGGTCGTGGCCGGTCGGCCATGCCTCGAGCGCGGCGACCGCGGTGGCGATGCCGGCCGGCACGAGGAACTTGAGGCTGGTCAAGAGCCGGAGCGTTGGTGTTTCGATGGCGACGGCGACCAGCACGCCGACGACGATGGCAGCGATGGCAGCCGAGATCGCATGGGTGGCGGTGCGGACGAGGGGTGGTCGCTCGGTGCGCGGCTCGTCGTCTGACGCGGTGCCGACGACCACGATCGCGATGATGATCGCCGCTCCCTCGACGACCCAGAAACCGGGCCGGCTGATGGCACCGAGAAGTGAGGCACCGCGGAGCAGCGTGATGACCCAGACGATGCCGAGCGCAGCCATGGCGGTGAGAGCTCCGGCGGTCAGGGCTTTGGCCAGCGCGTTCACCCGGCTACCCGTCGCATGATCGCTTCGAGTGGGCCTCGGGCGTATCGGCGTCGCCACAGCGTCGAGGCGACGATCGCTGCGGCGCTGAATGCGAGGCTGGTGACGACGGCCCACGGGAGTGTCTGGTTCTCGAGGCGGCCCATCGCCTCGAGCGTTCCCATTCCGATGAGGACGTGGGCGACGTAGATCGTGAGCGCGAGCTGCCCGGTCGAAACCAGTGGCTCGGTGATCCGGGTCGGGAGCTGATCGCCGAGCCAGATCGAGCCGATGATGACCAGGACCGCAGTTCCTGCTCCAGCGGCGAGGTAGAGCGGGAGGGGTGGTATGGGTTCGACGGAGAACAGCCACCGCCAGCTCTCGTCGTCGAGGTCATCGAGGGTGGAGCCTTTCGGGCCGAGCACGAGCCAGGCCGCGGCTTCGGTCACCGCCACCACGCTGGCGGCCCGGAACGCCAGCCGTCGTCGCCACGCCGGGTTGCGGAGGTCGGTGCGGCCGAGCCACATGCCGAGCAGATAGAAGGCCACCCACGGGAGGACGGGGTGGAAGCCGTCGAGGAACAGGTTGCGGAGGAAGCCCTCGACGGTGGTGATGCCTCGGTAGGAGTAGTCGTCGAGGTTCCAGTTGGCGAACGGGTCGAACGTCACGATGAAGACGAACGATGCGGCGATGGCCGATGCGGCGACGGCGAGGAGGGCCCGGCTCGACGCGAACAACACAACGGCGCCGACGGCCAGGTAGACCCCGTAGTAGTGGAGGATGTCGGCGGGCCAGATCGGGTAGAACGCCCAGCCGACCACGAACAGGAACAGGGCTCGTCTGGCCAGGGTCCACTGGGCAGCTCGCTGTTCGATTGGCGACCCCGACGCACGCTGGCGGCGCGAGCCGAGGCTGGCACCGATGCCGGCGAGGACGACGAAGGTCGCCGCGGCCCGTCCGTCGAAGATCGCAGCGAACGAGCGCAGCCACTGGGGGCCGTTGGTCTCTGCGCTCATCGTGACCTTGAAGTTGACGATGACCATGCCGACGACAGCGAACGCCCGGGCGATGTCGAGCCCGATGATCCGCTTTCCCGCTGCGGCACGAGGCGCCGGTGCCGTGGTGGTCGACTCGCTCACGACGCGACCGGCGGTACGGAACGAGCGGTCTTGGAGGCAAGCCGGACGAGCCCACCAAGGGTCAAGACGATGAAGATCGGGCTCGTCAGGACATCCCGGAGAGGCTCACCCAGGAGCACGAACCCCCAGACGATCAGCGCAGTGATGACGACATCGGCCACGAGTCCTTCGATCAAGACACCGAGGCGGCCTTCGGGCTCGCTCGTGTCGATGTCATGCGTCGTTGTCGAAGTCATGCACCCAACTTAGTGCAAGTCAACGTCATATTGATAGTTACTGTCAGATTCTGCTAGGGTTGCTGGAATGGCGAGGGCTGTGGGGCTGCGCGAACGGAATCGGCGAGCTGCGATGCGCCTCGTGCAGGACGTGGCGATCGACCTGTTCGAGACCGGGGGCTATGACGTCACGACCATCGAGGCGATCGCCGATGCCAGTGGCGTGTCGGCGGCGACGATCTACCGCCACTTCGGCAACAAGGAATCCATCGTGCTGTGGGACGAACAGGATCGGACGATCGACGCGGAACTCGGAGCACGCCTCGGCCGCCAGCCGCCTCTCGAAGCGTTCCGTGACGCCGCGATCGCGGCCTACGGCGGACGCACCGATAGCGACGAGCTCCGACGGCGACTGAAACTCGTCTACACCCACCCAACGATCCTTGGCGTCGCGGCCCAAGACGAAGCGCGACACCGTGCCGAACTGGCCGACGCCATCGCCCAGGTCGACGGTCGCAGCCGGCGCACGATCAACGACGGTGTCATCGCCGCCATCGCGCTCGCCGCCCTCGACGTCGCGTTCACCCACTGGCAAAGCGCCAATCCCGAACAGCGGCTCGTCGACCTCATCGCAGAGGCATTCGCCGCCGTGACCGGACCTTGAGGTGATCGCCGGGCCTCGACTGGACCCGCAGCCCGCCGGCACCCTTCGCCTTGGCTGTGCTCGAACGACCGGCTTCAGGTCGGGGCGCCCGGCCGGACGACCGGCATCACGTCGAGACCAGATCGCGGGCGTCGGGTCTTCCAGGTCGGTGGCCTCCGGCGCCGAGTTCGTCGAGGGGCCGGTGCCGCGCGTACGACGCAGCGCAGCCGGCCGGCGGTCCGGGCGTTCAGGCAGGGGAGCGGTGGGTGATGACAAACCCGCCGAAGGGGATCGCAGCGGCGAGCAGGGCCAGCAGCGTTCGGCCGGCGGTCCAGCCGGCGGCGGCCTGGGCCTGGACGACGGCGATGACGTAGACGGTGACGACCAGGCCGTGGATCGATCCGAGCGCGCCCGACACGTCGGGTCCGTCCAGCAGGACTCGGGCCATCGACGTGGCCACCAGCGTCAGCAGGCTCACCGCTTCGATGGGGGCGATGATCCGGAACCGGCGCTCTTCTGGCAGTTCGGGCCCGTCGGTCGGATTCACCATGGCTTGAGGACCATGAGGGCGAGCACGACGACCCAGGACAGCGAGTAGGCGCCGGTCGTGCCGTGGAGTCTGCGGACGAGCCGGGGGTCGGCCGAGCCGCCGGCCTCGACCGCGGCGAGGAGCTTCCGCTGCGACGGCAGGACCGAGACGACGAGGATCGCGTAGCCGGCGACGAAGACGGCAACCGCCACCTGGAGCCAGAGGGCCGACCACCATCCCGCCTCGTTGGCGAGGACGGCCCCGATCCCGCCGACCAGCGCAGTGGCGGACCCGTACGTGGTGCTGATGCGTCCGAGCTCCCTGGCCGCGCCGAGGGCCGCGGGATCGTGCGGTGCGGCCGCGACCTGGCGACCGAACGCTCCGCTGGCGACGGTCAGGGGCCCGATCATCACCAGCGCCGAGACGACGTGGGCGAGCAGGAGCAGTGATGTCAGGGACATGGCCGTTGCCTCCCGTGGGGATGTGGCTTCGTCTTCACGTTTCTCGGGCAGGTTGCTCGCCGCCGACGCGACTGCGACCGCAGGTCAGGGACGAGCAGGGTGGCCGGCACACGAATGGTGGTCGTCGTCCCGGCTCGGTCCGGGCCGAGCAGACCGAGCACGGATCCCTGCTCGACCTCGATGATGGAAGCCATGCCCCGACTCTAAGAGGCTGACTTGTAGTGTGACTCTAAGTATGGCTCAAGTCACACGCCACGTCGTGGCGAAAGTCGGGTCCGCTAGGTTCGAGCCGATGGCCGACACCGAACCCCAGACGCCGTCAACGGCCGGACCGCCGCCGGGCGGCCTCACCTCGTCGCTCGCCATGATCCTGATCGCGGTCGGAACGAAGCTGCGGGAACAGCTCGACGAACAGCTCGACGAGTTCGACATCACGATGCGCCACCTCGGACCCCTCGGCCATCTCGCCGCCTCGCCCGAGCTCTCGACCAGCGACCTCGCCAGACGGGCCAGCGTCACGCCCCAGAGCATGCGCGCCACCGTCGATCATCTCGAGTCGATCGGCGCCGTCGAACACCGCCGCCACGGGCAGGGAAAGGCGTCGGAGCTCCTCGTCACCGACAGCGGTCGGGAGCTCCTCCAGCGGGCGCGTGACATCGTCGCCGAGCTCGACACCGACCTGCTCGGTGACATCGACGACAGCGACCGGCTCCGCAGCGGGCTGCTGTCGGCCATGGTCGAGCTCATCAACCGCCAACGACCGGACGGACTCACCTAGCCGGACGGTCGTGACCGGGAGCGGCGGCACCGGGAAGCGGGGCCGGTCCTGGCCCGTTCCGGGCGGCCGGTCCGCATCACGGCGGCGGCGGGCTGGGCGCGAAGTAGCCGAGGATGACGCCGCGGGCGTGGACGGTTGGGCCTCCGTTGTTGAGCGGGGCGTTGGTCACGAGGTCGATCTGTCCCGTGCCGAGGGGCACGACGACGGCGTTGGAGTTGTTGAGTGGCGGAGTCAGCGAGGCGAAGTTGACGATGCCACCGGTCGGCGTCGTGCCGGTCGCGGCGGCCCGGAAGTTACCCACCTGGTTCGCCCGGATGGCGACGATGTTGACGAGCACGGCCGTCGCCCCGGCTGGCACACCACAGTCGTTGCCGCCACCGCCCTGGGCGACAGGGATCGTGCCGGTCAACAGGTACGTCGTCGTCGCCTGATCATT
Source organism: Acidimicrobiales bacterium (assembly GCA_028285495.1). GTDB lineage: Bacteria > Actinomycetota > Acidimicrobiia > Acidimicrobiales > SZUA-35 > JAHELU01. The sequence goes on from JANQPB010000025.1 coordinate 13,803, forward strand.
GCGGAGACCGAGGAAGCCGCCGGTCGCTCCCTCGTTCGGGCGGGTGTCGAACCCGGCGCAGGGGTTGACGGCGACGTAGTCGTCGCCGCTGTCGGTGGCCAGGTAGCCGAGCACCACGACCCGAACGTGCGACGACGGGGTGCCGGTCAGCCCCTCGACGTCGATCGCCACGGTCCCGTCTGCGGTCAGCGGCACGTAGGCGCTCGTCGCGTTGTTGAGGGCGAGGTCGGCGAAGGGCGTGCCGGCCTCGCTTGGATCGGTACCACCGGTGCCGGCGGCGAGGAAGCCGGACCCGCCGAAGCCGCCGGTCGGGCGCACCGACACGAGGTTGACGACCACCCCGGCCGCTCCTGCGGGAACGCCGCAGGTGGTGTTGCCCCCTCCCTGGTCCGGGCTGAAGCTGCCCGTCACGGTGATGTCCGGGTACGCGGCACCGGCTGCGAAGGGCCCGGCAAAGGACCCGATGGCCCCTTCCCTCGGACGTGAGTCGGCGACGGCGCATGGTGTCAGCGGGTTGTAGCGGAGGGTGCCGGTCGGGCCGTAGTAGCCGACCGCGACCAGCCGGACCCCGGTCGCCGAGCTGTTGGCGAACAGATCGGCCCGACCGGTGCTCCCAACCGGGACGGTCACGGTGTTGGCGTTGTCGAGACCGTTGTCGATGTAGTTGACCACGCCACCGCTGGCCACCACCCCGGTCTCGCTGAGGCGGAGGTTGCCGACGCCGAGCGGGTCCTTCGCGGTGACGGTGTAGATCACGGCCGACGCCGTTGCCGGCACACAGGTCCCGGTCCCCACCCCCTGGTCGGCCGGCAGCGGCCCGGTCACCTGGACGGTTCGGGTGGTGTTGGCCGGGATGGGCCCATTGAGGGTCCCGCCGGCGGTGGTCGAGTCGTAGAGCGGGCATGGTGACGCCAGCACCGTGAGCCGATCGACGCCGGCAACGAAGTTCACCGTGATGTCGACGGTGGCGGTCGCCGTGCCGCCGTTGCCGTCGCTCGCGTCGTAGGTGAAGGAGTCCGCACCGGAGAAGTTGGGGCTCGGGGTGTAGGTGATGCCCCCGGCCGCATTCACCTCGGCGGTGCCGTTGCTCGGCGTCGAGATCGACGACGGCGCGACCGTGAGGCTGTCGCCGTCCACGTCGGTGTCGTTGGCCAGCACGTCGATGTCGACCGGCACGTCCTCGTCGGTGGTGGCGCTGTCGTCGTTGGCCACCGGTGGGTCGTTCACCGCGGCGATGAAGACGTCGACCCGAGACTGGGCCGTGCCCCCGTTGTCGTCGGTGATCCGGTAGCCCCAGGCGACGCCACCGGTGAAGTCCGGTGCCGGGGTGTA
>JANQPB010000027.1 GCA_028285495.1 Acidimicrobiales bacterium
AGCTGCGGTCGCAGCTGCGGTGACAGTCCAGCCGTCGTGTCGAACTCGACGACACAACAGTTGCCGCTGGTACGGGGTCAGACGGGCATTACCGTGGAGTTTCACGGGTCTCCTTGAGATGAGAGTGGCTTCAGCACCCTCAAGTCTCAAGGAGACCCACCTGACGAACGTGGATGGGATCTACACCTAGGCGTCTCCCGGCCCTTCCTGGCCGGCCGCACCCAACCGGGTGCTGCGGGCGCCGACGTGCAGCGGATCGCGGGCGACCCCGATGGCCGAGACACCGATGCCGTAGCTGTGGATCGTCTCGTTCGGCGTGACCCTCAGATAGCAGCCGTCCGGCTCGTCGAGCTCGCCGTGGCTGGCGATCGCCTTCAGCCGACCGGCATCGAGCAGGGCGACGATCTCGGGATCGTCCATGGCCAGGACCTCACCCCGGCCCTGGAACTGGATCGTGAAGGGCGGGCCGACGGGGAGCTTGCGCACCGGAACGACCACGCCGATCCGGCCGTCGGCGGCGACGTTGCGGGCCTTCCGGCTCGACCGCATCGTGTGGGTGTAGAGCACCGGTCCGCTCTCGGTGTCGACGACGACGTACTGGACGCCGGCGGCGTGGGGGAAGCCGGCGGGTGACACCGTCGATAGGACGGCGAAGGATCGGCCGTGCAGCGCCTTCAGGAGGCGGGCCTCCTGGGCGGCGTCGATCTGGGGGCTCGGGGTCTGGATTGGGGCTGTGGTTCCGTTCATGGGCCCCACTCTGAACGCATCCGTCTGTACCGTCCATGACTGGGGCGGCCCGATCCTTGCTCGATCGTCCAGACGGGTGGACGATCGAGCAGTAAGGGGCCATCCTGGACCCATGGCCGCCACGATCGCCCCGCTCCAGGACCCGGCCGCCTCGCCGACCCTCGACTCGCCGCTCGGCCAGGCGCTGCGCAAGGTCCGGCTGACGGGCGTCTTCTACTGCCCGTCGACGTTGACCGAGCCGTGGGGGCTCTCCCTGCCCCCGATGACCGACTGCGTCTGGTTCCACATCGTCACGTCCGGCTCGTGCACGTTCGAGTCGGCCGACGGCACCCGCAGCACGATCCGGGCCGGCGACCTCGTGCTGGTCCCGCACGGCGAAGGCCACCGGGCCTGGGGCCGGGCCGAGGCGCCGACGCCGTCGGTCCTCGATCTCCCCCACGACGAGCTGACCGAGACGTTCGGCCTGCTCCGTCACGGCGGCTCGACCGGTGGCCATGCTGACGACGCGGCCGCGGCCGCCGAGCCCGAGGTCACCGAGGTGATCTGCGGGGGCGTCCGCCTCGACCACCCGGCGGCCCGACGGCTGGCCGCCGCGCTCCCGCCGCTGATCCACGTGGTCGGCGATCGGATGGCCCGGTCCGACTGGCTGCGGGCCACGCTCGACCTCATCGGCGACGAGAGCCGGCACGTGCGACCCGGCGGCGACGCCGTGGTCAGCCGGCTGTGCGACATCATCGTCATGCAGGCGTTGCGGACCTGGATCGAGTCCGACCCGTCGGCCCGGCAGGGCTGGCTCGGCGCCCTGCACGACCCCCAGATCGGCACCGCCATGGCCAGGATCCACGCCGGGCCCGAGCACCCATGGACCGTCGGCGCGCTGGCCGACGAGGTGGCGATGTCGCGCTCGGCCTTCGCCGCCCGGTTCACCGAGCTCGTCGGCGAACCGGCGATGCGCTACGTCACCGGCTACCGGATGGAGGTGGCCCGCAACCTGCTGGAAGCGGGCGGGACGACGGTGGCGGCGGTTGGCCGGGCGGTCGGCTACGACAGCGAGGCCGCGTTCAGCCGGGCCTTCACCCGCACGGTCGGTCGGTCGCCGAGTCGCTACCGGGCGGCCGCACTCGGCGGAGCGGCCGGCAGCCCCGGAACCGTCGGCGGGGGCTAATTCGCCGACGTCGCGCCCCGGGTGTGGCATCAATGAGGGCATGACCATCGACCGCCACGAACCGACGCCCGCCATCGTGGCCGAGGGCCTGCGCCGCACGTTCCATCGCGGCCGGGGAGCCGATCGGCAGGTGGTGGAGGCGGTGGTCGGGATCGACCTCGTGGTCGGGCGGGGTGAGCGGGTGGCCTTCATCGGACCGAACGGAGCGGGCAAGTCGACGTCGATCAAGATGCTCACCGGCATCCTCCACCCGACGGCCGGCTCGGCTGCGGTGCTGGGCCACGTTCCGTGGACCGACCGCCGGCGGCTGACCAGACGGATCGGCACCCTCTTCGGCCAGCGCTCGCAGCTGTGGTCGGAGCTGGCCCCACGCTCGTCGTTCGAGATGCTGGCGGCCATCTTCGGGATCGGGCGCCGGCGCCTCGGCGACCGGATCGAGGAGCTGGTCGAGCTGCTCGACCTCGGCGAGCTGATCGACCAGCCGGTCAGGACCCAGTCGCTCGGCCAGCGGATGCGGTGCGAGCTGGCGGCCACGATGCTGCACGAGCCCGACCTGCTGTTCCTCGACGAGCCGACGATCGGGCTCGACCTGCTGGCCAAGCAGCGCTTCCGCGAGGTGCTCGTCCGGCTCAACGACGAGCTCGGCGTCACGGTCTTCCTCACCAGCCACGACGTGGCCGACGTCGAGCACGTCGCCGACCGCGCCGTCGTCGTCAACCACGGCCGCATCATCGCCGACGCCCCGGTCGACGACCTGCGACGGTCGGTGCTGGCGGTCAAGCGGGTCCGCGTCGGCATCGAGCACGGCCACGCCGCCGACCCGGTGCTCGACCTCGGCCTGCCCGGCGTCCTGGCCGAGCCGATCTCGCCGTCGCTCGTCCGGTTCGAGGTCGACACCAACCAGACGCCGATCCGGCGCGTCCTCGACACGGTCCTGGCCGCAGTGCCAGTGGCCGACCTCTCGGTCGTCGATCCGCCGCTCGAGCACGTCATCGCCGACATCTACGAGCAGCCCCGATGAGGGCCCCGGCCCGAGCGGAGGGCGCCATCGGCTGGCTCGGCCCCACCGCCGCCGCGGCGAGGCTCGGGGCCAGGCGGGCGGGGGCACAACCGGGCGGTCTGGCCTTCGCCGCCGTCTTCTACCTGATGGTGACCTCGGTGCTGGCGGGGCTGTGGGCGACGGCGGCCGACGCGGCGGGAGGCGACATCGTCGGCTACAGCGCCGTCGCCCTCGTGTGGTACATCGCCGCGTCCGAGTCGGCGGTCCTGGCGCTGCCCCAACGGCTGATCGAGGACGTCGGCATCGACATCGACGACGGCATCGAGGCCGAGCTGCTTCGACCGACCCCGTTGATCGTGGTCCGGCTCGCCGCCGAGGTCGGTGGGATGTTGCCCCGGCTCGGCGCCTGCGTGGCCGTCGGCGTCGTCCTGGCCCGCATCATCGGCGGCCCGGCCCCCGACCCGGCCGCCCTGGCCATCGCCTTCCCGTCCCTGCTGCTCGCCGTCACGGTCAACCTGGCCGCCCAGTACGCCTTCGCCGGGGCCGCCTTCTGGCTCCGGGACGTCCGCAGCGCCTGGTTCCTCTACCAGAAGCTCGTGTTCGTGCTCGGAGGGATGCTCTTGCCGCTCGAGGTGCTGCCCCGGTGGTTGGAGCTGACGGCCAAGGCGCTGCCGTTCTCGGCCATGGCCTACGCACCGGCCCGCCTCGCGTCCGGCCACCTCGAGCCTGAGCTGCTCGTCATCCAGTCCGGCTGGCTCGCCGCAGCCATCGTCGGCACCGCCGCCGTCTACCGGGCCGGCGAGCGCCACCAGATCAGGACCGGCGCATGACCGTCTCCCGAGACGCCCGAGCCAACGGTCGAGACGCCGTCGACCGAGGCGACGACGAGCCACCGCCATCGGCGGCCGAGGCCGGGTCGGACCGACCCGAACCCCCGGATCCCGCACCGGTGCCCGTGTGGCGGGTACTTGCTGCGACCTCGACGTCGGCCTGGCGGGAGGCGCTGGCCAACCGAGCCGGGTTCTGGAGCCAGATCGCGATCATGATCGTCAACGACGTCGTGTGGGTGGTGTTCTGGTTCCTCTTCTTCGACCGGGTCGGGGCGGTCCGGGGCTGGGACCTCGATCGGCTCGTCGTCCTGTTCGCGGTGCTCACGACCTCGGCCGGGATCGTGCTCGGACTGCTCAACAACGCCAGGCGGACCGGCCAGCTGGCCGCCACCGGCGCACTCGACGCCGCCCTGGCCCTGCCCGTCAGTCCCCTCGCCTACCTGTTGGTTCGCCGGGTCGAGCCGGTCAACGTCGGCGACCTGTTCTTCGGCCTCGGCCTGTTCGTGGCCCTCGGCGACCCGACCCCGACCCGGGTCGCCGTCTTCGCCTACGGCGTGGCCTGCGCCGTCCTGATCCTCACCGGGTTCCTCGTGCTCGTCGGGTCGCTCAGCTTCTGGGCCGGGCGGAGCGACGCCGGTGACCTCGGCTTCCACGCGCTGCTGCTGTTCTCCAACTACCCGGTCGACATCTTCGGCGGCGCCACCCGCGTCTTCCTCTATGCGGTCATCCCGGCCGGCTTCGTCTCGTCGGCGCCGGCCCGCCTGGTCGACGACTTCGACGTCCGGTTGGCGCTCGGCACCGGCGCCGTCGCCGTCGCGGTGGCGGCAGCCGGGGCGACGGCGTTCACCGTCGGCCTCCGCCGCTACACCTCGGGCGCCACCTGGACCCGGGCCTAGACATCCGCCCGCCTCAGCGCTCGAGCCGGATGTCGAAGCGGTCCCGGATGGCGGCGTCGACGGCAGGCGGGATGTGGGCCGGGTGGTGCTCGGCCAGAGCGGCGACGACGTAGTCGTTGGCCCGGTCGACGGCGGTGGCGGCCCCGGCGTCGATCCAGTCATCGGGGCTGAGGCGGTCACCGACCCTGGGGTAGGTGTACTCGGACTGCATGAGGGCCAGCGTCTGGTCGTTGCCGAGGAAGTGGCCGGGTCCATCGACCACCTGGCGGATCACCTCGCCCGAGAGGGTCTCGGCCGTGACCTCGATGCCCCGGATCGAGCGGTTGATGGCCCCGAGCATGTCGTTGTCGACGACCATCGCCTCGAGCGAGAAGGCCAGGATCGATGCCAGCATCCCGGCCGACTCGTAGACGAGATTGGCCCCGGCCTGCCCGGCCAGGCTGACCGTCAGCGCCTTCTCGTGACCGGCCTGCATGTCCGGCAGCTTCGAGTCGCTCATGCCGGCCGCCACGCCGGACGGCAGGCCGAGCCAGTTGGCCAGCTGGGCCGCTGCGGCGTTCATCACCGCCTCCTCGCCGCTGCCGCCACTCATGGCCCCGGTCCGGAGGTCCGACACGAACGGCCAGAGTCCCATCACGCAGGGATGGCCGGGGGCGAGCAGGTTGACCGTGGTCAGCCCGGCCAGGCACTCGGCCAGGGCCTGGGTCAGCGAGCCGGCGAGCGCCGCCGGCGAGGTGGCGCCGGCCTGGCCGGCCGACAGCAGGCAGACCGGCATCCCGGCCAGGACCTGGGCCACCAGGACCTCGGCCGACTCCTCGGCGAACCGGAGCGGCGGCACGACGAACGTGTTGTTGGCCAGCAGGAACGGTCGCTCGGCGAACCGTCCCGGCCGGCCGAGGATGTGGTCGAACATCTCGACCGAATCGGTGACGGCTTCGGCGCTGAAGTAGGCGCTCCCGACCGGCTTGGTCGTGCCGGCGACGGTGGCGTAGACGGTGTTGATGTCGAGCAGGTAGGGATCGTCGAGCTCGCGAGCGACGACCGGGCGCACGAAGAAGTGGAGGTGCTCGAGGGTGTCGTAGAGCCGGCTGATGTCGTGGAGGTCGGCCAGCGTCGAGTCCCGGAAGCGACTGGTCTCGTGATCGAGCACCGAGAGGGCGGCCCCGCCCGTGCCGAAGTAGACCTTGTCCGCCGAGACGTCGAGGCTCTTCGACTCGTCGAGCGCGTGCCAGGTGAACCCGCCGGCCGCCGTCTCGACCGCCCGCTCGACGACCGACCTGGGGTAGCGGAGGCGTCCGTGCTCGTCGACCCGGCCGCCGGCCGCGGTGACCACCTCGACGAAGGTCGGGATGGCCGAGGCCATGCCGATGTCCTCGAGCAGGTCGAGGGCGGTCTCGTAGATCGCGGTCATGTCCGACTCGGTCAGGGGCCGGTAGGCGCCACCGGCCAGGCCCGGCCGGACGGCGCCGCCGTCGACCCTGGCCTGTCGCTCGGCCAACCGGGCCGCACGGCCGCCGGCTCGCCGGCGGGATCCTGCCTCGCGCATCTCGGAACGGTAGCACCGGCCGATCGGCCGGCCGGACTTCCCGAGGCTGGCGTGCCGGCGAGCGGCGGGTCAAGATCGGGGGTGGGCCGGTCGATATCCCCTGACACGTGCGTCGAGCGGCGCCCGCCCGTCGATCAGGAGGTCGAAGGTCCATGAAGCAGTCCGCCTGCGGTGACGTCGTGCCCGGTTGCGATGCCACCCTCGTGTGCTCCCCGGAGGAGGAGATCATGGCCCTGGTGCCCTCACCCGCTGCCGCCGATCACGGCCGGACCGAGATCCCGACCGAGCTGGTCGACCGCGTCGTCGGCCACATCCCCCGGGTTGGCTGACGTCGCCGCCGAGTCGCTGGCCCCGGCCGGGCCCCCGGCCGAGCTGGTCGAGCGGGCGACGGCCGGTCACGGGCTGCGTTCGGTCGTGCAGCCGATCGTCGACCTCAGCCGGTTGACGATCGTCGGGTACGAGTCGCTGACGCGCTTCGACGCCGTCGACGGCCACAGCTTCGGGCCCGATCGGTGGTTCGGTGCGGCCAACGCGCTCGGCATCGGGGCCCGCCTCGACGCCGCGGCGATCGACCTGGCGCTGACCCGCAGGCCCGACCTCCCCCCGAACTGCTTCCTCACCGTCAACGTCGACCCCGACTCCCTGCTCGACGCCATCGTGCTCCAGGCGTTCGCCGGCCACGGCCACCTCGGTGGCGTCGTGATCGAGCTGACCGAGCACCGACCCTGGAGCTGGGCTGCGGTCCAGCCCGCCGTCGACCGGCTGCGGGCCGCCGGCGCCCGATTCGCCGTCGACGACGCCGGCGCGGGCCACTCCGGTCTCCAGCAGGTACTCGACCTTCGCCCGTCGATCATCAAGCTCGACCGCTCGCTCATCGCGGGCATCGACCGTGACGAGGCCAAGGTCGCCCTCGTCGAGATGCTCGGGCTCTTCGCCAGCCGGATCGATGCCTGGGTCCTGGCCGAGGGGCTGGAGACGGAGGCCGAGATGGCGCGGATCATGGCCCTCGAGGTGCCGCTGGCCCAGGGCTACTACCTCGGTCGGCCGGAACCGACCTGGGCGGTGCTCGACCCCGCCGTCGTTGCCGACCTGCGGGAACGGGTCCGACCGGACCGCAACACCCTGTTCCGGCTGATCGAGCCGGTGGCCCCGATCGACGCCGATGCCGACGCGGCGATGGTCTGGTCGGACGGCTCGGACCCGTGGCTCCCGGTCGTCGACGCCGACGGCCGACCGACGGGTCTGGTCGACGGTGAGGCGCGCTGACCGGAGAGCTCAAGCCCGGCCTGGTGGCCAACGTGCACACCGACCCGGTCGACGTCGCTCGCCGGATCGCCACGGGCGCGACCGAGCCGGGGCGCCCGGTCATCGTCACCGACAACGCCGGTCGCTACGTCGGCCTGATCACGCTGCGACGGTTGCTGAGCGACGTGGCCGACCGGACGGTCCGGGCACCGACCGGCTGAGTCCGGGCGGCGGGGTCGACCGGCTGAGTCCGGGCGGCCGGGTCGTCCGACTGAGTCCGGGCGGCGGGGTCGACCGGCCGGGCCCGCCGGCGGGTCAGCGCCAGAGGTGCTCCGGCGCGGCTGCGATCGCAGCGACGATCGCCTCGACGTCGGCCTCGGCCGCCCCAACCCGTCCGATGCGGTCGGCCAGCTCGCCGTCACCGGCCGCAGCGAGCAGGCTCGCCAGGTCCCCACCGGGGAGGGCGACCGACATCGTGCCCCGGGCCCGGTCCCGATGGATCCACAGGTCGATGCAGCCATCGGGCGGACGGGGCGCCTCGTAGAGGAACGTCTCGTTGCGCTCGCGCCGGGCCCGACAGGGGCCCGAGGCGCCGTTGTAGGCGAAGCCCCGCGCCGCGAGCGGCGGATCGAGCCGAGTCCGCAGCTGCCGCTCGAACTCGGCGTCGACCGGGAGCGTGACCCGCTCGTCGTGCTCCTGGACCACGGCGATGGCGACCCAGGTCGCCACTGCCGCAGGCACGCCGATCACCGGGGGGATCCCGATCGCCGCCAGCGCCACGGCCGAGGCGACGCCGGCGACGCCGACCGCGAGCACCCGGTAGACGGACGGCACCAGGTCCTCCCACAAGAAGAACCACCGGTGGATCGGGCGGAGCCAGATCGGGGCGGAGGTCACCGTCGGTCGACGGCGAGGGCTACGCGGAGATCAGCGGCGAGCTCGTCCATCCGCTCACGACCGACCGGTTCGCCGACCCCGTCGCCGATCAGGCGGAACACGTTCGGGCCGATGGCGCCGACCGGGTGGTCGGCGGCCCGGGGGATCAGGTGGACGTGCACGTGACGATGGTCCGGGTGCTCGGCGAACTGGGCGAGGTAGGTCTTGGCACAACCGGTCACCTCGTGGAGGGCGAGGGACACCCGCCGTATCAGCGGCCCGAGCTCGTCGGCCTCGGCGTCGGTGAGCTCGGCGAGCGCGGTCAGGTGACGGCGGGCGACGAGCACGAGCCAGCCCTCGAGCGCCGAGTTGTAGGAGTGCACGACGTCCCACCCCGGCGTTCGCATGATCGAGTCCCACGGCGGCGCCGTGCCCTCGTCCCGCCGCTCGACGAGGGCGCAGGTCTTGCAGTCGGTCATGCCCCGAGTCTGCCAGCGGCCGGCGCCACGGGCACGGGTGTGGTGGCGTCCCCCGACCCGGGCCGGCGCCGATGGAGCCGGCCGGTACCCTCGGACCCGGTGGCCACCTGGAGACTCGATCCCGACGTCGTGCACCTGAACCACGGCTCGTTCGGGGCCTGCCCGGTCGAGGTGCTCGACCTGCAGCACGAGCTGCGAACCGAGATGGAGGCCAACCCGGTCGCCTTCATGCTGCGCCGCTACCAGCCGGCGCTCGAGGAGAACCGGGCGGCGATCGCGTCCTTCGTCGGCGCCGACCCGGCCGGGCTCGTCTTCGTGCCGAACGCGACCTACGGCGTGAACTCGGCCCTCCGATCCGTCGAGGGGCGGCTGGCCCCCGGCGACGAACTGGTGATCACCTCCCACACCTACAACGCGTGCCGGAACGCGGTGGCCGACACCGCGATGCGGACCGGGGCCCGGATGGTCGTGGCCGACGTCCCGTTCCCAATCGCCGATGCCGATCAGGTGGTGTCGGCCGTCGCCGATGTCCTGACCGACCGCACCGCATTGCTCGTCGTCGACCACGTGACGTCGCCGACCGGGCTGAGGCTCCCGATCGAGGCGATCCTCGCCGCCGTCGACCCCGCGGTGATCGTGATCGTCGACGGGGCCCACGCCCCCGGGATGATCGAGGTCGACCTGTCGACGCTCGGCGCCGCGTTCTACACCGCCAACTGCCACAAGTGGGTGTGTGCCCCCAAGGGAGCGGCGATCCTCTGGGTGGCCGAGCCCTTCCGCTCGACCGCCGTGGCCGCCTCGATCAGCCACGGCTACAACGACGGCTGGCCCGGCAGCGGCAGCCGGTTCCACGCCCAGTTCGACTGGACCGGCACCGACGACCCCACCGCCAGGCTCTGCGTCGGTCTGGCCATCGAGGTGCTGGGATCACACCGCCCCGACGGCTGGCCCGGGGTCCGGTCGTCGAACCGGGAGCTGGCCCTGGCCGGCCGGCGAATCGTCCTGGATGCCGTCGGCACCCCGACGCCGGCCCCGGACGCCATGATCGGCTCGATCGCCTCGGTGCCGATCCCACCGGAGCGGGAGCCGAGCGAGAGCATCTTCGATCCGCTGACGACGGCCCTCCATGCCGAGTGGTCGATCGAGGTGCCGGTGTTCGCCTGGCCCGAGTCGCCCCGCCGGCTGCTCCGGATCTCGGCCCAGCAGTACAACACGATCGACGACTACCACGAGCTGGCCACCGCTCTCGCCGCCGAGCTCGGCCGGACCTGATCGCCGAACACTCCCGTCGGAGTAGGAGCCGTCGACCAACGGCGCCCGTCCCTCGATGCCATCGCCGGCCGATCCGGTCAGAATGGGCCGAACCATGACCGGCTCGGCCCTCTCCCCACCCGACCGGGCGACCAGGCGCCGCATCGCCCTCGCCCTGATGGTCGCCGTCTCGTTGCTCGTCGGCGTCGCCGCCCTGGTCTTCGACGTCGAGGACGACGGCATCGATCCGACCGTCGCCGACGTCGTGCTCGTCGGCGCCGCCAGCGCCGCCCTCTCGCTGTGCTGGCGAGCGCCCGTCGCGGTGCTGGCCGCCGTGGTCGCGCTCCGGCTCGCCCTGCTGGCGACCAGCGGCTCCGAGATCGCGCTGATCCCGGCCGTCGGGTTCGCCTTCTACGTCGTCGGCCAGGTCATCGACCGCCGCCGTGCGCTCGCACTGGCCGTGGTCAGCGTCGTCGCCTCGGTGACGCTGGTGATGACCGGGTCCGACGGCGAGTCACTCGGCGAGGAGCTGCCGTCCGAGGCTGGCGTCGCGTTGCTGCCGGCGGCGCTCGGCGACGCCGCACGCAGCCGGCGGGACCGGGTCGAGGCGCTGGTCGAGGCGGAGGCCGAGGCCCGGGTCCAGGCCGAGCGGCTGCGGATCGCCCGCGACCTGCACGACGTCGTGGCCCACTCGCTCGCGACCATCGCCGTCCAGTCCGGGGTGGCCGCCCACAACCTCGGCGACACCGACCCGGACGATCCGGTCCGCTCGGCGCTGGAACGGATCAATGCGACCGGCAAGCGATCGTTGGAGGAGCTGCGGGTGATGGTCGGGGTGCTGCGATCCACCGACGACGCGCCGCTGCGCCCGACCCCGAGCGACCCCGACGACTTCGGCGACCTCGCCGATGCCGCGTCGTCGGTCGGCATCCCGCTCACCCTGGACCAACGGGGCGGCTTCCCCGACCACGCCAGCGAGGCCGCGATCGTCGCCGTGCATCGCATCGCCCAGGAGGCGCTGACCAACGTCGCCCGCCACGCCGGGCCGGTCCCGGTCACGATCGACGTGCGCCACCGCGAGGACCACGTCGAGATCCGGATCGTCAACGCGACGTCGGGGCAGGGGTCGGCCGCGGACTCGACCGGTGTCGGCATCATCGGGATGCGGGAGCGGGCCGAGTCGCTCGGGGGGACGGTCGAGGCGACCACGCTGCCCGGTGGCGGCTTCGACGTGCAGGCCACGCTCCCCTATGCACCCCGTCGGCCGGACCGACCCGACCGCTCACCATCGCCGGCGCCGTCGCCACCATCGGGGCCATCGCCATGATCCGCGTCCTGATCGCCGACGACCACGAGCTCATCCGGTTCGGATTCGCCGAGCTGGTCGGCGCCACGGACGACATGACCGTCGTCGGGCAGGCCGCCACCGGCGGCGAGGCCGTCCTGCTGGCCAGGGCGGCGACGCCGGACGTCGTGCTGATGGACATCCGCATGCCCGACCTCGACGGCATCGAGGCCACCAGACGCATCACCTCCGACCCTCGCCTCGCCGACACCCATGTGCTCGTGCTGACGACGTTCGACCTCGACCAGTACGTGTACGGAGCGCTCGAGGCCGGCGCATCGGGCTTCCTGCTCAAGGACGTCGCCCCCGCCAAACTGCTCGAGGCGATTCGGGTGGTGGCGGCGGGCGATGCGCTCATCGCCCCGTCGATCACCCGGCGCCTGATCGCCGACTTCACCGCCAGACCCGATCCGACGACGGCGGTCGAGCTGGAGCCGCTGACCGACCGGGAACGGGACGTGCTGGCGGCGGTCGGCCGGGGCCGCTCCAACGACGAGATCGCCACCGAGCTGTTCATCAGCCCGCTCACGGCCAAGACCCACGTCAGCCGGCTCCGCAGCAAGCTCAACGCGCGGGACCGGGCCCAGCTCGTGGTGATCGCCTACCGGACCGGGTTGGTCGCACCGACCGACACCGACGACGATGCCGTTCGATGACGCCATCCGGCCGGCCGGTTCGGCGTCCCCCGGCTGGATCGGGCCGGCCGGCCTCGGCGAGCCGGTCGATCCAGGCGATCTCGTCGAGCCGGAGGTGTGATCGGTCGCATCCGGACCATCGGACGGCGACGGCTCGGTGCCCATGGAGCGGCCCGGTTCACCACCGACGGAGGTCCGATGGCGAAGCCGACCCGGCACGGCCGTTATGCTCCCCGTCATGCACGAGCTCATCGCGGCCGCTCCGATCTCCACCGACGGAGGTGGCTCCGGCTCGCTCACCCTGCTCATCGTCTACATCACCCTGGCGATCGGCGTGTCGTTCCTCTGCTCGATCATGGAGGCGGTGCTGCTCAGCGTGTCGCCGGCCTACATCGGTGCGCTCGAGGTCAGGAAGCCGGACGCCGCCCAGCGCCTGCGGGAGCTGAAGAGCGACGTCGACCGGCCCCTCGCCGCCATCCTCACCCTGAACACGGTCGCCCACACGATCGGTGCGGCCGGTGCCGGGGCCGAGGCGGCGGCCTATTTCGGCAACGGGGCGATCGGGGTGTTCTCCGCGCTGCTGACCCTCGCCATCCTCGTGCTGAGCGAGATCATCCCGAAGACCCTCGGGGCCGTCTACTGGCGTGGCCTCGCCCCCCTGGTCAGCCGGTTGTTGAAGCCGCTCATCTACCTGCTGTACCCGCTCGTCCTCATGTCGCAGTGGTTCGCCAAGCTGATGACCCGAGGCGAGACCGGCGGCGACGTCAGCCGGGAGGAGCTGGCGGCGATGGCCGACATCGGCGCCGAGGAGGGCGTGTTCGGCGACGGCGAGGCCAGGCTGTTCAAGAGCCTGCTGCGGTTCGAGAGCCTCCGGGTGTCCGACGTGATGACGCCCCGGACGGTGGTCGTCGCCTTCCCGGAGACGGCGACCGTCGACGAGCTCGTCGAGGCCAAGCGCCCGTTCTCCCGCTATCCCGTGTACGCCTCCAACCGCGACGACATCACCGGCTACGTGCTGTTGAGCGCAGCGCTGGCCGAGGTGGCCGACGACAAGCACGACACCCCGCTCGGCGACCTCCGGCGGGAGTTGATGGCCGTCCCCGAGAGCCGCTCGCTGCTCGAGCTGTTCGAGGACCTGGTCGAGGGCGGTGAGCACATCACGCTCGTCGTCGACGAGTACGGCGGGACGGCCGGCATCGCCACCCTCGAGGACGTCATCGAGACGCTGATCGGCTCCGAGATCACCGACGAGACCGACACGACCGAGGACATGCAGGTCCTGGCCAGGAACCGTTGGCGGGCCCGGGCGTCGCAGCTCGGCCTGCTCGACCCGAACGAGCGCGACGCTGCGATCCGCTACGGCCTCACCGGCGGTGAGCCACCCCACACCGAGTCCTGACCCGGCGGCGGCGGGGTCAGGGGCCCGCCGACGTTGCGGCAGCCGGCCCGCCACCCCGTTCGGCCAGTCGGGTGCGGACGCAGCTGGCTCCAGACCATCCCGGCCCGCCGGTCGAGCCCGATCTTCGTCCCGTGCTCAGCGGCCTCATGACGCTGACCGTCTCGGGCAACTCCACGGCCGCGAACCCCGGCGTCGAGGGTGACGTCGTCGGCAACTGACGGTCGGCCTCCGCCTCGTCGTTGGCGTCCAGCCCGTCAACGGAAAGAGCCGACCCTTCCGGATCGGCTCCTGCACGGACTGTTCGTTTGGTGGCGGGGGCAGGATTTGAACCTGCGACCTTCGGGTTATGAGCCCGACGAGCTACCTGGCTGCTCCACCCCGCGCTGAGGTGGCTACCCACGGTAACCGTGCGCCGGCTGGTTCCCAACCCGCCGAGCGATCAGACCGTCGGATCTCGTCCGACGAGCGCGAGGTAGCGGCTGACGATGTCGGCGTCGTCGCCGACGTCGACCGGGTCCGGCGCCACCAGCTCCCGCTTGGCCAGCGACGGGCGCATCGCGGAGATCGTGTCGAACGAGCGCTGGGCCAGCTCGGGGTCGAGGTGGGCCGGCTGACCGGTTGCGGTCGCAACGTCCCAGGCGTGGGTGAGCGGGTCCCACTGCACGACGGCGATCAGCTCGTCGACGGTCATCTCGCCGAACCAGAAACGTCCGTGCTGCTGCAGACGGCCGGGGCGGTCGAGCGCCTCGAGCACCTCGTCGCGACCACTGGCCCACAGTGCGAGCGGATCGCTCCGCTCCTCCGGCTCCATCGGCCGAGCCATCGTCCCCGTGCGGACGGTCTCGGCCAGCCCCCGCAACACCCCGACCTGGTGGGCGACGACGTCGCGAGCCGACCACCCCTCACACGGTGACGCCTCGTCCCACCGGCCCTCGTCGACTCGGCGGACGACGGCGTCCATGCCGTAGACGGCCTTGGTGAAGTACCGCAGGTTCTCGCTCATGGCGGCCGACCATAGTGTCGCCGGCCGGTCGGGCGCCTGCCCGAGGCGGGGCCGAGATCCGAAAGGGTGCCCGCCGCTGCGGACACCCTTTCCGCACCCCTTCGTGTCCGGTGGCCATTCTCCCCGCGGCCAACCGGTGTGTGAACTCGCCCCTGCGACGGAGTCGCCCCATCGCGCCGCAGGGTGTAGCCGTCGCAGCGCTAGGTTTCTGCGACGACCACACCCGGGGGCGGCCTCCCGTCGGGATTGTGGGAACCGACGGGAGAAGGTCCCCAAGCTTCGAACACGGCGGAAGGGAACGAAGCGTGCGGGGACCGAGAGCGACTAACCGAGGAAGGTCTGGCCGGCGACGAAGACGCTCGGGAAGGCGACGCTGCCAGCGGCAGCGGCGGACGAGATGAGGACAAAGAGGCGGCGAGACATTATGATTTACTCCCTAGTCGAGTCTCTGGCACATCGAACCGCTGGCCCAAAGCTGCAGCTCGATGTCTAACTAGCCCCCACCTTGTCTCCCCGGTCTCTCTCGATTGACTCGATCATCTCGATCTTCGAGGACAGGCCATGGGGACAGGACGCCGATAAGCGCCCTGACCAGGGTTTTCTCGCGCTGGGACAAGGTCCAATTTCTTTGGCTGATGGCCTCACATCGAGCGTCGCGTCCGCAGGGTGCGGCCCGTGGCCCGAAGGTCGGCCAGGTCGCGCTTGATGGTGCGCTCGCTCACCGACAGGGCGACGGCGAGGTCGGAGACCCGAGTCGAGGCGCCCTGGGCCTCCGCCTCGTCGACCAGGCGGGTCAATCGGCGACGCCGGCGACGGGCCGCAGTGTCCTCGTCCCAGTCGATCGGCTCCGAGACCGTCCACGTCACATCGACGAGATCGGCTTGGCGGAGCGGACGACCGATCGGGGCCTCGGAGCGCGGTAGCGCAACCCGAACCGTCTTGGTGAAGTTCCGCTCGTACTGCTCGGCGATCTGCACGTGCTCGGGGATCGAGCTCCGCGCCCGGGCGGCCACGTCGGCCGGGAGGGCCTGGAGGCTGACCTCCTGGAGGTCGTTGGCCAGCCGGTACTGATCGGCGGCCTCTGCGGTCCGTCCGAGGTCTTCGAGCACCATGGCACACAGCCATGCGGTGACGTGGGCCAGGTCGTGGCCGGCCCGGTTGGTGGCGAGGGCCCGGTCGACGCTGGTCTCGGCGGTGCGGCGGTCGTCGTCGTCCATCGCCAGCCGGGCCCGATGGGCCAGCACGTTCGGCAGGATGCTGTCGAGCCCGTACCGGTCGCCGAGCTCGAGCACGCGGTCGAGGTGGTCGGCGGCCGAGCGGCGATCGTCCGCATCGCCATCGAGCTCGGCCAGCACCCGGCGCACGTCGACCTCGCCGGAGACGTCGCCGGTCGACGTGGTCCGGTCGAGCAGGCCGTTCAACCGGCGGCGGGCCAGCCGGCGCCGCCCGTGGCGGCGATCGATGCTCGACAGGGTGACCATCGCCCTCGCCTCGGTCGGCTCGTCGCCGACCGACCGGAAGTAGACCGCAGCAGACGAGGCGAGGCTGGCCGCCTCGGCGTCGTTGCCGAGCAGGCGGTGGTTGAGGTCGGCGAGGTTCGACTTC
Organism: Acidimicrobiales bacterium; assembly: GCA_028285495.1. GTDB lineage: Bacteria > Actinomycetota > Acidimicrobiia > Acidimicrobiales > SZUA-35 > JAHELU01. Next base: position 16,023 of record JANQPB010000027.1, read on the forward strand.
ACGACGGCCTCGGCCCGCCCGTAGTCGAGCGACCCGAGGATCTCGTTCGCCCTGGCGTAGAGCTCGAGGGCCTGACCGCCGTGGCCCTGCGATGCGTGCAGCGCAGCCAGATTGACGAGGTTCGCCCCCTCGCCCCAGCGGTAGCCGATCGACTCGCTGAGGCTCAGGGCCTCGGCGAAGGAGCGCTCGGCCACGTCGTAGTTCCCGAGGCGGACCTCGGCGACGGCCAGGTAGTTGATCGCCTCGATCCTGGCCCGGGCGTCGCCGATGGCGTCCGCCTCCTCCGCCGCCCGCTCGAGGTGGACCTTGCCCTCGTCTGGTCGGAGCAGGTCGACCAGCGCCTTGCCCCGCGTCGTCTCGGCCCCGATGCGATCGGCCCCGCCGGCGGCCAGCCCGAGCGCCTCGTCCGCGGCCTCGAGCGTCCCCTCGAGATCGCCGGCCCGGTACCGGGCCAGGGCGATGACGTTGAGCAGCCCGGTGTAGGCCAGCCCGGCGTCGCGGGCCCGGGCGACCGCGGCCTCGGCCGTGCGGACCGCCTCGTCCGGCTCGTCGGTGTTGACCAGCAACCAGGCCTCGCGTTCCGCCAGCTCGATCTCGATCGTCAGGTCGAGGTCGAGCTCGCGGAGGCCCTTCAGCAACATCGCCTGCTCGGTTCGGCGGCCGAGCACATCGAGGGTGGCCTCGTAGACGAGGAGATCGGCGGCCCGGTCGGCCAGCCCGAGACCGAGCTCCTGGGCGGCGTCGTCGGCCTGGCCGAAGTGGTCGGCCGCCGTCCGGTAGGCGTTGACGGCGAGCGCCTCGCGGGCGGCGCCGAGGTGCCACCGGTGCGTTGCGGCCATGTCGTCTGCCAGTCTGGCGTGGTGGGCCAGCCGGGCCAGGGGCGGGTCGTCCAGGTCCTCGAGCGCCCGGTGGATCGCCCGGTGCAGCTGCCGTCGTCGGGCCACCGGCATCCCGTCGTAGACCATGCGCCTCGGTTGGTCGTGGGCGAAGCGGCAGCGCCCGTCGTCGCCGTCGACCACGAAACCGAGCGAGGTGGTGCGGGACAACGCCTCGACCGCCCGCACCCGCTCGAGGCCCGTGATCTCGGCCACCAGGGTCGGCGACACCGGTTCGGCCACCGCGGCCAGGATCTCGAGTGCCGTGCGGCCGTCGTCGTCGAGCGATGCCAGCCGGCTCTCCAGCGACCGGGTCACCACCGACGGCAGGCTCGGACCGGAGCCGTCGCCGTCGTCGACGGGGGCGAGGATCGACGACGGGTCCCTGGCCGACTCGAGCGCGTGCAGCGGGTTGCCGCCGGTCAGGTCGGCGACCTGGCTCAGCACCGGTTCGGGCAGCGCCCCCGGACCGAGGTGGGAGGCCACGAGCTCCCGCACCTCGGACGGGTTCAGCGGCCCGAGCATGAGCCGGCTGGCGAACGAGTAGGCCTCGAGCCGACCGATCCCGGTCCACACGGCGTCGGTCTGCTCGGCCTCGAAGCGCCGATAGCTCAGGCAGAGCAGCACGCCGCTGCGAGCCAGCCGGCCGCCGAGCTGCACGAGCACCTGCATCGAGTCCTCGTCGCTCCAGTGCACGTCCTCGAGCACGATGAGCGTCGGACCGAGCCCGCCCTGGGCCAGGATGACGCGGGCCAGGGCCTCGCTCATCCGCGTCGGCTCTTCGTTGGGGCGAAGCGGCTGACTCGGCACCAGCCCGCCGGTCAGCCGCGAGATGCCGGGGAGCACCTCGGACGCCTTCTGCAGCCAGACCGACTCGACGACCTCGGCCAGGTGCTCACCCCGGAGCCCGGCGACGGCCGGTTCGAGCACCTCGGTGAGCGCCTGGTACGGCTGCATGCGACTGAGCTCGGTGTGGCCGGCGTGCACCACCCGGACGCCGCGCCAGTCGGCGGCCTCCATCAGCTCACGGATCAGGCGGGTCTTGCCGATCCCGGGGTCGCCCTCGACCAGGATCGCCCCACCCTGGCCGCTCAGCAGCTCGTCGACCCGGCCGAGCATCACCGCCATCTCCTGCCGGCGGCCGACGAGGGCGCCGCCCTCGGTCCGGTCGGTCCGGTAGGCAGCGGCGGTCGTCGGGGCGTCGGAGCGGATCCGCTCGAGGAGCTCGAGCGTCTCGGCCGACGGCTCGACGCCGAGCTCCAGTTGCAGCTCGCGGCGGCAGATCTCGAACTGGCGCTCGGCCGCCGGGGCCTGGTCGAGGAGTGCATGGAGCCGCATCACCTCCCGGTGCAGGTCTTCGCGCAGCGGTTCCTGCTCGACGAGGATGTGGGCGAACTGGAGCGCGATCTCGTGCTGGGAGCGCGACTTGTAGAGGTCGATCAGGTGTGAGAGGGCGGTGTGGTAGCGCTCGCGGATCCGGTTGCGCTCCGGCTCGATCCACTCGTGGTAATGGCCGGCGAGGAAGTCGCCGGGGTAGGACGTGACGACGTCGGCCAACCGGTCGGTCAGCACGCCCCGGACCTGCCGGCTGCGCAGCTCGCGCTCGAAGTCGATCAGCTTGGCCTCGAACTCCTCGGCATCGACCTCGATCCGGCCGGGACTGGCGAACTGGATCGAGCTCGAGGTGACCGTCAACAGGTCGGGCAGGCCGGCCTCGCCCAGCCCGCGCTTGATCTGCCAGAGGCAGTTGCTGAGCCGCTTCCTGGCCCGGTCCTCGGAGAACTCCGACCAGAATCGGCCGGCCAGCAGGTCGCGGGTCTGGGGTCGGTGACGGTGGACGATGAGGTACGCCAGCAGCGAGACGGCCTGCGGCGGGAACGAGGAGACCTCGTTCCGGCCAACGCGGAGACTGAAGCCGCCGAGCAGCCGGACCGAGGTGGTTTCGGTCGGCACCCCCTCAACAGTAATCAACAACGAGCGACCGCGACATCGTCGGGCCGCCGATCACCGGTTTGCATGGCCGTCGCCGGCCGACCGATGGGTACCGGCCCGAAGGCGAACTCGGGGTCCCGGTGCTCCGCACCGGGACACCCAGACCCGCGCCACCACACCGACCTCCAGCACACACCGCCACAGCCGACGACGTTCGCCGAAGGCGAACTCGGGGTCCCGGTGCTCCGCACCGGGACACTCAGGCCGGCGCGCCCTGGTACGGAACCTGGCAGAACCCGTGGTTGCAGTAGCCGCGGGGGTTCTTGGCCAGGTACTGCTGGTGGTAGTCCTCGGCGTAGTAGAAGCCGGTCGACGGGGCGATCTCGGTGGTGATCTCGCCGAAGCCGCCGGCCGTCAGGTCGGCCTGGTAGGCATCGAAGCTCGCCTTCGCCGCCGCCAGTTGCTCGTCGGTGGTGGTGTAGATCGCCGAGCGGTACTGGGTGCCGATGTCGTTTCCCTGACCCATGTACTGGGTCGGGTCGTGGTTCTCCCAGAAGATCTTGAACAGCTGGGCGAGCTCGACCTCGGCCGGGTCGTACACCACGAGCACGGCCTCGGTGTGGCCGGTCATCCCGGTGCACGTCTCTTCGTAGGTCGGGTTCGGGGTGGTGCCGCCGGCGTAGATCGCGGCGGTGGTGTAGACGCCGGACTGTTCCCAGAAGAGGCGCTCGGCCCCCCAGAAGCAGCCCATGCCGAACAGGATCGTCTCCATGCCCTCGGGGAACGGGCCGACGAGCGGCTTGCCGTTCACGTAGTGGGTTGCCGGCACCGGCACCGGGGTGTCGCGCCCTGGCAGCGTGTCCTCCGGTGCGGGGACCTGGAGGTTGCGAGGATCGATGCGTCGGAACATGATCCCAGTCTACCGGCGGCCACCAACCCGGCCCGAACCGCGCCGTCCGGGCGCGGCTCTCCCCCGGGTCGGTCGCATCAGGTCTCGGCCGAGACCTGACTCGACGTCGGGCCGCCCTGTCCCCCGAGCAGTTCCTGGGCCGCCTGCAGGGCGGCACGGCCCCTGGCCCGCAGCTCGGCCGCCTCCTCCTCGAGACCGTTGCGCTCGGCCCGGTCGGCCTCCTCGAAGAAGCCGTCGGCCTCGGCGATCAGCTCGACGACCGACAGGCCGGACGGATCGAACGGGGTGTCGGTGTCGGTGCCCTCGTCGGTGGTCGCACCGCCGTCGGTGGCCGCGCCGTCTTCGGCCGCTGCCGCGTCGTCGGTGGTGGCGTCGGTCGCCGTCGAGGCGGCGGACGGCGCTCCGACGATCCCCTGGATGGCCTCGTCGATGCTGCGACCCATGAAGATCCGGTTGTCGTTGACGGCGATCACCCGTTGGAGCTCGGGCACCGCGGTGGCGCTGTTCGATTCGACGTAGACCGGTCGCACGTAGACGATCGTGTCGTCGAGCAGCACGACGCTCATCTCGCCGAACTCGACCCGCGCCCCCGCCTTCTCCCGGATGAACTCGGTGAGGTCCTCGCTCTTGCGGATCTCGGAGTGCACGAGGTTGGGCGCCGCGACCACACCGCCGGGCAGCCGGACCATCACGAGCTGTCCGTAGTTCTCGGGATCGGACCGGGCCATCATGATGCCGGTCAGCTCAGGACGCTCGGTACTGGACCCGCCGGACCCGCCCCGCGGCACGAAGGCCCGCTGGAGCACGAACTCCGACTCGTCCTCGCCCGGGACGCGGGCCATGAGGTACTGAGGCCGCATCGAACCGGCCGCCGCAGCGTCGATCTCCTGCTCGCCGGCCTCGATCCGGGGCTGGGTGGCCACCGACCAGGCCAGTGCGCCCTCGATGAACTGCCTGGCGTTGCCGACGACGTAGCTCGACCACATGTCGGTCTGGACCGTGAAGATGTCCTCGGGGTAGCGCAGGTGCTCCCGGAGCGAGTCGGGGATCTCGTCACCGGACGTGAACAGGTCAGGGAAGGCCTCCGACCAGGCGGCGATCACGGGATCGTCCTCGTCGATCACGTACATGGTGACCTCGCCGTTGTAGGCGTCGACGACGGCCTTCACCGAGTTGCGGACGTAGTTGTAGCCACCGCCGAGCTGGCCACCGACACCGGTCTGGACCGACTGCGAGTAGGGGAAGTCGGAGGTGGTGGTGTAGGCGTCGATCACCCAGAAGACCCCACCGTCGACCAGCACCGGATACGGGTTCTGGTCGAAGCGGAGGAACGGGGCGAGTAGGCGGACCCGATCCTCGATGTCGCGGTTGTAGATCACCCGGCTGTCGTCGATCACGTTGCGGGAGATCAGGGGGTCTGGCTCGCGGAACCGCAGCGAGAAGGCGAGCCGGCGGGTCAGCGACCCCATTGGCACGCCGCCCTCGCCGGTGTAGCGGTACTCGACGGACTCGTTGGTCGCCGTCTGGAAGTCGAGCTCGTCGCGTTGGGCGGCCACGATGGCGTACCCGCCGAAGTCCTCGCCGTAGTAGATGCGCGGCTGGTCGAGGGACAGGTCGAGATCGTCCTCGATGTCGACGTCGCCCTGCTCGACGTTGCCGAGGCCGCTGATCAGGAAGTCGAGCGCCCTCGACTCGCCGAGGACGGGCCCGGAGTCGTAGGCCTTGGCCATCGCCACGCCGTTGCCGTGGGTGAAGATGACGTGCTCGCGCTCCCACGACTCGTCGATGGCGCCGTCGTTGAGTCCACGGACGGAGAGGACGACGGGTCTGGTCTCGCCACCGATCTCGTAGCGGTCGACGTCGAGGGTCGGGGAGAACTGGTAGAACTGCCTGGCCGCCTCGTTGCGGGTGACCTCCTCGCTGGCGAGGTCGGGGTCGACCACCGGCACGTTGTTGAGCACGTCGGCGTACTCGGTGACCTCTTCGGCGTTCAGGCCCCGCTCGTAGTCGAACTGGACCGATTGCACGCTGCTCTCGTCGAGCCCGTAGGCGAAGCGAGTCGCCTCGATGTTGCGCTCGACGAACTCGGCCTCCCGCTCCGACTGCTCGGGCTCGATCCGGATGCGCTGGTAGGCGAGCGGGAAGATCCCGCCGATGACGAAGTGGCTGACCAGCCAGATGCCGATGGCGACCGCAGGCAGGCCCCAACCGGCCCGGCGCACGTTGGCGACGAACAGGGCGGCGCAGAACAGCGAGATCAGGGCCAGCAGCTCGAGGGCGGGGAGCTGGATGTTAACGTCGGTGGCCAGGGCGCCGTCGTAGGCGCCGCGGGTCGAGGTGACCAGGTGGAAGCGATCGATGTAGTAGGCGGCGGCCCGGAGGAGCGCGAGCACGGCCAGGAGGATGGAGATGTGGAACTTGGCCGCCGGCGTGACCCGCTCGCTCGACGCGGCCGCAGCGCGGATGCCGCCGTTGAGGTAGTGGGCGACGGCCACCACGATCAGGGTGAGGACGAGGGCGGCAAAGAACCAGTCGACGACGAAGGTCCAGAACGGGAGCCGGAAGACGTAGAAGCCGACGTCGCGGCCGAACTGGGGATCGGTGATGCCGAAGTCGCCGCCGTTGCGGAACAGCAGCCACGTCTGCCACTGGGCCGACGTGTTGGCCCCGGCGATCAGGCCGAACAGGGCGGCGACCCCGAAGCGCACCTTGCCGGCGTGCGTTCCGACGACGGCGTGGTAGCGCTCGACCAGGTCCTCCTCGGGTGAGTCTGGCCGGAACTCGGGTTTGATCCGGTCGGCGAGGAAGAGGTTGCCCCAGAGCAGGGCGAAGAACAGCAGCGAGAACACCGCGGCCAGGAGCAGGCGGGTTCCGAGGGTGGTGGTCCAGACCTGCCCGAATCCGAGATTGTCGTACCACAGCCAGTCGGTGTAGAAGCTGGCCACGCCGTTCGCAGACAGGAACAGCACGAACAGCGCCGCAACCACGACCAGGGCCACGATTCGGAGGCGGGAGGTCCTCGGGGTCCGGAGGGTTCGCATCTCGCTATGAATCGTACCGCCGCCGACCCCGCTGGCGTGGGTCGGGCGCCGGGAACGACGCTCAGCGGCCGGTGGTCACGGGCCGACGACCAGGCAGCGGCAGCCGGGCAGCGACAGCGGCCTGACGTGGCCGCTCGGGAACGGCTCGCCCTTGACGAGCCCGGTCCGGTCGCGGTTGACCTCGCACACGGGGTCGGGATCGGTGCGGGGGTCGACGTGCCACACGACGGGGGCGCCGTCGTCGATCGAGTCGTAGAGGCCGACGGCGAACGCCTCGTTGAGGGCGTCGGTGACGAGATCGGGGAGGCCGAGGTTGCGGAAGTCGCGGTAGCCGGAGCGGATCGGTTCGAGGATCCGCTCGCGGTCGCGGTGGTCGGCCTCGACGATGGCCTGGCTCGTCGGGGTCCTGACCCGGTCGACGACGTAGGCGGCCAGCTGGTCGACGAGGTTGTCGAGCGAGGCCGGCGCCGGCTGGTCGAGGCCGCCGGCCCGAGCCCCGGCGGCGGCGATGTCGGACAGGCCGCGGCGGAGCGGACCGAGGTAGTGCTCGATCTGCTCGTCGACCGGCCGGAGCTCGTCGACGGTGATGTCGCCCCTTCCCTGCCGCAGCCGGTCGAGCACGTCGCTCTGGTCGTCGTTGAGGGCCCGGCGGAGCTGGCGCTTGAGGTTGGCCCCGGCCCGGGTCACCGCCACGTCGCGGGCGGAGAACCAGGCCGGCAGCTTGCCGGACGGTGGCTGGTCGAGCAGCAGGTCACCCTGGGTCCGACTGCTGCCGCGGCCATCGAGCCGTCCGGCGACGGTGGTCACGATGTCGGTCGGGTCGGTCGGCTCGTCGACGAGGACGCCGACCGCGCTCGTGCCGTCGGCGTGGCTGGTCGACCCGGGAGCGTCGTCGCCGGCTCGGCCGCGGTGGTGCCCGTTCGCGTGACCGTTGCCCGCCGCCGCAGTGTCGCCGTCGTCGAGCACGATGGTGCTGAACCCCTCGACCAGCGAGAGCGACGATCCGTCGGGCGGCACCGCGTTGAGCTGGTCGTCGGACTCGGGACCGTCGAGGTCGACGTCGCGCAGGTCGATCAGCTCGTCGTCGTCGAGCGCCGACAGGCGATCGGGCTCCGCGTCGAGGCCGAGCTCGAGCTCCAGCTCGGTGAGCTCGGGGTCGTCGTCGGCCGCGGTCGCCCGGTCGAGGGAGTCGATGTCGAACACGCCGGCCGATTCGGGGGCGTCGACCGGGGCATCGGTCACGTCCGATCCGGTGTCGAGCACCTCGGGGTCGACGGCGGGCAGCTCCTCGGTCGGTTCGTCGACCGTCGATCGGCGAGGGCCGGGGTCGGTCGGCGCCCGCTCGGCGACCTCGGTCGGCGCGATGCCGGCGGTCCCGGCGTCCAGGCGATCGATCAGCCTGGCCACCTCGTCGCCATCGACCTCGACCGCGGCGCCGTCGCTGCGCTCGTTCCCCTCGGAGGTGGCGCCGGCCAAGTCGTCGCCGAGGTCGTCGAGCTCCGACCGGGCCACGGCGAGCGACAGCGCCAGGCGGTCCCGTGCCTCGACGAGGCGGTCGACGTCGGCCTGGGCGGCCCGCCGGTCGGCGACCAGCTCGGCCACCACCTGGTGACGAAGCGCCTCGGCGTCGGCCACGATCTGGCGGGCCCGCTCCTGGGCCCCGGTCTGCTCGGCCTCGGCCTGGCGCTCGGCGTCGGCCAGGATCCTGGCCGACTCCTCGGCGACGGCCGCCCGGTGCTCCTCGGCCTCGGTGGTGATCCGGTCGGCCGATCGCTCGGCCTGCTCGGTGAGCTCGTCGATCGCGGCCTCGGCCTCGGCCTGCCGGTCGGCGACGAGGCGCTTGGCCTGGCGACGGGCCTCGGTCAGCTCCTTCTTCGACTCGTTCTTGAGCGTGGCCGCCTGGTTCTCGGCCCGCTTGAGGATGTCGGCCGCCGCCGACCTGGCGGACTCGAGCACCCGGGCCGTCTCCTGCCCGAGCAGCTCGATGGCCCGGTGCTCGTCGAACTCGACCGCCTCGGACCGTTGCCGCGACCCCTGATCGGCCTCGTCGACCGAGCGCTGGACCAGCTCGGTCTCCAGCTCCCGGATCTCGTCCTGGAGGGCGGCGACCTCACCCTCCAGCTCCTCGATCCGGTCGTCGTCGGCTTCCCTGGTCTCGAGCGCGTCGAGATCGTCGAAGGCCTGATGGTGCTCGAGGGCGGCGGCCAGTCGGCTCAGATAGCGGCGGACGGCGTCCTGGTCGTAGCCCCGGAAGGCCGTCGGGAACACCGTTCGGGCGATTTCGGTCGGAGCGAACTCGTGATCACTCTGCAGGGCCATGACCGAATGCTACGACGACCGCGCGCGCAGGTGTTCGACCTGGGCGGTGTCGCCCGGTCGTCGCCCGGTCGCCGCCCGGCTGCGGCGGCCGTGGTCGGCCTGGCGCGGGCCGGCCGCCGGAGGCGAGACTCGACCTCCGGTGCGGCGCACCGGAGACATCAACCGCTGGCCGCGGGGTTGAGCGCAGCGAACTCCTCCACCGCGCCGACGTCGCCGCCGAGCTCGCCCAGGGCGGACAACGCGTCGTCGAGGTTGTCGACCGGGACGATCGTGAGGTGGTCGCCGGCCCGGTCCATGATGGCGTCGAGCTCGTCGGAACCGAGGCCGGCTGGGACGATGAAGACGTCGACGCCGAGGTCGCGCACGGCGGCGGTCTTCTGCAGGACGCCGCCGACCCGGCCGACCGAGCCGTCGGCCTGGATCGTCCCCGTGACCGCCACCTTGGACCCCCCGGTCAGCTCGCCCTCGGTCAGCTGATCGAGCACCGCCAGGGTGAAGGCCAGGCCGGCGGACGGCCCACCGACCGACCCCGAGTCGATCTCGACCGTGAAGTCGAGGCCGGTGCCGTAGCGGACCCGGTCGGCCGGCTCGATCCCGAGGAAGCCGGCCCCCGGGTTCTCGGGGTTCTCGGCCAGGGCGACCACGATCGTCTCGCTCTCGCCCGAGGTCAGGTCTTCGACCGTCAGCTCGATCTCGTCGCCGGGCGCCTGCGAACCGAGGATCTCGACCAGGGTCGCGGTGGCGACCGTCGCCTGCCCGTCGATGGCGACGATCGTGTCACCCAGCTCGAGCGCCGCTTCGGCCGGGGTGTCCGGCACGAGCCGGTGGACGACGACGCCGTCGGTGGTGATGGCGTCGTAGCCGAGCTGCTCGAGGGCCACCGCCACCGCGACCTGCTTCGAATCGCTCATCAGCGACAGGTTGAACTGGCGGTTCTCCTCGGGCGTGCGGTCGCCGAGGATGTCCTCCTCCGGCACCACGGTGGCGTCGTCGTCGAACCCGAGCCACAGGTACTCCCACACGTTGGGGCGCTGGCGGACCCGGACCGTGGTGAACAGGACCTCGCCGTCACTCGGGTACTCGTCGACCCCGGCCACCTCGAGCAGCGGCTCGGTGTCTCGGGCCGTGCCGGGCACGAGGGCGACGTACGGCACCTCGATCAGCAGGCCGGTGGCGATGCCGATGGCGACGACGCCGGCCAGGCCGCCGGCGAGCCAGCGACGGACGTTCCTGGGCGGATCGGGCGACGGCCCCGTCGACGCGGCTGGGGTCGTCGTGATCGCCGGCGGGCTGGGGCGAACCGGCGGCGGCGCTCCCGGCGGGTCGTCCTGCTGCCAGCCGGCCCAGCTGGCGACCCAGGCGTCCTGTTGGGCCTGGGCCGGCGACACCGGGGCGACGTCCGGACCCGACCCGTCGACCGACGTCCGACGGCGACGCCAACGCGACCACGACCCCCTGGGGTCCGGTGGTTCGGTTAGGCTGTCGGCGTCGGATTCCATCGCCCTCCTGTCGGACAGAGTGGCACCGAGACTATGCAGTTCCCCCGAAAGACGAGGAAAAGCCGTTGATGGCGCCTGCCGGGCAGCCCTCCGCCGTCGGGGGCCGCCGACCGAAGACCAGGATACGGATCCCGCTGTGGCGGCGCATCACCGCCCTTTTCTCGTTGGCGTTCCTGTCGGTCATCGGCGGCGTCATCCTGGCCGCCGTGCTCGGCGGGGCCGCCCTCCTGCTGCTGTTCCTGCTCGAGCGGGCCATCGCAACCTGACGTCGCCCGGCCGAGACGCAGCGGCGGCGCCGGTCGACCGCGGCCGTTGACGCGCAACGAGGCCCCGGCCGAAACCGGGGCCTCGTCGATGCGAACCAGGCCGGACCTCCCAGCCGAGGCCTAGCGGCCGAAGAGGCCCTTCTTGGCCGCGCCGGCCTCGGCCTTGGCCTGCCCGTCGTCGTACTGGTCGACGACGTCGATGACCTCGTCGACGAGGTCGATCGTCTCGCCGTTCTCACCGACGGGCGTCGGCGGTGTCATGTTGAGCGGGCCGGCGGCCTCGGCCTCCGGCAGCTGCGCCGGCTGAGGGCCGCCGAGAACGGTCGGGGCCATGCCGGCCGCCGACAGCTCGACCCGGTAGTAGGGCCGATACTCGAACACGACCTCCTCGAGGCGGAAGATGCGGGCGTGCTCGACCCCATCGTCGTTGCGCATCTGCTCGACGAAGCCGATGGCCTCGTGGATGTCGTCGGTCTGGTGGTAGCCGGGCTTGCCATCGGCACCCCGGTAGATGACCATGTGGGACACGGTTTGCTCCTGTTTCTCGCCCTGGGGGCTGGGTCTCGTCCAAGCCGGATCGGCTGTCGACGGCCCGGCGGTCCTGTTGTCGCTACCGCCGGTGTCGACCGTGATCGGCTCCGTCGGTCTTGCCTGGTTCCGCCACGATCGGTACGGGACACGGGGACCCGACCCACCACCACGACACAGCATCCCAGATTTCTCCGCCCAAGAAAAGTAACAATTTTGACACATATTTGTCGCACCATCGCGGTGGCTGGACACGCAGGTGATCACGAGACCGTGCGCGAGGGGCTCGGTCACGAGCTGCCCGAGGCCCGGGCCACCGCGCTCGGGGCTGCGGCCCGGCTCGGACTGCTCGACGCCGCGACGCTGCGGCCGTTCCTGACCGATCCGGCTGCGGAGGTCCGCCACCGGGCCGTCGAGCTGGCGGCCAGGATCCCGGACGGGGCGGCGCTGAGCGACGACCTGGTCGGTCTGCTGGCCGACCGGGAGCTGGCCGAGGTGACGGCCTTCGCCATCGGCGAGCTCGACCTCGACGAGGACGCCAGGAACCGGGCCGTCGTCGCCCTCGGGACCCAAGCGACGAGCCACGACGACGCCCTGAGCCGCGAGTCGGCGGTTGCCGCCCTCGGCGCGCTCGGGGCGGGGCTGCCCCACATCCTGGCCGCGACCGACGACGTGGCCGCGGTCAGACGGCGGGCGGTGCTGGCCCTGGCGCCGTTCGACGGACCCGAGGTCGAGGGGGCCCTGCAGCGGGCGCTGGACGACCGGGACTGGCAGGTCCGCCAGGCGGCCGAGGACCTGCTCGGCCCGGCGCACGACACCGGCGATCGATCGGCCGACGGCCCGGCCTGAGGTCGGCCAGCGCCGGGCTCAGCGCGCCTCGGGACCGTCGACCGGGACCGGGGCCGGCGCGGCCGGCAGGCCGTCGAGGAACACCTCGGCCGGGCCGTCGAAGCCACCGAGCAGACGGGCCGCGCCCCGGACCGTCACCGCCTCGGGGTCGACCACCGGATGGATCGGGAGACGGCAGGCCTCGCCGATGCGCGCCGCCAAGCCGTCGAGCTGGGCGACGCCGCCGACCAGGTGCACCCCGCCGGCGGTCAGGTCGGCCGCGATCTCGGGAGGCGCCCAGCCGGCGCAGGCGACGACAACGTCGACCAGCGAGCGGATCGGCTCGTCGAGTGCGTCGAGCACCTCCTGGCGGTCGAGCCGGGCGACGGCGGACGAGCTGGCCGTCCGGCCCCGCACGGTCACGGGCCACGCCTCGGCCCCGGCGGCGAGCGCCCGCTTCACCCGCTCGGCGGTCGACCGATCGATGACGACGCCGTGCCGCCGGTCGACCAGGGCCTGGATCTCCCGGTCGAGGTCGAGGCCCCCGATGGGTCGCCACTCGAGCGCCACCACCCCGCCGAGCGACAGGACCGCCGCCTCCGTCGTCCCGGCGCCGACATCGACCACGAGCGAGCCGACCGGCTGCTCGACGGGGAGCCGGCAGCCGACGGCGGCGGCCATCGTGTGGCCGACCAGTCGGGAAGCGAGCACGCCGCCGGCGGCCAGCGCATCGACCACCGCCCGCTGCTCGAGCGGCGTCATGAACGAGGGAACCGCGACCACCGCCCGGACCCGGTGACGGCGCCGGACGCCGGCCCGGCGCAGCATCGCCCGGATCAGCTCCCTGGCCGCGGCCGCATCGAGCACGGAGCCGGGACCGAACGGCCGGACGGTCTGCAGCCGATCGTGGGTCCGGCCGACCATTCGCTCGGCCTCACGCCCGATGGCGACGACCTCGCCGGTGTCGGACAACCGGGCCACGACCGCCGGCTCGGTCACGACGACCGACTCCCGCCTGGCCAGGACCGAGATGTTGGCCGTGCCGAGATCGATGGCCAGATCGCGACGCACGGCTCGGGGGTCGGACCGCTACGAGCCGGCCGGCTCGTCCTGCGGTCCGGCGTCGACGCCGGTCCCGACGTCGACGATGTGCTGGGCCTCGCGGCCCCAGCTCGTGCCCTCGGACCAGTCCTCGCGCTTCCAGATGGGCACGGTGGCCTTCAAGGTGTCGATCCCGAAGCGGGCGGCCTCGAACGCCTCGGCCCGGTGGGGGGCGGACACGGCGACGATGACCGCGGCCTCGGTCAGCGGCACCTCACCGACGCGGTGCAGGAGCACGATCCGACCGAGCTCGGGCCAGCGCTGGCGGGCGGCGGCCGCGATCTCGTCGAGCCGGGGAACGACCTGCTCCTCGTACGCCTCGTAGTCGAGCCGGGTCACGTCGGACCGGCCGACCGAGTGGTCCCGGGCGGTTCCGGTGAAGACGACGACGCCGCCGCAGTGCGGCCGCACCACCCAGGCCGACGCCGCCTCGACGGGAAGCGGCCCGTCGGCCAGGCCGGTCCAGTCGTCGCCGTCCGGCGGTTCCAGGGTCGGAGGAGCATCGGGGGATGACGTCGCGGCCACACGACCATCGTAGGGCCGCCCGCCACGGTCCTGGTGAAAATCGGGGCCCGGCGAGGCGGCGAGGGCCGGGGCGATCGCGACGGTTCGAAACCACCTTGTAGTCTTACGGCGTGTGGCACGACGACCCTGGTGACGAGGGCGAGGACGGGCCGGCGCACCGTGCGGTCCCCGATCCCTCGGCCCGCCATTGGCGCCACCCGTCCGAGTTGCGGAACCAGCACGCGCTCCCCCTTCCCGAACCGTCGCCGGTGGTCGCTGGCGGCCGGTTCGACTCGCCCCTGTGGCCGGTCCTCGCCCTCGGCGGGGTCCTGGCCCTCGCCGCCATCGGGGTCCTCGGGTTCCAGACCGGCCTGCGCAGCCGAACCGGCGTCGATGCCGGCACCGCCGCTCCGCTGCTCCCCGACGATGCGATCGACGCCCGCCTGCCGGTGCCGACGCCGATCGTCGGCCCGGGGGCGACCACGGTCCCGTCGACCACCACCACCATCCGTTGGTCGTTGCCGCCGACGACCAACGAGCTGCCGGCGGTCGGGCCGGCCACCTCGTGGGGTACCGCCGCCTCGGACCTGGCCGAGGTCGTGCCCCCCGTCCGGGCGCAGAACGCCCCGGCGTACGGCCTCTACCCGACCCCCGGCCAGAGCGACCAGCGCCTCGGGTCGTTCGTTGCCGTCGACGACCTCGTCCTGACCAGCGCCTCGGCCGTCGGCGACCTCGACGTGGTCTGGCTCCGGGTCGAGCGGAACTGGGTCGAGGCCGGTGTGGTCGGCATCGACCCGATGACCGATCTGGCGGTGTTGCAGCCGAGCGAACCGGACGTGTCGCTGCCGTGGTTGTCGGCCGCGGCCGAGCCGATCCGCCCAGGCCGGCCGGTCATGGTCGGCTACGGCGACGCCGGTCCGCCGGAGGAGACCGCCGCCACCGACCGCCTGCTCGACGAACGCGGGGCGGTCGCCGCCGGCGGTGACCGGACCGGCGCCGATGCGGACGTCGCTGACCCCGACGGGGGCGCCGGCGACGCGACGACCGACGACGGGACCACCGGCGACGGGACCACCGGCGGCGATGGCATCGATGGCGACGACGCCGACGCCGCCGAACCGGGCGACGAGCCGACCGACGATGGTCCGACCGACGACGGCGAGAACGACGACGGCGACGAGTCCATCGAGACGGCGGAGGCCCGATCGGAGCGGGCGGCTGTCGAGGCCGAGCGCTCGGCCTCGCGGCAGCGTCGAGCTGACCACGAATGGGCCGGGGCCAGCGATCGTCGCGGCCTCGTCTACTCGACCACCGATCCCGTGACGACGGCTGACAACCGGCGGGTCCACCACTCGATCATGGCCGTCATCGACCCCCGGCCGGGCGATGCCGGTGGCCCGCTCCGCAACCGCCGGGGTGAGCTGGTCGGCCTCGTGGTCGCCGGCGATGCCCCGCAGGTGGCCGCCGTCCCGATCGATCGGGCCATCGCCGCGGCCCGGTCCCTGCTCGAGTTCGGCAACGGTGACCCGGCGTGGCTCGGCGTCGAGATCCAGCCGTCGACCGATGGGCGCGGCCTGCTGGTCGCAGCCGTGGCCGAAGCCAGCTCGGGCCCGCTGCGACCGGGTGACGTGATCGTCGCCGTCGACAACACCCCCGCCAGCCACCCGGACCGGGTCGGGTTCGCAGCCAGGGAGGCCGGCCCCGGCGGCCAGCTGCTGCTGACGTTCGACCGCGACGGGAGACGCTGGACCGTGGCCGTCGAGGTCGGCACCCACCCGGCCGCGCCCTGACCGTCGGGCCGCTCGACCGGGCGTCACGGGGCCCGCACCGGCCGCAGCCGGCGATCGACCCGCCGATCGACCCTGGTCTGGCGACGACCGAGCCGGGCGGCGATGCGACAACGACCCGGGCGGTGGTCCGGCGGCGCCGGCCGTGGTTCAGCGACGCCAGCGGGCGGCCGAGCCTCGCACGGCCAGCCAGGCGCCACCGAGCGCAGCCGCCCCGATCGCCGAGGCGGCGCCGAGGGCGATCTCCTGGCGGCGGCGGCCACTGACCAAACCGAGCAGCGGCGGCGGCGTGCCGGCCACCCAGGCCTCGGCGTTGGTGAACTGCGGGACCCAACCCTCGGCCCGGAGGCGGTCGTTGGCGACGACCCACGACCAGGTGACGTACGGCTCGAGCCCGTCGAGCAGTCGCCGGTCGGCCACCGCCTTGGCCGCCCGCAACGGCACCCGGGACAGTCGGGGGTGGATCCGGATCGACGCCTCGCCCCGGAGCGCCCGGAACTCGTCGTTGCCGATCCAGCCGTCCGGGGCGACGTTGTAGGGGCCGTCGAGACGGGCCAGGCCGGCCAGCGCCAGCGCCGCCGCCAGGTCGTCGTGGTGGAGGAACTGGACCGGCGGGTCGACCTGCTCGGCCCTGACCGCGGCGGCGGCCCGCAGCGCCGAGCCGATCCAGCTCGAGTCGCCCTCGGAGAGGGCGGCCACCGGTCGGAGGATGGCCAGGCCGGCGCCGTTCTGGGCCGCCCACCGGGCCGCCCGCCCCTCCAGGCTGGCCTTGGCCACGGCGTACCGGAGCTCGGGAACCGGGGCGATCGGTTGGGCCTCGGTGATCGGCACCGGGTTGTCCGCCCTGGCCCCGTAGACCAGGGCGGACGACGACAGCACCAGGTGCCGGCAGCGGGCGTCGGTCATGGCGCCGAGCACCCGGTCGAGGATGGCCGTGGCGGCCCGGGGATCGGTCCGCAGCGTGCGGTCGTCGGCCAGGTGGATCACCGTGTCGACGCCGTCGAAGGCCGGGGTCGGGTCGTCGACCCCGAGGTCGAGTCGGAGCGACTCCACCTCGACCGGCTCCGGCGGCCCGTCGTCGGCCGGGAAGCTCGGGGCTGGGGGCGACTGGGGGCGGCGGGCGATGGCCACGAGCCGATCGACCGCCGGCTCGTCGATCAGCGCCGTCAGGACGCGACGACCGACCGCCCCTGACGACCCGGTGACCGCAATCGACGCCACGGCTCTACGATGCCCTTGTGAGCAGTGGCAATCCACCCGGCGACTTCCCCTTCTTCGACCTGAGCGGTCTGCTGGGCGGGCTCGGGGGCCGCGACCCCTGGCAGCAGGCGGCCGAGCTGGCCGCCGCCATCGCCTCGGACCAGGGTGCCGAGCCGAACCTCGATCCGGTCAAGCGGATGCAGATCGAGGACCTGGCCAGGGTGGCCGAGCTGCAGGTCGGTCAGGCCGTCGGGGTCACCCTGCCACCGGGCACCAGGCCGACGGCGGTCACCCGCGGCACCTGGGCCAGGCGGAGCGTGGAGGCCTACCGACCGTTCTTCGAGCGCTTCGGCGAGGCCCTGTCGGCCGGCATGGGCCAGGTCGGCCCGGCAACGGGATCCGACCTCGAGGCGGCGATGACCGGGGGCGACCTCAGCGACCTCACCGGCCAGATGATGGGCCAGATGTTCGCCACGCTCGGCCCGCTGCTGGTGTCGACGAGCGCCGGTACCCTGCTCGGCCACCTCGGCCAGCAGGCCCTCGGCCAATACGACCTGCCGATCCCCCGCGGCGCCGATGGCGGCGGCTCCGGGGCGGCCGGGCCCGAGATCCTGGTGGTGCCGTCGTCGATCGACGACGCCGCCGCCGAGTGGGGCGTTCCGGTCGACGAGCTGCGGTTGTGGGTGCTGCTGCACGAGCTGACCGTGCACGCCGTGATCTCGGTTCCCCACGTCGGTGCCCGCCTCGAGGCGCTGCTGGTCGACTTCGCCTCGGCCTTCCGCCCGAACGAGGAGCTGATCTCCGAGCGGTTCGGCTCGATCACCGACCTGAGCCAGCTGCAGGAGCTGTCGGAGTCGCTCAGCGATCCCGACGTCGTCCTCTCGCTGCTCCGCACGCCGGCCCACGACCTGCTGGTCCCCCAGCTCGACGCCATGGTCGCCACCGTGCTCGGCTATGTCGACCACACGGTGGCCACCCTGGCCGACGGGCTGATCGGCAGCCACGACACGATCCGGACCCGGTTCCGGCAGCGCTGGATCGACGTCGCCCCGGCCGACCGGTTCATGGAGCGCCTGCTCGGGCTCGAGATCGACGAGCACACGCTGGCCCGGGGCGACCGGTTCATCACCGGACTGGTCGAGCGGGCCGGCGACGAGGGCCTCGAGCGGTTGTGGGGCGACGAGCTCGACCTGCCGACGGCGGCCGAGGTCGACGCGCCGGGCCTGTGGCTGGCCCGCATCGGCCACGACGGCGACGAGCTGGGCGACGGTGCGTTCGACGTGCCCGACGACCTCTCGGGCCTCGACGACACCGAGTAGTCGGCCGGTCAGCTCGCACGCCGCGAACGGGTCTCTGGTCGCGAAACCGCCGGTTTCCTGCCGGGACCGCGTCCGGAACCGGATCCGCTCAGCTGTCGTCGCCGGACGGGGGCCGGACGACCGGCGGCCGCCGGGGCGGCGCGTCGGTGAAGACCTGCGTCTCGTCCTGGGGGTCGACCGGTTCGTCGACCGGTCGTGGTCGGCGACGTCGCGGTCGCTCGGCGGTCGGCTCGTCCGCCCCGGGCCGGGGCGTCCGCCCGGTGCGGTCGCCGGCGCTCGGCTGCGAGGCCCGCGTCGTCGGATCGCCGGCTCGGGGCCGCGGCGCCTCCCTGGTCGGATCCCCGGATCGCGGTCGGCGCATCGGTGTGGTCGGATCGGTCCGGGACGGCTTGACCGGCTCGATCGCACCGCGGCCGTCGCCCGGGCCCCCGCCGCCCGAGCCGTTCCCGTCGCCGTTGATCCCGCCACCACGACGTCCCCGCCCGGGGACCCGGCGCGACAGCGGTCCCGGCAGGGCCCCGGCCAGGCGGTCGAAGCCCTCGTCGACGACCCCGTCCGACACGATGGCCGCCGGGTTCGGCGTCCGCCCGAACCAGTAGGTGATGGCGACGAAGGCCGCGGTCGTCGCCATCAGGATGTAGCCGACCCTGGCCGGGAGCGGCACGACGACCGGCAACAGCGCCCCGAGCACCCAGATCAGCTGGAACCGGCTCTCGTAGCGGCTGAACGTGCGGCCGAGGTTGGCCCGGGGAGCGTCGCGCTGGACGATGGCGTCGAAGGCCTGCTTGCCGCCGCCGGCGGCCATGGCGATGGCCGCGGCCATGATGAAGGCCCCGAACAGCCCGGTCGAGACGGCGGCCAGGAGGGCCAGCCCGGTGAGCGCGATCAGGGCGAAGGCGAGGATCCGCTCCTCGGCCAGGCGGGCCCGGAGCCGGGGCACGCCGCCGTTGCCGACCAGACCGCCGAGCCCGACCCCGATGAGGGCGACGCCGAAGTGCCAGGGCGGCGCCCCGCCGGTGGTCAGGTCGAGCCGCTCGAGGCCGAGCGATTCCCGGACCCGGTGACCGACCTCGACCCCGGCGCTCGTCGGCCCGGGGTCGATCCCGCCCCGGAGGTCGAAGGCGAGGAGCATCGTCACGAACCCGGCGCCGCCCCGCAGGTAGCCCATGGCGCTGGAGGCGAGCAGGATCCCGGTGCTGCGCAGCTCCTCCCGCTCCTCCTGCTCGGCCGGGCGGGTCGCCACCCGGGTTGCCGGGATCCGGAAGCCGGCGACCGCGGCGCCGATGAACACGAGCACGCCGAGGCCGAGCACCCACGAGGCCCCGCCGATCGTCAGCAGCGCAACGCCGGGGATGCCGAAGCCGGCGCCGGCCGCGGCCGACAGGATCGCCAGGCGGGAGTTGGAGCGGACGAGATCGGCCTCGTCGGCCACGGTGGTCGGCACCACCGCGCTCTTGGCCACGGCGTAGGTCTTGCCCATGACGAGCATGCCGAAGGCCAGCGGGAACAGGGGCCACCGCTGGACGTAGAAGACCAGCGCCGCCATCAGGCACGCCCGCACGACGGCGGTGCCGATGATCATGAAGCGGTGACCACCTCGCATCCGGTCCATGATCGGGCCGAGGAACGGGGCCACGACCGCAAACGGGGCCAGCGTGAGGATCAGGTAGGCCCCGACCCGCCAGCGGGCGTCGTTCGGGTCGACATCGAAGAACAGGGAGTCGGCGAGGGCGATCGCCAGGAGGGCGTCGCCGCCGACCGAGAGGGCGTGGGTCCTGGCCAGGCGCCCGAAGGCCGTCGGCTCACGGAACGCCTCGACCCCGCGACGGTCCCGGTCCCGTCCCCCGGACGCCGGACCGGTCGTCTCGGGACCGCCCTGCTGCGACGTCCGACTCACTGAAGCCGATGGTAGGCCGAGTCGACCCCTCGACACGATCGAGCAGCGGCGGACCGACCGCTAGCCCTCGTCGGCCTGCTGGTACTTGTAGCCGAGGCCCCGGATCGTCACGATCCTGACCGGACTGGACGGATCGTCCTCGATCTTCGACCGGAGCCGCTTGATGTGCACGTCGAGCGTCTTGGTGTCGCCGACGTAGTCGGAGCCCCAGATCCGGTCGATGAGGATCTCCCTGGTCACCACGCGGCCGGCGTTGGTCATGAGGTGGCTCAGCAGGCTGAACTCCTTCAGCGGCAGGTCGATCCGCTGGCCCCTGACCTCGACCTCGTGCCGGGCCTGGTCGACCGACACGTCGCCGACCACGATCGCCGGCTCGACCCCGGGCTCCGGGCCCGCCGGGGCGGTCCCGCCGACGGGGGTTGGCATCGAGCGGCGGACGACGGCCCGCATCCTGGCCACCAGCTCGCGGATCCGGTAGGGCTTGGTGACGTAGTCGTCGGCTCCGATCTCGAGCCCGACCACGGTGTCGACCTCACCCGACTTGGCGGTGACCATGATGATCGGGACGTCGGTCCTGGTCCGCAGCTCCCGGCAGACGTCGAGGCCGGAGACCCGCGGCAGCATCAGGTCGAGAAGCACCAGGTCGGGGTCGATGGCGTCGAAGCGGGCCAGCGCCTCGGCCCCGTCGCGGGCCACCTCGACGTTGAACCCCTCCTTCGGCAGGCCGATCATCAGCGCGTCGATGAAGGCCTCCTCGTCCTCGACCACCAGGACCGTCAGCTGCTCCATGCCCGACTCCTCAACTCGGCCGCCCGTTGCCCCGCCTCGCCACTCCGTCCGGACGATCGGCGCTCGACGCCCCTCATCGCCTCGCCTGCTCCTCGTCGGTGACCGCGGCCTCGACCGACCCGACGACCTGCCGTTGGGCCACCGAGACCGGTAGGCGGATCGTGAACGTGGAGCCGTGACCCTCCAGGGAGTCGACGTCGACCGTTCCCCGGTGGTTCAACAGGGCGTGGCGGACGATCGACAGCCCCAAGCCGGTCCCCCCGGTCTCCCGGCTCCGTCCCGAGTCGACCCGGTAGAACCGCTCGAAGATGCGCTCGAGGTCGCGCTCGGGGATCCCGATCCCGTCGTCGAACACCGACAGCTCGGCCACCTTCTCCTCGGCCAGCCACCGGGCCTCCCGGTCCGGGGCCGCTCGGTCCTGGCGAGAGCGGGCGCTGTACGAGAGCGTGTCGGCCCCGACCGAGGCCGAGGCCCCGACGATCTGGCGGACGCGGACCTCGACCGTGCTGTGCCGCTCGGAGTACTTGATGGCGTTGTCGAGCAGGTTGGAAACGGCGGCGACGAGCTGGCCCTGATCACCGTCGACCAGGACCGGCGCGTCCGAGTTGATCTCGACCTCGACCAGCCGCTGGGCCGCCCGCTCGGCGGTCCGCTCGATGGCCATCGTGGCCACCGAGACCAGGTCGACGGTCTCGGGGTCGGCGATCGGCCCGGACTCGAGCCGGGACAGGGCCAGCAGGTCCTCGATCGTGTCGGCCAGCCTGGTCGCCTCCCGCTGCATCCGCCTGGACAGCCGGTTGACGACGTCGGGATCGTCGGTCTCGGCGATCGTCTCGGCCAGCACGCTCATGGCCCCGACGGGGGTGCGGAGCTCGTGGCTGACGTTGGCGACGAAGTCGCTGCGGACCCGCAGGTTGTGACGGGCCTCGGTGACGTCCTCGATGACGCCGACGGCCCCGCTTGGCTCGCCGCCGTCGTAGGTCGGCGAGGCTTGCACGAGGAACGAGCGGGCCGGCGGCCCGTAGACCTCGACGCTCTCCTCGAGCGACAGCCCGACGAGGGCCCCGCCGACCACCCGTTCGAGGGCCGCCTCGACGAGGGCGTCGCCGTGGCGGCCGGTGGCGTACTCGCGAGCCCGGTGGTTGCGATACACCTCGTCGCCGTCCGGGGCGACGACGACGACGCCGAGGCGGAGATCGGCCAGCGCCCGCTCGACGTCGTTGGCGCCGACCTCGGGGGCGGCCGGCTCGGTGGCGACCGGGTCGACCGGTGCCGGTTCGGGCTCAGGGGCGGTCGCGGCCGCCGCGACCGCCGGCACCGGTTGGCGCGAACGGCGACCGAACCAGAAGCCCGCCAGGGCGGTGATCGCCGCGACGACTGCCCCGAGGAGCGCTTCCACCAGCCCGCTCAATCATCCGGTCCGTCTGGGGCCGCCGACTCGTCCGGGCCCCCGTTGGCCACGTCGTCCTGCTCGGCGGTGAACTCGTGGCGATGGTCGGCCCGCAGCATCCCGTTGTGCTCGGGCATCCAGCCGGTGACCATGTAGTTCACCCGCTCGCCGATGTTGACCGCATGGTCACCGATGCGCTCGTAGTACCGGGCGATCAGCGCCAGTTGCACGGCGGCCCGCAGCTCGATGGCGCCGTCGTGGTGGGCCTCGAAGATCGCCTCGACGATGTCCCGGTTGAGCTCGTCGAGCTCGTCGTCGATGTCGCCGAGGGCCATGGCCAGCGAGGTGTTCTCGTCGGCGAAGGCGTCGATCGACAGTCGCAGCATCTTGTTGGCCTCGCGGGCCATGGCCGCCAGCACCCCCCGGATCAGGGGTGTGAGGTCGGAGCCGTACATGCGCCTCGCCGCCTTGCAGACGTTGACCATCAGGTCGGCCGAGCGCTCGATCTCGGCCACCACCTTCATGATCGTCATCAACCGCCGCAGCTCGCCGGCCATCGGCGCCTGGAGGGCGATCAGGTTGAAGCACTGCTGCTCGATCTCGACCGTCAGTCGATCGATCTCGTCGTCGCCGTCGATCAGGGCCTGGGCGTCGGCCAGGTTGCCCCCGAGCAGGACCTCGGTGCCGCGCGGGACCGTCTCGCAGGCCAACGCGCCGAGCCGGATCACCGCCGCCGTGACCTGGTCCAGATCCCGGTGGTAGGCGACGCGGTGCTCGCCCTCGACGGGCTCGGGGGTGGTGTGCTCTGGCTCGGTCGATGACATCGGGTCGGGTCCCCCGATCAGCCGAAGCGGCCGGTGACGTAGTTCTCGGTGCGCTCGTCAGACGGGTTGGAGAAGATCTTCTCGGTCGGGGCGAACTCGACCAGCTGGCCGGTGCGACGGTCGCTCGTGGAGTCGAGCTCGGTGGTGAAGAACCCCGTGTAGTCGCTGACCCTGGCCGCCTGTTGCATGTTGTGGGTCACGATCACGATCGAGTACTCGTTCTTCAGCTCCTGCATGAGGTCCTCGATGCGGCCGGTGGCGATCGGGTCCAGGGCCGAGCACGGCTCGTCCATCAGCAGCACGTCCGGCGTGGTGGCGATGGCCCTGGCGATGCACAGCCGCTGCTGCTGGCCGCCGGAGAGGCCGAGGGCCGAGTCGTCGAGGCGGTCCTTGACCTCGTCCCAGATGGCGGCCGACCGGAGCGACTTCTCGATGACGTCCGGCCACTCCTTCTTGGGGATGCCGGCGATCTTCGGGCCGTAGGTGATGTTCTCGGCGATCGACTTGGGGAACGGGTTGGGCTTCTGGAACACCATGCCGATCCGGCGCCGGACCTCGACGGGGTCGACGTCCTCCTCGTAGAGGTCGATCCCGAGATAACGGACCTTGCCCTCCACCCTCGCACCGTCGATCAGGTCGTTCATCCGGTTGAGGGCCCGGAGCACGGTGGACTTGCCGCAGCCGGACGGACCGATCATGGCCGTGATGTGGTTGTGGTACACGGGCATGTTGACGTCTCGCACGGCCCGGAACGAGCCGTAGTAGACCGAGACGTCCTCGAGGTCCATGACCATCTGCTTCTCGGGATCGGCGTCGCCCGGGGCGAGGCCGCCCGGGTCGGGCTCGACCGTCACGTCGTCGTTCTCGATGGCCACGTCGGAGTCCATGGACATGTCGTCAACCCTAACCTTCGCGCTTGGATTCGAATCGGTTGCGGAGCAGGACGGCGGCGGCGTTGAAGCTCAATACCACCAGGAGGAGGATCACGATGGCGGCGGCCGTGACCGGGATCCAGTCGGACCCCGGCTCCTTGGCGTAGCCGGTGATGATGATCGGCATGGCGGTGAACCGCTCGCCCAACTGTTCGAGGCCGAAGAAGCCGGTCCGCGAGCCGAGCCGGCCCTGCACGGCCCCGACCAGGATCAGCGGGGCGGCCTCGCCCAGGGCCCGGGCCAGCGACAGCAGGGTGCCGGTCAGGATGCCGGGGGCGGCGTAGGGCAGGATGTGGCTGCGGATGACCTCGGACTTGGTTGCCCCGACGCCGTACGCCGCCTCCTTCAGGCTGTCGGGCACCGCCCGAATGGCCTCGGCCGAGGTGATGATGACCACCGGCAGGGCCAGGATGGCCAGCGTGAGCGCACCTGCGGTGGTCGTCCGGCCGAGCGTGATCTCACGGTCGCCGAGCACGCCGTTGAACAGGCTGACGAACAGCGTGAAGCCGAGGATGCCGTAGACGACCGAGGGGACGCCGGCCAGGTTCCGGATGTTGATGTCGATGAGGCGGGTCAGCCGGCTGTCGGGGGCGTACTCCTCGAGGTAGACCGCAGCCGCGATCCCGAGCGGGAAGGTCAGCAGGATCACGGCGACGCCGATCCAGAACGTGCCCCGGAGGCCCTGGAACACACCCGAGGCCTCGGCCGAGCTCCGCTTGGGGCTGGCCAGGAAGTCACCGAAGCGTTCGCTGAGCACGGGCCACGAGTCGGTGATGACGTCGAACAGCAGCACACCGAGCACGAACAGGGCGAACAACAGGGCCGCCAGCAGCGAACCCTGGAACAGCAGGTTGGGCGTGTTGCGGCCGCCGGAGCGGATCTGGGCCTCGACCCGCTCGGCCGTCTTCTTGTTGAGGATGGGTTCGATCAGCGCCATGGTCCGATCCTCCTCAGTACGCCTGCCGCACTCGGCGGACGAAGCGGTCGGCGATCAGGTTGAGCGTCAGCGTGATCGCGAACAGGACGAAGCCGACGAAGAAGAGCGAGTTGAATCCGAGCTCGGAGATGGTGCCGTCGGTGCCGGAGGCCTGGCTGGCCATGGCCGCGGTCATCGTCGAGCCTCGCTCGAGCGGGTTGGTGGTGAACAGCGCCTGGTTGCCGGAGGCGCCGGCGGCCAGGAACACGACCATCGTCTCGCCGATGGCCCGGGAGGTGCCGACGATGAAGGCGGCGACGAGCCCCGAGATGGCGGCGGGGAGGACCACCGAGAGCGTGGTGCTCATCTTGCGGGCCCCGAGCCCGGCCGAAGCCTCTCGCAGCGAGTTCGGCACCGCCCGCATGGCGTCCTCGGAGATCGAGGCGACGAGCGGGATGGTCAACAGACCGACCCCGAGCCCGGCGGCCAGCAGGTTCTGCCCCTCGGCGCCGGAGAAGATGTTCTGCACCAGGTTCGGCGAGATCCAGCGGAGGGCGAAGAAGCCGAGGACGACCGAGGGGATGCCGGCCAGCACCTCCAGGATCGGCTTGAGGATCTTGCGGACCGTCGAGTTGGCGTACTCGGAGAGATAGACGGCGGCCCCGAGCCCGATCGGGGTCGCCACCGCCATGGCCACGATCGTGACCACGATGCTGCCGACCAGCAGCGTCTTGATGTCGAACTCGAAGAAGCGAGGGGCCCACTGGTCGCCCCACAGGGCCCCGAGCCCGACGGCCTCGCCGCCGGCTTCCTCCAGGTCGACCTCGGTCGGGTTGACGAGGTGGATGAGGAACTGGCCGGCCCGGAAGATCAGCGAGGCCACGATGGCGATGGTGATGCCGATCGAGGTGAGCGCCGCGCCGGTCACTGCGTAGCGGATGACCCGTTCCCGGTTGTGGCGACGCCGGTTCCCCGAGAGGATGCCCTCGCCGCCTGCGTCTGGTAGCGCTGTGGTTGTCATGAGCCCCGATCCGCTCCGAGTACCGGTTGGTGACGGCTCGGGCGGCGGCACCGTGGCCGGTGGGAACCGGTCGTGGTGCCGCCGCCTTCGCCGTGTCGAGCCTGGAGGCGGTCATCCGTTCGGCCATTGTGCAACACCCCGGTTGGAGCGTCGAATGGCTGTCCGGTCTGACCGCCCCGTCGACTCGTTCGTTACTTGGCCGACTCCCAGGCGGCCTGGGCCTCGCCGAGGAGGTCGGCGGGCAGCTCGACGTAGCCCGAGTCACCGAACGCCCGGGTCACGCCCTCGGTGTACCCGTCGCCGAGGTAGAAGTCGACGTAACCGGCGAGGGCCGGGTTCTCGGCCACCTTGGCGTTGTTGACGTAGATGTAGAGGCCACGGCTGACCGGGTACGAGCCATCGGCGATGGTCTCGACGGTCGGCGAGATGCACTCGCCACCCGGCTCGGCGGCGATCTGGATCTCCTTGACCCGGTCGAGGTTCTCCTCCGCGAAGGCGAAGCCGACCCAGCCGAGGCTGGTGTCCGAACCGGCGATGCCCTCGATGATCACGTTGTCCTGGGCGTTGCCGGCGAAGTCCTGACGGATCAGCTGCTCGTCGCCCTGCTCTTCCGCAATGCCCTCGAGCACGATCTCGATGAAGCTGTCGTAGGTGCCCGACTCGGTGCCGGGGGCGCTGATGTCGAGCGGTGCGTCCGGGTACGGCGCCACGTCCGAGCCGAGGGAGGCGCCGAGATCACTGGCGTCGCTCCAGTTCTCGAAGCCCTCACTCTGGCCACCCAGCAGGGCGTACAGGTCGGCGAAGCTGAGGCACGACACGGCCTCGTTGGCCGGGTTGGTCATCACGGCGATGCCGTCGAAGGCGATCAGCAGCTCGGTGTACTCGACGCCATTCGCAGCGCAGGTCTCGGCCTCGGACTCCTTGATCTGGCGGGAGGCATCCGAGATGTCGGTGTCACCGTCGCAGAAGAGGGCGAAGCCGTCACCGGTGCCGGGACCGTCGACGGTCACGAAGGTGTCCGGGCAGACCTCCTCGTACAACTCGGCGACCTTGGTCGAGATCGGCTCGACGGTCGACGAACCCGAGATGTTGATGTTGCCGGCCGCACAGGCGCCTGCATCTGCAGGAGCTGCGTCCTCGTCCTCCTCCATGGCGCCGTCGTCGTCGGTGGCGTCGGCGTCGTCGTCCGTGGACTCCTCGGTCGCCTCGTCGGTGGCGTCACCGGCCTCGGTGTCGTCGTCATCGGACCCGCACGCCGCGGCGACCAGGACCAACGCCAGAAGCAGGCCAAGTAGCTTGGCCAGACTCGTCGCTTTCACAGGAACCTCTCCTCATGGGTTTCCGGACGCACGGGCGTTCCGCACCCGGCATCGCTGTCCCGGTCAACGTAGGGAAGCGAGGTAGCCGACGAGCCTGACGCAGGTGAACTCCGGGTGAACGGGACCACAAGCTTGGCGAGGTGGGTGCGACACCCGTCACGATTCGACCTGGCGCCTCAACGACGCTTGAGCCACCGACGGTGAGCCGATCAACGACCGTTGAGCGAACCGGACCCCCGGGGGGCCTAAGGTGATCGTCGTGGCCGCAACGATCGAGCAGCGGGCCCGCGTCCATGCGGCCCTCGGCGAACCGCATCGCCTGGCGATCGTCGAGGAGCTCGCGACCAGCGACCGGACGTCGTCGGAGCTCGGCCGGCTGCTGGCCATCCCATCGAACCTCCTCGCCCACCACCTCGATGCCCTGGCCGACGCCGACCTCATCGAGCG
The DNA here is from genome assembly GCA_028285495.1 of Acidimicrobiales bacterium. Lineage (GTDB taxonomy): Bacteria > Actinomycetota > Acidimicrobiia > Acidimicrobiales > SZUA-35 > JAHELU01. Next base: position 43,667 of record JANQPB010000027.1, read on the forward strand.
GCTGGCCTCCACCGGCGACCGACGACGGCGGTACGTCCGGCTCCGCCGGGAGCCGCTGACCGAGCTCGTGCCCGCCGCAACCCACCCCGCCGGCCCGGTGCTGTTCGTCTGCACCAACAACTCGGCCAGGTCGCCGTTGGCGGCCGCCCTCTGGCAGGCCCGGACCGGGGGTCCGGCCGCCTCGGCCGGCACCCACCCCGCAGCCCGGGTCCACCCTGGCGCGGTCGCGGCCGCCGGCCGAGCCGGGCTCGACCTGGCCGGCGCCGCCCCCGCTCGCCTCACCGACGACGATGCCGACGGCGCATCGCTGGTCGTCACCGTCTGCGACCAGGCCCACGAGGAGCTGGCGCCGCCGCCGTCGTGGTGGCACTGGTCGATCCCCGATCCGGTGACCGCCGGCACCGGCGAGGCCTTCGATGCGGTCGTCGGCCACCTCGAGCACCGGATCGGCGCCATGACCGTCGGCGACGGGCCGCCCCCGTCGACCGGCCCGACCGGGGTCGGGTCGACCGACGACCGGCGCAGCGGCCGGCGGGGCCGATGACGGCCGGCCGGTCCGAGCTGGTCGCCGAGTTCGTCGGCACCGCCTTCCTGCTGGCCGGCGTCGTCGGCTCGGGGATCATGGCCGAGCGCCTGACCGACGACGTCGGGCTCCAGCTCCTGCAGAACGCCATCGCCACCGCCGGCGTGCTCATCGCCCTCATCCTGGCCCTGGGGCCGGCCTCCGGGGCCCACTTCAACCCGGCGGTCACGTTGGCCCAGCGCCTGTTCGGCGCCGTCGACACGCCGACGGCCGCCGCCTACATCGCCGTCCAGATCCTCGGCGGTGCGGCCGGCGTGATCCTGGCCAACCTGATGTTCGACCTGTCGGCGGTGACGTGGTCGACCACCGAGCGCTCGGGCGCCGACCTCCTCCTGGCCGAGGTCGTCGCCACGCTCGGCCTGCTGCTGGTCATCTTCGGCGTGGTCCGCTCGGGCAACACCGACGCGGTCGCCTTTGCGGTCGGCTGGTACATCGCCGGCGCCTACTACTTCACGGCCTCGACCAGCTTCGCCAACCCGGCCGTCACCGTCGCCCGGACGCTGAGCGACACCTTCGCCGGCATCGCGCCCCGATCGGCGCCCGGCTTCGTCGCGGCCCAGCTCGTGGCCGTGCCGGTTGCCGTCGCCCTCGCCCGGCTCCTCTACCCCGCCGTCGCCGGGGATCCGCCGACGGCTGACGAGACCGGGGCCCCAGCCGCCGATCCCGTCGATCGCTGACCCCGCCGGCCGGCGCCCGATGGGCCGGCGGCGCCGTCGCGCTACGGCCCGGCCGGGGGCGAGCGGCGGCGGGCCAGGTACTCCAGGCGCTCGGCCGGCGCCGGATGGGCGGCCAGCAGCTGCGCCAGCCGCGGCGGCTCCAGCTCGGCCCCGGGCCCGAGGTGGAGGCTCAGGGCGTCGGCCCGATTCAGCACACCGACGGCGTCGACGGCCCCGCCGTCGGCGACCCGTTCCAGGCCCCGCAGCACCCAGGCGACCGGGAGTCGGGCCACCAGGCCGCCGGCCCCGGCGACGAGCACGGTCAGCGGGAGCGCAGCCGGATCGGCCGGGTCGGCCCCGAGCACGGACCACGGCCAGCCGGTCGGACCGAGGGCGGCCACCGCACCGACGGCGGCGGCAACGACGAGGGCGCCGAGGCCCAGTTGGATCTCCGGGTGACGGCCGGCGAGGTGGCGCAGCTCGTGGGCCACCACGAACGAGGCCGCGTCGGGCGTCCGGTCGACGGCTCGGCCATCTGCGGGACCGTCCGGCCCGGCATCGTCGCCGAGGGGAGCGGCGCCGGCGGCCACGACGCCAGCCGACACCAGGACCCGGCGCTCCGAGCGGTAGCCGAGGGCGCAGGCGTTCAGCCTGGCCGACCGGCCCGGCTCCGCCAGCGCGCCGAACTCGACGACGCCGGAGGCCCCGGTTCGGCGAATCAGGCGGTCCCACGACGGCGGCGGATCGACCGGCACGGCTCGGCGGACCTGGGCGCCGGTCGACACGATCCCCACGATCATCGAGACGGCGACCGAGCCGAGCACGACCAGCCAGCCACGGGCCGGATCGACCAGCAACGCCAGCACCGACGGACCGATGACGGCGAGCACGAGCGCCGGCGCGGCCGTCGCGGCGCCCGACGCGGCCACGCTGGGGCGGTCGGCGACGACCAGCTCGACCTGGGGCAACCGGGCCAGCCGCCACCTGACCGCCGGCTCGGGGAGGCGCACGGCGGCGACGACCACGATCGAGGCGACGAGCGCCCGGAGCCAGGACGAGGCGTCGGTCAGCCGATCGCCGATCGGGCCGATGGTCAGCACGGCGGCGCCGGCGACGAGCAGCGTCGTCCTGGCGACACCGAGCAGCAGACGGGCTCGACGAACGGGACGGTGCAGCTCGGTCGACCGCGACAGCTCGTCTGCGGTGAAGTGGTCGGCCGGCCGAGCCGGCGTCGGCCACCAGTGCGACAACCCGGCGGCGGCCGACCGGTGGCCGCTCACCCGACGATCACCGATCGGGCAGGTAGCCGAGCAGCCGCCGGGCGTGGGGATACGACAGGCGGGCGGCGGCCTCGGCCGGTGTCAGCCACACCATCTCGTCGACCTCCTCGTTCGGCTCGAACGTGCCGCCGCTCCAGCGGAGCAGCCACCATCGCACGACCTTCTCCCGACCCTCGACGAGGTAGCGGTCCGCCGGGAGCTCCTCGATCACCTCGCCCCGCTGACCCGACTCCTCCTCGGTCTCGCGGATGGCGCACTCGAGGTCGCTCTCGCCCGGCTCCCGCTTGCCCTTCGGGAAGTCCCAGTCGTCGTAGCGGGGGCGATGGACGACCAGGACCTCGGGGCCCATGCTCCCCTGCCGGTAGACCAGACAGCCGGCGGCCCGCACGATCCCCTCGGAGCGCGGGGGGCCGGTGTCGTCGTCTGGGCCGGCGGCAGCGACCGTTGCCGGCGTGCGAGCCGGGGGCAGGCGTCGGCGATCGCCCGAACCGTCGGCTCCGGCCGCGCTCGACGACGACGTCTGGCCGGACGCCCGCTCACCGGCCAGGCGCTCGAACTCGTCGTGGGCGTTGAAGGTGCCGTCCAGTCGGCGGTACGTCCCGTCCGGCCCCATCTCCCAGGCCAGCTCGGTGTCGGCCAGGTTCACCTTCAGGATCTGACGCAACCGGTCCTGGCAGTACTCGTCGTCGACCCGGACCAGCACCTCGACCCGACGGTCGAGGTTGCGAGGCATGAGATCGGCCGACCCGATGAAGAACCGCTCGGCCCCGTCGCCGTCGTCGGCGCCGGCCGAGCCGCCGTTGGCGAAGTAGAAGATGCGGGAGTGCTCCAGGTTGCGACCGACGAGGCTGCGGACCCGGATGTTGTCGGACAGCCCCGGGACGCCGGGCCGGAGACAGCAGATGCCGCGAACGATCAGGTCGATCTCGACGCCGGCCTGGCTGGCCTCGTAGAGACGATCGATCAACCGGGCATCGACCAGGCTGTTCATCTTGAAGACGATCCGCCCCGACCCCTCGGGGGCCGCCATCTCGTTGGCGATCAACCGATCGAAGGGTTGGCGCAGGGTGGTCGGCGCCACCAGCAGGCGCTGGTACTCGATGTCGCGCCCGTAGCCCGTCAGGTAGTTGAACAGCTGGGTCAGATCGTCGCCGATCGCCCGGTCGGCGGTCAGGATCCCGATGTCCTCGTAGATCCTGGCCGTCTTCGGGTTGTAGTTGCCGGTGCCGATGTGGCCGTAGCGGCGCACGCCCTCGGGCTCGGCCCGGATGACCAGCAGCGTCTTGGTGTGGATCTTCAGGCCGACGAAGCCGTAGACCACGTGGACGCCGGCCTCCTCGAGCCGACGGGCCCAGGTGATGTTGGCTTCCTCGTCGAACCGGGCCTTCAGCTCGATCAGCACCGCAACCTGCTTGCCCCGCTCGGCCGCCTGGATGAGCGAGTCGACGATCGGGCTGTCGCCCGAGGTGCGGTACAGGGTGATCTTGATGGCCAGGACCTGCGGGTCGATGGCCGCCATCCGCACGAACTCGGTGACCGAGGCCGAGAACGACTCGTAGGGGTGGTGCAACAGCAGGTCGCCCTTGGCCAGGCGGGCGAACAGGTCGCGGCTGGTCTCCAGGTCGGCCATGCGGCGGGGAACGGCGCCCGGGGTCATCGGTGCCTTCAGGTCGTTGCGATCGACCCCCTGCAGCTCCCAGTAACACGAGGCGTCGAGCCAGGCCCGGTGGGCGAACAGGTCGTCGCCCTCGAGATCGAGCTCCCGCTGCAGGAGGTCCCGGACCTCCTCCGGCATGTCGTCGCCGATCTCCAGCCGGATGGCCCGCCCGAATCGGCGACGGCGGAGCTCGAGCTCGACCGCCTCGAGCAGGTCGCCGGCGTCCTCGTCGTCGAGGGCGAGGTCGGCGTTGCGGGTCACCCGGAAGGGCCAGCCGCCGACGACGGTCATGCCGGGGAACAGCAGGTCGAGATGGGCGGCGATCACCTGCTCGACGGGAACGAACCGGTGGTCCGGCAGAGCCATGAGCCGGGGCACCGATGGTGGCACCTTGAGCCGGGCGAAGCGGTGCTCGCTCCCCTCGGCGCCGTCGACGAGCACCCCGAGGTTCAGCGACTGGTTCGAGATGTAGGGAAACGGATGGCCGGGGTCGAAGGCCTGCGGGGTCAGGATCGGGAAGATGTGGCTCTCGAACTCGCCCGTCAGCAGCTTCTGGTCGGCCTCGGTCAGGTCGTCCCACGAGCACAGGTGGATGCCCTCGTCGGCCAGGGCCGGGAAGAGGTCGTCGGCGACGACCGCATCGAGCCGCTCGATGTTGGCATCGACCCGGGTCCGGATGGCGGCCAGCTGGGCCAGCGGACTGAGCCCGTCCGGCGGGGTCGACGTCACCCCGCCGGCGACCTGGTCCTTCAGCCCGGCGACCCGGACCATGAAGAACTCGTCGAGGTTGGTCGCATAGATGGCGCAGAACTTGATGCGCTCGAGCAGGGGCAGCCGGTCGTCCTCGGCCTGGGCCAGCACCCTGGCGTTGAAGTCGAGCCAGGACAGCTCGCGGTTCAGGTAGGGCGAGGTGGGCGGCTCGCTCGGGTCGATCGTCAGCTCACGTGCCGTCATCTCGTCTTTCCGTTCCCAGTCCCACGACCGAACAAAGCCGATCGGTTCGATCCATGTCAAGCGCGATCGGGCAAAGGTCCCGGTTGTCCCGCCGCCCTCCCCCATCGTCGGCGAGGGGGTGGACCTGAGGCGTGCCCGGCGGCCCGTCCGGCGAGCCAGGACGGCGCTAGCCGGGGCCGGCCGACAGCCGATCGGAGGCCAGGATCGCGGCCCCGACCGCACCGCCGTCGTCGAGCCGGTGGGCCGGCACCACCTCGACGGCCCCGCGCCCGAAACCGCCGGTGTGATCGGACGCCCGGATGGCGTCGAGGAAAGGCTCACCGAGCTTGTCGACCACGCCACCGCCGAGCACGACCAGCGACAGGTCGAGCAGGGCCGCGGCGTTGCCGATGACGAGCGCCAGGGAGTCGGCCGCCTCGTCGAGCAGCTCCCTGACCGTCGGGTCGTCGGCTTCGATCGCAGCGGCCAGGTGGCGGGACTTGATCGGCCCGCTGCCGGCCAGCTCGTCGAGCAACTCGGTGCCACCAGCCGCCACCCGCCGCCTGACCTCGCCGTCGATGCCGGCCCGACCGGCGTAGGCCTCGAGGTGACCCTCGCCGCCGCAGCCGCAGGGGCGCCCGCCGGGAACGACCGTCACGTGCCCGATCTCGGCCGCCTTGCCCCGAGGTCCGACGATCAGGTTGCCGTCGAGGATGAGGCCGCCGCCGACACCGGTGCCGACGAACACGGCCAGCAGGTCGTCGACGCCCCGACCCGATCCGACCCGATGCTCGGCCACCGCCCCGCAGTTGACGTCGTTGGCCACCACCACCGGCTTGCCGAGCCGCTTGGCCAGCGTGTCGGCAACGGGAACGGGATGGTCCCAACCGGCGATGTTCGGGCAGCGGTCGACGACGCCGTTCCGATCGACGAAGCCGGGCACGCCGACACCGACCGCCCTCGCGGCCTGCCAGTCGTCGAGGCCGATGACCGTCTCGACGATCGTGTCGAGCACGGCGTCAGGCCCGGCCGGCGTCTTGGCCTTGACCCGACCCTCGGCCCGACCGGTGGCCGGGTCGATCGAGCGGGTCAGGATCTTCGTCCCCCCGAGGTCGACCCCGACGACCGGGCCAGGGCCGCCGGACGACATCAGGCCTCGGCTGGCACGGTGTCGTCGGCTGGGGCCGTGTCCTCGGCGGGGGCCGTGTCGGCCCGGGCTGTGTCGTCGGCGGGAGCCGTGTCGTCGGCGGGAGCCGCGTCGCCGGCCGGCGGCGACGCATCGGTGACGTCCGCCCCGGGAGCGTCGACGGGTGCCTGCTCGCCACCCTCGTCGACCGCGACCGGCGGCGCCTCGGCCGATTCCGCGGCATCGGCGCCCGGCGGCGGGGCCACGGCGGTGATCGTGCTCTCGGCGTCGCCCTCGCCGAGGTCCCAGTCGCAGATGATCCGCTCGCGCTCGGCGTCCCGGTTGACCCGCTCGCGGTTGCGGCGGAACTGGGGATCGTGCTTCGGCAGCAGCAGGAGGCGGGCGTGGACCCGGTTCCAGAAGTCGTCGAGCATCTTCTGGTCGCCGTAGCGGCGGTGCAACTCCCAATGGGGAGCGACCGGCCCGTTGTAGACCAGGACGACGTGGGCCACCGGTGGGAGGTCTTCCTCGGGCTCGAAATCAGTCATGGCCAGCGATTCTACTGCCCTGGGGGCCGCTTTTCGGCCTTGGCCGGACGGGGTGGACCGGCTGCGATGCGGATTTTCTGGGCCATTCGACCCAGTTTCTGGGAACCAAACGCCGGGCCAGGACGTCTTAGTCGGTATGGAGAGCAACTGGATGGCGGTGGGCAACTGCGCCGAGGAGCCACCGACCCTGTTCTTCCCCAGCGATGGGGTCGGGGTCGAGGTGGCGAAGAAGATCTGCGAGGACTGCCCCTCCAAGGAGCCCTGCCTCGAGTACGCCTTGGCCAACCGCATCGATCACGGCGTGTGGGGTGGCACGTCCGAGCGCCAACGGCGCCGTATCCTCAAGGCCCGCCGCTCCGCCGCCCTCGGTCAGCCCGCCGGGGCGTAGCCGAGGTTCGACACCACCGCCTCCGCCAGGTCGGTCGCCCGCTGGCCGAGCGAGCGGCCCTCGTCGGTGGCGGTCGCCCGCATCGCCTCGTCGAGCTCGTCCGGCCCGAGGCCGATGACCGTCACGATCGAGCCGTCGACCTCGATCACCGAGATGGCCCGTTCCTCGTCGACCCAGGCCCGCAGATCGCCGAGGCGCCCGAGTCGATCGGCCGGGAGCGCGGACCAGTCGACCCGCCCGTCCTGGACGAAGACCGAGACCGCCTCGTCGTCCCTGGCGTAGACCGCCTGACGCACGTCCTCGACCGTCACCTCGCCCTCGGACTCGAAGCCGACCGGGAGGTCGAACGGACCGCCATCCAGCTCGGCCCGATCCTCGGTGCCGGCCAGTCCGGACGACAGGCCGACGGTGGCGGCGAGATCGTGGCGGGCCACCAGGTCCTCGATCTCGGGCACCACCTCGGCCGGGCGGACGGCATCACCGATGGTCGAGGCCAGGGCGAGGCCCAACGTGAGCAGGCCGAGGGCGGCGAGGGTACGCCCCGCGTTGAGGGGCCGCCGGTCGACGACCCGATCGATGAACCCGTCCGGGGGCTCGACCGCCGGCAGTCCGCCGAGCAGCTGCCCGACCTCGGCCTCCCACGGCTCCTCGGTGACCGACTCACCCGGCGAGGTCATGCGCTCAACGCCTCCCGCAGTCGGCCGCGACCACGGTGGATCCGGCTCCGGACGGTCCCGATCGGCGCGCCGACGATGTCGGCGATCTCCTCGTAGGAGAACGACAGCACGTCCTTCAGGACGACGGCGACGCGATAGTCGGGCGGCAGGTCGAGCAGCAGGGCCTGGAGATGGTCGGGGAGGTCCCGGCTGGCCATCTCGGCGTCGACGCCGGGGCTGCCCGCCAGCACCCGGTCGGGCTCGTCCGGCAGGGCGACGGTCGGCCGTCGCTTCTGCTTGCGGACCTGGTCGAGGAACGTGTTGGTGGTGATGCGGCTGAGCCAGCCCTCGAGATTGCCGGGTTGGTAGGTGTGCAGTCCCCGTCGCACCCGCAACAACACCTCCTGCACCAGGTCCTGGGCGTCCTGGTGGTTGCCGCACAGCCGGTAGGCCAGGCTGTACAAGAATCGGTCATGGCTCCTGGCCACCTGCTCCCAGGAGGGAACGGTCGGCCGACCGACGCCGTCGGCACCACCCCGTTTGGCCCGACCGACCCGCCGCCGGAGGCGGGAGCCGGGCGGAGCGGTGACGGCGACGTCGGCCTCACCGGACAACGTCGGCCGCCCTCGGTTGGTTCCCGGCGTGTCGGGGCACGGTGGCCGTGCCCGGACGCGTCACATCCGTGCGGCCACGACGACTCGTGCGTGACGCCCCCTCGCGCAAGTCGGCTCGAGCAGCCGGAGCGGGAGACCGATCAGGTCTCCTCGGTCTCCTTCACTCCCTCGTCGAGCCCGGCCTTGAATTCCTTCTGGGCCTGGCCGAGGCTCCGAGCCAGCTTGGGGATCTGCGTGCTGCCGAAGAGCACCAGCAGAATCGCAACGATGATCAACAGCTCCGTCGGCTTCAGTCCTGCCATGGGTCCAGTCTAACGGACACGGGGCCGGTGGGGCCGTCCCCAGGTCGGACGCCGATGGGATGCCGGGGCCCGATCGGCGGTCGACGTTGGCACACCCGGGCTTCCGTCCCGTCGACCTAGGCCGACTCGCCGCTCACGGCGACGGGGGCGAGGCCCTGCCGCTCGAGCGCGCGACGACGGCGGATTCGACGCCGCTCCCGCTCGCTCATGCCGCCCCAGATGCCGAACTTCTCGCCGTTGGCGAGCGCGAACTCGAGGCAGTCGGGGCGGACGACGCAGCCACGGCAGACCTCCTTGGCCTCCCGGGTCGAGGCGCCCCGCTCGGGGAAGAACAGGTCCGGGTCGACGCCGAGACAGTTGGCGAACTCCTGCCAGCTGGTGTCGAGCATGAGGTGCTTGCGACCGATGCGGACGGGGGCCTCGGGGGCTCCGGGGGTCGGCTCGACGCTCGGGGCCGGCCCGGTCGTGCCACCTTGGTTTGATGCCGTCACGGCGTTGATACTCACAGTGGCTCCCGACTTCGACTCTCAGACAACCTGTGAATTTGCGCTGATGTAATTACAGCACTGTGATCTTGCCCGTTCCAGAACGAGAATACAAGCGGAAGCGGCCGATAAATCGTCTGTTCAAGCGGGTCTTTGCATGGCCAGGGAGCCGGCGAGCCCGACGCCCAACGGCCGGTCCCGCCAGCGTCGGCGACCGACCCGGCGGCCGGACCCTCCAGGGAATCGACCACTCTCCGTGGGATTGGCTACCATGGTGTCGACCCCCGGGCGGCGCCGACGGGACCAGGGCGCGCCGACGGTCCACCCGATCGGCTCCCTGCCGTGGTACAACTCGGGCTCGGAGTGGTGGCGGGAGTGCCCCATCACTGCCGACGCGCCGCGATCCAGCGAGTGTCACCTACGGTGGCGGCCCTCGCTCGTCACCATCAGGCCAGGTCCCGACGTCGGCGCGCGGCTGCGACCGCCGTCACCCTCGACATCGGAGCCGTGGCACCACAACTGTGACATGGGTCACCTTGGGGCGACGGGCGTCGCTCAGTCGGCCGCCGGCTCGATGGCGCAGGCGATGACCGACAGCAGGGCGGCGGAGAACGCCTGCCACGTCCGGCCCCCGATCTCGACCGGCGGAGCGGGCGGGCCGACCCGGTGCCGGAGCGCGTACCCCTCGACCAGGGCGGTGATCGACACCACCAGCTCGTCCATCGAGCGACCGGCCCGAAGGCGATAGTTGCGTCGCTCCATCGCCGCCTGCAGCGCGGCGTCGAGCTCCCACCCCTGGCGGACATAGCTGTCACGGAGGGCCTCGGTCACCTCGGGGGGCCGATCGTCGCCCATGGCGTAGAAGCGGAGCACGAGGAAGAACTCCTCCCGACAGATGAAGTAGTCGTGGTAGAGCTCGGCGATGCGGAGAACGTGCTCCTCGATCGGGTAGTCGGCTTCGCGGATCGCCTGCAGTTCGCCGACCAGGGATTCGAGGCTGGCGTAGTCGATGCGCTCGGCGATGTACACCTGCAGATCGAGGCGGAAAGCCGCCTGGTTCGGCCAGATCTGGTAGCCCGCGCCGGTCGTATAGCCGAGGCTGTCGAGCACCAATGACAACCGTTCGTCGCCGTGGATGAGCTCACGGGCGAGGTACATCTCGTACGCTCGCTCGAGGATCACCGTCCTGGTCATGGACTTGGGTCGACGGGTCCTGGCGTCGGTCACGATCGCCGCGTTGTCGGCATTCACTTTGCCGCCGCCCCCCACCCTGCTCGGCCTTCTTGTTTGAAATTCATATCAACACCGACAACCCGCTTCCCCCCTATCACACCATGGACGATTGAAGAGCCACTTCCCTCGTCCCCTATTCATGACCATCTGCCGGCCGAATTCGGACGCGAGGAAACAGAACGAGTTGCGAGGGACCAAAATCGGAAGGCCCCGTCAGTGTAGACGATCGTCGCACCGGGGGGAAGATCGGTCGAAAGTGGCCCAAATCAGGGCCCAGGCCGACCTCGGACGGACCGAACCGCCCAAACGGGCATCGGCGTCACGCCCGGACGCAGGCAGCACCACGACCGCGCGGGCGGGCCGTCAGGAGGCGCGGCGCCCCCGACCCGACAGCAGTTTGCGCTTGTGCTCGATGAAGTCGACGAGCACATAGTCACCAAGCGTCTGCGGCGTGGTGAAGAAAGCCCGGCCCTGGTTGAGCGCAGTGATCCGCTCAATGAAGCCGCGGAGTCCGGAATCGGGGTCGAGCATGAACGTGTTGATCGTGATCCCGGCCCGTGTGCATCGGACCACCTCGGCCATCGTCTGCTCGACGGTCTCCCTGGCCGGCGGGTAGCTGAAGAAGGGCGTGCCGTCCGGCAACAGATGAGCTGTCGGCTCACCATCGGTGATCATGATGATCTGCTTGGTGCCGCTCTCCTTCGCCAACATCGACCGACTCAGTTGGAACGCATGCTGCATGTTGGTGCCGTACACGAAGTCCCAGGACACCTCGGGGAGATCCGAGGCCTTCAGCTCTTTGGCCACCTCGCTGAAGCTCACGATGCCGAGGTAGTCACGCGGGAACTGGCTCGAGATCAACGAGTGCAGCGCCATCGCCACCTTCTTGGCCGGCAGGAAGTTGTCTCGCATCGGCATCGACAGCGAGAGGTCGAGCATCAGCACCGTGCTGGAGCGGACCTGGCGCTCGGTCCGCTCGATCTCGAAGTCGTCCGGGGTGAGGCGGACGGGCGTGCCGCCGCCGGTCCGGCGGATGGCGTTGCCGATCGTCCGCTCGATGTTCAGGTTGAACGGGTCGCCGAACTCGTACGGCTTGGTGTCGTAGTTTCGCTCGTGGCCGATGCCGGAGGCGTCGATGTCGTGCTTGCCGATCTTGTCGGGCGACAGCTTGGAGAACAGGTCGCCGAGCGCCTGCTGGCCCAGCCGCCGCAGACCACGGGGGGTCAGCTCGAGGCGACCCTCCTTGTTCTGGATGAGCCCCTGCTCCTCCATCATCTTGGCCAGCTCGGACACCCGCTCCAGGCTCTGGGCCGACTCGTCGCCGAGCAGTCGCTTCACCTGCTCGATGTCGACCTCGGCCAACGACTGCGGGGCCGAGGCCTGACTCAGGAATTGCTCGAGCTGATCCATCTGCCCGAGGTCCTGCATCATCTGCGACGCATCGGCGAAGCCGAGCGGATCGAAGCCCGAGAAGTCGTAGCTCTGCTGCCAGCCGGCGTCGGGGAACATCTGCTGCAGGTTCTGACCGAGCCGGCTGACCTCGAAGTTGAGGTCCATGTCCTCCATCAGCTGATTCGACAACTCCATCAGCTGCTGGCGCTGCTCGGGCGTCATCGAGTTGAGCATCGCCTGCATGGCCGCCATCTGCCTGGCCATGTTCTCGAGCAGCTCGTCGAGCGACTGGGGGTTGTCGGGGAAGAAGTCGCCGTACTCCTCCATGAACCGCTCGAAGTCGGGCTCCTCGCCGTTGGCCCGCTGCTCGAGCATCCGGTTCAGCTCGGCCATCATGTCCTTCATGCGGGCCAGGTCCTCGGGCGACACGTTCTCCATCGCCCCGGCCATCTGGTTGAACTGCTGCTCCATCAGCTGCTGGCGGAGCTTGTCGAGCAGCTCCTCGAACCGCTGCTTGGCCTCGTTCGACTCGAACTCGTAGTTCTGCAGGCCCCGGACCTTGCCGGCCAGGTCGTCGGGGAGCATGTCGAGCTGCATCTGCTTCGACGCGGTGGTCTCCTTGGCCAGCTCGGCGTTGCGGACCGCCTCGTTCGGGGCCGGATCGCCATCCGAGCCGTCGGACCCGTCCGCACCGTCTGCGGCCATGCCGAGCTCCATGTCGGCCAGTGCGGCCCGGTCGTCGAGCGACTGCCGCTCCTGGCCGACGAGGTCGGTCAGCTCGTCGTTGATCTCGTCGTAGACGCCGCCGAGGTCGTGGTTCTCCAGCCGCTGCTGTCGCTCCTGGCGGAGCTGCTCGAGGATCTCCCGCAGGCCCTGGATCCGCTCGCCGTTCCGGTCCTCGAAACCCTCCTGCATCAGCCGCCGCAGGGCGGCCATCGGGTCGCCGTGGTACATCAGGTCGTCGGTCAGCTCGGCCAGCACATCGAAGGCGTCGAAGTCGAAGCCCTTCTGCGAGCCGTCCCACCGGGAATACCGAAAACGCTGTCCGACCATGCATCAAGGCTAGTCGCCGACCCCCGGGCACACCCCACCGGCTTCGGCGCCGGGCCGACGGCGCCCGACTCCCCGCAGCCGCCGCCCGGCCGGACCACGGTTTGGCAGAGGCCGCTCCTCCACCGGGCGGCCGGCGATCGGGGCGAGGCCATCGGCGCCGGCGGGGGCCGACCAACCGGCCGGGGTGATGCTCTAGGGTGTGCCGGTGAGCAGCGACGCCAGCGCCCCCAGCTTCGGCCTCGTCGTCACCGCGACCGAGGCCGAGGGCTGCTCCCCCGCCGCCGACTGGAGCCGGTGGATCGCCCGCGGCCGAGCCCCCGATTCCGACCGCGGCAGCGCGGCGGTGCCGTTCGCCCGGTCGTGGTCGGACGACCTGGAGCAGCTGGCCGGGCTCGGCGCCACCTCGATCGGGCTCACGCTCGAGTGGGCCGAGCTGGAGCCGCGGCCGGGCGAGTACCGACCCGAGGCGGTCGAGTTCCGGCGAGACCTGCTCAGGCGGGCCGCCGAGGTCGGCCTGGAGCCCTGGGCCTACCTAGTCGACCGCACGCTGCCGGGCTGGTTCGCCGACGACGAGGGCGGCTTCGGTGACGAGCGGGCCCGTGGCCTGCTGTGGCCCCGCCACGTCGACTGGATCGGCGAGACGTTCGGCGACCTGGTCGCCGGTTGGGTCCCTCAGCGGGAGCCGATCCTGCAAGCGCTCCGGCGCCACTGGCTCGGGACGGCGCCACCGGGTCGGGTCGATGCGGTGAAGACGGCCGAGGCGGTTCGCGACGCCGTGCTGGCCGACGGCGAGGCCTGGCGGTTGTTGCGGGGCACCGCACCGGTGGCGGCCCACCACACCGCCCGGCTGGTCGTTGCCGACGTCGAGGACCAGACCGACGACGAGGCCGCACCCCGGGCCAGGACCCTCGAGCGGTTGATCTGGCGGCCCTGGATCGGCTCGCTCACCGACGGTCGGCTCCAGGTCGGCGATCTGCCGGAGCGGGCCGTCGACCACCTCCGGGACGCGTTCGACCGGATCGTCGTCCAGCTGCGGCCGTCGATCCGGGTCGACGGCCGGGGTCGGTGGCGGCACCACCCGGCCGACCGGCCACCGGGGCCGACGGGGCTGGTCGCCTGGCCCGAGGCCATCGGCGACGCGCTCGGCCGGGTGACCGACGAGCTGGACGGGCGGGTCGTGATCGCCGCCGGCGACCTCGGCGACGTCACCGACGACGGGCGGGCCCGACCCGATCACCTGCGGTTGCTGCTCGACCTGGTCGAGGAGCACGCCGTCGCCGGCTGGTGGCAGACCAGCCCGATCGACGGCTATCACTTCGAGCACGGGTTCGGCCTTCGGCCCGGCCTGATCCGGGCCGACCGGTCGGAGACCGAGGCGGCCAGGACCTACCGGAATGCCGCCGACCGGCCACGAGTTCCCCGGACTCCCGGTGGCAACGAGGAGGAGGCCCGACCATGACCAATCGACCGGTGAGCGATCGCCCCTCGACCGAGCGGGGCGTCAACGAGGGTTGTTATGACCTGGTCATCATCGGCGGGACGGCCGGCGGCCTGTCGGTCGCCATCTCGTCGCAGCGGTCCGGGATCGAGGAGGTCAGGATCGTCGAGCAGGGCTCGACGGTCGCCTTCCCCGAGCTGGTCCCCGAGAACCGGCTCGACATCGGTTACGGCGAGCGGGCCCTGTCGGTCGAGGTCATCGACCCGTCCGAGCGGGGCGCCGAACCCGACCACGACCTCCTCGTCACCACCGACCACCACGCCTACCGGACCCGAGGCGTGCTGGTGGCCCAGCGGGAGACCGACCCGGCGTGGATCCCCCCGATCCCGGTGCCCGAGTCGGCGCGGGTACACGTCGGCGAGCTGCCCGATCACGTGGCCGACCAGGACATCCTGATCATCGGGACGTCGGACAACGCGGTCGAGCTGGTGGCCCAGGCCGCCCACCAGGGTGGCGGCGTCGTGCTGGCCGGCGGCGGGATGGATCCCGGTCTGCTGTCGCCGGCCGGCGAGCACATGCTGCGCCGGCTCGAGCGGGAGCGGCGGGCCACGATCCTCTACCGCTCGGTCCCCGACCAGATCGGTGAGCAGGGCGGCTACCCCCTCGCCTACTTCAACGACCGCCGGACTCCCGACCTGGAGTTCGACCACGTCGTGTTCGCCACCACCCGCCGCCGGCCGGACGCCGTGCACCAGGTGGTGTCACCGGAGGCGCTGGCCACCGGCCGGGTGGTCTTCCTCGGCCTGCCGGACGAGGACCCGTCGATCCCGACCGCACCGGGTTGGGCGGTCGGCAACGTCGTGGCCGAGAAGGTCTTCCCCGAGCGCGAGGTGCCGCCGCCCCGACCGAAGCTGACCCAGCGGGCCAGCCACGCCGGCGCCATCGACGAGCTGCGGGACGAGCACTACAACGCCACGATCACCACCTTCGAGCCGACCCACTCCGACCTGTGGGTGCTGCGGGTCCGGCCGGACCACGGCGACACCTCCCACCTCCCGGGCCAGTACGCCTCGCTCGGGCTCGGCTACTGGGAGGAGAGGGTCGACGACGCCGTCGACCTCGGCCTGGACGACCGCTGGACCAAGCTGATCCGCCGCTCGTACTCGATCTCGCACCCGATCTTCGACGAGCACGGCTACCTGGCCCGCCAGGTCGAGAGCGACGAACTGGAGTTCTACATCGTCCTCGTCCAGCCGACCCCGGACAACGTGCCGGCCCTCACCCCGCGCCTGGCCCGCAAGCGGCCCGGCGACCGGATCTACCTCGGTCCGAAGGTGGCCGGTCGTTACACGCTGTCCTCGGTCACCGACCCGGGGGCCACGGTGGTGTTCCTGTCGACCGGGACGGGCGAGGCCCCCCACAACGCCATGATCACCGAGCTGTTCCACAAGGGGCACATGGGGCCGATCGTCTCGGCGGTGACCGTTCGGCGCTGGGCCGACCTCGGCTACCTCGACAAGCACCGGGAGCTGGAGCGGCGCTACCCGAACTACCGGTACCTGCCGCTCCCGACCCGGGAGTCCGACGTCCCCAAGCGCTACCTCCAGGACCTGATCACCGACGGCGACCTGGCCGATGCGGTCGGCGGCCAGTTCGAGCCGTCGCGGACCCACGTGTTCCTGTGCGGAAACCCGGCGATGATCGGCCTGCCCGAGGAGGTGGAGCAGGACGACGGGACCAAGGCGTCGGCGTTCCCGGAGACCACCGGCGTCGTCGAGCTGCTGTCGGACCGGGGGTTCATGCTCGACCGGCGGGGCGAGCCGGGCAACATCCACTACGAGGAGTACTGGTAGGCCGACGCCGCTCGCTCAGCCGAGGTCGCGCAGCTCGCCCGGCGCATCCGGCCGGATGCCGAACGCCTCGATGAACCGCTGCCAGCCGGAGGCCACGGCCAGGGCGGCCCCGAGCTCGAGGATCTGGCCGTCGGTGAACTCGGTTCGCAGCTCGCCCGTGAACGCCTCGTCGACCTTCGGCCTCGGACCGGTCAGCACGTCGGCGAGGCGCAGGGCCAGGACCGTCGCTCGTCCGAGCCGGGCCTCGACCTCGGCGTCGGCCAGGTCGCCGAGAGCCGCCTCGACCATCTCGTCGTCCAGGCTGGTGCGCATCAACGATGCGCTGCGGACGCTGCTTCAATGCACGCACTGGTTTCGGTGGGCGAGCCGGATCCGGCACAGCTCGACCATGCCCGGATCGAGCGACGAGCGGTCGGTGTAGATGAAGCCGACCCACTGCAGGAACTGGTCGAGCACCCCGGGCTCGGCGGCCAGCGTGAGGAACAGGTTGTCGTCCTCGTAGGCCTTGTCGAACCAGACCTCGCGCCGGTGGCGCAACTCGTCGCTCAGCGTCTCGGGATCGGCCTTCGGCAAGAGCCCGTGCTCGTTGGCCATGTCACGCCTCCTCCAGGGGTGCGGGCCCGTACTCGGGCGTCGGTTGGCAGTGCGGGTCGAGCGGGAAGATCGGCCGGCGGACGTGCTCGAAGGTGAACAGCGAGTTGTCGCTCGACGTGACGCCGACGCCGTTGCAGGGGATGTCGCGGACGGAGATGTCGCTGAAGCCGGCCCGGTAGTGGATGCGGGACTTGAGGATCAGGTAGCGGCGCTCGGTCGGCTCGATCCCGAGCGAGCGGAAGCAGCCGGGGTCCCACGGCTCGACGTTTCGGGAGCAGACGACGACCTCGACGGTCGAGCCGCCGGCGCCGGTCAGCTCGAGCACGCCGCTCGGGCCCATGTCGGCCTGGGTGCCGCGGCCCATCGGGACGGTCACCGTGAACCGGCCATCGGTCAACGCCGCCACCCGGCCGGTGACCCGAAGCGGCTCGCCCGACCGGCCGATGGCGGGCATGTCGACCTTGCCGCCGAGGTCGACCGCGATCGTGGCTCCGACGCCCGCCGCCTCCATCTCGCCGACGACCCCCGGATCGCAGATCCCGAACATCGCCACCCGATCGAGCCCCTGGGCCAGCACCTCGGCCAGCACCGCAGTGGTGTCCTGGGTGCCGCCCGATGCGGTGTTGTCGGCGTGGTCGAGCAGGACGATCGGTCCACCCTGGTCTCGCCCGTCGGTCAGCCCCTTGGCCTCGGCGATCGTCTCGGGCAGCGGGCGGGACTCGAACAGGAACTCCTCCCGCTCGGCCCAGGCTGCGTCCAGGATCTCGTCCCGGGCCGCCTCGGCCCGAGCCCGGTCGCCGTCGGCGATCGTGAGGACCGACAGTCCGGCGTGCCAGATGTCGGCCAGGGGGAACCCGCCGAACACCGAGGCCGCCAGCAGCCCCTCCGCCTCGTGGCGCCTGGCCAGCTCGATCAGCGGACCCATCGGCTCGTCGTCGTGACCCATCCGCAGCGTCTGGGCCAGGATCGGGCGGCTCCCCCAGGCCATCACCGGGTCGATCTCGCCGTCGAGGGCCCGGACGAGCAGCTCGCCGGCGTGGCGGCCCGCGTCGTACATGTCGAGGTGGGGGTAGGTCTTGTAGCCGACGGCGACCGTGCAGTTGTCGATCATGGCGTCGGTCAGGTTGGCGTGGAGGTCGAGGCTGACCGTGATCGGCAGGTCCGGGGCGATGCGGCGGAGTCGGGCCAGGAGCGTTCCCTCGCCGTCGTCGGTGGTCTCGGCCACCATCGCCCCGTGGAGGTCGAGGAAGCAG
Source organism: Acidimicrobiales bacterium (assembly GCA_028285495.1). Taxonomy (GTDB): domain Bacteria; phylum Actinomycetota; class Acidimicrobiia; order Acidimicrobiales; family SZUA-35; genus JAHELU01. The sequence continues at coordinate 61,711 of JANQPB010000027.1, forward strand.
GCGTCGCAGCCGGCCTCGACGGCGGCGGCGATGGCGTCGGTCATCGTTGCGTAGGCGGCAGCGTCGACCTTGCCGGAGGGGGCGGCGTTGCCGGCGACCGGGGAGACGATCTCCATGCCCTGCTCGGCGGCCAGATCGAGGAACGCCCCGATCCCGGTGCCGGTCCCGGCGAAGCGCTCGACGACCTCGGGCCCGGTCGGGACCCCGAACCCGCCGCGGCCGAAGCGTTCGAGCGGGGTCGGGACCGGGGAGAAGGTGTTGGTCTCGTGCTCCATCATGGCGACGACGACGCGCCGCCTCCTCTGGCTGGCCATGTCGCTCAGTCTGACGCACGGCGTCATCGTGAGCGATTCTGCCCACGGCACCCGCCGTTCATGTGCGCGCCGGCAACCGGACAGCCCGGGGACAGCTCCGCTGACTACCACAAGGAACAACACCCGCGATCACCGGGTGCGATCCGCGCCCGCTCACCCAACCGAGGCCTACGGAGGCTCCATGCGCACCAACCGCTCTCGGGTGGCGATCATCGCCGCCCTCGTCACCCTGCTCGGCGCGCTCGCCGCCCTGCCCGGCTCGCCGGCGGACGCCGATCCGCCGTTCCGCTCGGCCAACTCGGTCTTCGACCACGTGGCCACGTTCGACGTCATCGACGGCAACGGCTCCGGGGTGGCGGAGATCATCGACGCCTCGGCCGACGGCACGCAGCTCGTCTACACCGACGCCGAGACCGACTCGATCGGCTTCGTCGACATCAGCGACCCGACCGACCCGGTCGGCGCCGGCACCGTCGACGTCGGCGGCGAGCCGACCAGCCTGGTCGTCCGCAAGAACCTGGTGATCGTCGGCGTCAACACCTCGCCCGACTTCGTCGACCCGTCCGGCAAGCTCGTCGTCGTCGGCCGGTTCAACCGCCAGATCATCGCCGAACGCGACCTCGGCGGGCAGCCCGACTCGCTCGCCCTGTCGCCGGACGGCGACTGGCTGGCCGTCGTGATCGAGAACGAGCGCGACGAAGACCTTGACGACGGGCTGCTTCCCCAGCTCCCCTCCGGCGGCATGAAGATCCTCGACCTCCGCACCGGCAACCCAGGCAAGTGGCGGATGTTCGACGCCGACCTCTCGCCGGTTGCCGCTGCGGCCCCTGGCGACGGCGACCTCGAGCCCGAGTACGTCGACATCAGCGCCAACAACCGAGCCGTGGTCACCTTCCAGGAGAACAACCACCTGGCCGTCGTCAACCTCTTCAACGGTGCCACGCTGGCCAACTTCTCGGCCGGCGAGGTCGAGCTGTCCGACGTGGACAACGAGGAGGAGGACCTGATCGACCTCGACACCGACCTGGTCAAGCGCCGGGAGCCGGACGCGGTCGCCTGGATCGACAACAACCACTTCGCCACGGCCAACGAGGGCGACTACGAGGACGAGAACGGCGACGAGGGTGGCTCGCGCGGCTTCACCGTGTTCCACCGTGACGGCACCGTCGTCTTCGAGTCGGCCGAGTCGTTCGAGCACCTGCTGGTCTCGGCCGGGCACTACAACGAGGGCCGCTCCGAGAACAAGGGCGTCGAGCCGGAGGCGGCCGAGCACGGTCGCTTCGGCGCCCGCGACCTGCTGTTCATCGGCTCCGAGCGGTCCAATGCGGTCGGCGTGTACGAGGTCGACGATCCTTCGTCGCCCGAGCTGGTGCAGGTCCTCCCGACCGGGATCGGCCCGGAGGGCATCAAGGCCATCCCGAAGCGGGGCCTGGTCGTCGTGTCGACCGAGGCCGAGGTGACCGACGTCGGCATCCCGACGATGGTCAACATCTACCAGACGTCGCGCCGGCCGGCGGACTACCCGTTCATCGTGTCCGGCCCCGACGCCGACGGCCTCCCCATCCCGTGGGTCGCGCTGTCGGGCCTGGCCGGCGACGCAACCGACGCCGACACGGTCTACACGATCAACGACTCGTTCCTGGCCGCCGGCTTCGTCTACACCGTCGACGTGTCGCAGACCCCGGCGCTGATCACCGATCGACTCGAGGTCACCGGCGCATCGGCCGACCTCGACCTCGAGGGCATCGCCGTCGGACCGGACGGGTCGTTCTGGCTCGGCAGCGAGGGCAACGCCGGCTCCCGCCCGAACCTCGTGCTCCAGGTCGACGCCGCCACCGGAACCGTCCTGACCGAGATCGAGCTGCCGGCCGACCTGGTCGACGAGCGCCGGGGCAACGGCATCGAGGGCATCGCCGTGAGCGGCGAGGCCGGGAGTGAGGTCGTGTACGTCGCCATCCAGCGGGCCTGGCCGGACGAGGGCGACACCGACGAGGCCAACACCAAGATCGGCCGCTACGACACCACGACCGGCACCTGGGGCTTCGTCCACTACCCGCTCCAGCCCGAGGGCGGCGGCGACTGGATCGGGCTGTCCGAGCTGACGCTCCTGCCGGACGGGCGCTTCGCCGTCATCGAGCGGGACAAGGGCTGGGGACCGACCACCGGGTTCAATGCCGAGCTGAAGGCGGTCTACGGCATCGACCTGGCCGGCGCCGACTTCCGGGCCTTCGACGACCCGGCCGGCCTGGTCACCATCGACAAGGCCATGCTGGCCGACCTGCTGCCGGAGCTGTCGGAGTCCAGCATCTGGACCGCGGAGAAGCTGGAGGGTCTGGCCGTCACCGCCGACGGGCAGGTCTACGCCGTCACCGACAACGACGGCGTGGACGACGCCCCGGGCGAGACGCTCTTCCTCCGCCTCGGCCACTGGACGGAGGCGCTCGCCGGGTAGCACCCGATCTCTCCCCCGATCGGCCCCCGTCGGCCCGCTCGAGCGAGCGGCAGCCGACGGGGGTCGTGGGTTTTGGCTCGGCTAGCGTTGGCGGCGTGTCCTTCAGCGACGGCCCGGACGGCGAGACGATGCAGCACGGGCTCCGGGTCCGGGAGTTCACGCTCGACCGGGGCGACCGGCCCGTGCCGGGAGCGCTGTGGCAACACCCCGACACCGGCCCGGGGGCGCCGCTGATCTGCTTCGGCCACGGCGCGTCCGGCGACCGCCACCACGTCGCCATCCAGTGGCTGGCCCACCACCTGGTCAGCGAGCACGGGTGCGTCGGGCTGGCCATCGACGGCCCCGTCCACGGTCGGCGGATGGTCGGCGACGGCGACCGTGAGGCGTTCCGGCCCGAGTGGGGCCGACCGGGCACGGCCGACGACATGACCGCCGACTGGCGGGAGGCCATCGACTTCGCCACGGCCCAGCCAGACATCGGCGATGGCGGCCCGGTCGGCTACTGGGGCCTGTCGATGGGCACGATCTACGGGGCCCCGCTGGTGGCGGCCGAGCCACGGATCTCGGCCGCCGTGCTCGGGCTGATGGGCCTCACCGGGCCGCGGGCCTATCGGCCGGTCATCGAGGCGGCCGCCGCCGCCATCGACGTCCCGGTGCTGTTCCTGATGCAGCTCGACGACGAGCTCTTCGACCGGACGGCCTGCCTGGCCCTGTTCGACGCCCTGGCGACGGACGACAAGCGGCTCCATGCCAACCCCGGCCTGCATCCCGAGGTGCCGATCGAGGAACTGCACCACTCGGTCGACTTCCTCGTCCGCAAGCTGGCCAGGGCCGAGTCGACCGCCTGACCCGCACGGCCAGGCGCCTCGACACCGACCGCTGGGCAGATTCGCCTCTTCGCTGGCGCCGGGCAACGGAAGAGAACTATCTCCATAGCCGAGGCCGAGGTGACGGCGGCCGATGGAGGGACGGTGAACATGCGGGGTTGGCAGAGCGCGGCCCGGATCACCAACGCGGCGCCGCCGGGAGCCGGTCACCGGCAACCGAGCCGGCGACGGCCACACGGCCGGGCCCGGATCGCGCTCGCGCTGGCCCTGGCATTGCTGCTGGTGACCTCGGCCACGGCGACCGGTCAGACCGTTCCCGGCACCGGGACGGCCCCGACGGTCACCGTCGAGCCACTCGACGGTGCGCTCGACGTGTCGTGGGAGCCGGTCGCCGGCGCCGAGAAGTACCGCTATCGCTACCGCCGGGGCACGGACCCGTGGACGAGCTGGACCCAGGTCGGCCTGGTCACGTCGGTCGTGATCGGGGAACTGGCCAACGACGTCACCCACACCGTCGCCGTCAGCACCAGGACCAACGGGAAGTGGCGGAGCGAATCGACCGAGGCGTCGGCCACCCCGAGCGGGTCGCCGGGCGACGCCGACGGGGACGGCATCACCGACGACGCCGACAACTGCCGCAACGTGGCCAACGCCGACCAGATCGACACCGACGACGACGGGCTCGGCGATGCGTGCGACCCCGACCACGACGGCGATCCCCGGCCCAACATCGTGATCGTCTACACCGACGACCAGCGGGTGGCCGACATGCAGTTCCTGCCCAAGACCCGGGCGCTGATCGGCGACCAGGGCGTCACGTTCGACAACAGCTACGTGTCGCTGTCGCTCTGCTGCCCGGCCCGGGTCGCGCTGGTCACCGGTCAGCACGCGCACAACAACGGCGTGTGGTCGAACAACCCGCCGACCGGTGGCTACGCCAACCACGACGCCGACAACGCGCTGCCCGTCTGGCTCCGGAACGCCGGCTACCGCACCATCCACCTCGGCAAGTCGATGCACGGCGTCGGCCGAACCATCCCGCCGGGCTGGGACGACTGGCAGACCCCGCTCGGCAGCGACAGCAAGATGTACGACTGGGTGCTGTGGGACAACGGCGTCGAGGTCGAGTACGGCAACGCCGACGAGGACTACCAGGCCGACGTGCTGGCCCGCCGGGCGGTGGACGCCATCGAGGAGAGCGCTGGTCGACCGTTCTTCCTGAAGCTGACGACCTCGGCTCCCCACCTCGCCGGCGGTGGTGCTCCCCCGGTCCCCCCTCGCCGCTACCGCGACACCATCGACGATCCCCTGCCGCGGCCACCGAGCTTCAACGTGCCACCGACGCTGAGCCCGTCGGAGATCGGCGATCTGGAGACGCTGTACCGCCGACGGGCCGAGTCGCTCCTGGCGGTCGACGACCTCGTGGAGACCGTCGTGAACGCCCTCGAGGCCAACAACGTGCTCGACAACACGATCGTCGTGTTCACGTCGGACAACGGCTACCTGCTCGGCGAGCACGGCGAGACGTCCAAGGTGATCTACTACGAGGAGTCGATCAGCGTCCCGCTGCTGATCCGCGGACCCGGCTTCGCCCCCGGCACGGTCGAGACGGCACCGGTGCAGAACATCGATCTGCCGGTGACGTTCGCCGATGTGGCGGAGGCGACGCCGCTGGTCACCGTCGACGGCCGATCGATCCTCGAGCTGATGCAGACGGGCGAGCAGCGGGCGCTCTACATGACCGACCTCCGCCGCGACCTCACCGACGACTGGTGGTCGGCGGTCCACACCGGCCGCTTCGTCCTCGTTCGCTACGAGCGGGGCCGCCGGATCCTCTACGACCTGGCGGAGGATCCGCACCAACTCGTTGACCTGGCCGAGTCACCACGCTACGCCGAGGTGCTGGTCGCCCTCGAGGGGCTGCACGCACAGCTCTACGACTGCATCGGACCGGCGTGCTACGTCGAGGCCGACGACGACGCCATCGCCGCCCTCATCGATGCGGTTCCGGATCCCGAGGACGGTGACGAGATCACCGTGCCGGGGGCCGGGACCGCCCCGACGGTGACCGCGTCCCGGCTGGCGGATCGGATCTCCGCCAGCTGGGGCCCGGTGCCCGGCGCCGATCGCTACCGGGTCCGGATCCGCCAGGACGGCGACCCGTGGCCGGCTCCGATGCAGGTCGGACCGGTGACGCAGTACCTCTTCGACGCACCGGATGCCTCGGCCGCCTACGAGGTCGCAGTCGGGAGCCGCGTCGGCGGTCGCTGGAAGAACGAGTGGACGGTGGTCCGGCTCGACCAGGTGCCCGACGTCGGTCCGGCCGACCTGGCCGTTACCTCGACCGCCGACCGGACCGAGGTGGCCCCCGGTGACGCGGTCTCGGTCGACCTCCAGATCACCAACCTCGGGCCCGAGCCGGCCGAGCGGGTGTCGGTCATGGCGGCACTGCCGGCGGGCGTCGACGTCGCCTCCGCCTCCGGCTGCGACGCAGGCCCGGCCGGCCTGCCGTGCCAGCTCAACGGATCGCTGGCCGTCGACGAGACGGCGACCGTGACGGTCGGGCTCAGGGTCGAAGGCGCGGCCGCGGTCGGCCCGGCGACGGCGACGTTCGCCGTCTCGGGGCTCAACGACGACCCCGACGACACCAACGACACGACCGCCGTCGAGCTGACGATCGGACGGGCACCGATCGCCGTCGACGACGGCCCGGGTCCTGGCTCGGCACGGGGCGACCCGTTCCACACGGCGGCCGGCACCGCCGTCACCGGGGACGTCGTGGCCAACGACGAGCTCGGGTCTCCGGCGGCGACGGTCGTCGCCTTCGACGCCCCGACCGACGGCCGGGCTGCGCTCGACGTCGCCGCCGACGGCACCTACCGGTTCACGCCGTCCACCGGCTTCGAGGGCCTCTACGCCTTCACGTACCGCATCGAGAACCGGCACGGAACCGACACCGGCACCGTCGAGGTGCTCGTCGGCGAGCGGGAGGAGCCAGACCAGGCCCCGACGATCTACCTCAGCTCGACGACGGGCGGTTCGGTCGACGGGGTGGTGTTCGCCGACGAGGACGTCCTGGCCTACGACCTCGAGCAGGAGAGCTGGTCGCTGTTCGTCGACGGCTCCGACCTCGGGCTCGGCGGCAACGACATCGACGCCTTCCACCTCGACCCGGACGGCTCGATGCTGCTGTCCCTGACCAAGGATGCCGACGTTCCCGGCCTCGGCCGGGTCGACAACTCGGACCTCCTGCGGTTCACGCCGTCATCGGTCGGCGTCACCACCGCTGGAACGCTCGCCGTCGTCCTCGACGGTTCGACCGCCGGGCTGGCCGGTGTCCCCGAGGCGATAACTGCCGTCACTACCGACGGGGCTGGCACACCGATCATCTCGACCCTGGGCAAGACCATCGTCGACGGGAGCGGCGGCGGAGCGCTCGACTTCCGGGACGAGGACCTCGTGCTCGGCGACGGACCGGTCCCGACGGCGTGGAGCCTGCTGTTCGACGGTTCCGCGGTCGGCCTGGCCGCCGAGGACATCTGGGGGGCCTCGCGATCGGCCTCCGGTGACCTGTACCTGGCGTCGAGGGACGCCTACTCGGTGGCCGGTCTCGCCGGCGACGGTGACGACGTGTTGCGATTCGTCGGCAGCACGGGTGCCACAACGAGCGGGAGCTTCGAGCTGGTGCTCGACGGCGATCGAGTCGGCATCGGGACCGAGCAGATCGACGCCCTCCACGCCGCCGTCTCGTGACCTGGTCGACCGACCCGCCGGCCACGGGCTCGGACGGGTCGTCGGTGCTGTCGTAGTCTGCAGCCATGACCATCGATGCCCCGCACCCGGCCGGCCACGTCTGCCTGTCGTTCGACTTCGACGGGCCGTCGCTGTGGCTGATGCGGAAGATGACCGGGGCGACCGCGATGTCACGGGGCGAGTTCGGCGCGGTGGCCGTGCCCCGGATCCTGCGCCTGCTCGAGCGGCGGGGGCTGCCGTCGACGTTCTTCATCCCCGGCCACACGATCGAGACCTACCCGGACGTGTGCCGGATGGTCGTCGACGCCGGCTGCGAGATCGGCCTGCACGGCTACGCCCACGAGCTGAACTCGACCCAGTCGGCCGACGAGGAGCGGGCCGCCCTCGACCGCTCGATCGAGCTGGTCGGCGACCTCTGGGGCCGACCACCGGTCGGCTATCGCTCCCCCGCCGGCGACCTGACCAACCAGACGATCGAGCTGCTTGTCGAGCGGGGCGTGCAGTACGACTCGTCGCTGATGGGCCACGACCACCGGCCGTACCGGGTCCGGGCCGGCGACGAGTTCCCGACCGACGGCCCGCCGCGGTGGGGCAACGAGACCGACCTGATCGAGCTGCCCTGGTCGTGGACCAACGACGACTACCCGTACCTGGAGTTCGTGGCCTTCCGCCGCATGATCATGCCAGGGCTGGCCCGCCCGGACGACATGTTCGACAACTTCGGTGGCGACCTGACGTGGATGGTCCGGGAGGTCGTCGCCGGCGTACTGACCCTGGTCTTCCACCCCCAGGTGATCGGTCGGGGCCACCGCCTGCTCGCCTTCGAGCGGTTCCTCGACGCCGCGACCGACCTCGGCGTCCGGTTCGACACGATGGCCGACGTGGCCGACGGCGTGGCCAGGGGCCTGGCCTTCGGGGTCGAGTAGCGGTCAGAAGTTCCGCAGACGTTCAGGAGTGCTGCGGAAGGGGTCGGTCCCGACCGTGGTTTGCTGGAGAACGTGGTGCCGACCCGAGGAAGGACGTGATCGAGCGATGAACCGAAGCAGCTTCCTGGCCGCCCTGGTGCTGGTGGCCGTGGTCGGTGGCCTGGTCGCCACCCAGTTCGGCTCCGACGACGGCGACGACACGGCGACCTCGCCGGCCGGTCAGCAGGCCAGGACCGACGGCGGCACCGACGAAACGGACGGCGCCGACGGCGGCGACGACACCACCAGGGACGCCACCGGGCCGGATGCGGCCGACGACGAGGCCCCGGAGACGATCGAGGTCGTCGACCCGCCGCCGATCCTCGAGCCGAAGCCGGCGCTGACCAACCTCGACGGCTGGCTGCAGACCGACGCCACCAGCCTCGACGACTTCGCCGGCCAGGTCCGCATCGTGGAGTTCTGGACGTTCGGCTGTTTCAACTGCAAGAACCGGCTGCCCTTCACCCAGGCCATCTACGAGACGTACCGGCCGCGGGGCCTCGAGATCATCGGCGTTCACGCCCCCGAGTTCGACTTCGAGCGCGACCCCGACCGGATCGCCAAGGCCGCGGTCGACCTCGGCGTGACCTGGCCGATCGCCCTCGACACCGAGAAGACCAACTTCCGGGCCTGGCAGGAGAGCCGCCGGTTCTGGCCCCGGGTCTACGTGCTCGACCAGAACGGCGACGTCCGCTACGACCACATCGGCGAGGGCGACTACGACGGCCTGGAGGAGGTCGTGGCCCACCTGATCGAGAACGGCCCCTGATGCAGCTCCTGGCCGAGGGCTTCGAGTCGGCCCTGATGGCCTGCTCGCTGATCGTCATCGTGCCGGGGCTGGCCACCGCCATGGCCGCCAGGCGGGACGTGATCCCGGCCATCGCCGCCTACGGCGTCGCCATCAGTGCGCTGTCGTGGATCCGGTTCAGCGACCGGGGCGGCGGCTACACCCCGCTGATGATCGCCCTGGCCCTCGGCCTCGCCGCCGTCGCCCTCGTCGTCCCCCGTCTCGCCGGCCGTCCGCCGTCGCCGACCGGCGACCGGGTCGGGGCGATGATCGGCGGCGTCCTCGCCGGCGGAGCAGCGGCCGAGCTGTGGCGACCGTGCGTCGGCCTCGAGTTCGGTCGCGTGCTCAACGAGCTGCCCGACCGGGGGGCGGTCGGGCTCGGGCAGATGGTCGTCTACCTCCTCGGCGTGCTCTCGCCGCTGGTGGCGGCCGGGGCCGTCCACCAGCTCCTGCCCGAGGGAGCACGAGAGCGGGCCGAGCCGTGGCTGGTCGGGATCGGCGGAGCCGCCCTCGCCCTGCTGGCCCTGGCCACGGCCGCCGGGTTGCACGACGAGCTCGTCGGCCAGCTCTTCGAGTGGAGCGTCGATGGCTGAGCCACCGGCATCGGCCGTTCCGCTGGCCGGCTCCGGCCCGGCCGGTCAGACTGTCGCCATGACGTCGCTCGCCCCCCAGGACCACGAGGACATCCGTCAGCTGCTGGCCCGCTACAACGTCGCCATCGATCTCGGCCACATCGCCAACTGGGTCGACTGCTTCACCGCCGACGGCGTGTTCGAGTGCCTCGGCCTCCCGGACGGCTCCCCGCTCGGAGGGCGTCACGCCGGCGCCGATGCGCTCCGGGCCTACGCCGAGACCCACTTCTCGATCCACAAGGGGCGGGCCAGGCACTGGAACTGGAACCTGCTGGTCGACGGGGTCGGCGACGACCGGGCGACGATGACGTCGTACCTCAACGCCCACACGGCCGGCCAGGGCGACAGCGCCGTACTGCGGGCAACGGGGATCTACCGCGACGAGCTGGCCAGGACCGCCGCCGGGTGGCGCTTCGCCAGCCGCCAGGTCGCGATCGACCCGGCCTGAGCGGCGGCCGCCGACATCGACGCCGGACGCCGGGGCGCGGACCGATCGGCCGACCGGTCGACCCGGCCAGGTACCGTCGGTCGGGTGAGCGCTGACGACCGCCCGAACGGCAACTCCGACCACCTCGACCAGCTCGACCACGATCTCCGCAACGACATCCGGCGCCTCGGCCACCAGCTCGGTGAGGCGCTGGTCCGCCAGCAGGGCCCCGAGCTGCTGGAGCGGGTCGAGCAGGTCCGGGTGCTGGCCCGGAGTCTGCGCCGGGACGGCGACGCCTCCTCGACCGAGCTGGCCGACCTGCTCGACGACGTCGACGTGCACGACGCCATCCGGCTCGTCCGGGCCTTCACGGTCTACTTCCACCTGGCCAACACGGCCGAGCAGGTCCATCGGGTCGACGACCTGCGGGACAACGCGGTGTCGAGCAACAACCGGTTCGCCGAGACGGTGGCCAAGCTGCAGGCGGCCGGCGTGTCCGACGCCGAGATCGTGGCCACGGTCCGCGACGCCGACCTCCGCCCGGTCTTCACCGCCCACCCGACCGAGGCCTCCCGCCGCTCGATCCTCGACAAGCTGGCCGAGATCGCATCGCTGGTCGAGGGCCGGACGAAGGCCGAGGGCAATCGGGCCCGCCGGGCCCGCATCGACCGCCGGGTCGACGAGCTGATCGACGCCATCTGGCAGACCGACGAGCTGCGGCGGGAGCGGCCGGACCCGGTCGACGAGGCCCGCTCGATCCTGTACTACCTGACGCAGATGGTGCGCGAGGGTCTGCCCGAGCTGTTCGACGACCTCGACGCATCGCTGCACACGATCGGAGGCTCGCTCGCCACCGAGCGGGTGCCGATCCGGTTCGGGAGCTGGGTCGGTGGCGACCGCGACGGCAACCCGAACGTCACGCCCGAGACCACCGTCGAGGTGCTGGCTCTGCAGCGGAGCCGAGCCCTGCGGATCCTGATCACCGAGATCGAGGAGCTCTCCAGCGAGCTGTCGGTCGGCGACGCCGTCGCCGGGATCTCGGACGAGCTCGAGGCCCAACTGGCGGACGACCGGGAGCGCTTCCCTGGGGTGGCCAGCCGGTTCAGCGCCCTGAGCGCCGGCGAGCCCTACCGGCAACGACTCGGGGTGATCCACGACCGGCTCCAGCACACGGCCAGGGTCCCGCCCGGTCCCCGGGCCTACGCCAACCCGCAGGCACTCCAGGTCGATCTGGCCTGCATGGCCCGCTCGCTCGAGGCCAACGGCGGTTCGCTCATGGCCGGGGGCCGGCTGGCCCGGGTCCGCCGCCTCGTCTCGCTGATCGGCTTCCGTCTGGCCACCCTCGACGTGCGTCAGCACGCCGTCCGCCACCACGAGTCGTTGGCGATGCTGTTCGAGGCGATCGGCACCGACTACGCCACCCTCGACCGGGAGGCCAGGACCAAGCTCCTGACCGAGGAGCTGGCCAGCCGTCGACCCCTCGGCCCGCCGGTCGGAGGCAACGGAGGCCACGACGCCCCGCCGGCCCTCGCGCTGATGCAGACCCTCCGCCAGGAGCTGGACCGGGCCGGCGAGGAGGTCGTCGAGAGCTACATCGTGTCGATGACCCAGGGCGTCGACGACATCCTCGCCCCGGCCGTGCTGGCCCGCGACGTCGGCCTGGTCGACCTGCCCGCCGACGTGGCCCGCATCGGGTTCGTGCCCCTGTTCGAGACGATCGGCGACCTGCGAGCCATCGGCGCCGTGCTCCGGGAGCTGCTGGCCAACCCGCCCTACCGGCGACTGGTGGAGCTGCGGGGCGACGTGCAGGAGGTGATGGTCGGCTACTCCGACTCCAACAAGGACGGCGGCATCACCACCTCACAGTGGGAGATCCACAAGGCCCTTCGCCAGATCGCCGAGGTGTCGGCCGAGACCGGCATCCGCATCGTCGTGTTCCACGGCCGGGGTGGCTCGGTCGGCCGCGGTGGCGGCCCGACCAACGCCGCCATCCTCTCCCAGCCTCCCGGCGCGGTCGTCGGCGGGGTCAAGATCACCGAGCAGGGCGAGGTGATCGCCGACAAGTACGGCCTGCCCGACATCGCCAGGCGCAACCTCGATCTCGCGCTGTCGGCGGTGGTCGAGGCCACCCTGCTGCACCGGCGGAGCCGCAACGACCCGGCGACGCTGGCCCGCTGGAACGACGTCATGGAGCTGATGTCGGACGCCGCCTTCACCGCCTATCGGGCGTTCATCGAGGCCCCCGGGCTCGTGTCGTACTTCCAGACGTCGACGCCGGTCGAGGAGCTGGCGGCGATGAACATCGGCTCCCGCCCCGCCCGCCGCACCACGCAGGGAGGTGGCGATGGCTCGATCGACGACCTGAGGGCCATCCCGTGGGTGTTCGGGTGGACCCAGTCACGCCAGATCATCCCCGGGTGGTTCGGCGTCGGCACCGCCCTGGCCGCAGCCCGGGAGGCCGGCCACGGCGACGAGCTGGAGCTGATGCTGCGCGACTGGCAGTTCTTCGGGACCTTCATCTCCAACGTCGAGATGACGCTGACCAAGACCGACCTGGCCCTGGCCCGCCACTACGTCGACCGCCTCGTCGACACCTCGCTCCACCACTTCTTCGACCGGGTGGTGGCCGAGCACGACCTGACGGTGGCGGAGCTGACCCGGTTGAAGGGCGGTGGGCTGATGGACGATCTGCCGATCATCAAGCGGACGTTGGCCGTCCGCGACGTCTACCTCGACCCGATCAACGTCCTGCAGGTCGAGCTGCTGGCCCGGACCCGGGCGGCGACCGCCGCCGGCGACGAGGTCGACCGGCGGCTTCGGCGAGCCCTGCTGCTCACCGTCAACGGCGTCGCCGCCGGCCTCCGCAACACCGGCTGACGTGTTGGCCGCGGGGCGGCTCACCCCGAGCTCGCCTCCGGCGAAACGTCGACCGTCCCACGCTCGGCGCGTGACCTACTCCAGGCAGCCGCTGGCGGCGATCTCGGCCACCTCGTCGACGTCGTAGCCGAGCAGGTCGGTCAGCACCTCGAAGGTGTGCTCGCCCAGGCCGGGGGCGGCCGTCCGTGGACCGTGGTCGTAGCCCTCGATGCGGTACTGGTGGCCGGCGTAGGGAACGGTCCCGACCTCGCTGTGCTCCAGCCGGTGGTAGAAGTCGCGGTGCTCGTACTGGGGGTCGGCCAGCAGGTCGCTGCTGCGCTGCACCCGGCCGACGGCGATCCCGGCCGCCCGCAGCGTCGCCTCGACCTCCTCCTCGGTCCGCTCCGAGGTCCAGGCCGAGATCCCGGTGTCGATCGCATCGTGCCTGGTCAGCCGGCCGTCGACCGAGTCGAGCACGGCCCCCCTGGCCCAGCCCGGGTCGCCGAGGGCGGCCCGGAACCGTGACCACGCCTCGTCGTCGACCACCGAGATCGCCACCCAGCAGTCGTCGCCGGCGCAGGGGTAGACCCCCTGCGGGGCCAGGCCCCTGGCGCGGTTGCCCCGCCGGGCCGGCGTGACCCCCTCCAGCTGATGGCCGAGCAGTTCGGGGGCCAGGAACTGGAGGGCGCACTCCAGCTGGGCCGCCTCGATGTGGCCGGCCTCGCCGGTCCGCCGGCGCCGGTCGACGGCGGACAGGAGGGCCGCGGTCAGGAACCGGGGGGCAACCGTGTCGGTGTAGGCCAGCCAGGGCCCGTCCGGCGGGAGGTCGGGCCACCCGACCAGGTCGAAGAACCCGGCGATGGCGGCGGCGTGGTAGCCATAGCCGGCCATCGTCGAGAACGGTCCGCCGCCGCCGAGGAGCGACGTGGTCACGGTGATGGCGTTCGGGTTGATGGCGGCGATGTCGTCCGGCCCGAGGCCGAGGCGGGCCATCGAGCCGGGGGTGAAGCTGTCGATGACCACGTCGGCCCGCTCGATCAGGCGGCGGGCGACGACGACGCCGGTCTCGTTCTTGAGGTCGACGGCCATGCTGCGCTTCGAGGTGTTGAACGTCCCGTAGAAGTTCGAGCGGTTCGGGCCGGGCTCCGCACCGGCGAACGGCGGTTGCACCCGCAGGCCGTCGATCCGGTTCTCCGACTCGACGCGGACCACGGTGGCGCCGTGGTCGGCCAGGCACTTGGCGGTGATGGGGCCGACGCCGATCCAGCTGAAGTCGGCGACGACGAGCCCGTCGAACGGGCGCGCCCCCTCGAAGGCGGACGGTTCGGGCCTGGCGGACGCACCGGCGAAGGCGGGCGGGGCGTCGCCGGGGGCGGCCGGCCGGCGGGAGACCGCCGGTCGCTCGCCGTCGAGGGTGTAGTAGGCGCCGGGGAGCCGGACGGTCGGTGTGGCCGGGTCGCCGTCGCCGGCGGGGTCGCCGGTGACCGGCGCCGCCACCGACGACCAGAACCCCCTGGCCTCGAGGTGGTCGAAGGCCAGCAGGTCGGCGACGTCGTTGACCGGGGCGATCGTGACGCCGAGCGCCTGACCCCGCTCGAGCAGCTCCCGCTTCGAGTAGCGGGCGCACAACCGACCGAGGGCGTCGATCAGCTCGTCGAAGGGAACGCTCGTCTGCTCCCCGTCGATGACCCGCCTGTCGTAGTCGTCCCAGTCCTCGTCGGCCCACGACGGGTCGACGATGCCATCCTCGATCAGCCACGGATGCAGCAGCGCACCGTTGCGGCCGCGGGACACCAGGATCACGTGGCCGTCGGCGCAGGCGTGGCGCAGCGGTATCGACAGCGACAGCTCCAGGGTGGCGCCGGTCCGCTCGAAGTCGAAGCCCTGGATCTCGCTTGCCTCCATGGCGTTGAGCATCGTCCACGTCATCACCGACTGGGCCGACACGTCGACGAACTGGGCCTCGCCGGTCTGGTCGGCCCTGGCCAGGGCGACGAGGGCCGCGACGACCGATTCGGCGCCGGCGTGGCGCCAGGTCTGCGGGACGGAGTGGTGGACCGGGGCCCGGTCGGGCACGCCCTGGATCCGGACCGGCCCCCCGAGGGCGGCGACGGTCAGCTCCGTCGCCGGCTGGTCGGCCCGCGGCCCCTCGAGACCGAACGGCGACACGACCACCGACACCACGGTCGGGTTGAGCTCGACCAGCCCGGCCCGATCGATCCCGAAGGCGGGCAGGTGACGGGGCGGGCCGGTGTCGAGCACGATGGCGGCCTCGGCCACCAGGCTTCGCATGGTCGTCCGGTCGGCGGCCGACCCGGGATCGAGCGGGGCCAGCGTCAGGCCCGTCGTGTAGACGGCGTCGGCCAGGTCACGGCCATCGGCGATCCATGCATCGGGGTCGGTCCGGCCGGCCGGGGGGACCCGGATCACCTCGGCGCCGAGCTGGGCCAGCAGCCAGGGGCCGAACTGACCCCGGTGGTCGGTCAGGTCGAGGACCGGAAGCCCGTCCAGCATCCGGCAAACGTAACAGGCGGCCCCATCCCGAACCATCTGGCCGCCCGGCCAACGAGCGTCTGGCGGGACCGACGGGAGGCTGGCATGGTGACTCGATGTCCACAACCCTGAGCGGGTCCGAGCCAGACCCCGGCACCGGCCCCAAGACGCTGACCGGCTACTGCGAGCCGTGGTCGTTGCGGGCCGGGGAGCCGATCCGGCTCATGGCCTCGTCGTCGCGCCCCGGCCCGACCGAGCTGTCGCTCGTCCGGATCCGCTGCGGGGATCCGACCAGGAGCGGCCCCGGCTTCCTCGAGGAGGAGGTCCCGATCGACCAGCTGTCGCCGGTGGTCGACCTCGACCACCGGCCGCTGCGGCCCGGCTCGTACGGGACCGTGGGCCTGGCCGGGCTCACGCTCGAGCGTCGGCTGGTCCTCGACCTGTGGCTGTGGCCGACCCGCCCCGGCGACGAGTCGACGGTGGCCTCGATCGTCGGCGACTCCTTCGTGTTGCAACTGATGCTGGTCGATGGCGTCCTCCGGGCCAGGGCCGGCGGCGCCGATCTCGCCCTTCGCAGTGCGCCGCTGACCAACCGCCGCTGGTACCGCGTCCAGGTCGAGGTCGACGTGCCGGGACGGACCCTCAGCGGGGTGGTGACCACGGCGCCGTCACCCTCGCCCGGCCGCGACCTGATCGAGGTCGACGAGGGCTGGGTCCGGGCCGGCGGCGACGCCCTCCCGTCCCCCCTCGACCAGCTCGTCCTGGCCGCGGCGCCGCCGTCGAACGACGAGCCGGCCCGGGGATCGTTCGACGGCCGGCTGGCCCGCCCGGCCCTGACCGTGGACGACACCGAGCTGGTGTGGGACCTCGCCCGCGAGCAGGACGGGCCGCTCATGGCCGACGTCGGCGGCAGCGAGCGCCACGGGCGCCTGCACCAGCTCCCGGCCCGGGCGGTGACCGGGCCCAGCTGGGACGGGTCGGTCCAGCGCTGGACCGACGACCCCTCGCAGTGGGACGCCGTGCACTTCCACACCTCCGACCTCTACGACGCCGGCTGGCCGACCACCGCCGAGCTGACCCTGCCGGGCGACCTGCCAAGCGGCATCTACGCCTTCCGCCTCCGGGCGCCGGCCGTCGACGATCCCGGTGGCGAGGAGGTCGATCGGATCCCGTTCTTCGTCCGTCCGGCGGCAGGAGGGCGGACCGCGACCGTCGCCCTGCTGGCCTCGACCGCGACCTACCTGGCCTACGCCAACCACCGGATGCTGTTCGAGGGGGCCGACTTCATCGCCACCCGCAACCGTCTCCGACCCGAGCACGACTACGTCCGGCTCCACCCCGAGGTCGGACCGTCGATGTACGAGCGACACCGCGACGGCAGCGGCGTGATGTTCAGCTCACGGCGCCGGCCCGTGCTCAACCTCCGGCCCGGCGCCGACGGCTGGAACTTCACCCCCGACACCGACCTCAGCGCGTTCCTCGACCACGTCCTCGGCGGCGACACCGACGGGGCCGCCGGGCACGACGTCATCGCCGACGAGGACCTGCATCACGACGGGCTCGCCGCCCTCGCTCCCTATCGGGTCATCGTGACCTGCACCCACCCCGAGTACTGGTCGACCGCCATGCTCGACGCGCTCGACGCCTGGCAACGGCAGGGCGGACGGCTCCTCTACCTCGGGGGCAACGGGTTCTACTGGCGGGTGGCGTTCAGCGAGCACTGGCCGGGGGCGATGGAGCTGCGGCGGGCCGAGGACGGCGTCCGCAACTGGGAGACCGGGCCGGGCGAGAGCTATCACGCCTTCGGCGGCGAGTACGGGGGAATGTGGCGACGGCTGGGTCGAGCACCGAACGAGCTGGTCGGCATCGGCTTCGCGGCCCAGGGCTTCGAGCGGGCCACCCACTACGACGTGCACCCCGAGGCGTTCGGCGACCGCACGGCGTGGATGTGGGAGGGGGTGGAGCTGGTCGATGATCGCCTCGGCACCTCGGGGCTCGGCGGCGGCGCCGCCGGCCAGGAGATCGACCGGTACGACACCCACCTCGGCTCGCCGGCCCACGCGGTCGTCGTTGCGTCGGCCACCGACTTCGGCGACGACATGGTCCGGACCAAGGAGGAGTTCGGCGGCTCGGTCATCTACGAGCGACCGGACCCGATGGTGAGGGCCGACGTGGTGTTCTACGAGACGCCGGGGGGCGGGGCGGTGTTCTCGGTCGGGTCGATCTCGTGGTTCGGCGCCCTGGCCCGCAACGGCTACGCCAACGACGTGGCCCAGCTCACCGCCAACGTGGTCAGGCGCTTCGCCGATCCCCGCCCCTTCGAGCCGCCACCGGCGAGCTGAGCGAGGGCGCCGGGACCGGCCCGGCGATCGGCCTCAGCGGAGGACGTGGTCGATGTAGCGGTCGAGCGGATCGAACCCGAGCTCGTCGTCTCGACCGGCGAGCACGTTCGAGTAGGGATTGAAGTCGATGTAGACCCGCCGTCCGTCACCGTCGACGAGATACTCCAGACCGGCCACGTCGGCGCCGGCTGCGGTCATCACCGCCCTGGCCTCGCCGACGACGTCGTCCTCGGGAGGGACGACATCGATCGCCTCGACCCCGCAGCCGTCGGCCGCGCAGTAGTTGAACATCCCCGCCCTGGTCACCTGATCGGTGGCGTAGAACGGGTCGTGGCCGAGCATCTCGATCCGGTGGACGAGGCCGTCGGCCGGCTCGACCACCCGCTGGACCAGCCCGGTCCGGTCGACGCCGAGGTCGATCGCGCCGGCCGCAAGCGCGACCGCGAGCTCGCCGGCGTCGTCGAACCGGAGGATGCCGGCACCGGACCCGCCGACATTCGGCTTGACCAACAGCGGGTACCCGACCTCGTCGGCGGCCGCCGGGATGGCCGCGGGCTCGTTGACCGCCACGCCGTCCGGCGCGGCCAGGCCGGCTCGCCGGAACAACTCGACCTGGGCCGCCTTCGAGCCGCCGATGGCCCACACCCGGTGACCGTTGACGACCCGTTCGCCTCGGAGCTCGAGTGCGAGCAGGAGGTGTCCGGTCGCCGCCACCACCGATGGCGGGCGTCCGTCCGACGGCATGGCGTTGACCCGGTTGAGCCAACGATCGAACGATCGACCACCGGCGAGCGCCCGGGCCGCGGCCCCGGGGTCACCGACGTCGATCGGCACCACCTCGACGTCGCGCTCGGCCAGACGGGCGAGCAGCGACCGGGACCACGAGGGGTGCTCGTGCAGGACGGCGACCGGTCTGCGTGAGGCCATGCCCGATGCTGGCACGACGGTGGCATCGAGCGGCAACCGGCCACGGGGCGACGTTCCCGGCCCCTCGGGCCCGGCCGCCGGCATCGGACCGGTCGACCCGGTCGGCCGGCGTTCGCTACGCTCGGCGGCCATGAGCGCTGACGACTCCGCCGCCGGCACCGCCGGGGTCGCCCGGGTCGAGACGGCGGCGGTCGAGCACGTGCCCATCATCACGATGGTCCGCCACGACAAGCGCAACGCCATCGACGCCGAGATGACCGCTGCGCTCGACGCCGCCCTCAACCGGTTGGAGGACGACCCCGAGCTGTGGGTCGGGATCCTCAACGGCGGGCCCGACATGTTCTGCGCGGGGACCGACATGGCCTCCACCTCGGGCGCGCCGACCGAGCGGGGCGGGGTGTACGGCGTCGTCGGGCGGACGAGGACCAAGCCCCTGATCGCCGCCGTCGAGGGCATCGCCTACGGCGGCGGCTTCGAGGTGGTGATGGCGTGTGACCTCGTGGTGGCCGCCGAGAACGCACGCTTCGGTCTGCCCGAGGTCAAGCGGGGCCTGGTCGCCACCAGCGGCGCCCTGTTCCGGGCCGCCCGGGTCCTCCCGCTCAACGTGGCCAAGGAGCTGCTGTTCACGGGGGCCGACCTCGCGCCCGCCGAGGCCAGGCGCCTCGGTCTGGTCAACCGGATCACGCCGCCTGGCGGGGCGCTGGCCGGGGCCACCGAGCTGGCGATGACGATCACCGGCAACGCGCCGATCCCGGTCCAGCAGTCGCTGCAGGTGGTCGACGCGCTCGCCTCCGCCGACGACGAGCGGGGCTGGGAGCTGACCCGCCAGGCCCGCCGGGTGATCGGTGAGTCCGAGGATGCCGAGGAGGGTGTGGCCGCGTTCTTCGAGAAGCGCCAACCCCGCTGGACCGGTCGCTGACCGGTCACGCACGGGATCGGCCGACGGGTGCGGTCGAGGAGGGAGCCACGATGGCCGACGACAGGTCCGACGACACGATCGGGGTCGGGATCATCGGTGCGGGCAACATCGGCACAGCCCACACGGCCAACCTGGCCCGGTCGGTCTCGGGGTCCCGGGTGGCCGCCGTGTTCGACGTCGACGCCGACCGCGCCGCCACGGTGGCCGGACCGGTCGGCGCCCGGGCCTGTAGCGGCGACGGCGGGATCGACGAGCTCCTCGGGACCGAGGGCGTCGATGCGGTCCTGATCGCCTCGCCGGACGCCGTCCACGCCGAGCAGGTCCGGTCAGTCCTGGCCGCCGAGCGACCGATGCTGTGCGAGAAGCCGCTGGCGGTGACCGACCACGACGCCCGCTCGATCGTCGACGCCGAGGTCGGCCGTGGCCGGCGCACGATCCAGGTCGGGTTCATGCGTCGGTTCGATCCCGGCTACACCGCCCTCAAGCGTGAGCTCGGGCCGGACGGGATCGGTGAGCCGCTCCTCGTCCACCAGCTCCACACCAACACCAGGGCACCCTACGGGTTGTTCACCGAGCAGACGATGACCAACATGGCGATCCACGAGCTCGACATCGGGCGCTGGCTGCTCGACGACGAGTACGAGTCGGTGCTCGTCCTCCACGGCCGACCGGGCCCACGGACCCCCGAGGGCGAGCACGACCCGATCCTGGTGATCCTGCGCTCGGCTTCCGGGGTGCTCGTGCAGATCGAGGCCTTCGTCAACGCAACGTTCGGCTACCAGGTGGCCTGCCGGGTCGCCGGCGCCGACGGTCAGGCGGCGATGGGCGATGGCGCGTTCGTCACCCGCTCCCGCTCGTTCAACCGGGGGGTCGACGTGCCCGAGCTGTGGCTCGGGCGGTTCGCCGAGTCGTACCGGCTCCAGCTCCAGGGCTGGATCGACGCCATCCGAACGGGCGCCGCCCCACCCGGGGCCTCGGCCTGGGACGGCTACCTGGCCACCATGGTCGCCAACCGGGCGATCGAGGCCTACCACCGGGGCGAGGAGGTCGCCATCGAGGTCCCGCCCCGCCCGGCGCTCTACGACCCGATCGACTGAAGCCCGCGACGGCCGCTCTGGTAGCGTCGCCATCGTGGACTTCACCCCGAACCCCGACCACGAGGCGATCCGCGATGGGGTCAGGCGGGTCTGCTCGAAGTACCCCGACACCTACTGGCGCGACTGCGACGAGCGCCACGAGTTCCCCTGGGACTTCTACGCCGACATGGCCGCCGGGGGCTGGGTCGGCATCGCCATCCCAACCGAGTTCGGTGGCGGCGGCCAGGGCATCACCGAGGCCTCGATCGTGCTGGAGGAGGTGGCGGCGTCCGGGGCGGCGATGAACGGCTGCTCGGCGATGCACCTCTCGATCTTCGGCATGGAACCGGTCCGCAAGTACGGCTCGCCCCAGCTGGCCGACGAGATCCTGCCCGGCGTGGCCGACGGCTCGATCCACGCCGCCTTCGGCGTGACCGAGCCGGACGCCGGGACCGACACGACGTCGATCACCACCCGGGCGGTGCGCGACGGCGACGAGTACGTCGTCACCGGGGCCAAGGTCTGGACGACCAAGGCCCCGTACTGCGACGTGTGCCTGCTCCTGGTCCGGACAACGCCGAAGGAGGAGGCCGAAGGCCCGACCTCCGGGATGACGCTGCTGCTCGTCGACCTGCAGGACCCGGCGGTCGACATCACCCCGATCCCGAAGCTCGGTCGCAACGCCGTGGTCTCCTGCGAGGTCCGCTACGACGGCCTGCGGGTGCCGGTCTCCCGTCGGGTCGGCGAGGAGGGTGAGGGCTTCCGCTACATCCTCGACGGGCTCAACCCCGAGCGCATCCTGATCGCGGCCGAGGCCCTCGGCATCGGCCGGGCGGCGCTGCGGCGGGCCACCGAGTACGCCAAGGACCGGGTCATCTTCGGTCGACCGATCGGCCAGAACCAGGGGCTCGCCTTCCCGCTCGCCGACAGCCACGGCAAGCTGCGGGCGGCCGAGCAGATGGTCCGGTTGGCGTCCTGGCGCTACGACAACGGGCTCGGGTGTGGCGAGGAGGCCAACCTGGCCAAGTACCTGGCCGCCGACGCCGCGTTCGAGTGCGCCGACCGGGCGCTCCAGACCCACGGCGGCTTCGGCTACGCCAAGGAGTACGACGTCGAGCGGTACTGGCGCGAGGCCAGGCTGATGAAGATCGCCCCCGTCAGCCAGGAGATGGTGCTGAACTTCGTGTCGAGCAAGGTGCTCGGCCTGCCCCGCAGCTACTGAGTGCCCGTTGCGGGCCGTTACCATCGAACGATGGCGACGGACCGGCCCGGCAGGTGGTGAGCGCCCCCGAACCCGGGGGTGACCTGGCCGACCTCGACGACCACCGGCTCGCCGCCAAGCTGGCGGGTGAGGCCGGCGAGCTGCTGCTCGGGCTCCGCCAGCGGGCCCGGCTGCTCGACTGGACCCCCTGGCAGCTCGAGGACCAGGGCGACATGGAGGCCCACCACCTCCTGCTCGACCGGTTGCGGGAGGCCCGCCCCGACGACCCGGTGCTGTCCGAGGAGGGGCGCGACGACCGCAGCCGGCTCGGCGCCGACCGGGCCTGGATCATCGACCCGCTCGACGGCTCGCACGACTTCTCGGGTCACAGCGCCGACTACGCCGTGCACGTCGCCCTGGTCGCCGACGGTCGCCCGGTGGCCGGTGCGGTGTCGCTGCCCGAGCTGGGGGCCGTGCACGCCACCGACGACCCGCAGTCCGAGGATCCGGGTCGACGGGCCCCGGTTGTCGTGGCCGGACGGTCGCAGGCCCGCTGGGCGATGGCGGTGGCCCACATCCTCGACGGCGAGGCCAGGGTCGCCGGCTCGGCCGGGGTGAAGGCGATGGCCGTCGTCCGTGGCGACGCCGACGTCTACCTGCACGCCAGCGGCCTCTACGAGTGGGACGCCTGCGCGCCGGCCGCGGTGGCCGAGGCGGCCGGGCTGGCGGCGGTCGACATCGACGGCGACGAGATCGCGTACAACAAGGACTACCCGATCGTCCGTGGCTTCATCGTGTGCCGGCCCCGCTTCCTGCAGCCGGTGCTCGACACGCTCCACTGAGGCGGCCGGCCAGCTCGCCCCACCACGCCGTTCTCGTCGCGATTCCGCCGGTTTCCTGCCCGACACGCGGCCGGAGCGGGCCGCATCGCCGCCGCCGCCGTCATCATCCCTCGGCTGATCGGGCGACGTCGCCGGTCGGTCGATCGCGCACGCCGGCGGTCGGCTACGGTCGCGACCGTGGGCCGGCCTCACCGCCGCCGGCCGTCGTCTGGAGGCATCGATGGATCCGAAGATCACCGTCAAGGGGCGTGGGCCCTACGTCGTCACCGGCGGCGTGCCGCTGCGCCGCAAGGAGCCGATCGTGTCCGAGCACGGCGAGCCGCTGACGTGGCGGATCGGCGATGTCGACGACGACGGAACCGCCTATGCCCTGTGCCGCTGCGGGGGCTCGGCCAACAAGCCGTACTGCGACGGCACCCATGCGGACATCGACTTCGACGGAGCCGAGACCGCCCCGACCGACGCCATGGCCGATCGAGCCACCACCTATCCGGGAACCGGGATCGACGTCCACGACGACCGCCCGACGTGCGTGCACGCCGGGTTCTGCGGCAACCGGGTCACCAACGTCTGGAAGATGGCGGCCAGGACCGACGACACGGTCGTCCGGGCCCAGGTGATGTCGATGGTCGAGAACTGCCCGTCCGGGGCCCTGTACTACGAGGTGGAGGGCTCGGTCGTCGAACCGAGCTTCCCGACCGAGATCGGGGTCGTGCCGGATGGCCCGCTGTGGGTCACCGGAGGCGTCGAGGTCGAGCGGGCCGATGGCCAGCCAATCGAGACCCGCAACCGCGTCACGTTGTGCCGCTGCGGTGCCTCGGCCAACAAGCCCCTCTGCGACGGCAGCCACAAGGAGGCCGGCTTCACCGGCTGACCGAAGCGGGCTCAGGCCGGCGCGCCGTCGAGCGTGAGATCCGTCACCAGGATCATGGCGGCATCGGGATCGCCGTCGCCCTCGCCGGGGACCTCGGCCTCGGTGCCGACCCGGATCGACGTGAGGTACTTGGTCGTCGAGCTGGGATTGCCGGGGATGTCCTTGTAGTGGAACACGACCCGGACGGGGCTCTCGTTGCGGATCAGGTCGTAGACGTCGTCGAACACACCGGAGCTCATCCAGGCCACGATCGTGATCCCGTCGAAGTTGGCCCCGCCGACGTTGGTTGCGTAGCCGTTGCTGTTGTTGTCGATGAAGCCCTGCGGTGTCGGCTCGAAGATCAGGTTGGCCCGGTTGCGGATCCCGTGGGCCAGGTCGGGGCTGACGAGGAGCATGCGGGGCTGCGCCGAGTCGCTCGACGATGCGGTGATGGACACGGTGTAGGTCTCGACCTCGAACGATGCCATGGTGGTTCCCTCCGGTGGCGGCCCGGACCGTCCGGCACCGCCGTCCCTCCTCTGACGTCGCCCGCCCTGCCCCAGATACCGCGATGGGGGGCCGATCGGTTCAGGCCGGGGCCAGGCGCCGGACCGTCAGTCGGTGCAGCGCCTGATTGACCGACACCCAGACCGCCAGCTCGACGATCTCGGCCGGCTTCAGGGCCTCCGAGGCCTCGGCCACCGTCACCTCGTCGACCTCGGCCGGGCTCGGTCCGAACGCATGGGCGAGGCGCAGTCCGGCCGCGGTGCGGTCGTCGACACCGGCAGGGGGTGACGCGGGGTCGTAGGAGGACGCCGCCTCGACGAGCCGAGGATCGACGTCGTGGTGTCGGGCCAGCTCGGTCGAGCGCTCGCCGAGGTGCGCGCTACCGAGCCGGTTGGCGAACACGATGCCGGCCAGCGCCTTGGTGCCGATGCCGATCGTCGTCTGGCCGGGATCGAGGTTGTGGTGCAGGACCCCGGCCAGGGCCCGGCGAGGGCGCGCGTGGTGCAGCGTCTCCAGCAGCGGCTCATCGAATCCGGCCCGGGCGAGCATGGCCCGGGCCGCCGCCGGGTCCTTGGGGATCCCGGCCAGCCACTCCCGATCGAGCTTGATGGCCCCGATGGCGTTGCGGAGCACCGGGAAGGCGGTCGAGATCGAGTCGACCTTCGGGCCGTCGGCCCCCTCGCGGGGCCGCAGCTCACCATCGGCGTCGGCCCACTCGTGCTGACCGACCGACCAACCGGTCGGCTCGATCAGCTCGGCCACGTCGTCGATCGCCTCCGGTTCGAGCTCGACACCGATGGCGTCCATGAACTTGTTGAGAAAGCCCATCATGGCCACGCCCATGATCACCCACTCGGTGTCGGACTCCGACAGGTGGCGGCGGAGCTCGTCCTCCAGCTCGGCGGTGTAGTGGTGGGGCACCGTCGACAGCGCCTCGGCCACGGCGACCACCGCCTCCTCGGTCGGCGTGCGGGACTCGCCGGTCACCGCCCCCTCGCTCGAGCCTCGCCTGAGGGCGAACGAGCACGTGTGGGCCGAGCAGTAGGCGCAGCCGGCGGCCCGCGACGAGGCATACATCCCGAGGCCGACCAGGTCCTTCGGGGCCGCGACCCCGGCGAGCGACGCCGGCAGGTTCAACAGGTTCGGCACGATGAGGTTGTAGGTCCGGAAGCCGGGCTGCCAGATCTCGAGGTAGGGATCGCAGTTGGGGACGACCCCGATCAACGTCTCGACCATCTGCAGCACCGGGTGGTAACGACGATGGAGATCGTCGAACGAGACGCGGTGATCGGCCATGGCCGCAGCCAGTGTGCGCACGGTGGTACCTCGGCTCGGCCGCACTGGCGGTGAGGGGAGTCGGCGTCGCCGGCGGCCGGATGCGACGCCATCTCGGTTGGTGCTTCGACAGTAGGACCTGCGATGGGAACAATCCAGATCTTGACGATCAAGACCTCGTCGAACGGGTGGGCCGATGAGCGCTGGGTCCGCTCCCCCGGCGGCGGCTACGGTCCGATCCATGCAGGTGAGCGAGATCTGGCGATATCCGGTCAAGTCGATGCAGGGCGAGCGACTGAGCTCGGCCACCATCGGTCCGAACGGGATCGATGGCGATCGCAGCTGGGCGCTGTTCGACGTCGACTCGGGCGTGCACCTGACGGCCAGGCGCCAGCCCGAGCTCCTGTTCGCCTCGGCCAGGCTCGCCGGGACGGGCGCCGACGCCGGGGTGCGCATCACGCTGCCGGACGGGACCGAGACCGACAGCGACCACACGCTGTCGGCCTGGCTCGGACGGCCGGTCCGCCTGGAGCGGGCCACCGGCGAGGTCCAGGGCCGATTCCAGACCCAGGCCGACGAGACCGAGACCGGCGAGTGGTTCACCTGGGAGGGTCCGGACGGCTCGTTCCACGACTCGGGCAAGGCCATGGTGTCGTTGGTGTCCGAGTCGTCGTTCCGCCACTGGGACCGGAGGCGGTTCCGGATCAACCTGGTGCTCGATCAACCGGGCGAGGTCGACCTCGTCGGCCGTCGGGTCCGCATCGGCGGGTCCGAGCTGGAAGTCATCAAGGGGATCGACCGCTGCGTGATGGTCACCCGCCCGCAGCCGGCATTCGCCGACGATGCCGGCGTCGGCGAGGCGTTCGACCGCGACCTCGCGGTGCTCAAGACCGTCAACGCCGAGCTCGACGGCAAGCTCGGCGTCGGCGCCAACACGGTCGCGCCCGGCGCCATCACCGTCGGCGACGCGGTGTCCTAGCTCGGCGATAGCCGCCTCGTGGCGACGTCGTGCTCCCGGGACGCTCGGCCTCCCGGGGCCCCGGCGGCCCCGGCGGGAAGGCGTCAGGCCCTGGCCCGGTAGCTGGCCCGGCCGCCGACCGAGTCCTTGTTGAGTCGCTTCGACAGGTGCAGCCCCTCGAGCAGCAACTCGACTGCGGCCGCCTTGACCCCGTCGCCGTCGGCGTCGCCGACCAGCTCGGTCACGGGGGCGACCAGCGCCGGGTTGGCCTCGAGCAGCTCGACATAGGCCGAGGCCGGGAGGTCGTCGCCGGCCGAGGCCGTCAGCTCCTCCTCGAAGGCGTCGACGACCTGCCGGACGCCCTCACCGGAGAATCGCTCCTTGAACACCGTCAGGATGGCACCCCGCAGGAGGTGATCGATGACCTCGGCGTCGCGGCCCTCCTCGAGGGCCTCGATCTCGATCTTGCCGGCCGACGAGGCGATCAGGGCATCGAGGTCGCTGACCCGGGGCACGACCTCGGCCTCCCCGAGGCGCAGGGCCCGCCGGGTGGCCGCGGCCACCAGCGTCTCGGTGTTGGCCACGGTGAGCCGGACCGACACGCCGGAGCGCTGGTTGATCTGCGGGCTCGATCGGGCCAGGTGGGTGAAGGTCGAGATCAGCTCCTCCATGAACTCGGGGAGGACAACCGGCGGCCCGTCGGTCGGTAGGTTCGACTCCTGGCGGGCGATCGCCATCTCGGTCTCGACGTCGATCGGGTAGTGGGTGCGGATCTGGGCGCCGAAGCGGTCCTTCAACGGGGTGATCATGCGACCGCGGTTCGTGTAGTCCTCGGGGTTGGCCGACGCCACCAGCAGCACGTCGAGGGGCAGGCGGATCTTGTAGCCCCGGATCTGGACGTCGCGCTCCTCCAGCACATTGAGCAGGCCGACCTGGATGCGCTCGGCCAGGTCGGGGAGCTCGTTGATGGCGAACACACCGCGGTTGGTTCGTGGAACCAGCCCGTAGTGCAGGGTCAGCTCGTCGGACAGGTAGCGGCCCTCGGCCACCTTGATCGGGTCGACCTCGCCGATCAGGTCGGCGATCGAGGTGTCCGGCGTTGCCAGCTTCTCGCCGAACCGCTGGTCGCGGTGCACCCACTCGAGCACCGTGTCGTCACCGTGGTGCAGCACCTGCTCCTTGGCGTAGTGGGAGATCGGGTTGAACGGATCGTCGTTGATCTCGGAACCGGCGATGATCGGCATGTACTCGTCGAGCAGATCGGTCAGCAACCGGATCATCCGGGTCTTGGCCTGACCGCGCTCCCCGAGGAAGATGACGTCGTGGCCGGCGAGCACCGCGTGCTCGAGCTGGGGCAGGACCGTGTCCTCGTAGCCGAGGACCCCGGGGAAGAGCGGTTCACCGGCCCGGATCCGCTCGATGGCGTTGTGCCGGATCTCGTCCTTGACCGAGCGAGAGACCCAGCCGGACTGCCGGAGTGATCCGATGGTTGTCGGGCGATTCGCAGAGCTGTCCACCCAATGACTCTAGGTTCCCGTCCGGGGCTTGGGTCAATCAAGCCGGGTCCCGGTCGGGGCTGGGCGACCGGTTGCGACACCGGGTCCGTACCGCCCGTAAGGTGGTCTGGTGGACTTCCGTCCCCGTGGCCCCGGCGAGGGCGATCTCAGCGGAACCTGGCGGGTACACCCCCTCGACGACGAGTTGCGTCGCATCGGGGCCGACGCCGACCTCGACGACGGCTCCTGGCTCGGCGTCGAGGTCCCGGGCCACTGGGGCCGCCATCCCGAGCTGGCCGAGACCGACGGGCCGCTGCTCTACCGCAGGCGCTTCCTGCATCGTCGGCCCGAGGGGTCCGAGCGGCACTGGCTCCGCTTCGACGGGGTGATGAGCAGCGCCGAGATCTGGATGGACGGCACCTACATCGGCGACGCCGGCGGCTACTTCGCCGCCCATCGGCTCGAGGTCACCGAGCTCACGGCGCAGTCCGAGGAGCACCTGCTGGCCGTCGAGGTGGCCTGCCCGCCACCGGGCGGCGACACCAATCGCACCTCGCTGACCGGTGCGTTGCAGAGCGGACCGCTGGCCCCACCGGGCAACCCGGGCGGGATCTGGCGACCGGTCACCCTCGATTCGACCGGCCCCGTCGCCATCCGCCACAGCCGGCTGCTGTGCCGGGCGGCAGCCGAGGACCGGGCCGAGCTGCTGGTCCGCCTCGTGCTCGACGCCGGTACCAGCGGACCGATCCGGCTCGACACGTCGGTCGTCGGCCCGGACGGCGCCTCGGCCGGCGGCGGGGTCGAGACGCACACGCTGGCCTCGGGCGAGAACCGGATCGAGTGGACCGTCGAGATCGACCGGCCGCAGCGCTGGTGGCCGGCCGTGCTCGGCGACCAGCCCCTGTACGAAGTCGCGGTCGCGGTCCGCACCCCCGAGGGCGAGCTGTGCGACCGACGCGAGTGGCGGACCGGACTCCGCACGATCGAGGTCGACGACTTCGTGTGGCGGGTCAACGGCGAGCGACTCTTCGCCAAGGCGATCGCCTACGGACCCCCGGACCGGTTCCTCGGCGACGTGGCCGACGATCGCTTCGCCAGCGACGTGCGGGCGGTGCTCGGCGCCGGTCTCGACCTGCTGCGGGTCTCGGCCCACGTCGCCCCGCCTGCGCTCTACCGGGAGGCCGACCGGGCCGGGCTGCTCGTCTGGCAGGACCTGCCGCTCCTCGGCGGCTACTCGTCGAAGATCAGGCCGGCGGTGCGGGCGCTGGCCCGGGCTGCGGTCGACGGCCTCGGCCACCATCCCTCCATCGGGTTGTGGTGCGGCCACACCGAGCCGAGCGGGCGCCCGTTGAGCCGTCCCGAGCGACGGTCGGCCGGCGACGCCGCCGGCCGGCGTGGCCCGACCGCCCGCCTGCCCTCGCTCAGCGCCGCCTCGCCGGGCGGGGTCGGCCGTTGGATCACGCGGCAGGTCCTGCCCGGCTGGAACCGCTCGATCCTCGATCCGGTCATCGGCCGCGAGCTCCGCGCCTCCGACCCGACCCGGCGGGTCGTCGCCCGCTCCGGGACGCTGCCCGGCCCCGAGGACCCGACCTCCTGCGACGCCCACCTGTGGCTCGGGTGGCAGGTCGGCCGGCTCGACGACCTGCCGGAGCTGTTGCGCCGCTGGCCCCGCCTGGCGACGTTCCCCGGCGGGATCGGCGCCCAGTCGGCGGTCGAGCGACCGAACCGGGCCGGGACCGACCTCGAGGTGCCGGACGGCCCCGACTGGGCGACGGCCGAGCCCGCCGCCTTCGACCGCTATCTCCCCCGTCAGGCCTACCCCGACGCCCGCAGCTGGGCTGCGGCCAGCCGCCGGTACCAGGCCGATGTGCTCCGGTTCCACATCGAGACCCTGCGCCGCCTCAAGTACCGCCCGACGGGTGGCTTCTGCCTGGTGGCGCTGGCCGACCCCGAGCCGGCCGGCGGCTTCGGCATCCTCGACGTCGAGCGCCACCCGAAGCCGGCGCACGAGGTCGTGACCGACGCCTGCCGACCGGTGATCGTCGTCTCCGATCCCCCGCCGCCGGTGATCGTGCCGGACGAGGAGGTGGCGCTGGAGATCCACGCCGTCAGCGACCTCCGGGAGGAGTTGGCCGGCATCCGGGTCACCGCCAGGGCCCGTTGGGAGACGCCGACCGACACGACGGAGCCGTGGACGACGGAGACGACCTGGGAGGGCGACCTCGGGGCAGACGAGTGTGCCAGGATCGGTCGCTTCCGGTTCCGGGCCCCCGCCGGCCACGGACCGCTGGTCGTCGATCTCGAACTGGTCAGCGACCGCCTCCTGGTCACCAACCGCTACCGGACGGTCGTGATCCCGTCGTCCGAGGGTGCCGGTCCGGCCGGCGCCGGCCGCAGCGGCACCGGTCGACGGGGCTCCGGCTCACGGGACGGCTGACGGCACCGGCCCGAGGGCGACGACCGTCCTCAGTGCTCGATCACCCGGGTCGGCACCAGGCGGAGGTTGACCCTGGTCGAGCCCGGCGGGTCGAAGGCTCCGCCGTCGTCGTAGCCGTGCTTGGCTGCGATCCGGTCCCGCATCGCCCCCTCCGGGTCCGGCTCGATGGTGGCGTCGGCCCTGATCTCGAGGTATCGCAGTGGACGCTCGGGATCGACGACGGTCAGCGAGACCCGGGGGTCGCGGACCACGTTGCGGTGCTTGGCCCGCTCGGCCCGGGTCGAGACGATGACCTCGTGGCCGTCGAACCAGAACCACACCGGTGAACCGTTCGGACCGCCGTCGGCCCGCAGGGTGGTGAGGACGGCGGTGTTCGGGGCCGTCAGGAGGTCGTGATAGTCGGACGAAATCATGGACATGCTGTCCAATCTACCCATATATTAGACAGCATGTCCACAAAACGCTCCACCCGCGGGCCGACCGGGGGGCCAGCGGAGCGATCGGCGACGATGACCGGGCCCGTCGCCGAGGCGGTCGCTCGGCCGCGTCGAGGCCGGCCGCCGAGCGCCGACGTCGAGCGGGCCGTCTTCGCCGAGGCCATGCGGCTCGTCGACCGGACCGACCCGGGCACGCTCACCCGGCGAGCCATCGCCGACGGCGCCGGCGTCAGCCGCCAGACCCTGTACAACCGGTGGCCGACGACCGCCGACATCGTCCTCGACGCACTGCTCGATCGGGCCGCCGGCTCCATCGGTGGCCGGCGGCCAGACGACGAGCCCGACCCCGGGCTGCGGGCCTACCTCGCCGAGCTGGCGGCTGCCATCGACGGCTGGGCCCGCCCGGGGCTGCGGACGATCGCCGCATTCGCCCAGCTCGACGACGACTTCGCCGCACGGTTCCGCCGCCGCTTCCTCACCAAGCGCCACGGTGCCCTCGCCGCGGCAATCGCCGGCGCGGCACCGGGGTTGGAGCCCGAGCGCATCGCGTCGACCGCCGAACTGGTGGCCGGGTCGCTGTGGTTCCGGGTCCTCGTGGCCGACGAGCCGCTCGACGATCGCTGGGTCGAGCGGATGGTCGAGCTCGTCGACGCCGGGATCGGCGGCGAGCCGGCCGGACGACCGATGTGACGAAAACACGTCACGTTTGCGACGGATGCTGAACGCAGGGCTATCGTCGGCGCTTGGTGGTTCCCGGAGCACCCGATCGTCGCCGTGCCCGCACCGCAACACCGGCTGGCGGCCGGGCCCGGGATCTCGGTGGACGCTTGGTCAAGCCCGACCTGCGAGGGTCCGGTACGATCCTCTCCCGAGGCCCCCGGACCGCCAACACCCCGAAGTGTCAACGTCGTCAACGCGGAGGTTCCGCCCGTGGCTGCACCAACGGCCGCCCAGACCACTCCCGGCGCCAACAGCGCCACCCGTCCCCTGCGGCCGTCACTGCGTCGCCTCCCGTTCCCGCTCAACCTCTATCAGACGGCGGTCGGGAAGAAGTGGGTCATGGCCGCCACCGGCCTCGCCCTCCTCGGCTTCGTGCTGTTCCACCTCTTCGGCAACATCAAGCTCTACATCGGGGTGATCGAGCACGACGGCGAGCCGATCTACGACGTCGACCTCTACGCCGAGGGCCTGCGCGAGCTGGCCACCCCGATCTTCCCCCGCACCTGGCTGCTGTGGCTGCTCCGATTCGGCCTGATCGGGGCCTTCGTCCTCCACATCCACGCCGCCGTCTCGCTGACCCGACTCAACGTCTCGACCAACCGGCCGTACGAGTCGAAGCGTGACTGGCTGGCCGCCAACTTCGCCTCGCGGAGCATGCGCTACACCGGTGTGATCGTGTTGCTGTACCTGATCTTCCACCTGGCCGATCTCACGTGGGGCTGGATCCCGGGCTACGACTGGGAACGTGGTGAGGTCCAGGCCAACGTCGTCAACTCGATGTCGAACCCGGTCGTGGCCATCGTCTACATCGTCGCCAACGTCATGTTGGCCGTCCACATCTTCCACGGGACCTACTCGATGTTCCAGAGCCTCGGCATCAACAGTCCCCAGTACAACTACATCCGGCGGCACCTGGCCCGCGCCCTGGCCGCCATCATCCTCATCGGGAACGTCAGCTTCCCGATCGCCGTGTTGACCAACGTGATCGAGTACGACCCCAGCCTGCTCGGCTGAACCGCCCAGCCTCGAGAGACAGGAGCGCCCCCGATGCTTCCGGATTCGAAAATCCCCGACGGCCCGATGGCCGACAAGTGGGAGAACCACAAGTTCGACATCAAGCTGGTGAACCCGGCCAACAAGCGGAAGTTCACGATCCTCGTCGTCGGGAGCGGCCTGGCCGGCGCATCGGCCGCGGCCACCCTCGGGGAGCTTGGCTACAACGTCGAGGTCTTCACGTTCCACGACTCGCCTCGCCGGGCCCACTCCATCGCCGCCCAGGGCGGCATCAATGCGGCCAAGAACTACCGCAACGACGGCGACAGCATCCACCGCCTCTTCTACGACACGGTCAAGGGCGGCGACTTCCGGTCCCGCGAGGCCAACGTGCATCGCCTGGCCGAGGTCTCGGTCGACATCATCGACCAGATGGCGGCCCAGGGCGTCCCGTTCGCCCGTGAGTACGGCGGCCTGCTCGACAACCGCTCCTTCGGTGGGGCCCAGGTCTCCCGCACCTTCTACGCCAGGGGCCAGACCGGCCAGCAGCTCCTGCTCGGCGCCTACCAGCAGATGATGCGGCAGGTCAACGAGGGCAAGGTCAAGCTCCACACGCAGATGGAGATGCTGGAGCTGGTGCTCAAGGCCAACGACGACGGGGTCGAGGAGGCCAAGGGCATCGTCTGCCGAAACCTGACCACCGGGGAGGTCACCTCCCATGCCGGCCACGCCGTCGTGCTGGCCACCGGCGGCTACGGCAACGTCTACTACCTCAGCACCAACGCCATGGCCTGCAACGTCACCGCAGCGTGGCGGGCCCATCGGAAGGGCGCCTACTTCGCCAACCCGTGCTACACCCAGATCCACCCGACGTGCATCCCGGCCTCGGACGAGTTCCAGTCGAAGCTGACGCTGATGTCCGAGTCGCTGCGGAACGACGGCCGGATCTGGGTCCCCCGCGACCCGGACGAGGCCCGCCGGGCCGACCAGATCCCCGACGCCGACCGCTACTACTACCTCGAGGAGAAGTACCCGGCATTCGGCAACCTGGTGCCCCGCGACGTCGCCTCCCGGAACGCCAAGACCGTCGTCGACCAGGGCCTCGGCGTCGGTCCGCTCAAGAACGGGGTGTACCTCGACTTCGCGGAGGCCATCACCCGCGACGGGCGGGACACCATCGAGGAGAAGTACGGCAACCTCTTCCAGATGTACGAGCGGATCACCGGCGAGGACCCCTACACGGTGCCGATGCGGATCTACCCCGCCATCCACTACACGATGGGCGGGTTGTGGGTCGACTACAACCTGATGACCACCATCCCGGGCTGCTACGCCACCGGCGAGGCCAACTTCTCCGACCACGGGGCCAACCGCCTCGGCGCGTCTGCGCTGATGCAGGGACTGGCCGACGGTTACTTCGTCCTCCCGTACACGATCGGCGACTACCTGGCCCCGAAGCTGGGCGAGGCGCTGCTGTCGACCGACGACGAGGCCTTCATCGCCGCCGAGGCCGAGGTCAAGGGGCGGACGCAGCGGTTCCTGTCGATCGGCGGCACCCGTTCGCCCGAGTACTTCCACCGGGAGCTGGGGAAGCTGGTGTGGGAGTACATCGGCATGGCCAGGGACAAGAACGGTCTCGAGAAGGCGATCACCGAGATCCGGGCCCTCCGCGACGAGTTCTGGGCCGACCTCCGGGTCCTCGGCGACGGCGACACGCTCAACTCGTCGCTCGAGAAGGCCGGCCGGGTGGCCGACTTCTTCGAGCTCGGCGAGCTGATGGCCCGCGACGCCCTCGACCGCGAAGAGTCCTGCGGCGGCCACTTCCGGGTCGAGTCGCAGACCCCCGAGGGCGAGGCCAAGCGCGACGACGAGAACTTCACCAACGTGTCGGCGTGGCAGTGGCACGACGAGAACACCCCACCGACCAAGCATGTCGAGCAACTGACGTTCGACGAGGTCATCCCGAGCCAGAGGAGCTACAAGTAGAGATGTCTGGGAAGACCCTGAATCTGACCCTCAGCGTGTGGCGACAGCCCGGGCCGGACGCCAGGGGAGCGTTCATGACGTACCCGGCCAACGGGATCCCCGAGGACGCGTCGTTCCTCGAGATGCTCGACATCGTCAACGAGGGGCTGATCGAGGACGGCGAGCTGCCGATCGAGTTCCCCCACGACTGCCGCGAGGGCATCTGTGGCACGTGCGGCGTGATGATCAACGGCCGGGCCCACGGCCAGGAGAAGGGCACGGCGACCTGCCAGCTCCACATGCGGAAGTTCGCCGACGGCGACACGATCGTGATCGAGCCGTGGCGGGCCACCGCCTTCCCGGTGGTGCGGGACCTGGTGGTCGACCGGTCGCCGCTCGACAAGATCATCGAGGCCGGCGGCTTCATCTCGGCGCCGACCGGCACCGCCCCGGACGCCAACGAGACCCCCATTCCCAAGGAGGTCGCCGACTCGGCGATGGACGCCGCAGCGTGCATCGGGTGCGGCGCCTGTGTGGCGGCGTGTCCGAACTCGGCCGCCCAGCTGTTCACGTCGGCCAAGGTGTGGCACCTCAACTCGCTCCCCCAGGGCCAGTCCGAGCGCTACCGGCGGGCCCAGAACATGGTCGAGACCATGGAGCAGTTCTTCGGCTCGTGCACCAACCACGGCGAGTGCACCGAGGCGTGCCCGAAGGAGATCCCCCAGGACTTCATCGCCTATCTCAACCGCGACTACATGAAGTCGCTGGTGGCCAACCGCAAGCTGGCCGGCCAGCGCTGAGGGTGACCCGGCGGGGTCGGTCCCGGGATCGAGTGCTGCGCAGCCGATGACGAGCCGGGGTCGGCGGCTGGTGGCCTGGATCCTCGGGCTCGGGTTGCTCGCGACGGCTGCCGTTGCCGCCACCGGCCTGTTCCTCGACGCCAGCAACGACGGGGCCGCCGCCGACGATGACACGACCGACGTGTCGATCCCACCGATCGAGGCGCCCGCGGGCGCAGCCGATCCGGTGCCCCGAGAGCGGATCTCGGTGACGGCGTCGAGCTTCCTCGGCCCGGACGGCGACATCACCTACGGCCCGGGCAACACCGTCGACGACGACCTGCTGACCGCCTGGAACAGCGCAACCGACGGCGCCGACGTGCGGGGCCAGACGCTGACGTTCCGCTTCACCGAGCCCGTCGGCCTGACCGCCATACGGCTCGTCAACGGCTACGCCAAGGACCCCGACATCTTCGCCGCCAACCATCGCATCCGCGAGCTCGAGGTCAGGACCGACGGCGGCGTGCAGCGGGTCAGCCTGCTCGACACCAGCGAGGAGCAGGAGATCACGTTCGACTTCGGCACCACGTCGAAGGTCCAGCTCGAGGTGATGGAGATCTACGAGGGATCCGGCTTCGACAACCCCGAGCTGACGTCCGACCTCGCCCTCACCGAGATCGACTTCGTCGCCGTCCAGCGCCAGTCCTGAACGGCGGACCGTCCCGGTGGGGCTGCGCCGCCGCCATCGCCGCCGCCGACCACGGCGTCAGCAGACGGCGGCGTCGGCCGACCAGCGAGCGGTCAGTTGGCGGCCGTCGTGACCGACCCACCACACCGGGCCGTCCCCGCCCGCCCCGCCGAGCGGCAGCGCGACCTCGATCGGTGGCCCGACGACCGCCGGCGGCCCCTCCGGCCAGTGGCCCAGATCGATCTCGTCCCAGGCCAGGCGCCAACCGACGCCGACGACGGGCTCCTCGTCGCCTGGGCCGGTGAGCAGGAGGCCATCGACGCGGCCGACCTCGACCGTGGTGGTCGCCGCCGGATCCTCGCCGCCGGCGTCACCGAAGAGGCCCGAGTCGGCGTCGGGATCGACCACGAAGTCGAGCTCCCAGCCGAGCGCCGTGCGATGACCGTAGCCCCGCCCGAGCAGCTCGTCCGGCTCGTCGATGGCGACGGCGAAGGCCTCGAGGCCATAGCTCCAGTGCACACCGGGCTGCTCGCAGACGGCTTCGACCCAGAGTCCCGAGGTCCGGAACTCCCAGCGCAGCGTCGTCGCCGGCATCCCCGACTCGACCAGCACCAGGGGCAGCTCGTCCGCCCGCAGCACCAGTGTGTGGAACGCAGCCCGATCGCCGAGGCGGGCCAGGCGGGACACGATGGCCAGGCGGCGATCGTCGGCAACGGTGACCAGCACGTGGCCGGGACCTCGACCATCGGACGGAGGTGTGGGTCGGTTCACCGCAGGAACTCTCGGGAGGCCGGGGCTGCGGCTTCCCACACGGGATGGCCGAGCCAAAACGGAGAGCAGGCCGGCGAGGGCCCGGGCGACTGGACCCCCACCGACCTGCGAACAGGATCGACGGGACGATGCACGAAGCTCGTCCGAACTTCCCTCAGTCGATCAGCACCTAGCAGTCTCCCCCGCCGCCGAAGGTTCCACAACCTTTCGGCGATCATTGTTTGTTTCCGAACCGTCGACACCCATGCCGGTGGCTCGCAGCACCGAGTCGCGTGTCGATGATGTTGGCAACAGTCTGTCGGGTCGCGTTCACGACCTGAACGGGCAATATGGCTCACGCCCGTCCTG
This sequence comes from Acidimicrobiales bacterium, assembly GCA_028285495.1. GTDB lineage: Bacteria > Actinomycetota > Acidimicrobiia > Acidimicrobiales > SZUA-35 > JAHELU01. Next base: position 98,751 of record JANQPB010000027.1, read on the forward strand.
CCTCGCGACGGCGCGGCCGCGCCTTGGGTCGGTCGGGCCCCCACGGCCCCGTTAGCCTGTGCCGGTGGCGACGGACGAGCCGGCCGATCTGGCCGAAGCCCTGCGGGCCCTGGCCGACACCCTGCGCTCGACGCCGCTTGCCCTCGACGTCGGGCCCGCCGTCGCCGGTCGAGCGGTGAGGATCGAGCTGGTCGGCCAGATCGACGACTACCTGCTGCCCCGGCTCGGTCGGCTCGACGCGCCGCTGCTCGTCGTGATCGGGGGCTCGACCGGTTCGGGCAAGTCGACGATCACCAACACCGTCGTCGGGCGGGAGGTGTCACCGGCCGGCGTTCTCCGACCGACCACCCGCTCGCCGGTGGTGATCTGCCATCCGGACGACCGGGGCTGGTTCGCCGGGGCCGACGTGTTGCCCGGGCTGGCCCGCCAGACCGGGGACGGTGACGGGGGCGGGCCCGGGGCCGAACGGGCCGGGTCCGGTGATGACCGGCCGCAGGCGAGCTCGGTGCTCCGGCTCGTGGCCGACGACGGGATCGGACCAGGCATCGGCATCCTCGACGCCCCCGACATCGACTCCGTCGAGGACGCCAATCGGGACCTGGCCACCCAGCTGCTGGCCGCCGCCGATCTGTGGCTGTTCACCACCACCGCCATGCGTTACGCCGACGCCGTCCCCTGGGACTTCCTGCATCAGGCCAGGGACCGCGGCACGTCGCTCGCGGTGGTCATCAACCGGATCCCGCCCGGCGCCGGCGACGAGGTCGTTCCCCACCTCCGGGGCATGCTGGTCGACCGGGGCCTGCCCGACATCGAGGTCTTCCCCGTCCCCCAGACCGAGCTGATCGACGGCCGGCTGCCCGCCGAGTCGGTCGCCGGGATCCGGGCGCTCCTCGAGGGCCTGGCCGCCGACGCCGAGCGACGGGCGGAGGTCATCCGGACCACGCTCGACGGGGCCATCGCCAGCGTCGCGCCGCGGGCCCGCGACGTGGCGCTCGCCGCCAGGGCCCAGACCGAGGCGGCCGGCGAGCTGGCGGCCGCGGTCGACGCCACCTACGGGCGAGCCGTCGACCGGCTGGTCGACGACATCAGCTCGGGAAGCCTGCTCCGGGGCGAGGTCCTCGACCGGTGGCAGGAGCTCGTCGGCACCGCCGAGTTGATGCAGGCCGTCCAGAGCCGCATCTCGCTGATCCGGGACCGGATCGGTGCCTTCATCCGGGGCCGGCCGGCGGCGACGGCCGAGGTGCAGGGGGAGATCACCTCGACACTGGAGACCCTGCTGATCGACCACGCCGACGCGGCCGCCAGCGGCGCCGCCGCCCGGTGGCGGAACCTCCCCGGCGGGCCCCAGGTGCTCGACGGCGACCGCTCGCTCGAGCGGAGCTCGGAGCGGTACCGGCAGACGGTCGGGCCCGAGATCCGGGCCTGGCAGGACGACATCCTCGAACTGGTCCGCCAGCGGGGTGCGGGCAAGCGGACGACCGCCAGGATCCTCGCGTTCAGCATCAACTCGGTCGGGATCGCGCTGATGCTGGTGCTGTTCAGCCAGACCGCCGGGCTGTCAGGAGGAGAGCTGGCGATCGGTGCCGGCACAGCCGGGCTGTCCCAGACCCTGCTGTCGGCGCTGTTCGGCGAGCAGGCGGTGCGTGAGCTGGCCAACGAGGCCAGGCAGCTGCTGATCACCCGGGTCGCCAGCCTGCTCGACGAGGACGCCGCCCGCTTCCATCGACGGCTGAACGAGGTCGCGGGCTCGGCCGCTGGCGGCCGGGACCCCGGCGACGACGAGCACGGCGCCGACCATGACCCGGCCGGTCAGCTCGAGCGGGCGGTGGTGGCGATCGAGCGGGTCCGATGATCCGGTTCCGCTCCCGGGGGGCGGGCGGCGATCTCCCGGACCGGTTGGAGGCACTGTCGAAGGCGGTCGAGCTGGCCGACGGTCGCCTGACCGAGGAGTCGGTTGCCTTCGCCGGCCACGTGGTCGAGAAGGCCGACGCCCGGCTCCGCCACGGAACGACCCACACCCTGGTCGCCCTGCTCGGGGCCACCGGCAGCGGCAAGTCCTCGGTGGCCAACCTCGTCGTCGGCGACGACGTCACCACCACCGGCGTCCGGCGACCGACGACGTCGAGCACCCTGGCCCTCGTGTGGGGCGACGACGACGCCGGGGCGCTGCTCGACTGGCTCGAGGTCGGCAACCGGCACCGGGTCGGCTCGACGACCGCCGGCGGCGCCCGACACGGCGGCGACGTCCCCGACCTCGACGGCCTGGTGCTGCTCGACGTGCCGGACCACGACTCGGTTGCGGTCGCCCACCGGGACGAGATGGAGCGGATCGCCGAGCACGCCGACGTGCTGCTCTGGGTCACCGATCCCGAGAAGTACGCCGACAAGGCGATGCACGACTACCTCGCCGGACTCGGAGGGCACGGCGCCGTGCTGGCGCTTGCCCTCAACAAGATCGACCTGCTCGCCGACGACGAGGTCGTCGCCTGTCGCCACGATCTCGCCCGGCTGCTCGGCCGGGCCGGGCTCGGTGACGTGCCCATCGCCCTGGTCTCGGCGACGACCGGGCGGGGCCGCGACGACCTGCTTGCCGTCGTCGCCGACGCCGTCGCCGGCAAGCAGGCGGCGGTCGAGCGGCTGGCCGCCGACGCGTCGCTCGCGGTCGGGGAACTGACCGCCCAGCTCGGGGGCCGGGGCCAGGACCGGGTGCCGAGCGCGGTCCGCGACCGGCTGGCCGCCGAGCTGACCGAGGCCGCAGGGGTCGGGGCCGTGGCCGCGGCCGTCGGTGCCGGCCACCGCCGGGACGGGGCGCGGCTCACCGGGTGGCCGTTCACCCGATGGGTCCGACGCCTCCGGCCCCACCCGCTTGGCCGGCTGCACCTCGACCGGGACTCGACCGGGCGAACCTCGCTGCCGGCCCCCTCCGGTGCCCAGCAGGCGAGAACCGACGGTGCCCTGCTGGCGGCCTCGGAGGCGATCGCCGGCGACCTGCCCGACCCGTGGCCCGACCACATCCGGGCCGCCATCCGGCCGAGCGACGACCGGCGCCTGGCCGACCGCATCGACCTGGCGGTGGCCGAGGCCGCACGCCGGTCGAGGCCACGCAATCCCCGGTGGTGGACGGCGGTCGGCGCCCTGCAGTGGCTGCTGGCTGCCGCCACGGTCACCGGGGCGATCTGGCTCGCGCTCCTGGCCCTCGCCGCCTACCTCCGCATCCCCGAGCCCCCGACGCCGGAGTGGCGGGGCTTCCCGATCCCGACGCTCCTCCTGCTCGGTGGCATCGCGCTCGGCCTGCTGGTCGCCTTCCTCGCCGGTCGCCTCCATCGCCTCGGCGCCAGGCGGCAGGCCAGGACCGTCCGGCGTCGAGCCGAGCGGGCGGTCGGTGACGTGACCGACGAGCTGGTGATCGAGCCGGCCCAACGCGAGCTGGACCGCATCGAATCGCTGCACGACCTGCTGGCCCGAGCGGCCGGCTGACCTGCGCCGGCCCGACCACACCGAGGAGCTACCGACGTGCGCTATCTGAGCCAGGACTGGCTTGACCGGGCCGATGCGGCCCTGACCGACCTCCAGCCGGTGCCGAGCGATCTCGCCGTCGGTGTGACGGTGACCGGCGGACCGGCCGGCGACCGCCGCTACCGGCTCGTCCTCGGGCCGGATCGGGTGGCGGTGTCGGGCGATCCGGAGCCGGCCGGGGTGCGGATGACGCTGTCGTGGGACGACGCGGTGGCCATCGCCCAGGGCCGGTCGAGCGCCCAGCGGGCCTTCCTCGACGGCCGCCTGCGGCTGGGGGGAGACACGTCGCTGCTGCTCGGGCACCAGGAGGCCCTGGCCGCCATCGACGACCGGCTCGGCGCCCTTCGAGCCGACACCGAGTTCGCCTGAGCGGCCAGCGGCCCGGACCGGTCCCGGTGCGGGCCGGGCCCGGCGTGAGTAGCGTTGGGTCATGCCCGAGATGCCCGAGGTCCAGGCCCACGCCGAGCGGATGACCGCCGCCATCGGCGGGCGAGCCCTGGCCAAGTTCGAGCTGCTCAACTTCGCGTCGCTGAAGACCTTCGACCCGCCCGTCGACGCCGCCGTCGGTCACCGTCTGGTCGAGGTCGGCCGCCGGGGCAAGTACCTGCTGCTCCGCTTCGACAACGGCCACACCCACGTCGTGCACCTCATGCAGGGCGGGCGGCTGCGGCCGGATGCCAAGCGGAGCCGCAAGCCGAAGCTCGGGATGGCCCGCTGGGTGTTCGCCGGGGCCGGCGACGACGAGGGCGATGCCGGCGCCGAGGAGGCCTGGCTGCTGACCGAGGCCGGTAGCGAGCGCAAGGCCGGGGTGTGGGCGACGGCCGACGATCCGCTGGCGCTCGACCAGCTGAGCTCGCTCGGACCCGAGGCGACCGATCTCGACCGGGCCCAGCTCGGCGAGCTGCTCGGCGCCCACTCGAAGCGCCTGCACGGGCTGCTCCGGGACCAGCGGGTGATCGCCGGGCTCGGGCGGATGCTGGCCAACGAGATCTGCTACGAGGCCAAGCTGTCGCCGTTCGCCAACGCCTCCAAGCTGAGCGACGAGCAGCTCGATCGCCTCCATGCCGCCATCGGCACGATCGTCCAGGCGGCCACCGACCACGAACGGACGCTCGACGACATCGGCAAGAGCGTCGACCGGCCGTCCAAGGTCCACAACCGGGCGGGTGAGCCGTGCCTCGACTGCGACGACACCATCCGGACCGTCGAATACCGGGCCTACACCGTCTACTACTGCCCGGAGTTCCAGACCGACGGCAAGCTGCTGGCCGACAACACGACCAGCAAGTTCCTCAAGTAGCCCGCCCGCCGGGGTCGGCCGGAACGCCGGACCCCGGGCGAGCACAACGGCTAGATCAGGCCGAGCCCGGCGACCGTGTCGCGCTCGCTCGTCAGCTCGGCGGCCGAGGCGTCGATCCTGGCCCGGCTGAACTCGTTGACGTCGAGGCCCTGGACGATGCTCCACTCGCCGCCCGAGGTGGTGCAGGGGAAGCTCGAGATGATGCCCTCGGGCACGTCGTAGGAGCCGTCGGACGGCACCGACATCGACACCCAGTCGCCGGCCGGCGTGCCGAGCGCCCAATCGCGCATGTGGTCGATGGCGGCGTTGGCGGCCGAGGCGGCCGACGAGGCCCCGCGGGCGTCGATGATCGCCGCGCCCCGCTTGGCCACGGTCGGGATGAACTCGTCCTCGAGCCACGCCTGGTCGTCGACCATGGCCGCTGCGTTCTCACCCCCGACCTCGCAGTTGAACAGGTCGGGGTACTGGGTGGTCGAGTGGTTCCCCCAGATCGTCATCTTGGTGATGTCGGTGATCGGGCGGCCGAGCTTGGCCCCGAGCTGGCTCATCGCCCGGTTGTGGTCGAGGCGGGTCATCGCGTTGAACTGCTTCGGGTCGACGTCGGGGGCGGCCGCCATCGCGATCAGGGCGTTGGTATTGGCCGGGTTGCCGACGACGAGGACCTTGATGTCGGAGGCGGCCGAGTCGTTGATGGCCTTGCCCTGGGGGCCGAAGATCCCGCCGTTGGCCTCGAGCAGGTCGGCCCGCTCCATGCCCTGCTTGCGAGGCATGGCCCCGACCAGCAGCGCGTACTGGGCGTCACCGAAGGCGGTGTCGGCGTCGTCGGTCCTGACCATGCCGGCCAGCAGCGGGAAGGCGCAGTCGTCGAGCTCCATGGCCACACCGTCGAGGGCGCCGAGGGCCGGGGTGATCTCCAGCATCTGGAGGATGACCGGCTGGTCCTGGCCGAGCATCTCGCCCGAGGCGATGCGGAACAGCAGGCTGTAGCCGATCTGGCCGGCGGCGCCGGTGACGGCAACTCGAACGGGGGGCTTGCTCACGGTTGGTGCTCCTTCGTGCTCGTCTCGGAGGCTGGGCTTCGCCGAGGAGCCTAGCGAGTCCGCCCGCTGCTCAAGCGCTCAGGCGGCCTGTCCGCCGCCGCCCCGCCTGGTGTTGCCGATCCAGGCCCGATGCAGACCGGTGTAGACGCCGCCCCTGGCCACCAGCTCGCGATGGGGACCGTGCTCGACGAGGCGCCCGGCCTCGAAGACGAGCACGAGGTCGGCGGCCTCGGCGGTCGACAGCCGATGGGCGACGCTGACCAGCGTGCGACCCTCGGCCAGGCGGCGCAACGCGGTGGTCAACGCCTGGTCGGTCTCGGGATCGACGGCCGAGGTCGCCTCGTCGAGCACGAGCAGACCGGGGTCGGCCAGTTGGGCCCGGGCCAGCGCCACCAGCTGGCGCTCGCCGACCGAGAGATTCTCACCCCGCTCGCCCACCTGGGTGTCGAGCCCGTTCGGAAGGCGGTCGACCCACCACCCGAGACCGAGGGCGGCGAAGGCGGCCCGAACGCGGCCATCGTCACCGTCGCCCGACCAGGAACCGGGATCGGCCGGCGAGTGCGGGGTCGGGACGCCGGCGAGGGCCGGGCCCCCGCCGGACCGGACCCGACCGGCGAGGACGTTGCCGGCGACCGTGTCGTCGAACAGGAAGCCGTCCTGGGGGACCATGCGGACCGAGCGATGGCGGGAGTCGGGGTCGACCGATCGGAGGTCGACGCCGTTGAGCTCGATGCGACCGGACACCGGGTCGGCCAGCCGGCACAGCAGCTTGGCGAAGGTGGTCTTGCCCGACCCGGTTGCGCCGACGACCGCCACCTTGGTGCCCGGTGGGATGTGGATCGAGACGTCGTGCAGCACCGGATCGCCGTGCCGGTAGGCGAAGCCGACGCCGACCGCCTCGAACCCGATCGGCCCGGGATCGAGGTGATGACCGTCGACGGGCTCGACGACGTCGATCGGACGGTCGAGCAGGTCGAGGATCTTGCGCCAGCCGGCGGTGGCGGTCTGCGTCTGGTCCATCGTCTCGGCCAGGTCGGCGATCGGGCCGTTCAGCATCGTGGCCAGGAACAGGCACGCCACCAGCGAGCCCGCCTCCAGCCCCCAGGCCTCCCGCTGCCACAATCCGACGGCGAGCGCGGACGCCAACGCCACCGCCCCGAACAGGTCGCCGACGACGAAGACCATGGCCATGTAGCGGTTGGCGACCATGCGGGCCCGGTAGCGACGGGTGATGGCCCGCTCGAGCCCGGCGCTGGTGCGTCCCTGGGTGCCGTAGGCCCGGATCACGGCGGCCCCCATCACGGCCTCGGAGAAGGCGGACAGCATCTCGGCCACCCGGGTCCTGAGGTTGTCGTAGGCGGCGAGCTGCCGCTTCTGGATCCAGGACATCAGGGGCACGACGGGTAGGTAGGCGGCGAGCACGACCAGCGTCAGCTGCCACGAGTAGACCGCCATGACGCCGGCGATGCCGAGGATGAGCGCCGGATTGACCGTCCACGAGAACAGGCCCCACTGGGCGAAGCGGGCCAGGGCCTCGGCATCGCTGGTCACCCTGGCGACGAGGACGCCCCGCTTCGTCTCGTTGTGGTCCGCGACCGAGAGGCGATGGATGTGGTCGAACGCCCGGGTGCGGAGGTTGGCGATCGCCTCCTCGGCCCGCACGACCAGGCGGCGCTGGGTGAACCAGCCGAGGACGGCGCTGGTGAGGATCACCGCGAGGGCGATGGCGGCGGCGACCACCACGAAGGAGGTGTCGGGCGAACCGTCGGCCCGGGTCGGTCGGTCGAGCGCCTGCTGGATGATGACCGGCACGGTCAGCCGGCCGACGGCGACGGTGAGGCCGAGCAGGGCGGTGGCCAGCAGACCGCGGCGGAGCTCGGGGCTGGCGGCCAGCCCGCGACGGAGGACCACGGTGGCCTTCGCCGGGACCTCCAGCTCGTCGTCGTCGTCGACGGCGAGCGGGTCGACCGGTGGTCGCGCCTCGCCGGTGCCGGCGGCGTCGAGCCCAGGAGGACCGCCTGGGGTGAGGCGGTCGGGGTCGCCCGGGTCGCCCGGCCGGGCGCCGCCGCTGAGCTCGTCGATCGTCATCGGCCCGCCACCTCGTAGGCCTCGGCCAGCGCCCGGTAGCCGGGGTCGGCCAGCAGCTCGGCGTGGGTGCCCGAGGCGGCGATCCGACCGCCGGCCAGGTACAGGACCCGGTCGGCCAGGGCGATGGTGGAGACCCGCTGGGCCACGATCAGCGTGGTGGTCGACTTCGTGGCCCGCAGCGCCTCGAGGATCCGGAGCTCGATACGGGGGTCGACGGCGCTGGTGGCGTCGTCGAGGATGAGGAGCCGCGGCTGGCGGACGAGGGCCCTGGCCAGGGCAACCCGCTGGCGCTGGCCGCCGGACAGGGTCACGCCCCGCTCGCCGACCAGGGTGTCCCAGCCGGCGGGCAGCCGCTCGATGAACTCGTCGACGTGGGCGATCGACGCCGCCCGCTCGAGATCCCCGAGGTCGATCGGTTCGGCGAGCGGCCCGGCCGGCGGGCCGGGGGCCGGACCGAGCTCGACGTTGGCCCGTAGCGTGTCGGCGAAGAGGAAGGACTCCTGGAAGACCAGGGCGACGGCGGCGGCGCGTTCGGGCTCGGCCACGGCGCTGAGCGGGACACCGCCGACCTCGATGGCGCCGGACGACGGCGGGATCAGCCCCGAGACGAGCGAGCAGAGCGTCGACTTGCCGGACCCGGTCGAGCCGACGAGCGCCACCACCTCGCCCGGTTCGATCGTCAGGTCGACCCGCCGGAGGACCACCGGGGGGGCCTCGGCCGGGCCCGCGCCGGTGACGATCGGGGCGGCGATCCCGGCGGTGACGGCGCCGTGGTCGGCCGACAGGGCGGCGGGATCGACGGTCGGGTAGCGGAAGGTGACCCCGCGGAGGGCGACCGACAGCGGACCGGCGGGCAGCGGGGTCGGCGGATCGGGCTGTGGTGGGACGGGCTGGCGGAAGACGGTCTCGAGCCGCCGGCGGGAGACCACCGACGGGGGGACCATCTCCAGGAAGAACCCGAGGACCCGCATCGGCAGGGCGAGCACGGTGAACAGGGCCGCCACCTGGACCAGGTCACCCCGGCTGATGGCGCCGGCACCGATCCGGTAGGTGCCGAAGACGACCACGACCACGATCCCCAGGTTGGGCAGCGCCTCCATGATCACCTCGAAGAACGCCCGCACGTAGCCGACCGTCACCCGGTGGCGGCGCAGCCTCTGGGCCGCGCCGTCGAAGCGACGGCCCTCGGCCTCGGCCCGGCCGAGCGTCTTGACGATCAGGGCGCCGTCGAAGCTCTCGTGGGCGATGGTCGACACGTGCCCGACGGAGGCCTGGACGGCGGCGGCCGGCCCCTCGATGCGGCGGCTGTAGACCCGGTTCAGCAGGGTGAGGGCGGGGAAGATCAGGAAGGCGACGAGGGCGAGCCAGACGTCGATCACGAGCAGGGACCCGGCCGAGAACACGGCGAGGAACACGACCCCGAGCGAGAACGGCAGGGGGTGGAGCAGCTCGGTCGACATCTCGGTGTCGTTGTCGGCGTGGGCCAGCAGCTGGCCGGCCGGGGTCCGCTGGTGCCATGACAGGGGCAATGAGAGGTACTGGCCGCCGAGCCGGCGGCGGAGGGTCCGCTGGTTCCGCTCGCTCGTCATCCCGGCGAAGTAGCGCCGGGTGACGACGCCCGTGACGCGGAGGAAGGTCATGGCGGCAACGGCGGCGACACCCCAGCCCAGGGCGTCGGAGGGGATCTCGCCGTCCTCGAAGGTCGGGAAGATGACGTCGTCGGTGAGGCGACCGAGCACGATGGTGGAGCCGACGGTTGCTGCCGCATAGAGGGCCGCACCGGTGACGGCGACGACAAAGGGCAGCGGATGGAGCCGGACGAGCTCGCGGATCAGCCGCAGGCCCTGGCGGGTGGTGCTGCCGACCTCAGGCGCAGGCGACGGCGAGGCGGGCGCGGCATCGACGGCGGAACCGGCGGTACCGGTCGTCTGGCCGTTCTGAGCCATCGTCACCTCCCTCGCGCTCGCGGGACCGGGCGCGAAACGGCCCAGCGGAACGGCCCGGGCGCTGCACGTCGGGCGGAAACGGGCCGACCATCGACACTACCAGCGGCCGGTGACGGCCGAGAGCGGTTTGTGTCACTGCCACGAGTGGCCGCCACGACCGGGGGGCAGCGGCCCGCAGAACGACCGAGCGACACCACCGGTGGGTGGTGGACCACCGGTGATGCCGCCGCCGAGCACCGGGACCGACGACCCGCCGTCGAGCCGGCTCCGGTGCTGTTGAGGTGGACTCTAGGAAGCACCCCGTCCGGCCGGAAGGGGGACCGGTCCCCATCCTCGGCGCCGGGGGCGGCGGCCACCGACCACTAGGCTGGCCCCGTGAGCGGCGGCACCACGGGCGGGGGCGGGCTCAGCGAGCGGGCCGAGCTGGGGATCGACGGGCTCAGCGCCGTCGCCATGGTCGGCTCGGGCGGCTCGTCGACCGTGTACCGGGCCCGCCAGGACGCACTCGACCGCGAGGTGGCCGTCAAGGTCGTCCACGCCGCCTGGACGATGGAGACCCGGGAGCGGTTCGAGCACGAGCGCGAGCTGATGGGACGGTTGTCCGGCCACACGGCGATCGTCCCGATCTTCGAGACGGGGATCACCAAGCGGGGCGAGCCCTACCTGCTGATGCCGTACTACCCGAGGGGATCGCTGTTCCGCCTGATGCGGGACCGGGGGCCGCTGCCGTGGATGGAGGCCGGGTTCCTGATCGAGACCGTGGCCGCCACCCTCGCCGACTGCCACAACGAGGGCATCGTCCACCGCGACGTGAAGCCAGGCAACATCCTCCTGACCCGACACCTCCATCCCCGCGTCGCCGACTTCGGCATCGCCCTGCCGAGCGAGATGGCCACGTCGCCGGCCACGGTGGCCTACACCCCGTCGTACAGCCCGCCCGAGGCGTTCGAGCCGGGTGTGGCCGCACCGACGATCGACGTCTACGGGATGGCGGCCACGCTGTGGGCGCTGCTGGCCGGCCGACCGCCGCACGCCGACGGCGACCGGAGCGATCCATCGGCCAGCCGCGACCGGGCACTGGCCGGGGCACCGGGGCCACCGACCCGCCACACCCCACCGGCGCTGTCGGACCTGATCGCCCGGTCGATGGACCCCGAGCCCGGCCGACGTCCGCCCGACGCCGCCGCCTTCCTCGCCGAGGTCCGGCGGGTCGGTCGGGTCGGCCACCGGGATGGCTCGGTCCCGCTCGATCTCACCGGCCGGTCGGACCCCTCGACCGGTCCGGGGGCCCAACTCGGGGCGGGGGGCCACGGCGAGCCGGCGCCGCAGGATCCGCCCGGCGGGACGGGCCTGCTCGTCACCATCGGGCTCGTCCTCGGCGGCCTCGCCCTCATCGCCGCCGGCGTCGTCGCCCTGCTCGGCTGAACCGGCGCCGGGGCCGGGCGCCGGCCGCGGGGACCGGTCCCCATCCCGGCGCCCGGGCCGCCCGTTGTACGGTCGACGGGTGAGCGACCCGGCACCCCGACCAGGCGCCCCCGGCGGCCCGTCCGAACCGGCCAGCCGTCCCCGGTCCCGGCCGCTGGCCCTTCGCCCGGTCCCGGCGCTGCACGGCATCCCGGCCAAGCGGTGCCCCGACGGTCACCCCAACGACCCGGAGGCGACCGAGTGCCGGCTCTGCGAGCGCCCGATCGACGTCGCCGCCTCCGTCGTCGACCTCCGACCGGGCCCGCTCGGTCGGTTGCTCCTCGAAGACGGCACGGCCACCGCGCTGGTGGCCGATCTGGCGGTGGGGCGCTGCCCGCCCGACGACAGCGGCAACGAGACGCTGGTCGTCGCCGGGCGCCAGATCTCCCGCGTGCACTTCGCCGTCGAGGTCCGGGGCTGGCGGCTCGGCATCCGCGACCGCGGCTCGACCAACGGCACCTTCATCACCCGCCGGGGCGAGCGGGGTCGACGGCGGGTCCCCGAGGACCGCTCGGTGCCGATGGCGATCGGCGACGCCATCCACTTCGGGGCCCGGCAGGCGTTGATCGTGCGGCCGGAGTAGACGAGCCCGCCGTCGGCCTCGTCAGGCCTGGTCGAGCAACGCCAGATCCTCGACGTCGATCAAGTGGGACCCGATCGCATAGTCGACCAGCCGCTCCCGTCGCTTGACCGCCAGCGCTCCGAGGTCGCCGTGCACGCCGGGAACGCCGGCGTTGGCCATCTTGATGCAGACGTTGTCGAGCTTGCGGTTGAACTTGGTCAGCTTCCATCCGAGGCGGGCGGCAGCCGAGCGGTTGGTCGGCACATCGATGATCGACGGGTCGAGCAGGCGGGCCTCGGCCAGCGCCAGCACACACCGCAGCTGATCGGGGGTGAAGGACAGCTCGGCCCCGGTCACGGTCCTGGTGCCCTCGCCGGTCGCGGTGCCGCCGGGGCCCGGTCGGCCCGCATCCGGCGGCCTGAGCGGGACGTCGACGCAGAGCTCGTAGGCGGTCGAGCCGGCCTGGAACCGCAGCGCCGACTCCTCGAACACGAGCGCCATCGTCGAGCCGGGGGCCAGCGTCAGACGCGACGGCGAGTTGCGGTCGACCACCTCGATGGTGAGGGCCGAACCGACGTTGTGGAGCCACCACAGGCCGTCGGCGTGCTCGAACTGGCCGAGCCGGCGGTGCAGGTGGCGGTTGTCGTCGATGACCAGGTCGGCGCGACGACCGAAGGAGAAGCGCCCGCCGGCGTCGACCGAGTACTCCTCGCCGAGGAACTCGACCACCAGTTCGTCACCCGGCATGGGTCATCACCTCACCGTCGGCACCGGACGGGTCGGGCGGCGTGGCGGCGGCCCGGCGCGGGCCGTGGGGGGCCGGCCGGCCGGCGACCCGCGTGAACGCCGCCTCCCAACCGGTGGCGACCTCGTCGGCCTCGTCGTGGCGGCCGAGCATCGTCAGCAGCTGGACCTGGCGGGTGGCCGCCGTCTCCTGCAACGGATCGACGAGCGAGGCCACCTCGCAGGCCCACAGGGCCAGGTGGACGTCGTCGGCCCGATAGGCCCCGTCGCAGAGGTCGAAGCAGGCGTCGATCAGCAACGAGCTGGCCTGGGTGGCGATCGCCAGCTGGTGGTCCTCGATCCACGTCCACAGGTGGTCGGGGACGCCGTCGAAGGGCCGCCCGCGGACCTCGCTGAGTGCGAGATGCAACAGGTTGCGGGCCCGCTCGCCGCTGAGGCCCCTGGCCTGCTCGATCCAGCGCCTCGCCGATCCGAGGTCGGTGATCGTCGACCGCACCCGGTGGCGCCCGTCTCCGGCGCTCGGGAACAGCGGGCCGAGCCGGCGGCGCAGATCGGCCAGCGCCTCGTCGACGTCGAGGCGGGGGCTGCCGTCCGGCCCGGCCGGACCGACCGCCCGGGCGATCTGCTGTCTGGTCGACGGGCCGGCCAATGCGAGAAAGGCCAGGATCGAACGCTGGGGCTCCGACAGGTCGTCGAGCGCAGACGGGCCACCCTCGATCTCGACCGGACCGAGCACCCGGATCAGCAGGCCGGTGTCGTCGTCGTCCGAGCGGTCGGTGATCTCGTCGTCCTCGGTTGGCAACTCGGTCACGATCTCGTGCTCGGGGGTCTCCTCGGTCGGGGCCTGCGACGGGCCGGCGCCGAGGGTGGCCGGCGGTGGCGTGAGCGGGGCGATCGCCCCGGCCGCCGCCTCGTCGTCGACCCACGTCGGCTCGGGCCGGGGCACGATCGGCGCACGCCTGGCGTGGTCGATCAGGGCCTCGACGCCGATGATCAGCTCGAGGTCGAAGCTCGGCGCCCTGGCCGACAGGCCGAGCGGTTCGAGGCGGACCTGGTTGTCGTCGATGTCGACGACCATCGAGGGCCGGAACGACGGGTCGGCCGGCGGGCCGACGAGGACGACCGACAGCGGCACTCGCCGGTCGCGGGCCCGATCGGCGAGGGCGGCCACGGCCGATCCTGGTCCGACCTCGTCGCCCCGCACGACGACGACGAGCGCCCTGGCCCGTCCCGCACGGTCGACCACGTCGGCCAGGCCCCAGGACCCCCCGACCGCCGAGGCGGCCAGTGCCAACTCGACGTCGGCGAGCCAGGCCTCCGCCTCGCCGACCAGCCGGTCGACGGGTCCGGCCCGGACGACCGGGTGGAGCTCGACGCCACCGACGGCGTCGGAGACCAGCGCGTCGACCGGTGGTCGGCCGCCGGCTGGGTCGACGGTGGTGGCCAGCTCGTGGACGATCGACCGCCCGAGCGCATTGCCCGCACCGTCGACGCCGGCGATGGCAACCACCCCGACGGCCTCCAGGTTGACGAGCAGCCCGGCCCCGACCGACGCCAGCGTCGGCACGGGAGCAGGGCCGGTGGCGGGTCCCGAGCGCCGGCCGATTGCGGCCGGTCCGGTCGACCCGCCGCCGGCCGCCGCCCGGTCGGGCCCGGCCAGCTCGTCGATGAGCGCGACCCCGGCCCGCTGGCCCGGCGGCAGCACACCACCGTCGACTGCGACCTCACGCCACGGCGCCGGCAGTGGCCCGCCACCGTCGGCCACCACCGCCTCGACCCGGTCGCCGATCACCCGGACCGCGACCGGGGTCGGCCAGGGCTCGCCCACCGCCGCGGCGGCGGCCAGCGACGACACCGCACCGATCAGCCGCCCGGCGGCCGTGGTGTCGGCCCGCTGGCGGAGCACCGTCTCGACGTCGACCAGGTCGATCGGCGGCGGCTCGGGTATCGACGCCTCGCCGGTCTCCGACAGCCGGAGCCGGCGGCTCCGGCGGAGCAGGCCGAGCAGCCCCGTGGCCACCAGCAGGGCTCCGGAACCGACGGCGACGAGGCCGGGGACGAGCGCCGGGGACCCGTCGCTCCGGGCCCCGGCCGGCCACTCGTGGTCCGCTCCCCGACCGGGCCCGTCGGGACCGCCCGGTCCGCCGGGACCGGGCGAGCCGCCTCGGCCAGGGGCTGCGGGGGCGACGGGGGGCGACGGCGCAGCCTCGGCGGCCCGTTCGGCCATCGCCCGCAGATCGTCCGGCGTCGGCCCGGGGCGCAGGTCGGCCTCGGCCGCCCCGCCGCTCGAATCGGCCGGACCGTGCTCGTGGCCCCGGTCGACCGTCGACGGTGACGTGGCCGCCCCGGCGCCCGCCAGCACGGCGTCGACGAGCTCGGGGTCGGCGGCAGGCACGTCGACGGCGTCGGCCGGCAGCAGCAGGATCGAGTCGGGCCAGATCAGGTTGGGGTCGGTGATCCGGAGACCGGACGGCTGGCCCAACGCCGTCGACGCCTCGAGGATCTCCGGCCACCGGAACGGGTCCCCGAGGTGGCGCTCGGCGATGTCCCACAGGTTGTCGCCCTCGACGACCTGGTAGGCGGGACCGGCCCCGGACCCGGTCGACCCCGTCGACCCCTCGTAGACGAGCACGTCGGGTCGGGGGGCACCAACCGGGGACCGACCCACTCGGTCCGGGCCCCCGGCGGGATCGGCGGGGTCGGCATCGAGCTGGCCGGGGTCGGCGTCGGCCGGCACCGCCAGCCGCCAGCCGGGACGCACGGTCTCGGTCTGGCCGGTGACCAGCTCGCCGTCGGGCATCGTGCGGCCGGCGTTCAGCGATCGGAGCTCGCTCCAGCGCATGCCATCGCCGAGCAGCCGCTCGCCCAGGTCCCACCAGTTGTCGCCGCTTCGGGTGGTGTAGGAGGCGCCGTGCGCCGCCGACCGACCCTCGGCCCGGTCGACGATCGGTGCGGGGCCACCGCCACCGACACGCGGCATCTCGGCCACGCCGGACGCGACCCCGAGCGGGCCGGCGCCGACCTCGTCGACGACCATCGCCTGGACGGCCATCGCCGGTGCGGCGATGGGGGCGACCACCGCGGCCCGCGTCGGGGTGAGCGCCGAGCCGATCAGCACGATCGAGGCCACGAGCTTGCCGACGACGGTCTGGATGCCGGGCAGGACCGGCGCCCGGCCGGACATCCGGCCCCGGATCAGGGCGAGGAGCTCGACGACGATCGCCAGGGCCAGCTGGACCCAGACGATCCACACGATGACGGCCAGCGTCTTGATCACGAACGCATCGGGGATGTCGCCGTCCTCGACGTGGGCACGGACGAGCTCGGCCGACGGCACCTCGGTCGGCAGTGGGAAGCCGACGACGAGCAGCAGGAGCGCCGGGATGCCGACCAGCAGGGTCAGCACGAGGACGAGGCTGACCAGCCCCTTGGCCAGGTCGGCGAATCGATGGATGGCGGAGGTCATGTCGGTGGTCGGTACTTTCGCTCGGGGCGGGTCGAGGAAGCGGTCGAGGGCATCGGCGGCGGGCCGTTGGGGCCGGTCAGGGGTCGTCGACGCCGTCGAGGGCGTTGGCCGACCCGACGGCGGTGACGGCCCGGCCGGGGAAGAAGAAGGGATTGGGGGCGATGGTGACCTCGACGGCGACGGTCACGTCGGCATCGGGACCCTCGGCCGGTACCACCGCCCAGGCCTCGACCCGATCGCCGAGGCCGCTGGCGGCCATGAAGTCGGCGACCGCCGACTGGGCCAGGTCACGATCGATCACCGGCCGCCCGTCGGTGCGCCACCGCTCGAGGTCGACGGCCTGCGTCCCGGCCCGGGCTGCGTTGTCGGCGATGTCTTGGGCCTCGGTCAGCGCACCGAGCGACCGACCGCCGTCGACGACGAGGGCCAGGCCCGCGAGGATGCCGAGGGCCAGGACGGCGACCAACGCCGAGACGGCGCCGCGGTCGTCACCCCGACCGTCGAGGCGATCGCTGCGGCGATCGTCGGGGGGTCGGTTCGGCCGGCGGTCACCGTGGCGGCGACGATCGGGCATCACGGACCTCCCCGGAACGCATCAATGACCTCGGTGGCCTCGTAGGCGTACTCGTTGTCGGCCATCCCGAGCACGCCGAGCACCCGTGCCGTGCACCGCACCTCGACGGTGACGAAGCCGCCGGGTACGAAATCGCCCGGACCGCTGACGATCGCCACCCGCCGGTCGGTGCAGACCAGATCGGCGTCCTCGAGGTTCACCCTGGCCACCTGGTCGACGTCGCCGGCTGCATCGGCGAACGTCGAGCGCAGCGAGGCGGCCCTGGCGGCGGCGTGGGCGGCCGACCGCACCTTGTTCTCCTGGTTGATGATCCGACCGGCCACGATCATCAGCCCGAAGAAGGTGACGATCACGACGGCGAAGACGATGGCGGCCTCGATCGAGACCGATCCCCGCTCACCGCCGAGCCGCCGGCGACGCCGGTCGTCCGCCCGGCCACTCATCGCTCGTCGGCCGGCACGAACCGCTCCAGCCGGCCCTGGGCGACCGACCCGACCCGCCAGGTGCCCAACCCCACCAGGCGCGGAGCGTCGGCGGTGACCGTCACGGTGATGCGATCGTCGGCGATCACCGCCGTGACCTGGGGGTTGCGCAGGCGGGTGGCGGCGTCGAGCATCCGGATCGCCGCCTCCTCGGCCGCCGCGGCGTCGCCATCGCCGATCTGGCCGACATCGACGCCCCGCTCGGCCGCAGCCTCGGCGGCGTTGGCCGAGTGCCAGTACAGGCTGATCTGGAACATGCCGAGGATGACCACGAGGATCGCCGGATACAGGATCGCCATCTCCAGGCTGCTGATCCCACGATCGGACCCGAGGGGGTGACGGTCGAGCGGGCGCCCGAACCGGGGCGGTGCCCCACCGTCGGCGGCCGGGCCCGGTCGAGGGCCCCGCCGACACCGAGCGGCGGCGCCGGCCGCCACGCCGACCGACGGGCGCGCCGCAGCCGGAGCCGCACGGGCGGTCGCCGACCGGGGCCAAACGGGCACTCAGCCGCCCAGGTTGTCGCACTCGGCGGGCACCTCGGCCCCCGGGCTCTCGGGGATGCAGTTCTGGTGGCTCTCGGCCGAGTTGAACATCGCCGCCCCGAGGGCGATGGCGATCGCGACCACGATCGCAACCACGATGGCCATCTCGGTGCCGACCGCACCCCGCTCCGAGCGATGCCGTTGCCGCTCCTGCTCCGCTGTCATGGTTGTGCTCCTTCGTTGGTGGTCGTGGTGGGCTCGCCGCCCGGTCCCGCGCCGATCGCATCGACGGCGCCGCGACCGATGAACACCATCAGCCCGAGCACCATCACCGAGACCGGGACGATCATCTTCTCGGTGTTCGACTCGGCCTTGATCTCGATCTCGGCGGTCTGCTGGGCCCGCAGCGCCTCCGACTTGGCCACGAGCGACCGGCGGACGCGGGCCCCGTGGCCGCCGGCCAGGGACACCGACGACGCCAGCTCCCGCAGCTCGTCGATGCCGTAGTGGATGCCGAGCTCCTCGAACATCTCCCACGGGGTCCGCCCCGTCAGCTCGCCCCGGCGGAGGGCGGAGCGGATCTCGGCGAAGACCCAGCCGTCGCCGGCCCTGGCCGCGCCGACCAGCGCGCTCTCGGTTCCGCCACCGCCGGCGAGGATGATCGTGACCAGGTCGAGGTAGCTCGACAGCGAGTGCCGGAACGCCTGCTGACGCCGGGCGACGCGCTCGGACAGGGGGAGGTCGGGGTACAGGAACCCGAGCCCACCGAGCACCAGGGCGGCGAGGACCAGCAGCAGCGGAGGCAGGGCGTTGCCGCCGGCGGCGAGCACGATCCCGAGCAGCAGCGGCAGCACGACGCCGGTGACACCGGCCAGCATCTTCTCGTAGGCGTGGCGCTCGATCGAGCGGTCGAGCACCCGGAGCTGCTGGCGCAACAGACCCTGGTCGGTGAGGCCGAGCGTCTCGAGCAGCCGGAGACCCGGCCGGCTGAGATGGCGCTGGATCGGACCGAGGTCGTCCGGTGGTACCCGGTGCAGGACGGGGACCGACCAGTCGGTCTCGGACAGCCGGCTGGCCGGATCGCCGACGAGGTCGGCCAGGTCGGGCGGGCGACGACGCAGGCCCCGCAGCACCACGACGACGCCGAGCCCGACACCGGCGGCCAGGACCATGGCGACGACGGTGCTGCTCATCCCCGCTCCCCCAGGTCGATGCGGCTGCCGACCCGGCGGGCCGAGAACCGGTCGGGCAGCTCGATCCGGGCATACAGGTTCATCAACCACAGCGCGCCGATGAACAGGCCGAACACCGCCAGCAGCCAGAGCTGGCCCTCGCCGGTGTCGTACACGGCGAGGAGGTCCTCGGACGTGACGTAGATCAGAGCCATCGTCAGCATCGTCACGCCGAGGACGATCTTCGACGACGTGCGGATCCGGGCCCGGCCGACCTCGATGCGAAGGCGCATCCGAACGTCGGCCCGGATCGACTCGGACAGGCGGGTCAGCAGCGGACCGAGGTCTCGGCTCTCCATGCGCGAGGCGTTGGCCAGGGAGACGACCACGAGGTCGGCGGCGGGATGGTCGAGCGAGCTCCCGAGATGGACGAGGGCATCGGCCACCGGCTCGCTCTCGAGCCGGTTGGCGAACGCCCTGACCTCTCGGGCGATCGGCAGCGGTGCGATCGCCGCGGTCGACTGCAGCGCCTGTTCGAGCCCGGCCGCGCCCGCCATGTTGTCTCGGATCATCTCGGTCCAGGTGGCGATGGCCTGGGTCCGCTCGACCTCGCGCCTGGTCATCCGGGTGCCGCCGAAGAACCAGGGCAGGCCGACCACCAGGGCGGCGGCGCCGACACCGGCGCCGATCCACCGGGTCAGCGACAGCACGAGGAGGCCGACCAGCACCCCGCCGACCAGCCAGGCCGCAGCCGAGCCGCTGCCGGTGCCGGCCGGGAACAGGGCCGACACCGGCGGCAGGATGCGGATGCCACGAATCCCCTGGAGCACCAGCAGCACGCCGAGTCCGACGCCGGCCGACAGCGCCGCCATCAACAGCGCGCTCATCCGGACCACCTCGGGCCGAGCGCATCGATCCGGCGACCGGTCATCCGTACCAACGCCCCGGGGTGTCGAGCCAGCGACGGTCGAAGCCGGCCTGCTCGAGCCGGGCCAGCCGGGCCTCGCTGAACCGGAACCGGGCGGCGGCCCGCCCGGCGGCATCGGGGGCGTAGATCTCGTTCGACACCACGACGTCGCCCTCGGCGCCGGTGACCTCCCGGATGCTGGTCAGGACGCGGGTGCCATCGGCCAGCTTGGCCACGTGCACGATGCAGTCGATGGCCTGGGCCACCATCAGGTTCGACGCCTCGGGCTCGAACCGCTCGCGGGTCATGGCCAGGTACATCTGGAGCCGGCCGAACACGCCGGAGGACGAGTCGGCGTGCACGGTGCACATCGCCCCGTCGTTGCCCTGGGTGCAGGCCAGGAGCAGGGTCAGGGCCTCGTCGCCCCTGACCTCGCCGACGATGAGCCGCCCCGGGTTCATCCGCAGTGCGTTGATCGCGAGGTCGTTCATCGACAGCGCCCCGACGCCCTCGACGTTGGCGTGCCGCGCCTCCAGATCGACGTGGTCGGGGTGCAGGTCGGCGAAGCGCTCCAGCCCGATCTCGAGCGAGTCCTCGACGGTCACCAGGCGCTCCTGGGGTGGCACCTCGTTCAAGAGGCAGCGCAGCAGGGTGGTCTTGCCGGCGCCCGTTCCACCGGCCACCACCAGGTTGAACCGGGCCAGCACCATCGCCTCGAGGAGGTGGTAGAGCGGTTCGTTGATCGTGCCGAGGCTGACGAGCTGCTTGAGCCGGTGGATCTCGAAGTCGTGGCGGCGGATCGAGATCGATGGTCGACCCGACACCCAGGCGATGGCGTTGAGCCGGTCGCCGGAGGCGAGCTGGAGATCGAGCACCGGGCTCGACGGGTCCCACCGCTGCTCGGACCGACCCCGCCTGGCCGCGGTCTGGATGATCTCGATCAGGTGCTGATCGCTGTCGGCCACGGGGGCGCCACGAACCTTGCGACCGTCGCGCTTGGTGAGCCACACGTTGTCATGGCCGTTGATGGCGATGTCGGTGTTGGACGGGTCGTCGACGTAGCGCTGGATGCGCCCGAGCTCGAAGAGCTCGGCGATGACCGACCGGGTCAGCTCCTCGCGGTCGTCCTCGGTCAGCACCGGGCCGCCCCGCTTGATCGCCTCGGCGTCGTGGCTCTGGAGCTGGCGGGCGATCAGCGTGCGGGCCAGCATCCGCCGATCTTCGCCGAGGATCGGGACATCGCCGGCGGCCTCGGCCCTGGCCGCCCGCTCGTTCAGCTCCTCGCCGACCGTGCGACGGAGCTGGTCGACGAGGCCACGATCGGCGATCACGGCTCGTTCCCGTCGAGCTCGGCGTCCTCGTGCACGAAGGGCGACGGGGCGGCCGACCGGAGCTGCCCGGCGGGCACCGTCGGCGGTGCGGGTGGCACCGGGCCACCATCGGTCGCCGCGGGCCGGTGTCCGTTCGGCGGGCCGATCGGCTGGTCGGCCTCGGGGGCGCCGTTGCCAGACGGGTCGCCCGGTGCTGCCGGACCGGATGACGGCGCCACGGCCGACGGCGGTGCGGGGGCGGCGCCGCCGGACGCGGGCGGTGGCCGGAAGCCGGCCGAGCGGCGGGTCGCCGACGCGGGCGACGGCGACCCCGGCCGGGACGATCCGGGCGACGGGGGAGTCGGCCTGGACGAGACGGGCGGGGGTGGTACGACGTCGAGCCGGGCGGCGCCGCCGACGGGCCGGACCCGGTGGTCGACGTGGTCGGCGGCGTCGTCGGCGACGGCCAGGTCGATCGGGTCGGGGGCCGAGCCGAGATCGGTGTCGGCCGGCGGCGACTCGACCTCGGGAGCATCGGTCAGCGGGCTCAGCCAGCTCCGCAGCGTGCCGGCCACCGTCACCGCCGAGCGGACGTAGGGGTGGCGGCGGACCCGACGGGTGATCGCCCCGGCGGCGATGGCCTCGACCGAGCGGCGGTCGTCGGCGAGCACGCCGACGACCGGGAAGCCGAAGGTGTCCTCGACCTCGGCCGGCCCGTGCGGTCGCTCACCGATCAGGAGCCAGCCGAGATTCCGGATCTCGGGCCGGAGGGCGGCCAGCCGTCGAGCGGCCGGCTGGAGCTGGTCGGCGGTCGGTCGGGCCACCATCAGCAGCGCCGTCGACTCGACCGCCAGATCGAGCACCGGCGAGCCGGGCACGAGGCGGCCGAGATCGGCGACGACGTCGACGTCACGCCGTTCGGCCAGGTGGCGCCCGATCGCCGCGCCGGCGGCGGCGAGTGCCGAGTGGACGTGGTCGGGCCCGTCCGGGCAGACGATCGCCGGCAACCCGCCGGGGAGGTCTCTGGCGTGACGCCACAGCTCGTCGGTGTCGAGGCCGGCCCGAGCGGCGGCCGCCAGCGTGACCAACCCCGGGTCGGGGGCGAGCCGGTAGCGGATCGCCAACACGCCGCCGGACGGGTCGGCTTCCAGCAACAGCTTGCGCCGGCCCTCCCCCGGCCGCAGCGCCGCCGCCAGCGCGAGGGCGGCCATGCTCGTGCCGGGCGAGCCCTTCTGGGAGGCCAGCGAGACGAGGGTCATCGCGCTCAGCCCTCGGGCACCTGGATGAGGCGGACGTCGCCACGAGCTGCCGCCACCACCACCCGATCGCCCTCGGCGGCCTCGAGGGTGATGGCGATGAACCGGCCCCGCCCGTTGCCGTCGGCCACCTCGACGATCTCGGCCGCCTCGGCCAGGACGACCGGCGCCCCGTCGGTGGTGGCCTCGCCGACGTCGATCACCCGGACCCGGTGGCCGGGGCGGAGCGAGAAGGACGGGATCTCGCCCGGTCCGAGGTCGAGGCCGACCACACCCCAGCCGTCGGGGATATCGGCGGCGTCGGCGACGTGCTGGGTGGTCGCCAATGTGCCCTGGGCGAGATCGACGAGCGCCACCTTTCCGACGATTTCGTCGAGCTGCGACGCCCGCATTGCGGCAATGGGCGCATCGGTGGCCAGCTGATAGACGACGAGGTCGGCCCGCTCGACCACATCGCCCCGCTCGACGCTCTGGCGGAAGGCCAGGTAGCCGACCCGGGCCGTCGAGGTGGAATAGAACCAGGCGCCGGCCAGCGCGAACACGGCGACGAGCAACGCCCCGACCAGCACCTCGGGCAGGCGACTGCGGGCCCGATTGACGTCCGCAGACGCCAGATCGAACGGATCGTCACCGATACCGGCCTCTCGCCGCTCACCTCGGACCGTCGCCGCCATGCCCGCCTCACCCACTACTCGATCAACAGATCGCCTTGCGGGGCACCACCCTGACCCACCTCGGCGTTGGGTCTGACGGCGGCCACCGATGCCGTGATGGATCCGATGGTCGATCCGCCGTCATGAAACCGAAACCGCAGTGTAGGGCAGCGGCGTGACGCTGACGAGGGGTATCCGGGCAAAATTCCCAGCGTCATTTCGCCAGGTGGGTCGCTCCGATTCGGTCGGCTGGGCCCAAACCCGCCCGGCGGTTCAAACCTGACGTGATTCTGCGGCGGCCACGGTGTTGCGCAGCAGCATCGCCACGGTGGTCGGACCGACCCCGCCGAGGCGGGGGGTGATCCACGACGCAACCTCGCCGACCGACTCGTTGACGTCGGGCAACAGCTTGCGGCCCTCCCAGGTGATGCCGCCGCTGATCACGACGGCGCCCGGTCGGACCATTTCGGGCGTGACGAAGCCGGGAACGCCGACGGCGCCGACCACGATGTCGGCCCTGCGGGTGTGGTCGGCCAGGTCGGGCACCCGGGAGTGGACCACGGTGACCGCGGCGTCGCCGCCCCCGCCCCGGTTGGACAGCATCAGGGCGAGGGGGCGGCCGAGCGTCGGGCCCCGCCCGACGACGACGACGTGGGCGCCGGCGATCTCGACCCCGTAGTGGTCGAGCATGGCCTGGATACCGGCCGGGGTGCACGGCACCGGGCCGGGCTCCTGCAGCACGAGTCGGCCGAGGTTGGTCGGGTGGAGCCCGTCGGCGTCCTTGGCCGGGTCGACACGGGCCAGGGCAGCGGCGAAGTCGAAGCCGTCCGGCAACGGCAGCTGGATCAGGTAGGCATCGACCTCGGGGTTGGCGTTGAGCTCGTCGATGGCGGCCTCGAGGGCGGCCTGACCGGCATCGGCCGGGATCTCGAGGTTGATCGACGAGAGGCCGACCTCGGCGCACGTCTCGTGCTTGCGACGGACGTAGCCGGCCGACGCCGGGTCGTCGCCGACCAGGATCGTGGCCAGACCGGGGGTGATCCCGACCGCCTTCAGGCGCTCGACCCGCTCGGCCACCTCGCCGAGGACGGCATCGGCCACCGGCCCACCGGCCAGGAGCTCTGCTGCCATTGCTACCTCCCTTGTGTCGTGACCGTCGGCGGTGCCCGGCGCCGCCCAGGCCGGATCAGTGACGGAACTGGCGCTCGCTGGTGAAGACCATCGCCAGCCCGTGACGGTCGGCGGCGTCGATGACCGCCTCGTCGTTGACCGAGCCGCCCGGTTGGATCACCAGGGCCGCGCCGGCCTGGGCGGCTGCGTCGATCCCGTCGGGGAACGGGTAGAACGCATCGGACGCACAGGCCCCACCCTTGGCCCGGCCGTCGGCCTTCGTCGCCGCCAGCTGGCCCGACTCGACCCGGTTCTGCTGGCCGGCACCGATCCCCCAGGCGACGCCGTCGCGGGCCAACACGATCGCGTTCGACGACACGTGGCCGCACACCCGCCAGGCCAGCTCGGCGTCGTCGAGCTCGCCGGCGGTCGGCCGGCGGTCGGTGACGACCTCCCAGTCGCCGCGGCCGGCGTCGAAGCGATGGGTCTCCTGGACGAGGTAGCCGTCGCTGAGCTGACGGACGGTCAGATCCCGGGCGGCCGGCCGAGGCGCGGTGAGGATCCTGGTGTTCTTGCGCTTGGCCTTGAGCCGGTCGACGACGCCCTTCTCGTAGCCGGGGGCGATGATCACGTCGGCCTGGGCCGCCGCCTCCATCGCCTCGACGGTGGCCAAGTCGACGACCTCGCTGCAGGCGACGATCCCGCCGAAGGCCGACCGCTCGTCGCAGGCGAAGGCGTTGGCGTAGGCGGTGGCCAGATCGTCGGCCACGGCGGCCCCACACGGGTTGGCGTGCTTGATGATGGCGACCGCGGCCCCGACCGTCGAGCCCCCTCGCTGGAGCCCGGCCAGGTCGTTGGCCAGCACCCAGGCGGCGTCGGCGTCGAAGATGTTGAGGTAGCTGAGGTCGAGCCCGGCCAGCTGCTCGACGCCGTCCCACCAGCCCTGCTCGCCGGCCCGCCGGTACCGGGCACCGGACTGGTGGGGGTTCTCGCCGTAGCGGAGGCCCTGGGCCCGCTCGAGGGCCAGGTGGTACGTCTCGGGCAGTTGGCGCGTGTCGTCCGGTGCGGCGCGCCCCGCAGTCTCGTTGAACCAGGTGGCGATCGCTGCGTCGTAGGCTGCGGTGTGGGCGAAGGCCTTCCGGGCCAGCCGGTGGCGCAGGCCGGGGCTGGTGCCGCCGTTGGCCAGCTCGTCGAGCACGTCGTCGTAGTCATCGGGGTCGACCAGCACGGTGACGTACTCGTGGTTCTTGGCCGCGGCCCGGAGCAGGGTGGGACCGCCGATGTCGATCAGATCGATCGACGGGTCGCTGTCGAACGGGTAGAGGTTGCCGACGACGATGTCGATCAGGTCGAGGTTGTTGGCCTCGAGATCACGGAGGTGGGCCGGATCGCGTCGATCGGCGAGGATGCCGCCGTGGACCCGGGGATGCAGGGTCACCACCCGATGGCCGAGCATCGCCGGGAAGCCGGTGATGTCGGCGACGTCGGCAACGGGGATGTCGGCCTCCGCGATCGCCCTGGCCGTCCCCCCTGACGACACGAGGTCGACGCCGAGCCCGACGAGGTGGCGGGCCAGGTCGACGATGCCGGTCTTGTCGTACACCGAAAGCAGCGCTCTCACCCTGCCGAACCTAGCGCTTGGCCGGCCGACCGCGGCGCAACCGACCCGAGTGGCCGGTCGGGCCGGCGCCTTCACACCGATGGCGACCGCTTCGCCCACACCTGGAGCTCACCCCGGTAGGGGAACGGGATCGGCTCGGCCTCGCCCGCCACCGCCGCCCGGATCTCGGCCGCGACCTCGGCCTTGGCCGCCGCCGGGAGGGCGGCGATGAAGCTCGTCGACAGGGCCCGGTCGACGACCCCGTCGACATCGACGGGCTTCGTGTTGTCGACCGTCCACTCGCCGACGGGCTCCAGGCGCTCGTCGCCGTCGATCGCCCGGCGCCAGGCCTGGTCACGGTGACGCGGGGTGTCGTCGGCGTGGCGGTCGATGACCGCCATGTACCGGCGATACCAGGGGGCGTCGCCCTCCTTGACGTTCCAGATCGTGGCCAGGAGCCCGCCAGGGGTGAGGACCCGGGTGATCTCGTCGATGGCCGGGCCGTGGTCGAACCAGTGGAAGGCCTGGGCCACGACGACGGCGCCGACCGTGCCGTCGCCGACCGGGAGGTGCTCGGCGGTGCCGGAGCGGGCCTCGACCTGGGGGAGCGCCTCGACCAGGGCCGCCCGCATCGCCCCGACCGGCTCCACCGCGACCGGGGCCAGACCACGCTCGACGAGCTGAGCGGTCAGCACCCCGGTGCCGGCCCCGATCTCCAGGACCGCCCGGTCGGCGAGCAGGCGGGCCAGCCGGTCGACCAGGTCGTCGTGGTAGCGGGGCCGGCCGGACCGGTAGTGGGCGACACCGAGCTCGAACCCCTCGGCCGCGGCCCGGTGCACGGTCACGAGCTCGGCCCACCGGCCGAGCGCCCCGGCGGGCGGACCGCCGGCATCCACCGGGGGCCGGCGGTGGCGTCGATCCGGGCCAGGAAGGCGTCCTCGTTCGCCTCGATGGCGGCGCAGAACGCCTCGGTCTCCTCCCGGCCGACCGCCTGCCAGGCCGGGGCGGTGAGCTCGTCCGTCCGGCGCTCCAGGTCGGCCCGGAAGCGGTGCCCCTCCTCGGTGATGGCCGAGCGGCCGTCGGCGTCGGTCGCCGCCAGGCCCTTGGCCGCCAGGCGGGCCCAGCCGGCGGCCACGGCGTCGTCGTCTCCACCCCGGCTGCGGGCGATCCACTCCTCGCCGCCGTACTCGTCCGGGTCGATCATGGCCGAGTGGAGGAGGCCGACCTCGACGTCGTCGAGGTCCGCGGCGGCGCACAGCACCCAGTGGTTGTCGCCCCGCAGCTCCCGGAGGCAGTTGGCGGCGAGCCAGGCCGACAGCGGTGACTCGACCGGCTCGGGCCGGGGATGGGCCCGGTGGGCGGCGAACATCGGCCTGGCCCCGGCGTGCACCGCATCGACGCCACGCCACAGTGCCGGCGCCAGCTCGGCGAGCTCGGCCCCGAGCCCGGGGGCGATGTCGTCGAGGCCGGGCTCGACGGCCGCGTCGCGGACGGCCAGCACCCGCTCGGGCCCGGTGGCGCTGCGGGTCATCCCCAGCACCGCCTCGACGATCACCGGGTTGATCGAGTAGGCGGCCGCGGCGGCGACGGCGGGCGAGACGTCGCCAAGCGACGCCAGCCGCCACGACACCACCCAGCCACGACCGTCGGGCACGCCGAGGGCGGCGAAGCCCTCGACGGCCGCCGGGTCCCACATCATCCAGCCGATCAGGTGGTGGCAGGCGACGCCGGTCCTGGCCGTCAGCGCGAGCCACGCCGGGTCGATGCCGTCGCCCGGCCCGGGTTCGGCCCGGTCGCCTGGCGGGGATCCGGTGTCGGACATGGGGGTCTCCTCGTCTCGTCGGCTACAGCTCGGGATCGACGCAGCCGTCGGTTCCGCCGGTCTCGCCGCTCGGGTTGAAGATCCGGGGCGTGTCGACGTAGCCGGAGCCGGCGTCCTCGGTCGACAGGTAGCGCTCGATCCCGTCGGCCAGGGCCGCCGCGGCCACGTCGAGGTACTCGCCGGTGGCCAGCAGCGCCGCCTCCTTCGGGTTGCCGAGGTACGCCATCTCCACCAGCGCCGAAGTGGTGATCGGATACCGGGCGATCCCGTAGGCGTCGGTGCCCTCGTCGTCGAGCACGGTCAGCACCCCGGCGTCGGTCCTGGCCGTCCACTCGATGTCGAACTGCGACAGCTCGGCGACCACCGACTCGTACAGCAGTCCGCCGAGCCGACGGGATTCCTCCGAAGCCGACTGCACGAAGACCTCGGTGCCCGGGACCGGCGACGGCGCCGAGGCCGGCGTGTTGTGGTGGATCGAGATGAAGACGTCGGGTCCGACGGCGTCGGCCAGGGCCGCCCGGCGGCTGATCGGGATGCGGTAGTCGGCGTTGCGGGTCAGGACGACGGTGATCGACCGGCGGGCCAGCTCGGCCGCGGTGTGGCGGGCCAGGTCGAGGTTGAGGGCGGCCTCGGTCAGCCCCGACTCGGCCACCGCGCCCTCCTCGTCGCCGCCGTGGCCGGGATCGATGACCACCTGGATCGCCCCGACCGGCTGGCCCCAGGGGATGACCACGGGGCTGCCACAGGGGGACTCGACGAGGTAGCCGTCGTCGGCCTCGCCGGTCACGCGGACGAGCACCCCGCTGGGCGACAGCACGGCGCCGACGCCGGGAGGGGCCGGTCCGGTCGACCCGGGCGGTGCGCTCGTGTCGCCCGGTGGCGCCGTGGTCGAGGTCGACGCGGGTGAGCCGGTCGTCGTGGCCGTGCTCGACGAGCCGGCGGTCGTCGACGGGCCCTCGGACCCATCCTCCTCGGCGCCGTCCCGATCGGCCGAGTCGGCAGCGGCCGTGCCGACCGCCGCCCCCTGGTCGATCAACGTCGGTCGCTCGGCCCCCGAGCACCCGGCGGCCAGCGACAGGATCGCCACGAGCACGACGAACCCCGCCGCCCGCCACCGACCGGCGGTCGGATGGGCGGAGGGCGGGGTGGCCATCGGGTCTGGCTCGACGGGCGGAGCGGGACCGGGCTAGAGCCCGGCGACGATCTCCGCCATCAGCTCGCCGGCCTCGGTCGGGTTCTGCCCGACCCGGACCCCGGCGTCGGTCAGCGCCTCCATCTTGGCCTGGGCGGTGCCCTTGCCCCCGGAGACGATGGCGCCGGCGTGGCCCATCTTCTTGCCTGGCGGGGCGGTCACGCCGGCCACGTAGCTGGCCACCGGCTTGGTCATCGAGCTCTTGATGAACTCGGCGGCCTCCTCCTCGGCCGAGCCGCCGATCTCGCCGATCATCATGACGGCCCTGGTCGCCGGGTCGGCCTCGAAGGCTCGGAGGCAGTCGATGAAGCTGGTGCCGGGAACCGGGTCGCCGCCGATGCCGACGCAGGTGGTGACGCCGATGTCCTTCTGCTTCAGCTCGTACAGCGCCTGGTAGGTCAGGGTGCCGGAGCGGCTCACGATGCCGACCGGGCCGCCCTCCTTGGCGATGTGGCCGGCGGTGATGCCGATGTTGGCCTTGCCGGGGCTGATGATGCCGGGGCAGTTCGGGCCGAGCAGCCGGGTGTCGGGGAAGTCGGCCTTCAGCTTGTTGTAGAAGTAGGCCTCGTCGTGGGCCGGGACGCCCTCGGTGATGGCCACGATGAACTCGATGCCGGCCTCGGCCGCCTCCAGCACGGCGCTCTTCACGCCGGGGGCGGGAATGAAGATGCAGCTGGCGTTGGCCCCGGTTGCCTCCCTGGCCTCGGCCACGTTGGCGTAGACGGGGATGCCGTCCACGTCGGTGCCGGCCTTCTTCGGGTTCGTCCCGGCCACGACCTGGGTGCCGTAGTCACGGTTCAGCAGGCCGTAGTAGCGGCCCTGGGACCCGGTGAGGCCCTGGTAGACGACCTTGGTGTTCTCGTCGACGAAGATGCTCATGTCGGATACGTCTCCTAGCCCTGTCCTCAGCCCTGCGCCAGCTCGACGGCGCGGCGGGCCGCGTCGAGCATGGTCGGTTCCATCATCAGCTTGTCGTCGAGCTCGGGTTCGAGGATCGCCCGACCCTCGGTGGCGTTGGTGCCGTCGAGCCGGATCACGATCGGGGCGTCGATCGTCACCCGCTTCATGGCCTCGAGGATGCCGTTGGCCACCTCCTCGCCCCGGGTGATGCCGCCGAAGATGTTGATCAGGATCGACTTCACCTCCGGGTCGTTGTTGATCACCTCGAGCGCCCCGGCCATGACGTCGGCGTTGGCCCCGCCCCCGATGTCGAGGAAGTTGGCCGGCTTGCCACCGACCTGGTTGACGACGTCGACCGTGCTCATGGCCAGGCCGGCCCCGTTGGCGATCACGCCGACCGAGCCCTCGAGCCCCACGTACTGCAGGCCCTTCTCGTTGGCCGCCTCCTCCCGCTCGTCGCGGGGCTGGGTGGCGTCGTACTGCGCGTAGTCGGGGTGCTCGTAGATGGCGTTGCCGTCGAGGCTGACCTTGGCGTCGAGGGCGTGGACCTCGCCGGTCGGCTTCAGGATCAGCGGGTTGATCTCGACGAGGTCGGCGTCGCCATCGACGTAGGCGGTGTAGAGCTTCATGAGGATGTCGACCGCACCCTCGGTCGCCTGGGGGTTGAGGTTGGCCGCCGCGACCCAGGCCCGGCAGGCCTCTTCCGACAGGCCCTCGACGGGGTCGACGTGGATCCTGGCGATGGCGTCGGGGTTCTCCTCGGCCACGGCCTCGATCTCGACGCCGCCCTCGGCCGACAGCATGCCGAGGTACTTCTTGGCCGAGCGGTCGAGGGTGAAGCTGGCGTAGTACTCCTCGGCGATGTCGGACGCCCGCTCGACCCAGATGATCTCGACGATGTGGCCCTTGATGTCGAGCCCGAGGATGTTGGTGGCGTGGGTGCGGCACTCCTCGGCGTCGGCGGCGAGCTTGACGCCGCCGGCCTTGCCCCGCCCGCCGGTGTGGACCTGGGCCTTGACCACCACCGGGTAGCCGATGCGATCGGCGATGGCGACGGCCTCGTCGACCGAGCTCGTGGCCTCGCCATCGGACACCGGTATGCCGTAGCTGGCGAAGAACTGCTTGCCCTGATACTCCAATAGGTCCACTGCTGCCCCTTGAGCTGGTCGTCGGTCGACGTGGCGTGTGCGATCGTGTTGCCGGAACCCGCCGCTGCGATACTAGTGGGGCGTCGGTGGAATGCTCTGCTTGCCGCCGACCCGTCCAGGAAGCCCGTTTCGACGACCTCACGCCGGCAGACGGCGAAGGAGAGCACCCCGAGCCATGCCCGTTGCCCAAGGAGGCCCAGCGCCGGCCAGGCAGGCGCTGACCGTCGGCGTCGCCGTCCTGCTCGGACTGGTGGCGATCGTCTTCCTCGTGACCCGCTTCGACGACCTCGGCGGCGGAGGGACCGAGGTTCCCCTCGGCGGGCAGGAACTGCCGCTCGGGCCGACGGCCGAGCTGGCCCCCGCCGTCGCCGACAGCGGGCCGTTGCTGTTCCCCGGGCCCGAGGGGGCGGGCCGGGACATCTGGCTCCAGCACCTCGGACCGGGCGACGCCGACGGTTGGGTGGCGTTCTCGGTCAGGGCCGCCGACGCCAGCCTCGACTGCGTGACCGAGTGGCAGGAGGCCGACGACACCTTCGTCGACGCCTGCGACGGAACCGTCTACCCGTCCGACGGCGACGGCCTGACCCAGTACCCGGTCTCGATCGACGCCGACGGCAAGCTGACCCTCGGGCTCACACCACTGCGCTGATGCGTCCCGAGCGGTGACCCCCGAGGCACCCCGACCCCGAACAGCTCGAGAGGCGACGACCATGCTGCTGGCCCAGTTGACCGACACCCACATCATCGAGCCAGGTGTCGAGCACGACCACCTGCTCGACAACACCGAGCGGCTGGCCGCCGCCGTCGACCGGTTGTGCGCCGAGACGCTCAGCCCGGACGCGGTGCTGGCCACCGGCGACCTGACCGACCACGGCACCGAGGCGGCGATGAAGATCCTCGTCGACCTGCTGGAGCCCCTGGAGGCGCCGGTGCTGGCCATCCCCGGCAACCACGACGTGCGGGAGACCTTCGCCGCCTGCTTCGACCTGCCGTGGGCGTCGCCGACCAACCTGAGCTGGTCGGTCGACGTCGGCGAGGTCCGGGTGATCGGGCTCGACACGCTGATCCCGGGGAGCCACGGCGGCCGGTTCGACGACGAGCGCCGGGCCTGGCTCGAGGATGCCCTCGACGACGCCGCCGGCCGTCGCACCGTGCTGGCCATGCACCACCCGCCCTTCCTGTCCGGCATCGGCTGGATGGACGAGATGTCGCTCGAGGGCCGCGACGCCTTCGCCGAGGTCGTGGCCGACCGCCCGCATCTCGACCGGATCCTGTGCGGGCACCTGCACCGGCCGATGACAACGACGATCGGCGGGGTCACGACGACCACCGGGATCGCCACCGCCCAGCACATCGAGCTCGACCTGGCCCCCGGGGCCCCGGTCGGCATCATCTGCGACCCGGGTGGCTACCAGCTCCACCACCTGCACGACGGCCGCTGGGTGACCCACAACCGCTACATCGAGACCGGGGCCGAGGTCGTTCGCCCGTCCTGGGCCACGGAAGGCTAGCCGCCCGGGGCCGCCCCGTCGTCGGCCGCCTCGATCCTGGCCTGCAGCCGGCGCATCCCCCGCAGCCACTTCTCGGGATCGGTGGTCTTGAACGCCATCCACTCCTGGGCCACCGGGTTCGTCAGGATGAGGAACCGCTCCTCGGCGAAGGCGTCGACCACCTGCTGGGCCACCTCCTCCGGCTCCGCGATCGGGCCGGCGGCGAGGCGTCCCCACTCCGAGTCGGCCTGGTCGCCGAGCATCGGGGTGCGGACCCCCAGCGGCGCCAACAGATAGGAGCGGACGCCCTTGTCGTGGTAGGTGATCGACAGCCACTCGGCCAGGCCGACCACAGCGTGCTTCGACACGGCGTAGGGCGCATTGCCGTGGCTGGTGAGGATGCCGGCCATGGACGCCGTGAACTGGAGGTGGCCCTCGCCCCTGGCCAGCATCCCCGGCAGCACGGTCCGGACGGCGTGCACGTGGGCCATCAGGTTCACGTCCCACTGCCGCTGCCACTCGTCGAGCGGCGTCGTCAGCGGGTCGCCGCCCGAGGCGATGCCGGCGTTGTTGCACAGCACGTCGACCGGGCCGAGCTCGTCGTCGATCCGGGTGAGCATCGACGTGATCTCCGACTCGACGCCGACGTCGACGACCTCGGCCAGACCGCCGATGTCGGCGGCCACCCGCTCGGCCCCCGCGGCGTCACGGTCGACGACGACGACGGCCCGAGCCCCGTCCGCGGCGAATCGGCGGCACAGGGCCTCGCCGATCCCGCTCGCCCCGCCGGTCACCACACACACCCGATCGGTCACCTGCATCCGAATCCCCTGTTCCTGTCGTGCCGTCCTGCGTCGGCCCCTTGTCGGCCCGGTCGACCGTAGGCCGCCCCTCGCCCGGCCGACAAGCGATCGGGGCTGGCCCGATGGTCGTGCACTACGGTGCCGGCATGGAGCAACGATCCCTCGGGCAGCTGTCGGTCTCCGTCGTCGGGCTCGGCTGCAACAACTTCGGCATGACGATCGACGACGAGGCCACGCAGCACGTCGTCGACGCCGCCATCGACGCCGGCATCACCTACTTCGACACCGCCGAGTCCTATGGCCGGGGCCGCTCCGAGGAGTTCCTCGGCAAGGCTCTCGGGTCCCGCCGGGGCGACGTCGTGGTGGCCAGCAAGTGGGGACACACCGTGTCGCTGGCCGATGGCGAGCGCGGCGGCGACCCGACTCAGGTCCGTCGGCGGCTCGAGGCCAGCCTCGAGCGGCTCGGCACCGACTACATCGACCACTATCAACTGCATCGGCCCGACCCGGAGACCCCGATGGAGGAGACGCTCGGGTGCCTGGCGGAGTTGCGGGACGAGGGCAAGATCCGCGAGATCGGTTGCACCCACTTCAACGCCGACCAGCTGCAGGAGTCGGCCGACGCCGCAGCCGAGCACGACCTCGCCCCCTATCCGTCGGTCCAGAACCACTACTCGCTGCTGACCCGAGATCCCGAGACCGACGGGGTGTTCGAGACCTGCGAGCGGCTCGGCGTCGCCTTCGTGCCCTACTTCCCGCTCGAGTCGGGCCTGCTGACCGGCAAGTTCCGACTCGGCCAGGACCGGCCCGAGGACTCCCGGCTCTCGAAGTGGGGGGACCGGGCCGACGCCTTCATCGACGACGACAAGCTCGCCGTCGTCGAGCGGCTGATCGCCTGGTGCACCGAGCGCGACCGGAGCCTGCTCGAGCTGGCGATCAGCTGGCACACCTCGCACCCGCTTGTCGCCTCGGTGATCGCCGGGGCCACGAAGCCGTCGCAGATCGAGGCCAACGTGGCCGCCGCCGGCTGGCAGCTGACCGCCGAGGATCGGGCCGAGGTCGACGCCGTCATCGCCGGCTGAGCGGCGGCCGCCGCCGGACCGCCGGCTCAGCCATTCGCCTCGAGCCCCGGGGTGTGGCAGAGCCCGACGAGCAGCCCGTCCGGGTCGAGGAGGCGGGCGATCGTCTGACCCCAGGGTTCGGTCCTGGCGTCGTGGATGAGCTCGTGCCCGGCTGCGGTCAGCTCATCCGTCGCGGCTCGAACGGCGTCGACGTCGGCCAGCTCGAACTCGATCGTGGCGTGCGGCGTCGGCAGGTCGTCCGGCCAGGTCGACTGCCCGAAGCACGAACGGGCGGCGTCGGCCAGCGGCCACACCCCGAGGTGCTTCACCCCGTCGAAGCCCTCCATGGCCACGTAGTCGCCCGAGACGGTCTCCAACGGGAGCCCGAGCGTGTCGCGGTAGAAGGCCGACGAGACGGCCGGGTCCGAGACGATGGGGCCGAAGCCGGCCACGAAGACGATGTCCATCCGCCCAGTCTGACCGAGGGCGGCCGGGACGTCTTGGACGAATCGGTCATCCGGCCGGATGTGCCGGTGGCTCACGCTGCGGCGCGGAGCCGCCCCGGCGTCGTGCCGAGCAGTTGCCGGCAGTCGCGGCCGAGGTGGGCCTGGTCGGCGTACCCGGCGATCGCCGCCAGCTCGCCGAGCGAGCGCTCGGGCCAGCGATCCACGAGGTCGGTGAACCGGTCGAGGCGGACCAGACGCCGGTAGAACGCCGGCCCATAGCCGATGGCGGCGGTGAACCGACGGCGGAGCTGCCGCTCGCCGATGCCGCTCGCCTCGATCGAGCGGTCGGACCGGAGCGCCAGGACCGCGTCGACGACCTCGGGATCGGGCCGCCAGTCGTCGGCGATCCAACGATCGAGGGCCTCGGCCATCGCCCTGGCCTGTCGACCCGGTCGCTCGGCCCGCACCAGCTCGTCGCCGAGGCGGTCGAGCTCTCCCAGGTCGACGACGGCGTCGAGCGGGATCGCCTGGCCGACGATCCGGTCGAGCCCGACCTCGAGCACCTCAGCGGCCACGCCAGACCGCAGGCGGACGCCGACGAGACGAGCGCCCCCGGTCAGCTCGACCGGGCGGGGCTCGACGTCCGGCCCGGCGACGAACGGGCCCGAGGCGGGCGACCACAGGAGGTCGACGGACCCGTCGGGAACGACCGTGCCCCGACCGGACACGGCCGCCGACCACCACCCCTCGACCAGGCGCCCGGCGCCCGACCCGAGACCGGGCAGCGGCTGCAACGATGGGCCGAGCATCACCGAACGGTACCTCCTCGACCGTATGGTTGTCTGGTGCCGAGCGCCGATCGGACCGAGTCCGACCACCGCGACACCATCGAGATCGCCACCGAGGCCGTCCTGTTCGACAACGACGGGGTGCTGGTCGACTCCCATGCCGAGACCGAGCGGGCGTGGCGGCGGCTGGCCGACGAGTTCCGCCTCGACGTCGAGCCGCTCCTCGTCGAGCTGGTCGGTGTGCGAGCCGCCGACACGCTCGGCCGCCACCTCGACGGTGACACCCTGACCGCTGCGGTCCACCGCCTGGAGGACCTCGAGGTCGAACTGGCCCCGCTGACCCGGGCCGGTCGTGGAGCGGCCGAGCTGTTGCGCCGGCTGCCCGCCGCTCGATGGACGGTCGTGACCTCGGCCAGTCGACGGCTGGCCATCGCCCGGTGGGGAGGGGCCGGCCTGCCGGTCTCACCGGTGGCCGTGACGGCCGAGGACGTGTCCAGGGGCAAGCCGGATCCGGAGCCGTTCCTCGTCGGCGCGGCGCGCCTCGGCGTCGATCCCTCCCGGTGCGTGATCTTCGAGGACTCGCCGTCCGGCGGTCGAGCGGCCGAGGCGGCCGGCGCAACCGTCGTCGCCGTCGGCCCGCAGCCGTGGACGATCGAGCCGGCGGTTCGCATCCCCGACCTCTCGGCGGTCGCCGTCGAGTTGACCGACGGGACCATGACCCTCCGGCTGCGACCGGGCACCCACTGACGGCCGGGCGATCCTCCGCCGGGCCGACGGCCGGGCCCCGGCCCGCGGTCAGCGCCGGGCCAGGGCCCGGCCGGCGAGGGCGAAGCCGATCACGGCTGGCAGGGTGACGATCGCCATGGCCGACCCGACCGACAGCGAGGTCGCCGCCAGCCCGCCGACCAGGACCGGCATCGACAGGCCGGAGACCCGGAGACCGGCGGTCAGCGCCCCGAGGCCCGCGCCGGGGCGGCCGGGGTGTCTGGCGGCCCGGTCGTAGATCGTCGGCAGCATCGACGCCGCCCCGATCCCGGACGCCAGCAGCCCGAGCAGGCTGAGCGGCGGCGAGTCGACGAGCAGGGCGAGGGCCAGGCCGGCGAACGTGAGGGTATTGGTGAGGACCCGGAGCCGGTCGGCCCCCAACCGCTGGCCGGCCCAGTCACCGGCGAACCGGCCGGTGGTCATGCCGGTGGTGACGGCCACGTAGGCCAGGGCCGCCCGGCCGGCCGGGGTGTCGAAGTCGTCGGTGAAGCGGAACGCGGCCCAGTCGCTCGACACGGTCTCGACCGCGACCGCGAACAGGCCGGAGGCGGCCAGCAGGGCCAACACGATCGAGCCCCCTCCCCCGTCGCCGCTGGCCCCGGCATCGGGCCCAACGTCGTCGTCGGCCGCCGCCGACCCGCTCGGCCCCCGGGCCCCGGGCTCGGCTGCGGCCGGGGCGACGTGGTGCTCGTCGACCCGGAGCAGGCCGCGACCGACGTAGATCAGGGCCAGGCCGAGCACGGCGGCGGCACCGGCGAGGTGGACCTGCAACGAGACCCCGGCGGCGGCCAGCCGGGAGGAGGCCAGGCCGCCGATCACGGTGCCGAGGCTCCACAGACCGTGGAGGCGGCTCATCACCGGGGTGTGCCGGCGGCCGCTCAGCCAGGAGCCCTGGAGGTTCATGGCCGAGTCGACCAGCGGATCGAACACCTGCATGCCGATCAGGCCGACAACCAGCACCAGCGGGCCGGTGGCGAAGCCGATCACCGGCAGCGACAGCGCCATGAGGGCGCCGAAGACGATCATGACCCGTCTCGAGCCGAAGCGGGACACGGCGGGGCCGACGGCGGCGCTGCCGAGCAGCCCGGCCAGCCCGGCCACCGACAGCAGCAGGCCGACCTGCTCGATCCCGATCCCGACCCGGTCCCGGATCTCGGGCAGCCGGGGGAAGAACGAGGCGAAGAGGGCGCCGTTGACGAAGAACTGGGTTGCCACCGAGGCCAGCGCCCGGCGGTCGGTCGCCGTGAACTGCCTCGCCGGCGCTGGCTGGTCGGACCCCGGGCCGGCGCTCACACCTTCTCGAGCGGGGCCCAGGCCAGGAGGAGGGTCTTCTCCCCGACCGACGGGAAGTTGACCCTGGCCTCGGCCTTGTCGCCGACACCGTCGATGTCGATGATCACGCCCTCGCCGAACTTCTTGTGGAGCACGTCGTCGCCCACCTTGAGCCCGAGCGCGTCGGCGCCCGACTCGACCGGCCCCCGTGGCTTCAGGGCCGAGTCGATCGCCCGCTGGCGGCCGCCGAAGACCGAGGTGGTGCCCCTGGCCGTCGCCGAGGTCCCGCTGCCGCCGAACGTGCCGGCCTGGCGGCCTCGGCTGGTGCCCCGGCTGCCGGCCGCCTCCTCGATGAGCTCGTCGGGGATCTCGTCGAGGAACCGGCTCGGCGGGTTGTACTGGGTCTGACCGAAGAGCATCCTGGCCCAGGCGTGGGTGAGGTACAGGCGTTCCATGGCCCGGGTGATCCCGACGTAGGCCAGCCGGCGCTCCTCCTCCATCTCGTCCGGATCGGTCATCGACCGCAGGTGGGGGAAGATGCCGTCCTCCATGCCCAGCATCACCACGACCGGGAACTCCAGCCCCTTCGCCCCGTGGAGGGTCATCAGGGTGACGTGGGACTCGTCACCGTCGACCTCCTCGGCGTCGGTGACCAGGCTGATCTGCTCGAGGAACTCGTCGACGGTGTCGAACTGGGCTGCGGTGCCGATCAGCTCGTGCAGGTTCTCGATGCGGCCCTCGGCCTCGTGCGAGCGGTCGTCCTCGAGCTCGGCCAGGTAGCCGGTGTCGCGCAGCATGGCCTCCATCGCTGCGGCCGGCCCCTTCTCCAACAGCTCGGCGAACGAATCCATCAGCGCCAGGTAGGAGGCGACCCCCTTGGCCGCCTTGCCGGACACGCCGGCCTCGTCGGCCCGACGGAGCCCGTCGGTGAACGTGAGGCCGTGCATCTTGGCGAAGGCGTCGATCTTGCCGACCGAGGTGTCGCCGATCCCCCGCTTCGGGGTGTTGACGATGCGCTTGACCGAGACCTCGTCTGCCGGGTTGGCCAGGGCCTTCAGGTAGGCCAGCGCGTCCTTGACCTCCCGCCGGTCGTAGAAGCGGGTGCCGCCGACGACCTTGTAGGGGATGCCGACCCGACCGAAGTACTCCTCCAGCACCCGGGACTGGGCGTTGGTGCGGTAGAAGACGGCCATGTCGCCCCAGCGATGGCTGCCGCTCTCGTGGAGCTGGGCCAGTTCGGAGGCGACGAACTGGCTCTCGTCGAGCTCGTCGTCTGCGTGGAAGCGGAGGATGCGGTCGCCCCGCCCCTCGTCGGTCCACAGTGACTTGGGCTTGCGGCCGAAGTTGTTGGTGATGACGGCGTTGGCCGCATCGAGGATCGTCTGGGTCGACCGGTAGTTCTGCTCGAGGAGGACGACCGTGGTGTCGGGGAAGGCGTCCTCGAACTGGATGATGTTGCGGATGTCGGCACCGCGGAACCGGTAGACCGAGTTGTGGACCAGCACGCGGTCGGCAACGTAGTTGTGGAGGCCCTCGATCTCCAGGTCGTAGACGGGTCCGTCGTGCTCGTCATGGCCGACCTCGTCGACGGTGCGGGTCTCCAGTCGACCAGCCACCTCGACGAGGATCTCCATGCCAGGGCGCAGGTGGCTGAGCGGCTGGTAGTCCCAGATCTGGCCGTCGATGCTCATCCGGCGGCGAACGTCGAGCCCTCCGGCCTCGGCCATGCCGGTGGCGTGGGCCAGCGCGTCGCGATAGTCGGCGAACGACGTCTCGACCCGAGCGCTGCGGTGCTTGGACGGTCGGACGCGGAATCCGGCCTCGGCCACCCGCTCGGCCACGTCGAGCCGGTTGGTTGACCACTGCACCCGGTGGGAGGAGGTCCGGTGGCGACGATCGCTGAACATCGTGAGGTTGACGGTCGACCGGCGCCGACCGTTCTGGGGCCGGTCGTGCGGGAACTGCGGGTGCAGGTCGAGATCGTCGAAGAGCCGCTTGGCTGCGGTCTCGGTGTCGAGGTCGTCGTAGAGCCGTTCGAGCATGGCGTCGTCCATCGCCAGCTTCCGGCCGACGGCGTGGAAGCAGGCCGTCGGCAGCCCGTAGGTGGCGGCGACATGGGATTCCCAGTAGGCGGCCTGCGGAAGGTCGTCGACCACCTTCAGCACCCAGAGGGCATCGGCGTGCTCCCGGTTCATCCGAACCCGGAACCCGACGGACTCGTTACCCTTGCCGTCGACCCGTCGACCCCGGCAGTGGCCGACCCGGTAGCCCCTGTCTGCCCGATACATGAGGTACACGACGTACCGGTCGTCGAGCGGGACCACCCTCGCGGGGAGGATGTGGTGCTCGGTACCGGTGATCGTGACCCCACCCGCTCGCACGGTGTAGAGCCGACCCCGATGGTGCGTGGTGCGGGTGTCGGCGACCGTGGTCTCGACCAGCTCGGGGCCACCGGCACTGGCCAGCACCGGATCGCCGGGCGCGAGATCTTCGATCGGACGGGTGCCGGCTGGCGTGCGGACCATCGTGCCGGCCGGCAGGCACTGGTCGCTGTCGCCGACCACCGTGACGTTGCGGTGGGCGGCCGAGAGCTGGAGGACCAGCTCGTTCTGCACGCCGTTGGTGTCCTGGTACTCGTCGACCAGCAGGTGCTGGAACCGCTGCTGGTAGGCGGCGAGGGTCTCGGGCGACGAGCGGAACAGCTTGACCGCATTGAGCAGGAGGTCGTCGAAGTCCATCGCCCCGGCCTGCTGGAGCCGCCGCTGGTACTCCTCGTAGACCTCGGCCGCCTTCCGCTCGATGACCACGTTGGCCCGCTCGGCGTACTGGGCTGCGTTGAGTCCCTCGTTCTTGGCCGAGCTGATCACCCCGTGGATCGAGCGGGGCTGGAAGCGCTTCGGGTCGAGGCCGAGGTCGCGGATGACGTAGCCGGCGAGTCGGACGGCGTCGGCCTGGTCGTAGATCGTGAAGCTCGACGGGAAGTCGAGGACCGCCGCCTCCCGCCGCAGGATCCGCACGCAGGCCGAGTGGAACGTGCTGACCCACATCTTCTGGGCGACGGGCCCGACGAGAGCGGCCACCCGCTGCTTCATCTCGTCGGCGGCCTTGTTGGTGAAGGTGATGGCGAGGATCTCGAATGGTGAGAAGCCCTGATCGATCAGCCAGGCGATCCGACGGGTCAGCACCCGGGTCTTGCCCGAGCCGGCACCGGCCACCACCAGCAGCGGGCCACCGGGATGGGTGACGGCATCGAGCTGGGACGGATTCAGGCCGTCGGTGATCCCGTTTGACGAAGAGGGGGCGGACACCCTTCCACCGTAGAGCCTCGGACCGGGGCGAGGGGTGGTCCTCGGCCATTCGCCCACGCCGGACGGTGTGGCCGACGGCAGCGATGGGCCCGTCGCCGGCGACCGCGCCCGGTGACCATCGTCCACAATGTTCGACACCCTTGTCGCTATCTCTCACAGAGATAGAAAGGGCAGGGTCATACATGTTGGTCCATGGCCGTGCCCCCACGTCCTGCGCCCGCTACGGTCGCCGTCACGGCGCTGGCGGCCGTGCCCCGGATCGACGGCGCTCGATCGCGGGGCCGCACGACAGGAACCCGTCATGCCATCCCGCCGCAGCCTCTCGTTCGACCCGGCCACGACCGTCGACCTGACCCCGACCGAGGTCATGCCACCGCCGCCGTCGGACCTGGGCGCGCCGACGACGCCGGGACGCGTCACCTCGGCCGACGCCAGGATCAGTGGGCTGGCCGGGCTGTGCATGCTCGTCCTCGTCGTCTCCGGTCTCGGCCTGCCGCTCCCCGGCGGTCACCTGGCCGTCGATGCCGTGCTCGTCGTCGTCGGGCTCCAGTTCGGCCTCGCCGTCACCCGGGCGGCGAAGAGGCCCCGCCGCTGGGCCGCACGGTTCTGGCTGCGGGCCCTGGCACCGATCGTGCTGCCGGCCATCGTCGCCGTCGTCCTGGCCACCGGCTACTGGTGGTCGCTCGGTCGGCTCACCACGGTCGAGGCCAAGGGCGCCATCGCCTCGGTGGCCATGGCGTCGAACCTCACGCCGCTGTTCACCGAGGCCAGCTTCCCCGCCACCGACCACCTGTGGGTGATCGCGGTCATCGTCCAGTTCGCGCTGCTGACCCCGCTGGTCGTGCTCCTGACTCGCCGCGAGAACGGCACCCGCCTGGCCATCCGCTGGCTCATCGTGCTGACCGCCGCCGCGCTGACGACCCGGCTGACCGTGGCCGCAACCGGTCTCGACGACGCATCGATCCGCGCCCTGGCCACGAGCACCCGGGTCGACGGCCTGCTGATCGGTCTCGGCATCGCCCTCGTCCCTCGCTCGAGGCTGGCCAGGGTCCCGGCGGTGCTCGCCCCACCGGCCTTCATCGGTCTCCTGGCCATCTTCCTCCTGGCCCCCGATGCAACCGAGCTCCCGGTGGTGACCCTCGGGCTGCTGGCCCCGACGGTCGCCGTCGGAACCGCCGTCATCGTCGCCACCCGCCTGTCCGGCAACCCGGCGGACGCCCTCGGCCGGACCCTCGGCACCCTTCCCCTCCGCTGGCTCGGCACGAGGGCGCTCAGCATCTACGTGTGGCACCAGCTGTTCGGCATGGCCCTCGCCGACGGCGCCGACGTCGACCTGTTCGACGCCGCCTGGCCGGGGTCGAGCCTGTTCACGACCCGCCTCGTCTTCGCCCTGGCCGCCGGCGCCGCCAGCTACCACTACCTCCAGGTCCCGCTCCGGACGTTGGTCGCCGACGTCTGGCGTCGGCGTCTCCTG
This sequence comes from Acidimicrobiales bacterium, assembly GCA_028285495.1. Lineage (GTDB taxonomy): Bacteria > Actinomycetota > Acidimicrobiia > Acidimicrobiales > SZUA-35 > JAHELU01. The sequence continues at coordinate 140,892 of JANQPB010000027.1, forward strand.
CGACTCGATCCGCCGCCCGAACCGCCCGGCCGCACGGCCCTGACCCCGGGGTGACCGGGTCGAGGACCGTGCGGTCGGGCGACGGGCCGACGCTGGGACGAGTCCCAACGGGCCGCGGCAACGCCGGCCCGGGAGGTTCAACGACGAGCCCCACTACGCTGGGCCACTTGAACCCCACAGCGAGACTGATCACCTTCCTTCGCGGCTTCTGCATGGGCGCCGCCGACATCGTGCCCGGGGTCTCCGGGGGCACGATCGCCCTCGTGTTCGGCATCTACGAGCAGCTGCTCGACAACGTCCGTCGCGGCGCCCGGGCGATCGGCTCGGCGGTCAAGGGCGATCTGCGGGGCGCCATCCGCCACCTCGGCACGGTCGAGTGGGGCTTCCTGCTGCCGCTCGGCCTCGGGGTCGGCGCCGCACTCGCCGTGCTCGCCTCGCTCATCGAGGGACTGCTCGAGACCCGACCCGAGGAGATGGCCGGCCTGTTCTTCGGACTCGTCGCCGGCTCGATCGTCGTGGCCTGGCTCCTGCTGCGAGATCGCACGAGCAGCGATCTCCTGGTCATCGCCGCCGTCGGTGCCGTGACCTTCGTACTGCTCGGCTTCCAGTCGGGGCCGGTCGGCGACCCGTCACCGATCGCGTTCTTCGGCGCCGGCGCCATCGCCATCTGCGCCATGATCCTGCCCGGCATCAGCGGCTCGTTCCTGCTGTTGATGATGGGGATGTACGCCGCCGTGCTCGGGGCGGTCCACGACCGGGAGGCATCCGACCTCGTCTCGCTCGGTGTGTTCCTCCTCGGGGCCACCGTCGGCCTGGCGCTGTTCTCCACCGGCCTCGGTTGGCTGCTCGACCGCTACCACAACCGGGTCCTCGCCGTGCTCATCGGCCTGATGATCGGCTCGTTCCGGGTGCTGTGGCCGTGGCCGAACGGGGTCGGCATCATCAGCGACGTCGAGGGGGAGTCGATCTCGGGCACCGGTCTCGACTGGCCGAGCACCGACCGCCTGTGGCTGCCGCTGATCCTCGGCGTGGTGGCCTTCGCCGTCGTGGTGGCCACCACCCGCCTCACCCCGTCTGGCGGCGGCGACCGGAACCGGCCGAGCGCCCCCGCTCCCGCCCGTCGCCGCTGACGAGCGGTCCCGGGCTGGGTCGGCCGACCCAGGGGCCCGGCCGGCCGGCCGACGACCACCCACCCGGATGTGCCCGCCGGTGCGCCCTGCCCGACCGGCCGGGCCAGTACCCTGACCGATCATGGATCCGGTGTGGAGGACCCGAGCCATCGGCGCGGTGAGCGCGCTCGCGCTGGCGACGCTGGCCCTCGTGGTCGGCGACTCGCTGTCCGGCGGCCGCATCACCGGGATCCGGGCCTCCGACCCGGGGCCGACGTCGGCCGAGCCCGACGAGCGGCCCGACGCGCTGGCCGTGACCGGCACCACGATCGGGTCGGCGTCCGCCGGGGACGACGCCACCGACACCGAGAGCGGGGTCGGCCAGGCGACCGCGGCCACCGCCGCCCCGGCCCCGGCTGGTCCCCGCGGCGACACCGAGGCCTACGAGTCGATCCGCAACGACCAGGACAAGTTCACCCGCTTCGCCGACGTGCCCTCGATCGACCTCGACCTCCAGTCGTTGACCGAGCCGGCCCCGGTCGACGACAACGGTGCGTCACCCGAGGGGCAGTTCCGGGTGGCCTGCGAGTACTCCCACTTCGGGGCCGACGATCCGATCATCTTCCCCGGCCAGCCGGGGGCGTCGCACCTCCACATGTTCTTCGGCAACACCGAGACCAACGCCTTCACCACCGAGGACGAGTTGATCAACTCGGGCGGCGGCACCTGCAGCGGCTTCGAGCTCAACCGGTCGGCCTACTGGGTCCCGGCTCTGCTCGACGGGCGGGGCAACGCCGTCGTGCCCGACCAGATCATCCTCTACTACAAGACCAAGTTCCCCGGGTCGGTCACCGCCATGCCCCAGGGCCTGCAGATGCTGGCCGGCAACCTCGACGCCGAGTCGTTCCAGGCCGACCAGCTCCTCCACTGGTCGTGCGGGCCCAACGGCAACGGCTACAACCAGACCAACCGGATCCCCGACTGCGGCGGCGACGTGATCAACGCCTCCATCGTGTTCCCCAACTGCTGGGACGGCGTCAACCTCAGCTCCCCCGATTTCGTGTCGCACCTCACCTACGTCGACGACAACACCGCCTGCCCATCGTCCCACCCCCGGCGCCTGCCCAAGATCTCGTTCCTCATCTACTGGCCGGGCGCCGACTCCGTCGACGGCTGGCACCTGTCGTCCGACCGGACCGGCGGGTTCAACGCCCCACCGGGCGGGACCCTGCACGCCGACTGGTGGGGGGCGTGGAACGACGAGACGATGGACCTCTGGATCTCCGGCTGCATGCAGGCCTCCCGCAACTGCTCGTACGGCCAGACCGGCACGTCGCGCCAGCTCGCCGGCCTCAACCCGCTGGAGATCTACGAGGGTGACAACGTCCTGCCGCTCCCGGACTCCTGACTGGCGCCGGGCCCGGGCGCCCGGTCACCCGTCGCCGGTCGTCAGAACGGCCAAGCGGCCGAGGAGCCGTCGATCGTCGCGGTAGGCTCGCCGAACCGCCGCCGACGAGCCACAGGATCCGCCGCCAATGGCCACCCATCCGCCGCTGCGCGCCACACGGGCGCCGCTCATCGCTGCGCTCGCGCTCGCTGCGCCGGCGCTCCTCGCCGCCTGCTCGTCCGCCGACGACGATGGGGACGCCGCCCCCGATCGGCTTGGCTCGGAGGCCGTCGAGGCCGAACCGGGCATCGTCGAGGGCGACTCGACCGCCTCCGGGGTCTCGACGTCGGCCTACCTCGAGGGCTACACGCTCACCGCTGACGGCTTCGCCGGCGAGGTCGTCGTCACCATCACCGGTGATCGCCGGCTGATCGAGACCAACGCCCTGCCGAACCACGCGACCGGGCCGTTCCCCAACGACGGCAACCCCAACGCCATCGCCGCCCAGAATCTCTCGTTCGACTTCCCGACGACGCCGGAGTTCACGGGCTCATCGACCCCCGCTCGGGTCGTCGGGGTCGCCGTGAACGGCGTGCCCTTCGACCCGACCACCGCCGAGCGGGTGACGTGCGCCAGCGGACCGACCTTCGTCGTCGAGGCCATCCAGGACCGGTTCGACCTCGGCCTCGATCTCAACAACGCCGACGTGCAGCCGGACGGGACCTACCACTACCACGGGTTGTCGGTGCCCCTGATCGAGTCGCTCGGCGCCGGCGAGGACGCCGATCTGGTCCACGTCGGCTTCGCCGCCGACGGCCACCTGATCCACGCCTCACGGTCCGGCCGGTACGCCCCGAGCTATCGGTTGGCCGACGGGCCGAGGCAGGGTGCCGACTGCGCCTACCGCGAGGAGGTCGTCGAGATCGATGGCACCGCCCCCGACGGCACCTACACCTCCGACTGGGTGTTCGACGCCACCGTCGGCGACCTCGACCGGTGCAACGGCATCACGATCGGCGACGAGTACCTCTACGTGGTGACCGACGGGTTCCCGTTCGTCCCCCGCTGCCTCAACGGTGCGTTCACCCCGTCCGGGCCCACACCGGGCGAGGGCGTCGGCCCGGACGGTCAGCCGCTCGACGGACCGACCTCCGGCGGCGGTGGCGGGGGCGACGGCGGAGCCGGCGGTGGCACCGACGACGATCCGGTGGCGGCGACGGGCGGCTGATCGCCGCCCGCTATTCCCACTCGATGGTGCCCGGCGGCTTGCTGGTGACGTCGTAGGCCACCCGGTTGATGCCGTCGACCTCGTTGATGATGCGGTTCGACATCGTCTCGAGCAGCTCGTAGGGCAGGCGGGCCCAGTCGGCGGTCATGGCGTCGTCGCTGGTGACCGCCCGGATGATGACCGGGTGGGCGTAGGTCCGCTCGTCGCCCATCACCCCGACGGTGCGGATGTCGGCCAGCACGGCGAAGGCCTGCCAGATCTCCCGCTCCAGGCCGGCGGCCGCGATCTCCTCCCGCACGATGGCGTCGGCCCGCTGCAGCACCGCCACCTTCCCGGCGGTGACCTCACCGATGATCCGGACCCCGAGGCCCGGTCCGGGGAACGGTTGGCGCCACACGATCTCGTCTGGCAGGCCGAGCTCGGAGCCGACGTTGCGGACCTCGTCCTTGAACAGGTTGCGGAGCGGCTCGACCAGCTTGAACTGGAGGTCCTCGGGCAGCCCGCCGACGTTGTGGTGGCTCTTGATCTTGGCCGCGTCGGCGGTGCCCGACTCGATCACGTCGGGGTAGAGCGTGCCCTGGACGAGGAAGTCGGCGTCCTCGATGCCGCCCGAGGCCTCCTCGAAGACCCGGATGAAGACCTCACCGATCGTCTTGCGCTTGTCCTCGGGATCGGTGACCCCGGCCAGCCGCTCGAGGAACCGATCGCCGGCCCGGACATGGATCAGCTCGATCCCCTGGTGCTTCTGGAACGTCTCGACCACCTGGTCGGACTCGCCGAGGCGCATGAGGCCCGTGTCGACGTACACGCAGGTCAGCCGGGGCCCGATGGCCCGGTGGACGAGGGCGGCGGCGACGGCCGAGTCGACGCCGCCGGACAACCCGCAGATCGCCCGGCCCGGGCCGATCTGGGCCCGGATGGCGTCGACCGAGGTGTCGATGATCGAGTCCATCGTCCAGGTCGGGGCACACCCGGCCAGGTCGTGCAGGAACCGGCGCAGCAGCTCCATGCCGGCCGGGGTGTGGCCGACCTCGGGGTGGTACTGGACCCCCCACATGCGCCGCCGCTCGCTCTCGAGCACGGCAACCGGGGCGTTCGGCGTCGAGCCGCAGGCCTCGAACCCGTCGGGGACGACGGTGATGGCGTCGAAGTGGCTCATCCACACCGTCTGGGTGGCCTCGGCGTCGGCCAGCAGGGCGCCCGGCGTGCCCGGGTCCCGGGTCAGGGTGGTGCGACCGTACTCGCCCTGGGCGTTGCGGCCGACGGTGCCACCGAGCTGGTGGGCGATCAGCTGGGCCCCGTAGCAGATGCCGAGCGTCGGGATGTCGAGGTCGAAGATCGCCTGGTCGAGCCGGGGGGCGCCCTCGACGTGCACGCTGGCCGGACCGCCGGACAGGATGATGGCCGCCGGCTGCCGGGCCGCCAGCTCCTCGGCCGTGATCGTGTGGGGCACGATCTCGGAGTAGACCTGCAGCTCTCGGACACGGCGGGCGATCAGCTGGGCGTACTGGGCGCCGAAGTCGACGACCAACACGACCTGGGCCGGCGCGGCCACGGTGTTCGAGCCGGCGTCGATGGTGTTCGGTGAGCTCACGAGCCGGCCGATCGGACCAGGACCTCGGCCTTCTGCAGGTCCTTGAGGTTCTCGTAGCCCAGGGCCGAGAGGGCCTGGCGGAGGGCGCCGAACACGTTGAGCCGACCGTCGGCCCGGGTTGCCGGCCCGAGCAGGAGCTGCTCGAGCGTGCCGACCGGCTCGACGGCGACCCGGTTGCTCTGGGGCAGGCTCGGGTGGACGACCGAGTTGCCCCAGTGCCACCCCCGGCCCGGTGCCTCGGTGGTGGCGGCCAGGGCCGAGCCGAGCATGACCCCGTCGGCACCGCAGGCCATGGCCTTGGCGATCTGACCGCCGTTGGCGAAGCCGCCGTCGGCGATCACGTGCACGTAGACGCCGGTCTCGTCGAGATGACGCATGCGGGCGGCCCGGACATCGGCGATGGCGGTGGCCATGCCGGATCCGACGCCGATGACCCGGCCGGCGGCGGCCGTCGAGCCGCCGTCGACGCCGACCAGGACGCCGGCCGCGCCGGTGCGCATGAGGTGGAGGGCGGCGTGGTAGCTGGCGCAGCCGCCGACGATCACCGGCGTCTCCAGCTCGCGGACGAACTCCTTCAGGTTGAGGCTCTCGCCGTCGGTGACGTGCTCGGCCGAGATGACCGAGCCCCGGATCAGCAGGAGGTCGAGCTCGGCCGACAACAGGATGTCGGCCAGGGACACCACGTGCTTCGGGGAGACGGCCCCGGCGGCGATGACGCCGCCCTCGTGGATCTCGGCCACCCGCTGCTTGATCAGATCGGGATCGATCGGGGCCCCGTACAACTGGCGCATGCGGGCCAGCGCGGTCTCGCCGTCCAGCGCCGAGAGCTCGGCCAGCAGTCCGTCTGCGTCGGCGTGGCGGGTCCACAGCCCCTCGAGATCGAGCACGGCCAGGCCGCCGAGACGCCCGATGTCGATCGCCGTCGCCGGGCTCGTCACCGAGTCCATGGCCGAGGCCAGGAAGGGCAGCTCGAGCCGGTAGGCGTCGATCTGCCACGACAGGTCGACCAGATCGGCGTCTCGGGTCCGCCGCCCGGGGAGGAGCACCAGGTCGTCGAGGCCGTACGCTCGACGCCCCGACTTGCCCATCCCGATGTCGATCTCAGCCACCGCAGACCTCCTGGAAAGGTCCAAGGTTAACGGCCAGACGGCACGGGACGTGGCATCCCGATGCGAGCGGTTGGCGCCATCCCGTGGATCGACGCCAGCTCGCCGGACGCCCGGAGGCGCTCCTTGACGAAGTCGGACACCCGGAGGCGCTCCTTGACGAAGTCGTACGCCCAGATCCCGACGCTGGCCGCCTGGCCGAATCGCCCGATGACACGTCGTTGCCCTGTCGGCGCCGGCCCTCGCACATCGAACGGGATGGCGCCGGGGCACCGGTGCCGGGAGGAGCGGTTGCTAGGGCAGGATCAGGATCTTGCCGGTGGTGAGGCGACCCTCGAGGGCCCGGTGGGCGTCGGCCGCCTCGGCCAGCGGATACCGGCCGCCGATGGGCACGTCGAGCTCGCCGTCGACGATCCAGCCGTACAGCTCGTCGACCCGCTGCTGTCCCTCGGGCGGGTCCATGTAGTGGAACAGGCTCGGGCGGGTGACGAACAGCGAGCCTCCGGCGTTGAGCCGCTGCAGGTCGAACGGGGGGACCTGCCCGCTCGACCCACCGAACAGCGCCATCATCCCCCGTGGCCGGAGCACCGAGAGGCTGCCGTCGAACGTGTCGGCACCGACCCCGTCGTAGACGACGTCGAGCCCGGGGGCGTCGCCCAGCTCGGCCCTCACCGCCTCGGCGAAGTCGGTCTCGCGGTAATTGATGACGTGGTCGGCGCCGTGGCCCCGAGCGATCGCCGCCTTCTCGGCGGTGCCGACCGTGGTGAACACCTCGGCCCCGATCATCTTGGCCATCTGGATCAGCAACCCGCCGACCCCGCCGGCACCGGCGTGGATCAGGCAGCGATGCCCCTCGGCCAGCGGGAACGTCGAGCGGACGAGGTAGTGGGCCGTCAGCCCCTGGAGGGCCGAGGCCGCCGCCACGTCCAGGTCGAGGCCGTCCGGCAGGGTGAACACCTGGACGGCCGGGGCGAGGCACTCCTCGGCATAGGAGGCGGTCGTCCCCGCCGTCACCACCCGGTCGCCGACCGACAGGCCGGCGACGCCGTCGCCGACCGCGGTGACCGTGCCCGCGCACTCCCGACCGAGGCCCATCGGCAGCGAGCCCGGGTAGACCCCGCTGCGGAAGTAGGTGTCGATGAAGTTCAGCCCGGCGGCGGCGACCGCGATCCGCACCTGGCCCGGTCCTGGCTCGGGCGTCGGGAGATCGACGACCGTCATGACCTCCGGTCCCCCGGTCTCGGTGATCTGCACTGCCCGCATTGGCCCTCCTCGGGTCGGTTCCGGCCAGCCATCATTCCCGAACGGGCTCGGCGACGCCAGCCCCCGGGCCGACCGCCCGGTCGCTCGGCTGGCCGACGGCGACCGCTACGCCGGTTGCTCGACCCGCCCGTCGGCGTGGTTGGCGAAGCGCTCGGGCCGGTGGCCGTGGACCGGGTCGTCGGCCGGCCACGGCCAGCCACCGAAGCCGGTCTGCTGGTAGTCGAGCATGGCCTGCCGGATGCCGTCCTCGTCGTTGAGCACGAACGGGCCGTACCGGGCCACGGGCTCACCGATCGGGCGGCCCTGGAGCACCAGCGCCTCCGAGCCACCCCCGATCGGGCCGCCGGCCGCACCGTTGGTGCCGGTCGGGGCGCCGCCGACCAGCTCGACGGTGGCCGAGCCGTCGAGGACGACCCCGGTGTCGGCGTCGAGGTCGGTGCCGGCCACCGTCGTCGCGCCATCGAACAGGTAGAGCACCCGCGACGAGCCGGGCGCAGCCGGAGGCAGGGTCAGGCGACCGCCGGCGTCGAGGCGGACGTGCCAGATGGCCACGTCGTGATCGGCGTCGGCGGCCCACGAGTCGGGCGGTGGGGCCGGCGCCTCGGCGGCGTCGAGCCGGCCGGCGATGACCGTGACCTCGGCCCCGCCACCGGTGACGACCGGCAGCTCGTGATGCCACAGCATCGAGAAGTACGGGTCGACCATCTTCGATGCGGCGGGCAGGTTCAACCAGATCTGGAAGAGGTGCAGGGTGTTGGAGCCCTCGGTGTCGAGCAGCGGGAACATCTCCGAGTGGACGATCCCGGCCCCGGCGGTGACCCATTGCACGTCCCCCTGCCCGAACCGGGCCCTGGCCCCCAGTGAGTCGGAGTGATCACACCAGCCCCGCCGCACGTAGGTCACCGTCTCGAAGCCGCGGTGGGGATGCTGGGGGAAGCCGGGCACGGTCGACCCGTGGTACATGTTCCACCCGTCGACGCCGGCGAAGTCCATCCCGATGTCGCGCCCGTCGAGCGAGGCGGCCGGGGCCAGGGAACCGTCGCCGGCCGGGTAGCGGTCGAGGTGGTGGGCGCAGAACAGGAACGGGTCGAGGGTCGGCCACTGGGCCCCGAGGGGGACGGTCTGCAGGATGGGGCTGGTCACGCGTCCGAGTCTACGAGCGCAGGCACGGCCGGCCGGGATCGAGGGGGGCGCCCTCGCCCACCCGATGGGCTCAGGCGACGACCCGGCGCAGCTCCGGCGCCAGGTCTCCCCGGTCCTCGACGGCCACCTGGTCGAGCCCGAGCCAGCCGGCCATCTCCTCGAGCGAGCCGGCAAGCTCCCTGGCCACCCGGACCCGGTCGGCGCCGTCCTGGGTGTAGGAGCCCCGAACGCGCAGCACGCCGGCCTTGCGGTCGGCCTTCAGGTCGACCCGGCCAACCAGCTCCTCGTCGAGGAGGAACGGGAGCACGTAGTAGCCGTAGACCCGCTTCGGCTCGGGCACGTAGATCTCGATGCGGTAGTGGAAGTCCCACAACCGCTCGCCCCTCGGCCGGTACCAGACGACCGGGTCGAAAGGGCTGAGCAGCGCTCGGCCGGGCACCGACCGGGGCCGCTTGGCCTCGGGGTGGAGGTAGGCGGGCTCGCTCCAACCGGCCACGTCGACCTGGTGCAGGCGGCCCTGCTCGACCAGGCGGGCCAGGATCGGACGGATGGTGGTGACGTTGACCCGGAAGTAGTCGGCCAGGTCGGCGTCGGTGCCGATGCCGTGGCTGCGGGCGGCCAGCAGGGTGAGCTCGGTGACCGCCTCGTCGTCGGTCGGTGTCGGCCGGTCGAGCACGTCGGCCCGCAGGACCCGCTCGGGCAGGTCGTAGGAGGTGACGAAGGCACGGTCACGGTTGTGGACGGCGAGGCGACCGGTGACGTAGAGGGCCTCCAGGGCGATCTTGCCCTTCGACAACCCCCACCACGGGCCGGTGCGGCCGCCGGGGTCGCTCAGCTCCTTGACCGACAGGGGACCGCTGGCCGCCACCTCCTCGTGGACCGCCTCGGCATAGCCGGGATGCTCGGCGTTCAACGTGTCGAGCCATCGCCGCCGCTTGCCCATCCGGTGGCGGAGCAAGGGCTGGAGTTCCTGGGACGTGATCGAGGCCTCGTGGCTGATGAACTCGAAGTGCTCGTCGCCGCGGTAGAGGTACCGGTCGAGCCGGTCGCGGTCGTACGGGCCGAGCCTGGCCAGGATCGGCAGGAAGTGGCTGCGGCAGACGACGTTGACCGAGTCGAGCTGCAGGACGGTCATCCGGTCCATGACCCGGCGCAGGTGGCGCACGTCGGCCTGCCCAGCCGGCTTGCGGTCGGTGAAGCCCTGGGCGGCCAGGGCGATGCGGCGAGCCTGGGCGATCGAGAGCCGAGCCACGGCGGCGACCGCCCGATCAGGCCTCGGCCGGCTCGGACGCTCCGGCGGCCGCCGCACCGGCGCCGTCGCCGACCATCGACTCGAGAACGTCGCGGAGGCCGCCGTGCTTGAGGTTCTTCAGCACCTCACCCGGGGTGGTCTCGCCTCGCTCCCACTCCATCCAGGAGGCCAACAGCTTGTTCGGGTCGGGCGGGGGACGGTCCATGCCCGCAGACTACCGGCGGGATATGACACAGTGACCCGATGGGATTGCGGGACATCGTCGAGCGGCTGCTCGCGTCGGCGACGGCGCCGGCGGGCGGGCAACGGCTGACCGGGCCACCCCCCTCCGGCAACGGGGCGTCGTCGTTCCATCTGGTCTGGGACGCGCCCCCGGTGCCGCTGGCCGAGGCCGAGGTCACGATCGAGGTGATCGAGCCGCCGACGGTGTCCAAGCTGTACTTCTGGGCCATGCAGGTCAACTTCGAGCGTGGAGCCGGTCGGGTCGGCGGGGCCCACTTCGGCCTCCAGTACCACCCGGCCTATCCCGACGCCGGGGCGATCAACTGGGGCGGCTACGCCGACGTCGGCGGCGAGCTCGACGGCTCGGTCTCGACGCTGCCATCGGCGCTCGACAACATCAACACCAGGACCTACCACTGGGAGTCGGGCCGGCGCTACCGCTACCGGGTGGCGCGCTCCCCCGAACGGGGCTGGCGTGGCTCGATCGTCGATCTGGCGACCGGCGCCGAGACGGTCGTCCGGGACCTCTGGATCGAGGCCGACCACCTGACCGGTCCGATGGTGTGGAGCGAGGTGTTCGCCGACTGCGACCAACCGTCGACCGCCGTCCGCTGGACCGATCCGGTGGTCACCACGGTCGACGGCCAGCGGTTCGGCATCGAAGCGGTGCGTCTCAACTACCAGACCCACGGCGACGGCGGCTGCGCCAACACCGATACCACGGTCGACACGTCCGGTGGCACGGTCGGCTTCGTGCAGCGCACGGCCACGGCCAGGACCAACCCGTCCGGCACCCGGCTGGTCCTGCCGACCAGCCGTCGCTAGCCCACCACCCCGGCCGCTCCGTCCTCCGCCCGGCCGGATGGCCGGTTAGCCTCGGGCCCCTATGCCGATCCGACTCCCCGAGGAGCTGCCGGCCTTCGACACCCTCCGCGACGAGGGGGTCTACGTGATGAGCGAGCGGATGGCGGAGCGGCAGGACATCCGCCCCCTCCGTATCGCCCTGCTCAACCTGATGCCGAAGAAGATCGAGACCGAGACGCAGTTCAGCCGCCTCATCGGGGCGACGCCACTGCAGATCCAGCTGTCGCTCATCCGGCTCACCGACCACGAGCCCAAGAACACGCCGGTCAGCCACCTCGAGCAGTTCTACCGGACCTTCGAGCAGGTGGCGGGCGAGACGTTCGACGGGCTGATCATCACCGGGGCGCCGATCGAGACCCTGCCATACGAGCGGGTCAGCTACTGGAACGAGATGGTCGAGATCCTCGACTGGAGCGCCAGCCACGTGCACTCGACGATGGCGGTGTGCTGGGGTGGCATGGCCGCGCTGTACCACTTCCACGGGGTGCCGAAGGAGGTGCTCGACCGCAAGCTGTTCGGCTGCTTCCCCCAGCAGAACCTGCGGCCGACCTCGCCCTACCTCCGGGGCGTGTCCGACGAGCTGGTGGTCCCGGTGAGCCGGTGGACCGAGATGCCGAGGGACGAGATCCTGCGGGTGCCCGAGCTCGACCTGCTGATCGACTCGGCCTGGTCCGGACCGTGCCTGGTCGAGGACCCGAGCCGGCGGCTGCTGGTCAATCTCAACCACTTCGAGTACGACGCCGGCACGCTGGCGGCCGAGTACGAGCGCGACCTGGCCAAGGACGAGCCGATCGACCTCCCGGTCGCGTACTACCCGGACGACGACCCGACGAGCACGCCTCAGAACCGGTGGAAGTCGTCGGCCCATCTGCTCTACGGCAACTGGATCAACGAGATCTACCAGACGACGCCGTTCGACCCGGTCCAGATCGGTCGGGACCGGGGCTGACCTCGGTGTCAGCCCGGGTCGAAGGTGCCGCCGATGCGCCAGTACTCGCCATCGGCGCGGTCGAGCAGGCGCTCGTCGACGAGGTAGCGGCGCAACGCAGCGGTGTCGGCGTCGACCGATGACAGCATGGCGTTGACCTGGCGCTCGCTGTAGCGCATCCCCGGCTCGAAGCGCTGGGCGATGTGGTCGAGGACGACGAGCCGGCGGCTGTGCTTCGCCGGCATGGCCACCAACCGGCCGTCCCGCAACGCCCGGTCGAGGACCCGGCGACGGTCCTCGGTCTCGTCGCCATGCTCGGACGGAGGGTCCGGCGGGGCCTCGCGGCGCGCCGCCATCTGGAAGGCCTCCTCCAACAGATGGAAGCGCGTTGCCTCGAGCCGCTCGACCAGGCCGCCGGACTCGAGGCGATCGAGCGCGGCGACGACCTCGCGGATGCCAAGGCCGACCTGGGCGGCGATCTCACCCGGCTCCGAGGCCCCGAGCAGGAGGCCGGCGACCACCAGACGTCGGTCGCGGTCGGCCAGCAGGCCGACCAGGGCCCGCGACGAGAGGGCGGCGGCGGGCCCTGCGTCGTTCGCCGCCGCTGCGTCGGCCGGCGGTGCGTCGGCGGGCGCTGTGGGATCGGGCGGCGTTCGGTGGTCGCGGGCGTCGTTCACGGGACCAGTATGTCGGGCGGTCGCCGGCCGGTCGTCGGGATTCAGCACCCCCCGACCGCGACCAGGCCGGCCCGGATGGCGGCGACGCCGTCGACGATCTGACCAGGGGTCAGGTGGGCGTACCCGAGCACCAACCCGGGCCTGGCCGGCTGCGACGGATCGCCCGCGTGCAGCCGATAGCGGGCGAGATCGGGCACGTTGACGCCGTCGGCGGCGGCTCGGGCGGCCACGGCCCCGACGTCGGTCGAGGTCGGGAGCCATGCCACCAGCTGGAGGCCGGCCGAGACGCCGGCCACCTCGACGCCATCGACACCGGCCAGCGCCTCGAGCAACAGGTCTCGCTTGGCCTGGTAGGCGGAGCGCATCGTCCGGATGTGGCGGTCGTAGCGACCGGTCGACAGCAGCCGGGCCAGGGCCCGCTGGTCGAAGATCGACGGCCGGAGGTGCTCGGTCCGGATCCGCTCGGTCACCGGTTCGGTGGCGCTCGGCGGGACGACGAGCCAGCCGAGACCCAGGCTGGGCAGCAGCGACTTGCTGACCGAACCGCCCATCACGACCCGGTCGGGGGCGAGGCCCTGGACCGACCCGATCGGTGAGCGGTCGTAGCGGAACTCGGCGTCGTAGTCGTCCTCGACGATGAGGCGCCCGGGCGCGGCCCGCACCCAGTCGATCACGTCGGCCCGGCGAGCGGGCGAGAGCACGGCGCCGGTCGGATACTGATGGGCCGGGGTCACGATGACGACGTCTGCGGTCGAAGCGGCCAGGCGGTCGACCCGCACGCCCTCGCCGTCGACCGGGACCGGAACGACGGCGACGCCGGCCGCCCGGAGGTTGTCCCGCTGCACGTACGGTCCGGGATCCTCGACCGCGACCGTCGAGTGCCCGTCGGCCCACAGTGCCCGGCCGAGCAGACCGAGCCCGTTGGTGAACCCGCCGACGATCCTGATGTCCTCCGCCCGGCAGTCGGCTCCGCGAACCCGCCCGAGATAGTCGGCCAGCTCGGCTCGGAGGACCTCGTCGCCCTCGGCGTCGCGGTAGGCCAACTCGGCGTCGGTCAGCTCGCCAGCGGCGGCCCGCACCGCTCTGGCCCACGTCGACCGGGGGAACGCAGCCAGGTCGGGGTTGCCTGGCTCGAAGTCGACCAGCCACCGACGAGCGGGTGGGTCTGGCGTCGGCGCCGACGGTCGGCCGGCCCGCCGACCGATCCCGTCGGCCACCCGGGTCCCCGAGCCCTGGCGACTGACGAGATAGCCCTCGGCCACCAGCTGGTCGTAGGCGTCGACCACCAGGCCCCGCGACAGGCCGAGGTCGGCGGCCAGCGATCGGGTGGACGGAAGGGTGGCGCCGGCGTCGAGGCGGCCAGACCGGATGCCGTCGCGCAGCGCACCGAGCAGGCGGTCGCGGCGCAGCCGCTCGGGGCGTCCCTCGAGCTCGAGGAGGAGATCCGAAGTGGTCCGGTTTCTCGACACCGAAGTGGACCTTCCCGATGGACCGGCTGTGGCGCAGTGTAGAGAGCAGGAACCGCGACGACGAGACGACAGCAGGAGGATCCGTCATGTGGCACGAGCGTTGCCAGCACTGCGAGCAAGCCCAGTTCTTCGGGCTCCGGCGAGTGATCCGTCTGGAGAACCCGAGCAAGGGCGTGATCGAGATCGACTGGGTCTGTCGCAACTGCGACGGCGTCAACCAGCTCCGCACCGGCAAGGCCCTGGCCGCCGCCTGAGGATCGCCCAGGGCGGCAAACGGCGAGAGCCGGAGCCCGAAGGCCCCGGCTCTCGTCGGTTCCGTGCGGGACGGACCTCGACAGCTACATCATGCCGCCCATGCCGCCCATGTCCGGCATACCGCCAGGCATCGCCGGCTCTTCCTCGGGCTTGTCGGCCACGAGCGACTCGGTGGTCAGCACCAGGGCGGCGATCGAGGCCGCGTTCTGGATGGCGGCCCGGGTCACCTTGGCCGGGTCGGTGACGCCGGCGTCCATCAGGTCGACAAGCTCGCCGGTGGCGGCGTTCAGGCCGGTCGACCCGGACGCCTCCTCGACCCGCTTGACCCAGATGGCACCCTCGAGACCGGCGTTGTCGGCGATCAGGCGAGCCGGGGCCTCGAGGGCCCGCGACACCGAGCGACCACCGGTCTGCTCGTCGCCCGACATGCCGTCGACGGCGGCGTCGACCGCGGGACGGGACCGGAGCAGGGCGGTGCCGCCACCGGCGACGACCCCTTCCTCCAGCGCGGCCCGGGTGGCCGACAGCGCATCCTCGATGCGGTGCTTCTTTTCCTTGAGCTCCACCTCGGTGGCGGCCCCGACCTTGACGACGGCGACGCCGCCGGCCAGCTTGGCCAGCCGCTCCTGCAGCTTCTCGCGGTCCCAGTCGGAGTCGGTGTTGTCGATCTCGGCCTTGATCTGGGCGACCCGGCCCTCGACCTCGGCCTTCTCGCCGGCACCCTCGACGATGGTGGTGTTGTCCTTGGTGATGATCACCTTGCGGGCGGTGCCCAGCATGTCCATCCCGACCTGGTCGAGCTTGAGGCCGACCTCTTCGGAGATGACCTGACCACCGGTGAGGATCGCCATGTCCTGCAGCATCGCCTTGCGCCGCTCGCCGAAGCCGGGAGCCTTGACCGCAGCCGAGGCGAAGGTGCCCCGGATCTTGTTGACGACCAGGGTGGCCAGCGCCTCACCCTCGATGTCCTCGGCGATGATGACCAGCTGCTTGCCGGACTGCATCACCTTCTCGAGCACCGGGAGGAGCTCCTGGACCGAGGAGATCTTGCCCTGGTTGAGGAGGATGTAGGGATCCTCGAGGACGGCCTCCTGGCGGTCGGCGTCGGTCACGAAGTAGGGCGAGATGTAGCCCTTGTCGAACTGCATGCCCTCGGTGAACTCGAGCTCGAGCCCGAAGAGGTTCGACTCCTCGACGGTGACCACACCGTCCTTGCCGACCTTGTCGATGGCGTCGGCCAGGACCTCGCCGACGCTCGGGTCGGCGGCGGAGATGGCCGCGACCTGGGCGATCTCCTCCTTGGTGTCGATCTCCTTCGACTGCTTGGCGATCTCGGCGACGGCCACCTCGACCGCAGCCTCGATGCCCCGCTTGAGGCCCATCGGGTTGGCCCCGGCGGCCACGTTGCGCAGGCCCTCGCGGATCAGCGCCTGGGCCAGCACGGTGGCGGTGGTGGTGCCGTCACCGGCGATGTCATTGGTCTTGGTCGCCACTTCCTTGACCAGCTGGGCCCCCATGTTCTCGAAGGGGTCCTCCAGCTCGATCTCGCGGGCGATCGACACACCGTCGTTGGTGATCGTCGGGGCGCCGAACTTCTTGTCGAGCACGACGTTGCGGCCCTTCGGACCGATCGTCACCTTGACGGCATCGGCCAGCTTGTTGACGCCGGCCTCGAGGGCGCGGCGTGCGTCCTCGTCGAACTTGATGATCTTCGACATCGTTGACTCCTCTACTTGACGATGGCCAGCACGTCGCGGGCCGAGAGGATCAGCAGGTCGTCGCCCTCGATGGTGATCTCGGTGCCGCCGTACTTGGAGTACACGACGGTGTCACCCTCGGCGACATCCATGGGGATCAGGTCACCCGAGTCCGAGCGACGGCCGGTGCCGACGGCCAGGACGGAGCCCTGCTGGGGCTTCTCCTTGGCGGTATCGGGGATGACGAGGCCGCTGGCCGTCGTGGCCTCGGCGTCCTGGGGCTTGACGACGATACGGTCCTCAAGTGGTTGCAGTTTCATGCGCGCAGCTCCATGTTGGGCGTTAGCACTCTCAGTGGACGAGTGCTAAGCGTAGGAGGCCCGCGAACCCCCGCCAACCTCTCCCCGGCGGTTTCTGTGGCCGATGCCACCGTGCCCCTGGGTGCCGAGCCACGTGCCGATCGGTGCCGAGCCACCGTGCCCCTGGGTGCCGAGTCACCGTGTCGATCGGTGCCCGGTCGCTCGACCGATCGGGCCGGGATCACATCCAGGGCCGGTGGTCGCTCTCCACCCGGAACAGGGCCAGGTCGCGGGCCGCTTCGGCCTCGGCCAGCGGGATCAGGGGAACGGCCAGGTGGCCATCGGCGGTGTTGAAGCGGACGGTGGCGAGGCCCCGCCGGCGCTCGAAGAAGCTCTGGCGGACCTGCACGGTCTGGGCCTTCAGCAGCGGCACCTCCCCGGTGACCCGGTTGACCAGCTCGAGCCGCTCGGACGCCAGGTCCCTGGTCAGGCCCCAGCGCCGCAGCCGCCACTGTCGCCTCGCCGTCAGCCACCGCAGCGGGACGGCCAGCAGCACGAGCAGGCCCCACCACCCGAGGGTGGCGACGACGATCACCGTCACCGGTAGCAGGAACAGTGCCTGGTTGCGGACGGCCAGGAAGATGAAGGCCGGCGAGATGCGCCGATCGAGCACGATGTCGGGCACGGCGCCGGCGCCGCCTTCCGGTCGGCCGTCGAGCCCGGCGCGGGGGTCGCCGTTGAGGTCGCCGGCGGCCCGGACCGCCGGGGCGGCCTCCAGGGATCCGGCGAGCACGAGCTGGCGGATGTCGGCGCACTCCACCGGCGTGGCGCCGGGGACGACGAGGTCGCCCTGGCCGATCGTCGGCAGCGACAGGCGACCGAAGCCGAAGGCCCGCTGCATCGGCGTCTCCTCGACCCGGACGGCCTGGACCCGGCTGAGCGTCGATGCCCGACTCGTCCGGCTGAACAGCCCGGCGGTCCGCCGGAGCCCGGTCGAGGTCCGCAGCAGCCGCAGCTCCCAGTCGGTCACGAGCTGACGGACGACCTGCAGGGCGATGCCGAGCAGGGCGCCGATCACCAGTCCGGCGACCACGAAGCCGACGATGGCAACCGCCTGGTCACGGCCGACCTCGTTCGGGACGTTGTCCTCGATCAGCGACTCACCGTCGATGTCGACCGGGAGCAGCTCCCCGATCTCGCCGGCGAAGGCGATCAGCGGCGCCAGTGCAGCCAGGCCGGCCCACGGCCACCGGGCCACCCCGATCCTGACCAGCTCGATCGGTGTCCTGGCCACGAGGGTCTCCTCGGGCTCGGCGGCCGCCGCCGTCACGCCGGCGCCGAAGGCCGAGCTCCCCTCGGCGGTGCGGGTCGCATCCCCCGTCGTCGCCCCCGCGGCCAGCCGCTGGAGGGCCTCGGCCCGCCGCCGGTCGACGGCGTCGATCTCGAGCTCGGCCTCGGAGCTGCCGGCGGTGTCGACCGAGACCGACACCAGTCCGATGACCCGATGGAGGAGCCGTTGGTCGATGGAGACGCTCTGGACCCGGTCGAGGGGGATCGTGAGCCGCTCCTGGGCCACGACGCCCTTCGACACGAGCAGCTCGTCGCCCTCGACGGTGAAGACGAAGCGCCACCAGGCGAGGATCGTGAACACGAGCCCGACGACGGCGGCGAGGACCCCGATGCCGAGCAGGCCGCCCGAGAGCCGACCGCTGCCGATGACGACGAGGGCGACGACGATGTTGACCGCACCGAGGTTCCTCAGGAACCGCAGGGCGATGAAGATCACCGCCACCGGCGACTGACGGGTCGGGGTGGCGAGGAGCTGGCGGTCGTCGGTCGGGACGACGTTCACCTGGTGCCGTCGGTCGGGTCGGGAGGATCGACGGGGTGTCCGGTGGCCGGCGATGGCGGGTCGACCGGCAGCGGCTCGTCGACCGACGGCGGCGGGGCGTCCACGGGAGGCGGCGACGCGACCGGCGGCGCGTTGGTCGGGGGCGGTGGGGCCATGACCGGCTGGCCGACCGGCGGTGGTGCGGTGGCGACGGGCTGACCGGTCGGTGGCGCCGGGGGCGGCGTCGACGGCCCCGCGCCCGCCTCGGTCGACGAGCCGCCGGCCGGGGCCCCGATCGGTGCCTGCTCCCCCAGCTCGTCGTCGGCGACGGCGGCGGCCCGATCGGCCACCAGGGCCTTGAGCCGGAGCGCCGTCTCGTGGCTCATGCCGGGAACGGTGAGCCCGCCACTGCCGGCGGTCCGCATCTGCAGGGTGGCCAGCCCGTAGGCCCGGGCCAGCGGGCCACGGTCGATGCTGACGTGCTGGATCCGGGCGAAGGGCACGGTCACCACCGATCGGCTGATGACGCCGGACCGGAACGAGAAGTCCTGGTCCCGGACGAGGTAGCCGAGCCGGCTGACCTCGAGCGCCTGCAGCCAGGCGATGAGCCCGATCAGGACCAGCAGCCCGGCGGCGGCCACGGCCGGGACCCATCGGGGCATCGGCGACGAGTCGGGCACGGTCAGCGTGATCACGGCGGCGACGACGATCACGATGGCGGCTGCGACGGCGCTCCCGGTCAGGCGGATCCGCAGGAACCGAGGGTCGAGCGGCTCGAACCGGTCGTCGGGCAACCGCGGGAGCCCGGCCACGTCGATCGGTTCGTTGACGAAGGGTTCGTCGGTTGCGGCCGGCTGCATCTCGGCACCTCCAGACCCCAGTCTGCCCACGTCCGGCGCGTGTTGCCCCAACCGGCCGGTGTCGGGCCGGTCCGGGGTCGCTGTCGGAGGCGGTCGACCCCAGACTGGGGCCATGGACGTTCCCCAAGCGGATGCAACGACGAGGTTCGATCCGGCCGCCGTGGCCGCCGTGGTGTTCGACATCGGCGGCGTGTTCACGTACCCCGACTACGTACCGGTCGAGCGCCGTCTCGGCGACCTCGGCGTGGCCGCCCCCGACGACGTCAGCGCCTACCGGCGGGCCCACCACGCCGGGGTCTTCGCCCTCACCGCCGCCGAGCGACCGACCCGCGAGCACCATCCCGACTTCTGGGAGGTCTACGACGCCGCCTACGCCGCGACCCTGGGCGTGGCCGCCGCCGCCGTCGACGACTTCCGGGTCGCGATCCGCAACACCTGGAGCTGGGTCCACGACGACAACGTGGCCTCGTTCCACGGCCTGGCCGAGGCCGACCTGCCGCTTGCCATCGTCTCCAACAACGACGGCACCGCACCGCAGCAGATGCAGGACTTCGGCGTGTGCCAGGTCGGGACCGGCCCCCTGCCGTCGGTGGCCGCCATCGTGGACTCGACGATCGAGGGGGTGGCCAAGCCCGACCCGGCGATCTTCCGGCCGGCCCTCGATGCGCTGGCGATCGAGCCGGAGCGGGTGCTGTACGTCGGCGACACGGTGCACGCCGACGTACGGGGGGCGACGGCGGCGGGCATGCAGGTCATCCAGCTCGACCCGTTCGACCACCACCGGGGCTTCGATCACGCCCGCTGCCGGGATCTGGCCGAGCTGCGGACCCTGCTGGGGCGCTGAGGCGCCGAGGCGCCGGCCGCCGACGGCGAAACGTGCATCCAACCGTGAACCGAACCGTTGATCGGGCCGTGAACCGATCGGGTCGACTGGATCCATGGGTGATCTGGTCGACGTCGACGAGTGGTGCCGCTGGCTGGCCAGCCGGCGCGGACGGCGGACGTTGGAGCGGTGGGCCGCCGAGCATCCGGTCCTGGGCCAGCGTCCGCCGTTCGGCGACGTGCGGGCGGGCGGGCTCGGCGAGGTCCGCTGGTCGCCGCTGGTCGACCGTCGCCAGGCCGCGCTCGTCGCCCTGACCCAGCGCGGCGACGGCCGTGCCGCCATCACGCTGCTGGTGCAGCTCCGCCCCGGCCTCGGTCGCCTGGTCCGGTTGGAGCAGCGGCGGTGGGGGATCGGCCGGGCCGAGGCGGTCGACGAGGTCCGATCTGCGTTCTTCGAGACGGTGTGCGTGCACCCGCTCCACCACCGGCCCGATCGGATCGCGGCCAACCTGGTGCTCGACACCCGCCAACGACTGCGCCGCAGTGCGTGCGGCAGCCGGCGCCCGCCGCCGACCCGACGCCCGTTCGCCGGCGAGGCCACGGGCCGGCCTCCGCCGCCCGGCTCGGCGGCGCTCCCCTCGATCGATCTCCTCGACGCCGTCGGCCGCGTGGTCCGGGCCCTGCCCGGCTCGGCGCACTCCCGGGCCGTCACGGCCACGGCTGCGTACCGGGCATGGGTGCTCGACCAGTCACACGGCGCCATCGCCGACGACCTCGGCCTCGATCGGGCGGCCGTTCGCCAGCGTCTGCATCGGCTCCGATCCGCCGTTCGCCACCAGTGGCACGACCACGACGAGGCGGCGTGACCACCGGGTGCCCGCCAGGCGCCACGTTGGCATCGAGGCGATCGGCGGCGACGGGGACGCGCCGAGGCGCCGTGTCCAGCGGACACGGCGCCTCACCACCGGGCCAGGGCCGGAGCCCGGGTCGGTCAGCTGGCGATGGCGTCGAGCACCTTCAGCCGCCCGGCCCGCCTGGCCGGGCCCCAGGCCGCAACCAGGCCGGCCAGCCCTGCGATCGCGACCAGGATCGCGATCCGGGTGACGGGGATGGCCAGGGTGTCGGTGACCGTGGCCGGCAGGGCCGCAACCGCCGCCCAACCGAACAGCACGCCGACGGCCACGCCGAGGGCGGCACCGAACACGGCGACCAGGGCCGCCTCCAGGCGGATCATCCGCCGGAGCTGACGTCGGGTCATGCCGACCGCCCGCAGCAGGCCGAGCTCTCGCGTCCGCTCGAAGACCGAGAGGGCCAGGGTGTTGGCGATGCCGATGAGGGCGATGACGACCGCCAGCACCACCATCACGTTGACCGCGGCCAGGGCCTGGTCGATCTGGCCCTCGATCGAGTCGACGAAGGCGTTCGTCGTCGACAGGTCCATGCCGGGGAACTCCTCGGCGATCGGAGCGAAGACGGCGTCGGCCTGGCCCTCGGTGGTGCCATCGGTCAGGTTCATGGCCAGCCAGTCGTCGCCGGTGCTGGCCCCGACCGCGGCGAAGGTCGACAGGTCGACGAGGTAGTACTCCTCGATGACGGTGTTGTCCTCGAAGATGCCGATCACGGTCATGTCCCGGCTGGCGCCGCTCTCGAACGTCATCGGGATCGTGTCGCCGACGTCGATGCCGAGGGCGTCGGCCTCCTCGTTGGCCACGAGCACGGCGTCGGTCACCGTCGGGTCGGTGGCCACACCGGACGACACACCGATGTCGAACAGGACCTCGGTGGCAGCCAGATCGGAGCCCATCAGGGTCTGCTCGACGCCGTCGATGATGGCCCGGTCGTACCGGAAGCGGGTCAGGGTGTCGACCACGCCGGACTCGGTGAACCGCTCCGCCACCTCGGGCGGGAAGGTGGAGGCGTTCTCGATGGCCAGGTAGTCGGCCCGAACCGAGCTCTCCAGGGTCGAGCGGAACTGGGCCTTGACCGATTCGCCGACCGTCAGCGTCATCGCCACGACGGCCAGGCCGATCATGAGCGCCGCCGCGGTGGTGGCGGTCCGCTGCGGGTTGCGCCCGGCGTTCTGCTGGGCCAGGTGGCCAGAGGCGCCGAGCGCACGGCGAAGCGGCCAGCCGAGGGCCCGGGTGACCGGGACGGCGACCAGCGGGCTCAGCATGGTCACGCCGACGAACACGCCGATCGCACCGGCGGCGAGCAGCAGGATGATCGAGGTCGTGGTCGAGGCGACGAACAGCCCGACCGACCCGGCGGCGACGCCGGCTGCGGCCAGGAGGCCGCCGAGCGCCATCCGCAGGCGGGTGCTGGCCGATCCGGCGGCGGCGCCGTCACGGAGGGCGGCGACCGGGGGAACCCGAGAAGCCTTGCGGGCCGGGCCGATGGCCGAGAGCAGGGTGACGACGATGCCGATCCCGCAGGCGGCGACGATCGTGCGGGTCGACAGGACCAGCGGCGAGTCGGGCAGGTCGGCGCCGATGAGGCCGAACAGGCCACGCAGGCCATAGGTCAGACCGAGACCGACCACGATGCCGACGGCGGAGGCGACGACCCCGATGACGGCGGCCTCGCCGAGCACCGAGCGGCGGATCTGGGCCGGGTCGGCACCGACGGTCCGCATGAGCGCCAGCTCACGGGTCCGCTGCCCGAGCACGATCGAGAACGTGTTGTAGATGATGAAGATCGAGACGAACAGCGACACGCCGGCGAAGCCGAGCAGGATGTTGCCGAGGATGTTGATGCCCTGGTCGAACTCGGCCCGCTGCTCGGACTCGAGCGTGGCCTGGTCGACCACCTCGGTGCCGTCGACGAGCCCGGCCATCGTCACCTCGACCGTGCCCCGGTCGAACCCGGGCTCGACGGCGACGGCGATCGAGTCGTAGCCGTCCTGGCCGAGCAGGCCCTGCAGGGTGCTGGTCTCGAGGTGCATCAGCGTGGCCCCGAGCGTGTCGTTGTCGGCCCCGAACCTGGTGAGGCCGGTCAGCTCCAGCCGGGTCGTGCCCGTCGGGGTGATGACGTCGTAGCTCTCGCCGAGGGCGAAGCCGTGCGTGGCGGCGGCGTCGAGGTCCATCGTGAACTCGCCGGCGGCCACCGGCGGCTCACCCTCGACGAGCGTCATCATCGACAGGCGGGGGTCGTCGATCCAGCCGAACGCCAGCTGGGGAGGGCCGTTGATCGAGATCGTCTCGCCGTTGGCGTTGACCGGTCGGATGGTCATCTCGGCCTCGACGAAACCGGCGGCGGCGTCAACGCCGTCGATGGCACGGACGTCGTCGAGCGTCGAGGTCGGCAGCGTGTCGGCCTCCCCGAACCCGCCGACCGGGCGCAGCTCGAGGTCGGTGCCGGCGGTGATGTCCTCGGACAGGTCGCCGAAGCTGGAGCGGAGCCCGTCGGTCAGCACGAGGGCCGACACCACGAAGGCGACCGCCAGGACGACGGCGAAGGTGGTCAGGGCCAACCGGATGCGGTTGGCGGCGAGGTTCTTGATGGTCAAGCGGAGCATTGGTCGGAGTCCTTCCCCTCGAAGTTCCGCTCAGTCGCCCAGACCGCGCATGCGGTCGAGCACCGAGTCGGCGGTCGGGTCGTGCAGCTCGGAGACGATGCGGCCGTCGGCCAGGAAGACCACACGATCGGCGTAGGAGGCGGCGACGGGGTCGTGGGTGACCATGACGATGGTCTGGCCGAGCTCGGCGACGGCCCACTGCATGAAGCTGAGGATCTCACCCCCGGTGCGGGAGTCGAGGTTGCCGGTCGGCTCGTCGGCGAAGATGATCGCCGGGCGGCTGGCCAGGGCCCTGGCCACGGCGACCCGCTGCTGCTGGCCACCCGAGAGCTCGCTCGGACGGTGGCCGAGGCGGTCGCCGAGGCCGACGGTGTCGACCACGTGGGTCAGCCACTCGCGGTCGGGACGGGTGCCGGCCAGGTCCATCGGGAGGGTGATGTTCTCGATGGCGCTGAGGGTCGGGATCAGGTTGAAGGCCTGGAAGACGAAGCCGATCCGCTCCCGGCGGAGCCGGGTCAGCTGCTTCTCGTCGAGGTCGGACAGGTCGGTGTCGCCGATGACGGCCCGACCGCTGGTGAGGCGGTCGAGGCCGGCCAGGCACTGCATCAGCGTCGACTTGCCCGAGCCCGACGGGCCCATGATCGCGGTCATGCGGCCGGTCTCGAAGGCGACGTCGACCGAGGCCAGGGCGGTGACCTCGGTGTCGCCGGTTCCGTAGACCTTGGTGGCGCCGATCGCCGCTGCGGCGGCCGAGCCAACCCGGCGGCCGGCATCGATCGGGGCGGCCGTCGTGCCGGTGGAGGAGTCGAAGGTCATGGTCATCGTGGTCTCTTTCGGATCGTTTTCGCGTATGTCGACGACGCTAAGACCAGTGGTTTCGGCCCGATATCGGGCGTCCTCCTGATCGGACCCCGGAACCCGACCCCGACGGGGTCAGGGTGCACGCCGGCCCTACTCAGGGTCGATCTCGGGGTTGCCCCTCAGGGTCGCCCCGGGCGGGCCGTGGCCCGATCGCAGCGCGGCGGTGCGGTGCGAGGGTCAGCTCCGGCCGACGACGACCTGCCGGAGAACCCCGGCGACCTCGGCCAGCGACTCGGAGGCGTCGGCGACGTCGGCGGCCAGATCGTTGGTCGACCGGACCGACTCGGCGGCCGACGACACGCTGGCGCTGATCTGGTCGACGGAGTTGCTGGCCGTCGTGGCCTGGTCGGCGATGTTCCTGGTCCGCTCGACCTGATGCTCGGTCTCGGCGGCGATGCCCGTCTGCAGTGCGCCGATGCTGCGGCTGGTGACGCTCTGTTCCTCCAGTGCACCGGAGATGCTGACCTGCAGCTCGCTGATGGAGCGGATGGTGTCGTCGATCCGCCCGATGGCCTCGGTGGCCTCACCGGTCTGGCTTCGCATGGCCTGCACCCGGGCGGCGATCTTCTCCGAGCTCACCGCCGTCTGCTCGGCCAGTTGCTTCACCTCGTTGGCCACGACGGCGAAACCCTTGCCCGACTCGCCGGCCCTGGCCGCCTCGATGGTGGCGTTGAGCGCCAGCAGCTTCGTCTGCTCGGTGATCGAGGCGATCAGCTCGACCACCTCCTCGACCTCGACGCTGGCCTCCGACAGCCGCTGGATCGTGGCCGTTGCCCGCCCCGCCTCGTCGACCGCCTGGTCGGCCACCGTGGCCGCCTGCGACGTGTTGTCGGCGATCTCGGCGATCGAGATCATCATCTGATCGAGGGCATCGGCCGACTCGCCAACCGAGCGGGCGATGGAGGCCATGCCGGTGTCCATCGACCCGATGGCCTGCTGGACCTCACGGACGCTGGTCCGGACCTCGTTGGCCGCGTCGGCCACCGTCACCGTCTCGGCCGACGCAGCGCTGGCAGCCGAGGCCAGCGCCGAGCTGGAGTCGGCCAGGCTCCGCTCGCCGGAGGCCATGTCGGCGATCGAGCGGGTCTTGAGCAGCAGCGGTCGAGTCAGGCTTCGGCCGATCAGCCAGGCCAGGGCTGCGGTGACCAGCACCACGATGGCCGTGCCGGTGAGCAGCATGTTGCGCATCTGGGTCCGCCCGGCGGCCAGCTTGTCGGCCACGCCGGCCGAGTCGGCCCTCGCTGCGTTGACGACGATCACCCAGTCCCATGGCTGGAAGTAGGCGAAGTGGGCGTCGATGACGCGGCCGTCGTCGAGGACGTACTCGGCGCTCCCGACTCCGCCGTCGCCGAGGACGATCGCCTCCTCGACGATCCGCTCGACGTAGCGCCGGCCGTCCGCGTCGACCGTGTCGAGGGCGTTCTCGCCGTCGAGCGATCCGTCGGCGCTGAACACGTAGTCGCCCCGCTGGGCCCCCGTCGCCCGGAGCACGGTCATGAAGCCGTTCGGTCCGACGTCGACGTTGACGACCGAGTCCCTGAGCTCGTCGACCGCGTCCTGCGGCAGGCCGACGAAGAACGAGCCGATGACGGCTCCCCTGGCGTCGAAGATCGGGGCGTAGGCGGTGATGTACCAGCGGTTGACGACAAACGCCGTGCCGAGGAACGTCTCGCCGTCGAGCAGGGTGTTGACCACGGCGTTCGGGCTGCCGTCCGGGTTGGTGGCCGGGATGTAGGTACCGATGGCCCTGGTGCCGTCGGCCTTGGCCACGTTGGTCGCCACCCGGAGCATGTCGCCGTCGTCGTTCATCCGCTGGAAGACGGTCGAGATGGCGCCGACCTGGCGCAGCACCTCGTCGACCAGGACGGCCTCGTCGTCCGGATCGTCGACCTGCCCGAGCCACTGGTCCCCGACCCGCATCTGGGGAAGCGAGAGCGGCGTCGTCGAGAGGTCGAACTGGTTGACGGCCGACCACGGCACCAACGCCTCGTCCGAGGTGTTGAAGCCGCCCATCTGCTCGGCCAGGTTCTCCCCGACCCGCACGTCGGCGGCGAGCTTCTGCCGCAACGTCGCATCGGTGGTGGCCACGATGTCCTCGGTGCTGGCGGCGATCGAGTCGAGCCTCGCGTACTCCAGCTCGACCGCCTCGGCGGTGGCGGCGTCGGCGAAGCCGCCGGCCTGCACGATACCGATCGTCATCGTCGTCACTCCGGCCGCCATGGCCGCGACCACGGCCACGAGCACGACCTTGGTGGTGATGGCAACCCGATTGATCAACGAGAACATGCCTCTTTGGGTCGGAGGTTTCGCCTCGCGACCTGAGCGGGTTCGCCGGTCAGGCGACCACCGGGAGGCGCAGCGAGGGGTCGGCTCCCCCGTCGAGGGGCGTCGGGCCGTCGGCCGCCAGTCGGTGGTGGGCGGCGGCGGCGATCATGGCTGCGTTGTCGGTGCAGAAGGCCCGATCGGGCACCAGGTGGGCGAGCCCGGCGGCCTCGGCCGCGGCGGCGAACCGGGCCCGCAGCCGTGAATTGGCAGCCACCCCGCCGCCGAGGCACACCGTGCGGGCGCCGACCCGGTCAGCCGCCACGAGCGTCTTGGTCACCAGCACGTCGACCACCGCCTCCTGGAACGACGCGGCCACGTCGGCGTTGGCGACGTCGGGGTGGCGGCGGACGTGGTTGACGACGGCCGTCTTCAGGCCGCTGAACGAGAAGTCGAGGCCGATCCGGTCGCGGTCGCCGTCCATCATCGCCCGGGGGAAGCGGATGGCCTCGGGGTCGCCGTCGGCGGCCAGCCGGTCGATGATCGGGCCGCCCGGGTAGCCGAGGCCGAGGTAGCGGGCGACCTTGTCGAAGGCCTCACCGGCCGCATCGTCGATCGTTGCCCCGAGGTAGCGGTACCGGCCGGGCTCGGCCACCTCGACGATCATCGTGTGGCCGCCCGAGACGAGCAGCACCACCAGCGGCAGCTCGAGATCGGGACGCTCGAGGAACGTGGCGAACAGGTGGCCCTCCATGTGGTTCACGCCGACGTAGGGCACGTCCCAGGCGACGGCCAGGGACTTGGCGGTGCTGACGCCGATGAGCAGGGCGCCGATCAGGCCGGGGCCGCAGGTCGCAGCGACGGCGTCGACGTCGCTCGGGGTCACCTCGGCCTCGTCCATCGCCTGGGCCAGCACGGCCTCCATCCGCTCGAGGTGGGCCCGGCTGGCCACCTCGGGGACCACGCCGCCGTACACCGCGTGCAGGTCGATCTGGCTCGACACGACGTTGGACAGGACCCGGTGGCCGTCGGCGACGACGGCGACCGAGGTCTCGTCGCAGCTGGTCTCGATGGCGAGGATGCGAGCGGTCATTCGAGGCCTCCGAGCGTGCGCAGCCGGGCCCGGACGTCGGGGCGGTACAGACCGTGACACCACATGATCTCGGCGTCGGCGCCGTCCGCGTAGTACCGGGGTCGGCGCCCGGCCACCTCGAACCCGAATCGGCGGTAGAGCTCGATGGCGGCGACGTTGTCGGTCCGGACCTCGAGCGTGGCCGCCGTCGCTCCCCGATCGCCGGCGGCGAGCAACAGCGAGGCCAGCAGGCGACTGGCCACCCGCCGGCGCCGCTGGCCGGGCGCGACCACCAGGTTCATCACGTGGACGTCGTCGACGACGAGCAGGACCCCGCCGAAGCCGACGATCCGGCGCCGGCGACCCCGCCCGACGGCGGCGACCAGCCACAGCCGGTCGGCGCGATCGCCGTCGAGCTCGCCGGCCAGGAGCTCGCGGCTCCAGGGGTCGGGCGAGCTGTCGATCTCGAGACCGTGGACGGCGTCGAGGTCGCCGGGGCTGAGGGCGCTCAGCTCGACCGTCGTCGCCGCGCTCACGACGCCGCCACCTCGGGCCGGGTGCGGACATTGGCCACGGCGTCCGGCTCCCGCAGGTACAAGGGCCGGATGGCGGTCCCCGGGCCGGCCGGGCGGCGGGCGGCCAGCGCCAGCAGGTCGGCGGCCCGCGGATGCCGTCCGTCGAGGCCGACGACGTCGACGCCACCCGGGTCGGTGCGGGGTCGCAGGTAGAGATCTCGGTAGCGGTCGAAGCCGTCGCCGAGCACCGC
Organism: Acidimicrobiales bacterium; assembly: GCA_028285495.1. GTDB lineage: Bacteria > Actinomycetota > Acidimicrobiia > Acidimicrobiales > SZUA-35 > JAHELU01. The sequence continues at coordinate 169,373 of JANQPB010000027.1, forward strand.
GCCGGCGGCCTCGACCGCCAGCTCCTCCGGCCGACCGACTCGGGCCTCGCCGTCGGGCACGCCGTCGACGAAGCGCTGCTGGAACACCTCCTGGCGCCGGGCGTCGATGACGGCGGTGGCCGGGCCGACCGACGCCCCGGCGGCCAGGACCTCGAGGCTCGTGACGCCGACGACCGGGATCCCGATGGCGAACGCCAGGCCCCGCACCGTGGCCAGGCCGACCCGGAGGCCGGTGAACCGACCGGGGCCGACGTCGACCGCGAGCCAGCCGAGCTCGCTCGCGGCCAGGCCGGCCCGATCGAGAAGCTCGGCCAGGCGCGGGGTCAGCTCCTCGGCGTGGCGGCGCTCGGTGGCCACCTCGACGTCGATGACCGACTCGACGCTGTCGGGCCCGCCGGCCGCCACCGCCCGGCCGACGGCGAGCCCCATGACCCCGGTCGATGACGTGACCGCCAGGCCGGCGGTTCCGGCGGCGGGACGGGTGGGGACGGCGGGGACGGTCATCGGCGACCGCCGGCCTCGGACACCGCCGGGTCGACCCAGCCGGCGAGCAACCGGTCGAGCCCCCGCTCCCCCACCGGTCCGGTCACGTCGATCACCCGACGGTCCAGCGCGGCGCCCGCCACGGAGCCATCGTCGGCTCGACCGTCGTCGTCGAGCTCGGCGTAGCGGAAGGCCAGGTGCAGCCGGTCGGATGGCAGCAGCCCGGCGATCCGATCGCCCCACTCGATGACGGTGACGCCGGTCTCCTGCAGCTCGTCGAGCGCCAGGTCGGCCGCGTCGGCCTCACCATCGAGCCGGTAGGCGTCGAGGTGGTGGAGCACGATGCGGCCCGCGTAGCGGTTGGCCAGGGTGAAGGTCGGGCTGGTGATCGGCTCGTCGACCCCGAGGGCCCGCCCGAGACCCTGGGTGAAACAGGTCTTGCCCGCCCCGAGGTCGCCGGTCAGCACCAGCACGTCGCCGACCGCCAGCACCGGGGCCAGCGCGGCGCCGATTGCCTGGGTGTGGTCCGGGCCGTCGCTGCGCAGCCGCAGCGAACGGGTCGGGGTGACGGGGTCGATGGACATCCACTTCAGGCTAACGCTGAGCGGCCCCGGCCCTGCCGGGCCGAGGCGGACGGTCGAGGCCGGCGGTTGTTACGGTGGCCCGGTGACCGAGACCGCTCGTCCGGCCGATGCGCCGGCGCTGACCCCCGACCGGGTGGAGGCGGCCGCCGCCACGCTGGCCGGACGAATCCGGACCACGCCGATCCTGACCGTCGACGGGCGGGAGCTCGGCGTCGAGGGAACGGTGACCCTCAAGCTCGAGCTGCTGCAGCACTCCGGCACCTTCAAGGCTCGCGGCGCACTCAACTTCCTGTCGACCAACCCGGTGGCGGACGCCGGCGTGACCGCCGCCTCGGGCGGCAACCACGGCGTCGCCGTCGCCTGGGCGGCGGCCCGGCTCGGCCATCGGGCCACGATCTTCGTGCCGACCATCTCCGCCCCGGCCAAGGTGGCCCGGCTCCGAGCCCTCGGCGCCGAGGTGGTGCAGACGGGCGACGTCTACGCCGACGCCCTGGCCGCCTGCCGGGAGCACCAGGCCACCACCGGGGCCACGTCGGTCCACGCCTACGAGGCGGTCGACGTCATGGCCGGCGCCGGGACGACGGCAAGGGAGCTGGAGGCCCAGGTCGCGGCCGCCGGGCTGCCGCCGATCGACTCGGTGCTGGTGGCCTGCGGCGGCGGTGGGCTGTCCGGGGGGATCGCCGGCTGGCTCGGCGACCGGGCCGAGGTCGTCGCCGGCGAGACCGACGGCACGGCGGCCTGGGCCCGGGCCCGCGAGGCCGGGCGGCCCGTCGACGTCGACGTGAGCGGGATCGCCGCCGACGCGCTCGGCGCCACCCGACTCGGCCAGTTGGCCTTCGACACCCTCGCCGGGGCCGGGGCGGCCAGCGTCGTCGTCGACGACGAGGCCACGATCGCCGCCCGCCGGTTCCTGTGGGCCGAGTTCCGCCTGGCCGTCGAGGCGTCGGCCGCGGTGCCGGTGGCCGCACTCGTGACCGGAGCGTGGCGGCCACCGTCCGGGAGCCACACCGCCGTCGTCGTGTGCGGCGCCAACACCTCGCCGGCCGACCTCGATCCCGACCCGGAGCGCCAGACCCCGTGACCGACCCGAACCCGACCCCGGCGACCGAGCTCGACGTCGACCACGTCCGGGCCCAGTTCCCGGCCATCGCGACAACCGACGGCCCCGAGCCCTGGATCCACCTGGAGAACGCCGGCGGCAGCCACCTGCCCCGGCACGTCATCGACCTCACCACGAGCTACCTGTCGCACCACCGGGTCCAGCCGAACGCCCCGGCCGGCCCCGCCCGCACCGCCGGCGATCTGATGGAGCGCGGGTTGGCTGCGGCCGCCGCCACCTTCGACGCCGACCGCACCGGCCGGACCGACCGGGACGGCGATGTCGGCGACGTGCACATCGGCCCGTCGACCAGTCAGAACACCTACGTCCTGGCCCAGGCCATCGCAGCGACGCTCCGACCGGGCGACGGGATCGTCGTCACCAACCAGGACCACGAGGCCAACATCGGGGCCTGGCGCCGCCTGGCCGATCGGGGAGCCACGATCCGGCAGTGGTCGGTCGACTCCGACCGGGGCCTGCTCGACCCGGCCGACCTGGAGGCCCTGGTCGACGATCGGACCAGGGTCATCTGTGTGACCCACGCCTCGAACCTGGCGGCCACGATCAACCCGATCGCCGAGGTGGCCGAGGTGGCCGGCGCCGTCGGGGCGATGCTGGTGGTCGACGGCGTCTCGTGGGCGCCGCACGCCGCGATCGACGTCGCCGACCTCGGCTGCGACGTCTACCTCTACAGCACCTACAAGACCTACGGCCCCCACCAGGGCCTGATGTGGACCCGGGCCGGCCTGGCCGACGAGCTGACCAACCAGGGCCACTGGTTCAATGCCAGGCGGTCGCTGGCCCGCCTCACCCCGGCCGGGCCCGATCACGCCTCCGTCGCCGCCATCGCCGGGATGGTCGACTACTACGACGAGTTGTTCCGGCACCACTTCGGGTCGACCGAGCCAGCCAAGCTGCGCCGCTGGCAGCGGATCGCCCGGGTCTACGACCTGGTCGCAACCCATGAGGAGCGGCTGATGACGCCGCTGCTCGACTTCCTCACCGGGCGGGGCGTCCGCATCGTCGGATCGACCAGCACGTCACGAGCCGAGCGGGCGCCGACGATCGCCTTCGACCCGGGGCCCGTCGGTGGTGCCGCGGTGGTCGAGGCCCTGGCCGGTGCCGGGATCGGGGTCGGGCACGGCCACTTCTACGCCCGCCGACTGGTCGACGCCATCGGCATCACCGACCCGGAGGGCATCGTCCGGATCTCGGCCGTGCACTACAACACGGTCGACGAGATCGAGCGGACGATCGAGGCCCTCGACCGCGTCCTGTAGCCGGGCAGGAGCCCCGGACCAGTCCGGTCGAGCCCGGTCAGGGAGCGACGGAGCGGACGGCGGCGGCCACCGCCGCCTGGGTCAGGAGCCGCAGGTGGGCCAGGTCGACGGGGCCGTGCGGGTTGTCCGGCTCGGGATCGATCTCGCCGGTGGCCGCAGCGACGATGGCATCACCGTCGGCGGCGGTGTGGGCCGGCAGCAGCGACCTGGCCAGGCCATCGTGGGCGCTCTGGGCCAGCAGGTGGCAGCCCACCTTGTCGAGCCGGGCGTTGGTGACCACGATCCCGATCGTCGTGTTGGTGGCGGTGTCGCCGGCGTCGGAACCGGCGGCCGCGGCCCCGCCGTCGTCCGGTTCGATCTCGGGACGCTTCGGGGGGCCGATGTCGTCGACCGACGTGCCGTCGTCGACGAAGCCGTAGGCGTTGACGGCGATCAGCGCCGACACGGTGAACGGGCCGGACCGGCGGGTGGCGGCGCCGATGCCGCCGGGCTGCGGTTCGCCTCCCCACTTGCCGACGGTGGCCCCGGTTCCGGCCCCGACCAGGCCGACGGCGTGGTCGTCGGTGGTGGCGGCATCGAGGGCCAGGCGCCCCTCGACCGGTCCCGGGCGCACCGTGGCGTCGCCGACCGCCAGGTCGAACAGCGACAGGCCGACCACGATCGGCACCACGCCGACCCGGGTCTCGAAGCCACGGCCCTGCGCCTCGAGCGCCGGCATGACCCCGTCGGCGGCGGCCAGCCCGAAGGCCGACCCACCGCTGAGAACGACGGCGTCGACCGTGGCGACCGTCCGCACCGGGTCGAGCAGGGCCAGCTCCCGGCTGGCCGGCGCCCCGCCCCTCACCTCACCGGAGGCGACGGTCCCCGGCGGCAGCACGACCACGGTACAGCCGGTTCTGGCCTCCTCGTCGGTCCAGTGGCCGACGGCCACCCCGGTCACGTCGGTGAGCACGGGCCGATCGTAGCCTCGCCCCGCCGGGCGGGAACGCCTCCCGCCCGGGACGCGTCCCTACGCCGCGGCCAGGCGGGACTGGACGGCGGCCAGCCGATCGTCGTAGATCTGGCCGACCGAGCCCCAGTCGTAACGCCCCATCGACTCGGCCAGCCCGATCGTCTCGTTGCGAAGCTCACCGATCCGCTTCACCGCATCGACCAGCCGGGTGCCGAACGTGCCGGGCTCGTAGAGCACGGTGCGATGCCAGGGCGGTCGGATGAGCTCGGGATAGCTGAGCGCGTCGGGCAGCAGGGGCACGCAGCCGGCGGCCACGGCCTCGACCACGGCGACGCCGAAGAACTCGTGGCGGGCGCAGCTGACCACGAGGTCGGCCTCGACGAGGTGCCGGAGATAGGTGTCGCGATCGAAGTCGCCGGAGGCCACGATGTGGTCGGCGAAGTCCTTCTCGGCCCGCTCCCGTTCCTCGGTTGCCATCGTCGATCCGCTCGGCGGGTCCTGACCGGCCAGCACCAGACCGAAGTCGAGCCCCGCATCGCGGACCTTGTCGAGGGCGGTGAGGAACGCACCCGGATCCTTGTCCCGCTCCCAGCGATGGGGCCACAGGATGATCGGCCGGTCCTCTCGCTCGGCCCGGGCCCGGCGATCACCGCCGGCCGGGATCGGACCGAGATCGACGCCGACCGGGAACACCTCGAACTTGGACAGCACGTTCTCGATCGACGGCTGGTGGGTGTCGTCCGGCAGCGACCGGATGAACCCGGGGAGGGCGCTGGTGACCGCCCGCAGGTGGTGGTAGCTGTTGAACAGCACGAGGTCGGCGGCACACCACGACATCCAGTTGCGGAGGGCAGCCCCGTTGTCGAAGTTGCCCTCGGCCACCGGGTAGACCAGCTGGCTCTCGTGCTGGTAGATGACCACGCCGGCATCGGGCGACAGGTTGCGGCGGGCCAGGCCGAGCAGCTCGGCCACGTCGACGAGACCGGAGACGAGGAGCAGGTCGGGCTGGCCGTTTCGGTCGATCCAGTTGGTGATCGACTCGGCCAGCGGCAGGGCGCCGCCTCGGAGGCGCCAGCGCCAGAGCTGCCCGGGCAGGCCGACGACGTCGACGTCGTGTCCCGAGCTGGCCCGGTACCCCTCGGCCCAGGCCCGATGGGACCCGCTCAACCACGGCTCGACCAGCAAGATTTTCATCGCCACTCCAATGATCAATCCGCCGGCGAACTGTTACAGACCGCTCGCGACGACCATCGTAGACCCCCACGGTGGGGGTATCGGGCGACTCGGGAGGGATCACCCCCCGGTCCGGACCTCCGAGAGCAGCTCGGCCACCAGGACCGGCAGGTCCGAGGCGACCAGGCCGACGGCGTGACCTCGCCCGGCGGCCCGGCCGTGGACCTCGGCGGCCAGCCCGGCGGCCAGCAGCGGCTCCAGCCCGGCGGCCAGGCCGGCGGCGACGATGCCGGAGAGCACGTCGCCGGTGCCGGCGGTGGCCAGGCGGGCATCGCCCGCGGTCGACAGCAGGACCTCGCCACCCGGTTCGGCGACGACGGTTGTCGGGCCCTTGATCAGGACGACGGCACCGAGGTGGGCCGCAAGCGAGCGGGCCTCGGCGATGCGATCGGGCCCGGGCCGCCGGCCGAGCAGGCGGGCGAGCTCGCCCTCGTGTGGTGTGAGGACGCGGGCCGCGCCCGGTTGCGGCCAGGGTGGGCCGATGGCGACCAGCGCCGTGAGCGCCCCGGCATCGAAGACGGTCGGCACGGGAGCCTCGGCCCACCACCGGCCGACCTGCTCGCGATTGGGCTGGTGGTCGGCGAGGCCGGGGCCGACGACGGCGGCACCGAACCGGTCGAGCCGGTCGGCCAGGTCCTCGGCCCACCGCTCGCCGACCGGAGAGCCGACCGCCTCGATCGGGCCTGCGCCAACCGAGCCGGCACCGATCGAATCGGTCTCGGGGCCCGACGTCGGGGGCGACGGGGCCGAGCCGGGTATCGAGATCGTGGCGTAGCCGGCGCCGGCCCGGAGGGCGCCGACGGCGGCCAGGCCGGGAGCGCCGGTCATCCCCGGCCCGCCGCCGACGACGGCGACGGCTCGGCGCCACTTGTGGTCGTCGACGGAACGGCCCGGCCAGCGCCGCAGATCGGCGGCTTCGACGTGGTGGATCGTGGCCCGGGAGCAGTCGAGCCCGATGTCGGCCACGATGAGCCGCCCGACCCGGCTGCGGCCCGGTTCGAGCAGGAGGCCCGGCTTGGCCGCGGCGAACGTGACGGTGGCCGTGGCCGACAGCGGGTGGTCCCGCAGCTCGCCGGTGGCGCCGTCGACCCCGGACGGGATGTCGACGGCGAGGATCGGCGTGTCGCCGACCTCGATCGGCAGGGTCCGGGCGTCGAACGGTCGGCGGAGTCCGGTGCCGTAGCAGGCGTCGACGATCAGGTCGGGTGGCTCGGGTCGGAGGCGGGCCGCCGACCGGGAGGATGGCGGACCGGCGGCTCCCTCGGGCGACATCGCCCGGTCGCCGATGTCGACGACCTCGCCGTTGACCCCGGCCCGGCGCAGGTGGCGAACGGCGGAGCGCCCGTCTGCCCCGTTGTTGCCCTTGCCGGCGAGGACGACCACCCGCGACCCGTAGGGTCGGTCGAGCAGCTCGATGGCGGCCCGAGCCGTGGCCCAACCGGCCCGCTCGATCAGCTCCTCGACCGGCTCGGGGGCCTCGGCGTCGATGGCCGCCATCTCGGTCGGCGTCACGACGGGCCGCATCAGCCCCCCACCGCGCCGGAACGGTCCATCAGCCGAGCAGCCGGTCGAGGACGTCGCCGAGCATGCCGTCGCCGAGGTGGACACCGCCGACCAGGGTCAGGCCGGTGACCACGGGCTCGGTCCTGGCCCAGGCCAGGACCTGCCTGGCCTCGTCCTCCTTGCCGGTCCAGGCCGGCCCGCTCAGCCCGTCTGGGCCGCCGAGCACGACTTCGGACAGGTGGACGGCACCGGGCCCGTCGAGCTCGTCGAGCCAGGGGCCGAGCCAGCGGACCATCGGGGCACCGAAGCCGACGATCACGCCGAGCACCACCTCGGGCCGGTAGGGCTCCGGGTGCTCACCGGGGTGTCGCCTGAGGGTCTCGAGCCACCAGGCGTCGAGGGCCTCCCCAACCGCAACCCGCTCGGCCGGCTCCCAGCCGTGGCCACCGAACCGTTCGACCACGGCTGCGGCGTCGGCCACGTCGAGGGTCTGGGTCACGGTCAGCTCGACCAGGCGGGGCGTGGCGGCGACCAGCTCGCCCCGGTCGGCCCTGGCCAGCAGCGCGTCGAGGGCGAGGTCGGGCAGGAGGCCGTAGTCGTCGGCCATGAGGGACCACAGGTCGCCGATGGCGGCGTCGAGCCGGGCGCTGCGACCGATCGGTGCCGGGCCGTCGAGGGGACCGGGGTCGGTCATCCTGCGGCCCCCGATGGCGGCCGGCCGGGGCCGAGGGCGGCGACGAAGGCCTGGGCCAGGTGCTCGGAGTGGGTGATGGTCAGGAGCCAGCGGTCGATGCCGAGCTCGGCCGCCCGCTCGGCGGCTCGGCCGGTGATCCGCAGGATCGGCTGACCGCTGTCGAGGCGGACGACCTCGATGTCGGCGAAGTCGGCCCCGCCGAGTCCGGTGCCGAGCGCCTTCAGGACGGCCTCCTTGGCCGCGAACCGGGCGGCGTAGCGCTCGGCCGGGTCCCGGCGGCGCTCGCAGTAGTCGCGCTCGCCGTCGGTGTACACCCGGCCGACGAATCCGGGTTGGCGCTCGATGACCTGTCGGATGCGGTCGATGTCGACCAGGTCGGTGCCGATGGCGACCACCGGCTGCCCGATCAGGCCGTCGACGGCGCCGATGGCGTCGCCGGTCGTCGCCCCGTCGGCCGCGGCGCGATCGACGGCACCAGGACCGGGCCCGGGGCCGTCGCCCCCTCCGCCGGCGCTCAGGCGGCGTCCCACCGGGCGGCCACGTCGGAGATCGGGGCGGTGAGCAGCTCGACGGTCGGGACCTCGGCCAGCAGGTCCTCCCGGAACGACGGCTCTCGCTCGGTCACGACGTCGACGAGCTGGCGGTACCGGTTGCGGTAGCCCTGGAGGACCGCTCGGGCCGCCGGCGCCCCGAGCCCGTCGCGGAGCTGGACGTGGCACAACGTCAGGCCGGTGGTCTGGGCGTCCTTGACCTCGGGCACGATCAGCACCACCCGGCCGTCGGTTCCGACGGTGACGAACGGCTCGCGCTCGACCGACACCCGGTGCTTGGTTCCCCGCAGCGTCGGATCGCGCTCGACCCGGGAGGCGATGCCGGTGGCGATCCCTCCCTTGTCGACGACGTGGAGCTGGGCACCCCGCCCGTGATCGACCCCGGGCTCGCCCTCCAGCCGGTAGCGGGTGTACCCGGTGATCTCGCCGATGGCCGGGGTGATGGCGGCCAGCGTGCGCAGGGTCCGGTAGCTGAGTCGGTCGCGGGGGCAACCGGTGGCCAGGACGCCCTGGATGAGGGCGCCCTGGAGGAGGCTCTCGTCGGCCCGGCTGATCCCGACGGTGACGGTCTTGGCCTGGTGCTTGATGGCGTCGACGGGCCGGGTCAGCTCCTCGATGGCCGCCGTGAGGGCCAGGGCCAGGTCCTCGACGACGACGCCGGGGGTGCCGACCTTGCCGAACTCGCCCTGGTAGGCCTCGATCGGCACGGCGCCGGTGGCGAAGCGGAGCAGGGCCGACAGCCGGGTCGCGGTCGAGGCCTCGAGGTGGCCGTTGTAGGTGCCGGACCGGAGCCCGTCGACGAACGTGGTGGCGTGGGGGGCGAGGTCGCGGCCGAACCGGGCGAACCAGTCGTCGGTGGCCGGGCCGGTGACGGCGGCACCGACGTAGGTCTCGATGATGCCCCTCGCCTCTCGCAGCGGGCGGGCGGAGCCGTCGATGGCCAGCGCGGCCTCGTAGCCGAACAGGTGGCCGACCACGGTGGAGAGCACGAAGGCGAGCTCGGGGTGCACGGCCGGGACGCCGAGCACCTCCAGGGCGGCCGAGAACCGGTGCTCGCCCTCGGTGGCGATCACGATCGGGGCCGCCTTGTGGGCCCGGAAGATCGCCACCTCCTTGGCCACGTCGTCGGCGTTGGAGCCGCTCAGGCCGGCGGCGCAGATCAGGATCATCGGCTCGGACGAGAGGTCGATGTGCTTCTTGTCCTCGGTGACGTCGCAGGCGATCGACTTGTAGCAGAGCTCCGACAGCTTGATCCGCAGCTCCCGGGCCGCCACCAGGTTGGCGCCGTTGCCGACCATGGCCCAGTAGCGCCGGCTGGGGGCGTGGCGGGCGGCGGCGACGCCGATCTCGGGCCGCTTGGCCACCGTGTCGGCCATCGCCGCCGGCAGGTTGCGGAGCCCGTCGAGCAGGGCCTGCCGGTGGTCCTCGTCGACGGTGGTCCCGGGGAGGCGCTGGGCCAGCCCGTCGGCCAGGAGGAAGCCGGCGGCGATCTGGGAGTAGAAGGCCTTGGTCGAGGCGACGCTCATCTCGACGTCTCGACCGTCGGACGTGTACAGCACCCCGTCGGACTTGTCGACGAGATCGCTGCCCCGCCGGTTGACGATGGCGACCACGGCGGCACCACGGGCCCGGCACAGGTCGACGGTGCGATTGGTGTCGGTGGTGGTGCCGGACTGGCTGACGGCGACGACGAGCGTGTCGGACATGTCGGCGCCGAGGTGGAAGCCGGACAGCTCGGTTGCGGTGATCGCCTCGACCGGGACCCTGGCCCCGTCGGCCCCGCCGTCGAGGGCCCGGGTGATGGCGGCGGCGATGGCCTGCCCGGCCACCGCCGCGGTGCCCTGGCCGATGACGAGGACCCGGCTGATGGTGCCGGCCCGGAGCCGCTTGTCGACCGACTCGACGATCGTCTCGTCCGGCAGCCGGACCGTCAGGGCGCCGTCGCGCTCGATCAGCCGTCCGCGGAGGGTCTTGCGGAACGACGACGGCGACTCGCCGATCTCCTTGAGCAGGAAGTGGGGGGCGTCGCCCCGGTCGATGTCGCGGGTGGTGACCGACGGCTGCTTCCACTCGTCGGCACCGATCGGCAGCTCGGTGCCGTCGTAGGAGAGCCGGGTCACGCCCTTCCTGGTGCCGGCCATCGCTCCCCGCAGGCGGATGATCTGGCCCTGACTGCCGGACGGGTTGTCGGGGTCGGACGGGGTCTCACCGTCCATCCTGAGGTAGACGTCGGAGTCCTCGACCACGCCGTAGGGCTCGGAGGCGACGACGAAGGCGTCCTCGGCCAGCCCGACGTACACCCCCTGCCCGCTGCCCCGGAGGGCCAGGTGCACGTCGTCGGGTCGCTCGGCGGTGCTGATGCCGATGGCGACCGAGCCCTCGAACTGGGCGACCGCCGAGCGGACGGCCTCGTCGAGGTCGAGCCCGTCGGTCAGGCCCCGGCTGACCATCGTCGGGATGACCTTGGCGTCGGTGGTGATCTCGGGGGCGATGGCCAGGCTGTCGGCCGCGATCAGGTCGGCGAAGTTGTCGACGTCGCCGTTGAGGGCGGCGGTGACGTACGGACCCGACCGGTCGCCCACCTCCTCGGAGTTGACCGGATGGGCGTTCGGCTGGCTGATGATGCCGACCGACGCCCAGCGGGTGTGGGCCAGCACGGTGGCCTCGCCGTCGGCGCCGGCCAGGGCCCGGTGCAGCAGCCGGTCGGCGGCGATGGCCGCCCGCATCGAGGCCGTGTTGTCGCCGAGCTCACCGATCTCGGCTGCGGCCTTGTAGACGAACCCGAGGTGGCCGTCGACGATCCGGACCGACCGGTCGATGAACAGCGGGTCGTTGGTCCGGTCGGTGAGGAGATCGGCCACGTCCCCCGAGCCGAGGTCGAGCCCGTGGTTGCCGACGAGCACGTGGAGACCGGCCGAGTCGCGGCCCCGGACCTCGAGCCGATCGAGGTTGCTGAGGGCCTGCTGGATGCTGAACAGCGAGGCCAGCGCCGACGGCGTGAGCTCGCCGGGGCCGCCGGCCGGCGGCGCGCCGTCGGCGAGGGGCCCGGCCAGGTCGACGACCTCGCCGGCGGCGCGGAGCCGGTCGCGCTCCAACGACCAGGCCGCGTCCTTCAGGGCGACGAGGGCGCCGTTGACCGCCTCGAGATCCGGCACCGTGTCGCCACGGGCCTCGAGCTCACCCTCGATGGCGCCGATGCGCTCGTCGATCTGCCCGACGGTGGCGGCGGTGGCGGCGACGAAGGTCGGCGCCGCCACCATGGCGACCAGGCCGGCCTCGCCCCGCAGCTCCCGGTCGACGGCGGCCAGTCGCTCGCCGGCGTCGAGCAGGCGGGCGGCCAGGTCGGCCTCGGTGCCGGCCGGCACGGCGGCCAACGCGTCGGCGAGGGCGGCCGACAGGGCGTCGACGTCGGGGATCGGACGGTCGCTGCGGCGCCGGACGATGGCGATGATTCCACACATGGTGTTGCGCTCTCGGTCGATGGGCGACGGTGCGGGCTCATGGTATTCAGCGAGATCGATCTTCAGGGTTCCCCGGTCGAGCCCGCGACGTTCGCCGGAGGCGAACTCGGGGTTCCGGTGCTCCGCACCGGAACACTCAGTGTAGGACGGGCGCCGGCGCCGTTTGGGGGCGGCCGGGGCCCGGCGGCACGAGGGTTTCGCCCGGCGGCGACAACGGTGGGTCGCCTGGTGCGGGGCCCGGGACGGCCGCTAGGGGGAACGGTCGGCCGGGTACGCAGCCTCGGCGGCGGCGACCAGCTCGGCGCAGGCCCGGTCGGCGATGTCGGGGTCGAGGTGCTCGACCATGATCCGCAGCAGTGGCTCGGTGCCGGATGGCCGGACGAGCACCCGCCCGTCGTCGCCGAACTCGCCCTCCACGGCGGTCACCCGGTCGGCGATGGCGGCGGCCGGGTCGTCGACCGGACCGGGGAGACGCACGTTGCGCAGGACCTGGGGGACCCGGTCCATGCTGGCCTCCGCCAGCTCGGCCAGCGGACGGCCGGAGCGAGCCACGGCGTCGAGGAGCTGCACGCCGGTGAGCACGCCGTCGCCGGTGGTGGCCAGGTCGCGGCAGATCACGTGACCGGACTGCTCGCCGCCGAGCGAGAGGCCTCCCGACTCGATGGCCTCCAGGACGTACCGGTCGCCGACCTTGGTCGCCACCACATCGATGCCCTTGGCCGCCATGGCCCGATGGAAGCCGAGGTTGGTCATGACGGTGACCACGACGGTGTTGCCCCGGAGCCGCCCCGACCGCGCCCAGTCGGCGGCCAGGAGGGCCAGGACCCGGTCGCCGTCGACCACCAGACCGGCGTCGTCGACGGCGATCAGCCGATCGGCGTCGCCGTCGAAGGCGAGGCCGGCGGCCGCGCCCTCGGCCACGACGGCGGTCTGGAGGGCTGCGGTGTCGGTCGATCCGAAACCGGCGTTGATGTTGCGGCCGTCCGGCTGGTCGCCGATCACGACGACATCGGCCCCGAGCCGCCGGAAGGGCTCGGGCCCGAGCTCGGAGGCGGCGCCGTTGGCGCAGTCGATGACCAACCGCATGCCGCCGAGGGCGTCGGGACCGACCGAGCCGGCGACGAGGTCGAGCCAGCCGGCCACGCCATGCGAGCTGCGAACGGTGCCGACGTCGGCACCGGCCGCCTGGCCGGACGATCCGGCGCCGAGCAGCTCCAGATACCGGGCCTCCAGTGCCGCCTGCTCGTCGTCGCCGAGCTTCATGCCACCGGGGGCGAAGATCTTGATCCCGTTGTCGCCGAACGGGTTGTGGGACGCCGAGATCATGGCCGCAGCCGCCTTGCGGTCGGCGGCGGCCCAGGCGACGGCGGGCGTCGGCACGACGCCGAGCGGCTCGACGTCGGCGCCGGCCGAGCAGACACCGGCGGTCAGGGCGCCCTCCAGCATCGGACCGGAGCGGCGCGGATCGCAGCCGACGACGACCAGGTCGCCGCCGAGCACGTCGACGGTGGCCCGGCCGAGGGCCAGGGCGACCTCGGGGGTCAGCTCGGCGTTGGCCGAGCCCCGGATGCCGTCGGTGCCGAACCGGGGTGCGTCGACCACCGTGCCGGGCCGGCGGGTTACCGCTTCGAGTACTGCGGCGCCTTGCGGGCCTTCTTCAGCCCGTACTTCTTGGACTCCTTCTTCCGGGGATCCCGGGTGAGGAGGCCGGCCGACTTCACGTTGGGTCGGTCTTCGGGGTTCATCTCGACGAGGGCCCGGGTGATACCGAGCCGGAAGGCCCCGGCCTGGCCCGAGAGACCGCCACCGTCGAGGGTGACCGAGATGTCGTAGGTCTCCTCGTTGTCGGTGAGGCGGAGCGGCTCGGTGATCAGCGTGCGGTGCACCGCCGACGGGAAGTAGTCCTCGAACTCGCGGCCGTTCGCCGTGATCTTGCCGGTACCGGGGGTGACCCGGACCCGGGCGATGGCCCGCTTGCGGCGACCGGTTGCCTGAACGCTCGTCATCGTGATCGGTTCCTCTCGAAGGTGGCGCAGGGCGCTCAGTCGGCCTCGACCCGGCGGGCACCGGGGATCTCGAGGGGTTCGGGCTTCTGGGCGGCGTGTGGATGGGTCGGGCCGGCGTAGATCTTGAGCTTGCGGGCCTGCTGGCGACCGAGCCGGTTCTTTGGCAGCATCCCGACGATCGACGACCGCACGGCGTCGGCCGGGCGGCGGGTCAGGAAGTCGCCGTAGGTCTCGCTCTTGAGGCCGCCGGGGTAGCCGGAGTGGCGGTAGACCTGCTTGCGGTCGGCCTTGTTGGAGGTCAGGACCACCTTGTCGGCGTTGACGATCACGACGTGGTCGCCGGTGTCGAGGTACGGGGCGAACGTCGGCTTGTGCTTGCCCCGCAGCACGCGGGCGACCTCGGTGGCCATGCGGCCGAGCGTGAGGCCCTCGGCATCGACGACGTACCAGCTGCGCTCGATCTCGGAAGCTTTGGGGGCGTAGGTCTTCACGGTGATCCTCGGGATCGGGTTTGGGCGTGCGAGGTGGGCGGCGAGAACACGCCGACCAGCTAGTTTACGGGCGTCCGGGTACCCGCTCCAACGTCTGACGCGGCGTCTGTTCCCCATAGTCGACCCGCCACAGGGTCAGCCCGTGCGGGGGCGCCGGCTGCTCGGCCGCGGCCCGGTCGCGGGCGGCCAGGACGGCCGGGATCTCGTCGGCTCGACGCTTGCCGGCGCCGACGGCGACGAGGAAGCCGACGATGCTGCGGACCATCTGGTGGCAGAACGCCGACCCCCCGATCTCGAACCGCAGCAGGCCCTGTTCGTCGTTGTCGTCGCCCGGATCCGGCCGCTCCGACAGCTCGACGAAGCGGGCCTCGGTGATCCGGCGGACCAGCGACGGCTCGGGCTGGCCGTCGGTCACCTTGGGGCGGCGACAGAACGACGAGAAGTCGTGCTCGCCGACGAAGCCGGCCGCCGCCTCCGACATCGCTGCGACGTCGAGCGGCCTGGTCACCCACCAGGCCATGCGGGCCAGGAACGGATCCGGCGTGTCGCGGTTGACGATCAGGTAGCGGTAGCGCCGACCGGTGGCCGAGAACCGGGCGCTGAAGTCGTCGTCGACGACGTCGATCGACCGCAGCACGACCTCGGGTCCGAGCCGGGCGTTGACCGACTTCTGGATCCGGTCGAGGTCGAGGGCGTCGCCGCCGGCGGCGCCGTCGTGGGCGATCGACAGGACCTGGCCCCAGGCGTGCACGCCGGCGTCGGTCCGCCCGGCCATGACGACCTCGGGGACGCCACCGAGCAAGGGCTCCAGGACCCGTTGCAGCTCCCCGACCACCGTTCGGACCCCCTCGTTCGGGGCCAGGCCGCGGAAGTCGGTGCCGTCGTAGGCGACGAGGAGCCGAAGGTTGGTGGCCACGTGGCTGCGACGTCTCGGCGGAACCGAACCCGAGGTCGCCGCTTCGGGCCGCGGGACCTAGACCAGCTCGATGCGAGCCATCGGGGCGTTGTCGCCCTTGCGTGGCCCGAGCTTCAGCACCCGGGTGTAGCCCCCGGGGCGGGTCTTGTACCGGGGGGCCACGTCCTCGAACAGCTTCGTCGTCATCTCGACGTCGCCGAGGTAGGCCAGGACCTGCCTGAAGTTGTGCAGGTCGTCCTTGCGGGCCTTGGTGATCAGCCGCTCGGCCACCGGGCGCATGGCCTTGGCCTTGGCCTCGGTGGTGACGATGCCCTCGGCCGCGATCAGCGAGGCGACGAGGTTGGCCATCATCAGCTTCTGGTGCTGGGCCGACCCACCGAACCGGCGGGCCTGACGGGGACGTCCTGGCATGGTTCTCTACTCCTAGAAGGTGCGACGTTTCGGCGAAGCCGAAACTCGAGGTGACGGCGAAGCCGTCACACGGCTACCGAGCGCCGCGGAGGCTCAGGCCCCGCTCGTCCAGCTTGGCGATGACCTCGTCGAGCGACTTCTGGCCGAAGTTGGTGATCGCCAGCAGGTCGTCGGCGTTCTTGGTCAGCAGCTCGCCGATCGTGTTGACCTGGGCCCGCTTCAGGCAGTTGCGGGGGCGCTCGGAGAGGTCGAGGTCCTCGATCGGCAGGTCGAGGTCGGGCGAGCCGGAGGCGGCGGCCGGGGCCTCGCCGAGGGTCAGGCCCTCGGGCTCCTCGCTCATCTCCTCGACGAGCTGGAACAGCGACCGAACGGTGGCGCCGGCCGAGGCCAGCGCGTCACGGGGAGCGATCGAGCCGTCGGTCTCGATGTCGAGGATCAGCCGGTCGAAGTTGGTCGACTGGTCCACCCGGGTCGGCTCGACCGAGATCGAGACCCGGCGGACCGGTGAGAACACCGCGTCGATCGGGATCACGCCGATGGTGGTCGACTCGTTGGCCCGGGAGCTGGCCGGGGTCCAGGCCCGGCCCCGCTCGACGGTGAGGTCGACGGCGAGGCGGCCCTGATCGTTGAGGGTGGCGACGAGCGAGTCGCGGTTGAGGATCTCGACCTCGGGCGGGCACGAGATGTCGCCGGCGGTGACCGAGCCGGGGCCGCGGGCGTCGAGCCGCAGCACGACGGGCTCCTCGGACTCGCTGGTCAGCACGACGTCCTTGAGGTTGAGGATGATGTCGGTGACGTCTTCGGTGACACCGTTGATGGTGTCGAACTCATGCAGGGCGTCGTCGAAGCGGACCGACACGATGGCGGCGCCGGGCACCGACGACAGGAGGGCTCGCCGAAGCGAGGTTCCCAGGGTGTGGCCGAAGCCGGGCTCCAGGGGGCCGACGGCGAACTTGCCTCGGGTCGACTCGCCGTCGTCGAGCTGCTCGACGGTGGGACGCTGAATGACGAGCATGGGCACGCTTCCTTGGTACGAGGTGGGTGGCGGGGACGGGGACGGATTCGTTCGATGGTCGGGCCGCAAGGACCGGACCGGGGCTGCGGGCGACGAGCCCGCCGCACGACGACTACTTGGAGTAGAGCTCGACGATCAGCTGCTCACGCAGCGGGACGTCGATCTGCTCACGGAGCGGCTCGGCGTAGACCTTGATCTGGAAGTCGTGGTCGCCCCGCTCGAGCCAGGCCGGCGGCGTGCGGTCGAGCACGTCGCTGTTCCACTGGACGATCGGGTTGGTTCGGGTCTTCTCCTTGACCTCGATCTGGTCGCCCTTGCGAACCCGATACGAGGGGACGTTGACCCGCTTGCCGTTGACCAGGACGTGGCCGTGGGACACGAACTGGCGGGCCTGGGGCCGGGTCGAGGCCCAGCCGGCCCGGTAGATCACGTTGTCGAGGCGGAGCTCGAGCGACCGGAGCATGTTCTCGCCGGTGACGCCGTCCTTGCGGGACGCCTCCTCGTAGACCTTGCGGAACTGGCGCTCGTTGAGGCCGTAGGTGAACCGGGCCTTCTGCTTCTCCTGCAGCTGGACCAGGTACTCGGAGTTGTTGTTGCCCCGGCGGCGGGTTCGCCCGTGGATGCCGGGGGGATACGGCCGCTTCTCGAGGGCGTTGGTCTCGCCCCTGGTGCCGAAGATGTTGGTGCCGAGACGGCGGGAGACGCGGGCCCGGGGGCCGGTGTAGCGGGACATGTCTGACTTCCTCCTACACGCGCCGACGCTTCGGCGGGCGGCAACCGTTGTGCGGGACCGGGGTGACGTCCTTGATGCCCGTCACCTCGATGCCGGCGTTCTGGATCGAGCGGATGGCGGTCTCGCGGCCCGAGCCAGGGCCCTTGACCTGCACGTCGACCTTGCGGACCCCGTGCTCCATCGCTCGGCGGGCCGCGGCCTCGGCGGCCATCTGGGCGGCGTACGGGGTGGACTTGCGGGAGCCCTTGAACCCGACGTTGCCGGCCGACGACCAGGCGAGGACGTGGCCCTCCTGGTCGGTGATGGCGATGATCGTGTTGTTGAAGCTCGACTTGATGTGGGCGACGCCGTGGGTGACGTTCTTCCGCTCACGCCGACGGGGACGACGGCCCCCTGCACTTGGCTTTGCCATTACTTGGTGACCTTCTTCTTGCCGGCGACGGTCTTCTTCGGGCCCTTGCGGGTGCGGGCGTTGGTCTGGGTGCGCTGACCCCGGACCGGGAGGCCCTTGCGGTGGCGGATGCCCTGGTGGCAGCCGATCTCCATCTTGCGCTTGATGTCCTGCGACACCTCGCGCCGGAGGTCACCCTCGGTCTTGAGGTTCGAGTCGATCCACGCCCGGATCCGCAGCACCTCGTCGTCGGTCAGGTCCTTGACCCGGGTGCTCGGGTCGATGCCGGTGGCATCGGCGATCGTGCGGGCGGTCGAGCGACCGATCCCGAAGACGTAGGTGAGGGCGATCTCGGTCCGCTTGTCGCGGGGGATGTCAACGCCGGCGATACGAGCCATGTCAGCCTTGCCTCTGCTTGTGTCGAGGGTTCTCGCAGATGACCCGGATCGTGCGGTTCCGGCGGATCACCTTGCATTTCTCACACATTGGTCGGACGCTTGGGCGAACCTTCATCGGAGTACCTGTCGATCGGTGGGTCGGTGTGGGGGTGGATGATTCGGGAGCGCAGCGGACCCTGCCAAGCGTTGCCGCTCGCTCGTGCTTGTTCGGTTTCGGCGCCGGGCCGATCGTCGGATGGCGGGTCGGCTCCGGGTTCCGGGCCGCCGGCCGGAGGCGGGCGGCCCGTCGACTTACTTGTAGCGGTAGGTGATGCGACCCCGGGTCAAGTCGTACGGGGTGAGCTCGACCTGGACCTTGTCGCCGGGAAGGATGCGGATGTAGTGGCGCCGCATCTTTCCGGAGATGTGACCGAGGACGTTGTGCCCATTCTCGAGCTCGACCCGGAACATGGCGTTCGGGAGCGACTCGGTGATGGTGCCCTCGAGCACGATGGCGTCTTCTTTGTGCTTTGGCAGGATACGGCCTTTCGTTCAGCCTGGGACCGGTCCCCCGGGCCCACTTCTCACGGGCCGCCCGGCGGCCCGATCTCGTTCGGGCCGGTCACCCGGCCTGATTGGACAACGGTCGACCCTGGTGCGAACCTCACGCAGCGGTTCGATCAGGAGCCTCCGCACCTGCGACCACGGAATGTGGCCGAAATGCGAAGGCAGACCAACAATCCATGCTAGAGGCCAGACCGACGGCCTCCAACGTTGGGGAACCCGGGCCTGGAGCTTCGTCCGACCGTCACGGACCGCAGTCGGCGGTCATCGCTCCGACAGCTCCCGCTGCAGCGGCGTCGGGAACGACGGGCGGACCACCACCGGGCCGACGAAGTCCTGGATCCGCCGGCGTTCGGCCTCGATCAGTCGCCGTTCGTCCGCCTCGATCTCCTCGAGCAGCGACACGACGACCTCGCCGTCCGGCCGCTGGGACCAGCCGCCGACGATGCGCCCGTCGACCCACACCGTCGGCCCGACGTTGCCGTTGCGATCGAACAACGGCCCCTGGTGGCCGCCCAGGTACCAGCGGCGTTGCTTCCACCCCATCGGCGTCGGGTCGAGCGAGGGCAGCAGGGCGGCCCATGGCTCGGGCGCCTCGACCGGATCGGCGTCGTCGGCCAGGAGGAGTCCCGGCTCCTCGCCGACCCCACCGCCGGGGACCTCGCCATCGATCTCGACCTCGACGGTCTCGAACGTGGCCAGCGCCGCTCGGGTCTGGGTCTTCGTCCAGCCGGTCCACCACACCAGGTCGGTCAGCGTCGCCGGGCCGAAGCGTCGGAGGTAGCCGTCGAGCACACGACCCCTGGCGGCGTCGCCATCGGCCTCGGGGACCGGCCCGGCTCCGCCGTCCCACCACCGGTCCCGGCGGTACCAGCGGTACTGGCGCCCGGTCCAGGTCGTCGTCGGCCGGCCGCGGACGAGGAGTCCCTCGACCGCCATGAGCCCGAGCACCCGCGAGGTGGCGGCCAGCTCCATCTCCTGGCGCGTTCCCTTGCCGGCGATGAGCTTGGTCGTCAGCGCCGGGACGTCGGCGGTCAGCTGGCGGGCGGTCCGCCCGCCACGATCGTCGGACTCCGCGCCGCCCCGTCCATCCGCCTCCTGGCCGAGCCCGCCCGGTCCCACTCCCGGCCCGTCGAGGGCCGCCAGCACCCGGCCGAACACGGCGGCCAGCCACGCCGCCGGCTCGGGGGGCAGACCGTCGAGCTGCGCAGCCGACAGCTCGGTGTCGCCGAGGAACTTCTCCAGCCGCTTGCGCTCGGACCGGGCAACCGCCGGGGCCGAGGCGCCCTCGATGTCGGGGCCGAGGTCGGTGGTGCAGACGAACAGCGTCCGGCGCATCACCATCGTGCGATAGAGGCTGCGGCGTGCGAACAGGGCGTCGTCGACGTCGGCCGGCGTGGTCCCGGGTCGGCGGGCCCCGACGGACAGGTAGATCGTGGCCGGATCGGTGGCGTGCAGCACCAGCAGCCGGTCGACCAGCTCCTCGACCGAGCCGGCAGCCCGGGGCTCGAGGACCTGACGGCGCCCGAGGCGAGCTCGACGCTCGGCATCGGTGACCAGGCGGCGGCTCATGCCCGAGCGGTCCGGGCGATCGGTGCCGCGGCTGGCGGGGGCCGGTCGGAGCCCGGCGGGCGGCTGCCGCTCAGCGGCCGGCCAGGGCCTTGTCGATGGCGTCGGTCATCCGCTCGGCGACCTCGTCCTCGCTGCCGAGCCCGTCGACGGTGACGACGAGGCCCCGCTCCCGGAACCAGTCGATGGTCGGCACGGTCTCGGTGTCGTAGAGGGCCAACCGCTTGGCGATGCTCTCGTCGGTGTCGTCCTCGCGGGCCCTGGCCTTCATCCGGTTGGTCACCTCGTCGAGCGGCACCTCGAGCTCGATGACGGCGTGCAGGCCGCCGTCGCCGAGCATGGCGAGCAGCGCCTCGGCCTGGGCCGGCGTGCGGGGGAAGCCGTCGAGGACGAAGCCGTCGGCGACGATGTCGTCGGCCGCCAGCCGCTCCCGGACGATGGCGATCGTCAGCTCGTCGGAGACCAGGCCACCGGACTCCATGATCGGGCCGACCTGCTGACCGAGCTCGGTACCGTCGGCCACCGCCGCCCGGAACATGTCACCGGTGCTCAGGTGGATCACGCCGTAGTGCTCGACGAGCCGGGCCGCCTGCGTGCCCTTGCCGGCGCCCTGTCGGCCGAAGATGACCAGTCGGGTCGCCGCCGGCCCGTCGTGATCCACTGCGTCGCTCATTGGCGTTGTCTCCGATCGTGCCTCTGATGCGGGACCTTCGGCTCGAGCCTGGGCCATGTCGGCCACGGCGTCCTCAGCGGCTCGAATCACCATGGTCCCTACTTCAAGAATCCTTCGTAGTTCCTCGCCATCAGCTGGGAATTGATCTGCTTCATGATCTCGAGCGACACGCCGACCCCGATGAGGATCGAGATGCCCGAGAAGCCGAGCAGGCCGAGGTTGTTGCCGCCGCTACCCAGCAGCTGGAACAGCAGCGCCGACGGGATGAGGGCGATGGCGGCCAGGAAGAGCGACCCGGGCAGGGTGATCCGGTTGAGGATCTTGGCCAGGTGACGCTCGGTCTGCGGGCCGGGGCGGACACCGGTGATGAAACCACCGGACTTGCGGAGCTCGTCGGCTCGGCGGGCCGGGTCGAAGGCGATCGCATTGTAGAAGTAGGCGAAGCCGACGATGAGCAGGCCGAACAGGATGATGTAGGCCGGGTCGGTCGGGGTGAAGAGCCGGTTCTGGATGAACTCCCGCACGTTGTCACCCCAGTTGGGGTCGAGCGGGTTGCCGCTGGTCGGCAGGCTGGTGGCGATGAGGCTCGGGAGCGTCAACAGGGAGCTGGCGAAGATCACCGGGATCACGCCGGCCTGGTTGACCTTCAGTGGGATGTAGGTCTTGTTGCCGCCGTACTGGCGACGACCGACGACCCGCTTGGGGAAGTTGATCGGGATCCGACGCTGACCCTGCTCGATGAAGATGATGCCGAGGCACAGCAGCACCAGGACCGCCAGCGCCACGATGAGCCAGATCACGCCTCGCAGCTGGTAAATCTGCACCCCGACGACCGGCAGGCCGGCGACCACCGAGGCGAAGATCAGGACCGACATGCCGTTGCCGATCCCCTTCTCGGTGATGAGCTCGCCCATCCACATCAACAGGGCGGTTCCGACGGTCACACACAGGACGGCGAGCAGCATCCGGCCGATCGATCCGTCCGGGAAGAGGCCGGGGTCGTAGCCGAAGATCTGCTCGGGGCTCCGGCTGATGAGGAAGGTCAGGCTGGAGGCCTGGACCAGCGCGAGGGCGATCGTGACGTAGCGGGTCCACTGCGTGATCTTCCGCTGGCCGACCGCGCCCTGCGACTGCCACTCCTCCAGCTTCGGAACGGCGACCGTGAGGATCTGCATCACGATCGACGCCGTGATGTAGGGCAGGATGCCGAGCCCGAACAGGTTGAGCACGGCGCCCGAGCCGGTGAAGAGGGCCAGGTACCCGAAGACGCCGCCCTGGTTCTCGTCGGCCGAGTCGCGCAGGGCCTGGATGCCGTCGAGGCTCACGCCCGGGGCCGGGATCTGGGCCCCGAGGCGGTACAGGATGATGATGAAGATCGTGAACAGGATCTTGTTCCGAAGCTCCGTCGTCCTCAGAACGTTCAACAGTGTCTGCACGAATGGTCCTGACTCTTCGCCGAGTACTCCAGGCTACCGGGCCTGCACAGGTGGCGAGTTTCGGCCCCGGCCGAAACTCGGGGCGGCGGGGCGGGCCCGCCGGCGGCTACCGGTTGGTGTGGGCGTTGCCCTTGGCCGGCGGGCGGACCTTGAACGGCAGGTCGAGCTTCTCGACCGTGCCGCCGGCGCCGGTGATGGCGGCCTCGGCCGACTTCGAGAAGGCGTGGGCCTTCACGGTGACGGCCGAGCTCAGCTCACCCCGACCGAGGATCTTGACCAGTGCGCCCTTGCCGACGAGGCCCTTCTCGAGCAGCGACTCGGGTGTGACCTCGGTCAGGCCGGACTCGGCGATCGTGTCGAGGTTGATCGCCTGGTACTCGACCCGGAACGGATTGGTGAAGCCCCGCAGCTTCGGCAGGCGCTGCTGCAGCGGCAGCTGGCCACCCTCGAAGCCGATCGGGACGGTGCCGCGGGCCCGTTGGCCCTTGGTACCGCGGCCTGCGGTCTTGCCGCCCTTGCCACCGATACCGCGACCCTTGCGCTTGCGCCGGGTCCGAGAGCCCTCGGCCGGCTTGAGATCGTGAACCTTCATCAGGCGTCCTCGCTGTGATTCTGGGCGTCACCTGCGGGCGACACCTCAACCAGATGGGGGACCCGGGCGATCATGCCCCGGATCTCGGCCCGGTCGGGCAGGACGTTGGAGCGGCCGATGCGGCCGAGGCCAAGCGCCCGCAGCGTGCCCCGCTGCTTCGGCTTCGACCCGATGGCCGAGCGGACCTGCGTCACCTTGATGGCGCTCATGAGCTCGCAGCCTCCGCCGGAGCCGACTTGAGCTCGCGCTCTCGCTCCTTGTAGGCCTCGAGCATCCCCTTCGGGGTGAACTCGGAGGCGTCGAGGCCACGCAGGCGAGCGACCTCGTCCGGCCGCTTCAGGCCCTGCAGGGCGTTGATCGTGGCCCGGGCCACGTTGATCTGGTTGGCCGAGCCGAGCGACTTGCACAGGACGTCGCGGATGCCGGCCTCCTCCAGGATGGCCCGGGCGGCGCCGCCGGCGATGACGCCGGTACCGGGGGCGGCCGGCTTGATCAGCACCCGGCCGGCGCCCTGCTCGCCGATGATCTCGTGGGTGACGGTGCCACCGGCCATCGGCACGTCGAACATGAGCTTGCGGGCCTCCTCGGTGCCCTTCTGGATGGCGAGGGGCACCTCCTTGGCCTTGCCGTAGCCGAGGCCGACCCGGCCGTTGCCGTCACCGAGGACGACCAGGGCGGTGAAGGCGAAGCGACGCCCGCCTCGGACCACCTTGGCCACCCGGTTGATGGTGATGACTCGGGACTCCCGACCGTCGTTCGGTCCGTTGCCCCGGCCTCGATCATTTCGTTCGTTCGCCATCTGATTCCTCGAATCGTCTCTCGTGGCAGGGGACTAGAACTTGAGCCCGGCGTCGCGGGCGGCGTCGGCCAGGGCGGCGACCCGACCGTGGTAGCGGTTGCCACCCCGATCGAACACGACGGTGTCGACCCCGGCGGCGGAGGCCCGCTCGCCGATCGCCGTGCCGACCACCTTGGCCGCCGCGACCGAACCGGTCCCGCCCTCGTCGGTCGAGCACGCCGACTCGTAGGTCGACGCTGCGGCCATGGTCTGGCCGGTCGAATCGTCGATCAGCTGGACGCTGATGTGCTTGTTGGACCGGTAGACGGCCAGGCGGGGACGCTCGGTGGTGCCGACCACCTTCTTGCGGACCCGGCGCTGGCGCCGGCTGCGGGCGGCCTCCCGCCCCTTGGCACGTGTGGCCATCGCTACTTCCCTGCCTTTCCGGCGTCGTTCTCGGGGCCGTGCAGGCGGGCCATCACTTGCCCGCCTTTCCGGCCTTGCGGATGATCCGCTCGCCGGCGTATCGGACACCCTTGCCCTTGTAGGGCTCGGGCTTGCGGTAGGCCCGGATCTCGGCTGCGACCTGGCCGACGACCTGCTTGTCGATGCCGATGACACCGATCTTGGTCGGCTCGGGCACGTCGAATTCGATGCCATCGGGGGCCTTGACCTGGACCGAGTGGCTGAAGCCGAGGGCCAGCTCGAGGGCGTCCTTGCCCTTGGCGTTGGCCCGGTAGCCGACGCCGACGATCTCGAGGTCCTTCCGGAACCCCTCGCTGACGCCGATGATCATGTTGTTCAGCAGCGACCGGGTCAGCCCGTGCAGGGCCTTGGTCTGCCGCTCGTCGTTCGCCCGCTCGACCGTGGCCTTGCCGTCTTCGACGGTGAGGCTGACGAGGTCGGGGATCGTGTGCTCCAGGGTCCCCTTCGGGCCCTTGACCGTCACGTCGAGGCCCGAGACCGAGATCTCGACGCCGGACGGGACGGTGATGGGGGCGTTGCCGACTCGTGACATGGCTGCTCTCCTACCAGACGTAGCAAAGGACCTCGCCGCCGACGCGGGCCTTGCGGGCCGCACGGTCGGTCAGGAGTCCGTTGCTGGTCGAGAGAACGGCGACACCGAGGCCACCCAGCACGCGGGGGATCTCGTTGTTCTTCGAGTAGACCCGCAGCCCGGGCTTCGACACCCGCTTCAGGCCGCTGATCACCCGCTTCCGTTCGGGCGAATACCGCATGGTGATGGTCAGGGTCTGGCCGGGGCGGTCGCCGTTGTCGGCGGCCGCGAAGTCGTCGATGTAGCCCTCGGACTTCAGCACCTCGGCCAGCGCCACCTTCAGCTTCGACGATGGCATCGAGACCTCGTCGTGCATGGCGGTGTTGGCGTTCCGGATGCGGGTCAGCATGTCGGCGATGGGATCGGTCATGGTCATTGCTGCATCACCTCCCGATCACCAGCTGGCCTTGGTCAGCCCGGGGATCTCCCCGTTGTGGGCCATCGTGCGCAGGCAGACGCGGCACAGGTTGAACTTGCGGTACACCGCTCGGGGCCGGCCGCAGTTCACACAGCGGGTGTAGCTCCGCACCTTGAACTTCGGCGTCTGCTGCTGCTTGATCTTGAGTGCCTTCTTCGCCATTGCTACTGAGCCTGCCCTTCGCGCCGGAACGGGAAATTGAAGGCTTCGAGGAGGGCCCGGCCTTCGTCGTCGGTCTTCGCGGTCGTCACGATCGTGATGTCCATGCCTCGTGAGGTGTCGACGGTGTCGTAGTCGATCTCCGGGAACACCAGCTGCTCGCTGAGCCCGAAGGTGTAGTTGCCGTTGCCGTCGAACGACCGCGGGTTGAGGCCACGGAAGTCACGGATTCGGGGGATGGCGAGGGTGATCAGGCGGTCGAAGAACTCCCACATCTGATCGCCCCGAAGCGTCACCTTGCACCCGATGGCGTTGCCCTGGCGCAGCTTGAAGCTGGCCAACGACTTCTTGGCCCGGGTGGCGATCGGCTTCTGGCCGGCGATGATCGTGAGGTCGTTCATGGCCGACTCGAGGTGCTTCGAGTTCAGCAGGGCCTCACCGACCCCGATGTTGACCACGATCTTGTCCATCCGGGGGACCTGCATGATGTTGCCGAGCTCGAGGTCGGCCTTCAGCTGGTCGCGGATCTGCTCGTTGTAGACGGTCTTCAGGCGGGGCCGGGGCCGAGCCTGGGTTGCGGTGTCAGACATCAGTCCTCGACCTCCGGGATCTTCTCGCCCGTTCGCTTGCAGACACGGATCTTCTCGTCGCCGTCCCAGGCGTAGCCGACGCGGGTCGGCTTGCCGTCCTTCGGGCTGAGCACGGCGACGTTGGACACGTCCATCGGCATGTCCTTGTCGATGATGCCGCCCGGCTCGTCGGCCGAGCGGGGCTTGGTGTGGCGCCTGGCCACGTTGTAGCCCTCGACGACGACCTTGCCGGTCGCCGGGAAGGCGACGGAGATCACGCCTTCGCGACCCCGGTCCTTGCCGGCCAGGATCCGGACGCGGTCACCCTTGCGGATCTTCATCAGATGACCTCCGGGGCGAGGGAGACGATGCGCATGAACCGCTTGTCGCGCAGCTCACGGCCGACCGGGCCGAAGATGCGGGTACCGCGGGGCTCGCGGTTCTCGTTGATGAGGACCGCCGCGTTCTCGTCGAAGCGGATGTAGGACCCGTCGGGCCGGCGGCGCTCCTTGGCCGTCCGGACCACGACGCACTTGACCACGTCGCCCTTCTTGACCTGGGCGCCCGGCATGGCCTCCTTGACGGTGGCGACGAAGATGTCGCCGATGCCGGCGTAGCGGACCCGGGACCCGCCCAGGACCTTGATGCACAGGACCTCGCGGGCGCCGGAGTTGTCGGCGACGCGAAGCCTGGATTCCTGCTGGATCATCGGGCACGCTCCAGGATCTCGAGCAGCCGCCAGCGCTTCTTCTTCGACATCGGCCGGGTCTCGACGATCCGGACCCGGTCGCCCTCGTTGAGGGTGTTCTCCTCGTCGTGGGCGTAGTAGCGCTTGCTCTGCTGCACGGTCTTGCCGTACTGGGGGTGCCGGGACCGACGCACGATCTCCACGACCGCGGTCTTGTCCATCTTGGTCGACACCACGATGCCCTCGCGGACCTTGCGGGTGGTCGAGCGGTCCTTGAGCTCGGTCTCGCTCATCAGGCTTCTCCTTCGCGTGCGGCGGCGATCGCCTCGGCGGCTGCGATCTCACGGGACCGCATCTCGGTCTTGGCCCTGGCCACGTCCTTGCGGACCTGGCCGAGACGGGCGGTGTTGTCGAGCTGGCCGGTGGCCAGCTGGAACCGGAGGTTGAAGAGCTCGCGCTTGGCGTCGTCGTGCATCTTCACCAGCTCGGCGTCGCTGATGTCGGTGATCGCTGCGTCAGCCATCGAATCCCTGCTCCCTGGTGATGATGCGGGCCTTGACCGGCAGCTTCTGGATGGCCCGGTTCATCGCCGCCTTTGCGGTCGGCTCGTCCGGGTACGACAGCTCGAACACGACCCGGCCGGGCTTGACCACGGCGACCCAGCGCTCGGGGTTGCCCTTGCCCGAGCCCATGCGGGTCTCGGCCGGCTTGGCCGTGACCGGCTTGTCGGGGAAGACGTTGATCCAGACCTTGCCACCACGGCGGACGTGACGGGTCATGGCCACACGGGCGGCCTCGATCTGGCGGGCGGTGATCCACCCCGGCTCCAGGACCTGGATGCCGTAGTCGCCGTAGTTGACGGTGGTGGCGCCCTTGGCCTGGCCGTTCATGCGACCGCGGTGGTGCTTGCGGTGCTTGACCTTCTTCGGCATCAACATGTGCTAATCACCGTCCTCTGGGCGGAAGGCGAGGTCCTCGGACTGGCCCTTGCCCTGCAGCGACTGCTCGATGGCCTCTTCCTCGGCCAGCAGGCGCTCGAACTCGGGGTCGGCCTCCTTGACCAGCGGCGCCGGGTCCTCGGTGGTCTCGGCCGGGGCCTCGGTCACCTCGGCCGGGCGGGGCCGGCGGGAGGAGGAGACCACGGTTCGGGGAACGTCGGCGGCGCCGGCGGCCTCGCCGACGGCCATCGCCGCCTCGCGGGTGGCCTTGTCGTTGGTGGCCTTGTACGGGAGGATGTCGCCCTTGTAGAGCCACACCTTCACGCCGATGCGGCCGTAGGTGGTGTGGGCCTCACGGAGGCCGTAGTCGATGTCGGCCCGGAGGGTGTGGAGGGGCACCCGCCCCTCGCGGTACCACTCGGTCCGGCCCATCTCGGCGCCGCCGAGGCGGCCGGACGACTGGATCCGGACCCCCTTGGCGCCGGCCTTCATCGCGTTCTGCATCGCCCGCTTCATCGCCCGGCGGAAGGCCATCCGGCCCATCAGCTGGTCGGCGACGCCCTGGGCGATCAGGGCGGCGTCGAGCTCGGGCTGCTTGATCTCGACGATGTTGAGCTTGATCCTGGCGTTGCCGGTCAGCTTGGTCAGCCCGGCCCGGAGCCGGTCGGCCTCGGAGCCCTTTCGGCCGATGACGATGCCGGGGCGGGCGGTGTGCACGTCGACCTGGAGCTTGTCACGGGTCCGCTCGACCTCGATGCGGCTGATCGCCGCGTTGGGCAGCTGGCCCATGAGGTAGCGGCGGATCGCTGCGTCCTCGGCCAGGTAGTCGCGATACTCCTGGCGGTCGGCGATCCAGCGCGACTTCCAGTCGGTGGTGACCCCCAGTCGGAACCCGTACGGGTGGATCTTCTGGCCCATCAGTTCTTGTCTCCAGCGTCATCGCCGTCAGCGTCCTCGGTGGCCACCTCGTCGGTGGCACCCTCCTCGGTCGCCTCGGCATCGGAGTCGGTCTCGTCGGTGTCGTCTGCTGCCATGGCTTCCGCATCACCCTCGTCGGCGGCGTCAACGTCGGTGCTGCCGTCGGCCGAGTCGTCGGTCGCCTCGGGTGTGGTGTCGTCGGCGTCGGTGGCGTCGACCTGGTCACCCTCGACCTGGTTCTCGGCCACCTGATCGTCGGTCTGGTCCTCGGCCTCGTCGGCGTCGGCCGCCTCGGCCGCACGGGACCTGGCCACCCGCCTGGCCCGATCGCCGCCGCCCGAGCTCCGGCTCGACGACCGCTTCTGGCGGCCCTCGTCCTTGAGCTCGTTGCGCCTGCGGGCCTCGTCGAGCTCGTCGTCGGTGTAGCGGGCGACCTCGATCGTGAGGTGGCAGGTCTGCTTGTTGATCCGCCCGGCCCGACCGCGGGCCCGGGGACGGAACCGCTTGAGGGTCGGTCCCTCATCCGCGTAGCAGGCCGAGATGAACAGCTCCTCGGCCACCAGGTCCTCGTTGTGCTGGGCGTTGGCAACGGCCGAGTTCAGGCACTTGCCGATCGGCTCGGCGGCCAGGCGCTCGGTGAAGGCGAGGATCTCGGACGCCTCGGCCACGCTCTTGCCCCGGATCAGCTTCAGCACGACGCGGGCCTTCGAGGCCGACATCCGCACGTAGCGGACCTTGGCCCTGGTGCCCGGACGATCGACGGCGGTCGCGGCGGCCATCAGCGACGACCTCCCCGCTCCTGGCCGGCGTGGAACTTGAAGGTCCTGGTCGGTGAGAACTCACCGAGCTTGTGACCGACCATCGACTCGGTGATGTACACCGGCACGTGCTTGCGCCCGTCGTGGACGGCCACGGTGTGGCCGACCATGTCGGGGATGATGGTCGAGCGACGGGACCAGGTCTTGATGACCCGCTTCTCGTTCTTCTCGTTGAGCTCGTCGACCTTCTTCAGCAGGTGCTCGTCGACGAATGCACCCTTCTTGAGACTCCGCGGCATAGCTACCTCCGACCGCCACGCTTCCGCCGACGGCGGATGATCAGATCATCTGACTTCTTGCCCTTCTTGCGGGTCCGCCCCTCGGGCTGACCCCAGGGCGACACCGGGTGACGGCCACCCGAGGTCTTGCCCTCGCCGCCACCGTGGGGGTGGTCGACCGGGTTCATGGCCACGCCCCGGGTCTGGGGGCGCTTGCCCTTCCAGCGGGAGCGGCCGGCCTTGCCGACCTTGATCAGCTCGGCCTCGGCGTTGCCGACCTCACCGACGGTGGCCCGGCAATCGATGGACACCCGCCGCATCTCGGTCGATGGCAGCCGCAGGGTTGCGGTCATGCCCTCCCGGGCGACCAGCTGGACGCTGGTGCCGGCCGAGCGACCCATCTTGGCCCCGCCACCCGGCTGCAGCTCGACGGCGTGCACGGTGGTGCCGACCGGGATGTAGCGCAACGGCAGCGCGTTGCCCGGGCGGATGTCGGACCCCGGGCCCGAGGACACCCGGTCCCCGACCTTCAGGTCGCGGGGGGCGAGGATGTAGCGCTTCTCGCCGTCGTGGTAGTGCAGCAGGGCGATCCGGCAGTTGCGGTTCGGGTCGTACTCGATCGAGGCGACGGTGGCGGGCACGCCGTCCTTGTTTCGCCGGAAGTCGACCACCCGGTAGCGGCGCTTGTGACCGCCGCCCCGGTGTCGGGAGGTCTTGCGCCCGTCGTTGTTGCGGCCGCCGGTCGAGTGCTGGGGGGCCAGCAGCGACTTCTCGGGCCGGTTCGTGGTGAGGTCCGAGAAGTCCGAGCTGGTCTGGAACCGGCGGCCCGGGCTGGTCGGCTTGCGCTTGCGGATGGCCATGGTGCTCTCTGCCTCAGTTCGAGTACAGGTCGATCTCACCCTCGGCGAGGGTGACGATGGCCCGCTTGGTCGTCGGTCGGAAGCTGGTGGTGTTGCGTCGCCGGTCGCGGACGCGCTTGCCCTTGCGGGTCAGGGTGTTGACCTTGGCCACCTTCACGCCGTCGAACATGGCCTCGACGGCGTCGGAGATCTCCGGCTTCGAGGCGTTGGGGGCGACGATGAAGGTGTAGGCGTTGAGGTCTTCGGCGGTGGTGAAGGACTTCTCCGAGATCACCGGCTCGATGATCACGTCGCTCGGGTCACGCATGGTCAGTCGGTCCCTTCAGCGGAGGCGGCGCCCGGCATGCTGTGCCGGGCGAAGATCACGTAGTCGCTGACCAGCACGTCGTAGGTGTTGAGCTGGTCGGCGACCAGGGTGTGGACCTCGGGCAGGTTGCGGAAGCTCTTGGCTGCCGTCTCGTCCTCGCGGCCGAGCACGACGAGCACCCGACCATCGACGTCGAGCGCCTCGAGCACCGACCTGGCCTGCTTGGTGCTGGGGGCCTCGAAGTTCCAGTCCTCGACGATCCGGACCTTGTCGTCGGCCGCCCGGTCGGACAGGGCCGAGCGCAGGGCCAGCTTGATCATCTTCTTGTTGGTCCGCTCGGAGTAGTCGCGAGGCTTCGGCCCGTGGGCGATGCCGCCACCGATCCAGATCGGCGACCGGGTCGAACCGGCCCTGGCCCGACCGGTGCCCTTCTGCTTCCACGGCTTGGCCCCACCGCCCCGGACCTCGGCCCGGGTCTTGGTCGAGTGGGTGCCGGCACGGCGGGCGGCCAGCTGGGCGTTGACGACCTGGTGCATGACCGGAACGTTCGGCTCGATGCCGAACGTGGCGTCGTCGAGATCGACCGAGCCGCTGTCGGAGCCGGTCAGCGTCTTCACGGCAACGGAGACCATCAGCCCTCACTCCCGTTGTCGGTGCCGCGCTTGACGGCGTTGCGGATGATGACGGTGCCGCCCTTCGGGCCGGGCACCGAGCCACGGACCAGGACGACGTTCTTCTCGGCGTCGGCCTGCACGACCCGCAGGCTCTGGGTGGTGACCCGCTCGCCGCCCATGCGGCCGGCCATCCTGGTGCCCTTGAAGACCCGGGCCGGGGTGGCGCACTGGCCGACCGAGCCGGGCATCCGGTGGATCAGGTGGGCGCCGTGCGAGGCCTTCTGGCCGGAGAAGTTGTGGCGCTTCATGACGCCGGCGAAGCCCTTGCCCTTGCTGGTGCCGATGGCGTCGACCATGTCGCCGGGGGAGAACGTGTCGGCGCCGAACTCGTGGCCGACCGGGTACTCGGAGGTGTCGTCGACCCGGAGCTCGACCAGCTCGGTGCCGGGCTCGACGCCGGCGGCGGCGTAGTGGCCGGCGGCCGGCTTGGAGAGCTTCCGGGCCTCCTTGTTGCCGACGGTGACCTGGATTGCCGAGTAGCCGTCGTTCTCCGGGGTCTTGACCTGGACGACCCGGCAGGGGGTGACCTTCACGACGGTGACGGGCACGATCTTGTTGTCGTCGTCCCAGACCTGTGTCATGCCGACCTTCTCGCCGACAATCGCCTTCTGAACCATGATGCTGTCTGTCTCTTTCCCGTCAGAGGGCTGTGGTGCCGTGTGGCGACACCAGGCCGTTCACGCGAACGCTCCGCTTGCGGATTCCCACAGCGAGCGGAGCGGATTCGGTTGTGCCGTGCGGTTCCTCGGCGGGCCGAGGCCTTCGCGGACGTCGATTCGCAGTCATCCTCGGCTCGGGGGGCCGGGCCGGAGGCCGTTGCAGTGGTGTCGAGGACCGGAGCGTCGAGCCGGGGGACTCGACCTGTCGTCAGGTTTGCATCAGGTCCTCGAACCAGGACCCTACGAGCCTAGCTCGGCGCCCCGCTGGTTCCACCCGAGGGCGGCTGCTCGAGCGGACTCGCCGTCGCCGCGGCTGAGGCTGCGGCCGACGTCGTGGCCGGAACCGAGGGAAGCAGGTCATTGACGCCATCCGTGTTC
The DNA here is from genome assembly GCA_028285495.1 of Acidimicrobiales bacterium. Classification (GTDB taxonomy): domain Bacteria; phylum Actinomycetota; class Acidimicrobiia; order Acidimicrobiales; family SZUA-35; genus JAHELU01. The sequence continues at coordinate 201,826 of JANQPB010000027.1, forward strand.
CGGGGTTGGCTTGCTCCATGCGGCACGTGGCGATCACCTGCTTCCCCGGGTTCCAGCCCCTCGACATCACCGGACCCCACGAGGTGCTCGCCGGGGCGAACGATGCGATGGACCACCTCGGCCGGAGTGGGCCCCGCTACCGGATCGACCTCGTGGCGGCCGATCCCGGCCCGGTGGTGGCGCAGTCTGGTCTGCCGCTCGTGGCCACCCATCCCCTCCGGACCGGCGGCGACCCCTACGACACGATCGTCGTGCCGGGCGGCGGCGGGACCCGCCGCCCCGATGCCCGCCTGATCCGTTGGCTCGAGGCCGAGGGGCCGAGGGCCAGGCGGCTGGCGTCGGTGTGCACCGGGGCCTTCGTGGTGGCGGCTGCCGGCCTGTGCGACGGCCGGCGGGTCACCACCCACTGGGCCTACGCCGCCGAGCTGGCCGCCGCCCACCCCGGCTGCGTGGTCGACCCCGACCCGATCTACCAGTGCGACGGCGCGCTGTGGACCTCGGCCGGCGTGACCGCCGGGATCGACCTCACCCTGGCCCTGGTCGAGCAGGACTGCGGGCCGGCCGTTGCCCAGCTCGTCGCCCGCCACCTCGTCGTGTACCTCCGCCGGCCGGGCAACCAGTCGCAGTTCGGCTCGGCCGTGTGGGCCGAGGCAACCGAGCTGGCTCCGGTCCGGGCCGCCTGCGAGCTGGTCCACGAGGCCCCGGCCGCCGACCTCGGGGTCGAGGCGCTGGCCGCCCACGTCGGTCTGTCACCGCGGCACTTCGCCAGGGTGTTCCGGGCCGAGGTCGGCGAGTCGCCCGCCCGCTATGTCGAGCGGGTCCGGGTCGAGGCCGCAAGGGCCATCCTCGAGCGGGAGCCGGTCGGCCTCGCCCAGGTGGCCGAGCGCTGCGGCTTCGGGACGACCGAGACGTTGCGCCGGGCCTTCCACCGTCGCCTCGGCATCTCCCCCGCCGCCTACCGCCGGCAGGCCGTGTCGACCTCGCCGGCGGTGTCCGGGCCGAGTCAGGCAGCGACGTGAGCCGGCCGACGAGACCGCCGGCCACATCGCCGTCCGCTGCCACCGTGCAACCCATCCAACCCATCCGACCCATCCAACCCATCCACAGGAGACCCGAACCATGCAGATAGCCGTCCTCCTCTTCGATCGGCTCACGGCCCTCGACGCCATCGGCCCCTACGAGACGCTCCAACGCCTCCCCGGAGCCACGGTCACCTTCGTGGCCGAGAAGCCGGGCGAGTACCGCACCGACAACGGCTTCCTCGGCCTCATGGCCGACGCATCGCTGGACGAGGTGACCAGCCCCGACGTCGTCGTCGTGCCCGGTGGCGTCGGCACCAGGCAACTCCTCGACGACGGGCCCGTCCACGACTGGATCCGCGCCGTCCACGCCGGCAGCCGCTACACCACCTCGGTCTGCACCGGGTCGCTGCTGCTGGCTGCGGCCGGCCTGCTGGACGGCCTCACCGCGACCACCCACTGGGGGGCCTACGACAAGTTGAAGGAGCTCGGTGCGATCCCGACCGGCGACCGGGTGGTCGAGCACCTCGACCAGCGGATCATCACCGCCGCCGGGGTGTCGTCCGGGATCGACATGGCGCTGCGACTCTCCGAGCTGCTGGTCGACGACGTTGCCGCCAAGGCCATGCAGCTGATGGTCGAGTACGACCCACAGCCGCCGTTCGACGCCGGCAGCGTCGACAAGGCCGGACCCGATGTGATGGAGCGCCTCATCTCCTACACCGCCGACAAGTCCTGAGCCCCCTGGCGGCGTGGCCGCCGACCGGGAGCCTCGGCGATTCCGGCGAACGGCGGCCCCGTCGCTAGTGTCATCCGGCGTGTCGCTGGCCAACGTCCTGCTCAACGTCCTGGGACCGGTTGCGATGCTGGTCGCCCTCGGGGCGATCGTCGGGCCCCGGTTGGCCATCGACTCGGGCTCGCTGTCCCGGCTCGCCTACTGGGTCTTCGGTCCTGCCTTCGTGTTCGGCCTGCTGGCCGAGGCCGACCTGGAGCGGTCGGTGGTCGTCGGACTCGTCGTTGCCGCGCTGGCCGGCATGCTGGCCGCGCTGGCGGTGACCGGCGCCTTCGCCGTCACGACCGGCGCCGGTTACGAGGCCGGCGCCGCCATCGGCATGACGAGCATGTGGGGCAACGTCGGCAACGCCGGGCTGGCCATCGTCGCCTTCGCCCTCGGTGACGACGCCCTCCCGGTCGCCGGGGTGCTGATGGTGACGATCAACTTCGTCTCGCTCGTCGTCGGCGTCGGGATGGCCCAGGCCAGGGATGCGTCCATCGGCGCCGCCGTGATCCGGGCCCTCCGGGCGCCGATGGCCATCGCCGGCATGGTGGCCCTCGTGGTCAACCTGGCCGACCTCGACGTGCCCCTGGTGGCCGACCGCTCGATCGGGCTCCTGGCCGACGCCCTGATCCCGGTCATGCTGTTCGGGCTCGGTCTGCAGCTGATCGACTCGGGCCGACCACGCTGGTCGGCCGACCTCGGCACGGTGGCGCTGGCCAAGCTGGCGGTGGCCCCGGCGGTCGCCGCCGTCGTGGCCGTGGCCATTGGCCTCGAGGGTGACGCCAGGGCGGCCGTGGTGATCCAGTCGGCGATGCCGCCCGCGGTGTTCTGCTCGGTCGTCGCTGCGGAGTACGACCTGCTCCCCGACCGGGTGACCGCCGCCGTCGTTTCGACGACGGCCCTGTCGATCGTGACCCTGCCGGTGGTGCTGCTCACGGTCTGAGCGCCGTCCGACGGCCGCGGGACGGCCGGCCAGCCGGGCGGCGGATCGTCCGACGGCTGCGGCCGAAAGCCGCCGGCACGATCGACGGGTGGTTCCTAGACTCGCCCCATGAGCGACCCGTCGACCGACACCGCCGGAGCCCGGTTCCGGGCCCTCCACCGCCCGGGCCAACCGTTCGTGCTGGCCAACGCCTGGGACGTCGGATCGGCCAGGATGCTGGCCGCCCTCGGGGCCGAGGCGATCGGCACCTCGTCGGCGGCCCACGCCTTCACCCTCGGTCGGCCCGACATGGGCGGCGTCAGCCGCGATGAGGCCATCGCCCATGCCGAGACGTTGGTTGCGGCCACACCGCTCCCGGTGTCGGGCGACTTCGAGAACGGCTTCGGGCCCGAGCCCGAGACGGTGGCCGAGACCGTCCGCCTGGCCGCCGAGGCCGGGCTGGCCGGCATCTCGATCGAGGACACCGACCTGCCGGGCACCGGCGCCTACGAGTTCGAGCTCGCGGTCGACCGGATCCGGGCCGGGGTCGAGGCGGCCCGAGCGCTCGACGACGACTTCGTGCTCCTGGCCAGGGCCGACGGCGTGCTCAACCGGTCGTACGACGTCGACGAGGGCATCCGCCGCCTCCTGGCCTACGAGGGGGTCGGGGCCGATGCGCTGTACCTCCCGCTGCCCCCGGACCTCGACTCGCTCAGGCGGATCTGCGAGTCGGTGTCGACCCCGGTCAACGCCCTGGTGGCCGGGCCCTTCACCCGGCACTCGCGCCAGGAGCTGGCCGACGCCGGGGTCGCCCGCATCTCGCTCGGCTCCAGCCTGGCCAGGGCCACCCACCGGGTCATCGCCGAGGCGGCCAGGGCGATGTTCTCCGACGGCGACTTCACCCCACTGGCCAACGGCATCGGCGGCTCCGAGGTCGATCGGCTGCTGGAGGAGGGGGCCGGCACCGCCACACGACCGTGACCGACCGGGGTTAACGCTCCGGCAACCCCGACAACCGACACTTCGATCATCCGCATCCACACCGCACAGCCGGTCGAGCAGGAGGAGGGGCGATGAGCGGAGGGATCGCCACCGTGACCGCAGCGCAGGAAACCGACGACGGGACGACGCCGGTGCTGGCCGGCCTCGAGGCGCTGCGCTGGCAACCGCGCCCCGAGCGCCGCGACCTGACGATCGAGCGGGTCGAGGACATCGCCTTCACCCCGATGCCGGCCCGGGTCCGCAACGAGCTGATCACCCGCACCTACGGCGACCTCGCCCAGGCCATGGGAGACCTGTTCGGCACCGGCGACGCCACCTGGACGGTGCTCGGTCAGTGGGCGAGCCACACGGTCGGCGATGCGCTGACGCTGCCGATCCCCGGTCTCGACCTGATCATCACCCGGGCCTTCGGCGACGGCAACCGCGACGTCTTCGCCGACATCGCCAGAGCCCACGTCGCCTTCCTCGACACCGTCGGCCGGGCGGGGCCGGGCGACGACCCCGACGAGGTCTGGTCGACCTGCGAGCGGGCGCTGCGGGCCAACCTGATCAGCCCGCCGGGAACGCCCGGTGGTGGGACCGGCGGCTCGATGGCGGCGTGGCTTTCCGATCCACGCAACCGGGAGCTGCCCCGATTCGAGATGCCGCTCGTGCTCGGCTTCCGGGCCTACCACCAGGCCATGCAGACCGACGATCCCGAGCGGCGATCACGCCACATCCTGCTCGGCAACTGCCTCCTGGCGCTGCACGAGCAACGGCTCGTGGCGGCGGCCCTGACCATCGGCTTCCGCTCGTGGCTCCGGACGCTCACCACGCCATGGCGCTTCATGCAGTCGCGCCACGGCTGGCGGCTCCACGACCCCGGGCGGCTCAGGCTCTGGCTCGAGCACCGCTGGATCCGGTTCGCCACCCGCTTCCTCGTCGGCGTCGAGACGCCGGTCGGGACGATCAAGGCCGGTCGACCGGTCCCGGCGGGCGAGTCCCCGATCAACGTCGACCGGCGGGCCGGCCCCGTCGGGCCATGGCGGATCGATCGCATGGAGGCGATGGACGCCGAGCAGCTCCTCCCCCGCGTCCTCGGCGACCTCGACGTCGACGGGCGGGCGTCGGTCTGCTGGAACGACCTGCGGGACCGGGTGGCGTTCATCGCCGCGCTGTTCGTCGAGCACCAGCGGGCGAGCTTCTGGTTCGACGACGACCGGGTCGTGCGGCCCGAGCCGTGGCACGGTCTCGACGACGGGCTCGCCGCACTGCGACAGCGGCTCGACGCCGTCGCCGGCGCCGGACCCGGCGCCGAGACCGGTTCGACGACGGGCCCGGGTGCGGCGGCGCAGCCGGCGTCGGCTCCGGCCAGCGTCGCCGGCTGGACCGACGAGCGCCTCGACGAGCTGCGGCTGCGCCCCGCCCACCCCCGGCTCGACCTGCCGCCCGACCTCCGCTTCAACCGGCTCACCGACCCCGAGTTCGACCATCACTTCGAGCCGGTGGCGGACGAGCTGAACGAGCGCCTGGCCTTCATCACCAAGCCCGGGCGTCACCTCGACCCGGACACCTGCCGCCGAGCCAGGCGACTGTTCCAGCGCTCCCCCACGATCGGCTTCTTCGGCCTGCTGTTCCGGAGCCTGCCCGACAGCTACGCCGCCGCCCCCGGGGCGCTGGTCCTCGGTCGGGGCTCGCGGCTCACCGACGACCCGTTCCGCCGGGCCGGCGAGACCGCCCAGTTCGTGATGGATCTGCTGGAGCGCTCGGCCGGCTGGGACGACGGCGTGCTGGTGCCCGGCGGGGCGGCCCACGGGTCGGTGCTCGGGGTGCACAAGCTGCACGCCATGGTCGCCCACCACCTGGCCCGCCATCGTTGGGTCGACCGGGGCCTCGGTGTCGCCTTCAACCAGGAGGACATGCTCGGCGCGGCGCTGACCTTCGCCGTCCCGCCGCTCGAGATGATGATCGAGCTCGGGATAGCGCCAGGCGACGACGACTGCGACGCCTATCTCCGGTTCTGGCTCGGCATCGGCTACCTGCTCGGTGCGCCGTGGGAGGCGATCACCGTCGACGGTCGACCGCTGCGGGCCGACGAGGCAACGGCGCTGGCCGAGCTGATCCGGCGGCGCCATCGGGCCAGGTCGTTCGACGGCGTCCGGCTCGGCGAGGCGCTCGTCGAGGGCATCGCCGATGGCTTCCCCCGGTTCCTCGTCTGGATGGTGACCGGGTTCTTCCAGATCGTCGGCGACGACGAGGTGACCGGCACGCTGCTGATCGCCGACGGCCACGGCCGGCGGCGGGCGGCGGCGATGACGGCGGTGTTCCAGTTCCTCGTCCGGTGGCGCCTCACCCGGTGGCCGACCGTTGCCCTCACCCGGGTGCTCGGCCACCGCTTCCTGCGACCGTTCCGCGAGCAGGGCCGGACCCGGCCCTACCGGCGGCCGCTCGACGCCATCGATCGCCGACGGCTCGGGCGTGAGGACCGCCGGGTCGACGTCTGGCCCATCAACTGCGGGGCTCGACGGGGTCCGGCCCGAGGGCCCGGGTCACGGCGGCGGCGAGTCCGGTCAGGGGGTCGGCGGCGACGCCTGCGCCGGAGCCGGTGGTGGGCTCGGGCCGGGGACTGACCGGCGAGCGGCCGATCAGCTCGTCGATGCGGGCCTGGTCACCCGGTGGCATCGGGTGGAGGCGGTCGGCCAACGCCAGGCGGGCGACGAGCTCGCCGGCCGCGTCGGTCGGACCCCGATCGTCGAGCAGGAGGATCGCCTCCTGGCAGCAACGCCAGAGCTGGGCGACGTTGCGGGACCGGTCCCACCGACCGACCACCTCGGCCAGCAGCTGGGTGGCCGCCGCCGAGCGACCGCCGGCCCGCAGTGCCGTGGCCAGCCCGGTCAGGGCCATGCCGTCGACCCAGTGATTGCGCACCGAGCGGGCCAGCCGGCTGGCGGCCGAGAACGACCGGGCGGCCTGCCCTGGATCGGCGGTGAGCTGCGAGGAACCGAGGCCGACCATGGCCCACGACACCGAGGTCGGGTTGCCGGTCGCCGTGGCCAGGGCGACGCTGCGGTCGGCGGCCGCAGCGGCCTCGTCGACGGCACCGACCTGGGCCAGGCCCATCGCCACCGAGACCAGCACGTCGGCCCGATCGCGGTCGGTCCCCCGTTCCTGGGCCGCAACCGCCAGCTCGTCGAGCCGGGCTGCGGCCTCGTCGAGACGACCCTCCTGCGCGGCGATGTTGACCCTGGTCTTCAGTGCGGCGAGCGGTGGCGGTCGATCACGCTCGGCGGCGGCGGTCTCGGCCGCGGCGGCCAGGGCCATCGCCGCCGGGAACCGGTCGCGGGCCCAGGCGGCCAGCGCGGCCTGGGCCAGCAAATCGTCGTGGTCGGCCACCTGCTCGATGCCCGGCAGGTCGAGGACCTCGTCGAGCCAGTGGTAGTGCTGGTAGTGCTGGCGGAAGAAGTTGTACTCCCACATGCCCAGGCCGAAGGCGGTCGCCGGCTCGACCGACGCGTCGGCCACGAGGCGGGCGTGGGTGGCCCTGAGCTGGTCGAACGAGCGGCTCAGCCGATCGACGGCCACGTCCTCGGCCGGCCCGAGCAGCTCGGGTCCGAGCCGGCCGACGAGGGCGACGTGGCGGGCCGCCTGGGCCCGCTCCAGATCGTCGAGTCGGCCCCGGTCCCGCAGCCGCGTCCTGGCGTGGGTCCTGACCGTGTTCAGCTGCCGCCACCGCTGGCGCCCGTCGGTCTCGACCACCGACCGGAGCAGACCGCCGGCGGCCAGTCGGGCCAGGGCCGGCTCGACGGCGTCGACCGGACGGTCGACGACCTCGGCTGCGTCTCGCCCGGTGAAGGCGCCGGCCAGGACGGCGATGGCGTCGAACAGCTCCCGATCGTCGTCGGCCAGCAGGTCGATCGACCAGTCGATGGCCGAGCGGATCGACCGGTGGCGCCGGTCTGGCCGGCCCCGCCCCTCGGCCGCATCCAGCGTGGCCTCGAGCCGCTCCCGCAGGATCCGGGGCGAGGTGACCTGCAGCAGCGGCGCGGCCAGCTCGATGGCGAGCGGCGAGCCGTCGAGCTGTCTGACCAACTCGGCCAGCTGGTCCCGGTCGTCGGCCATCGGGTGACCGAACGCCCGCTCGGCCACCAACCGGACCCCGTGCTCGACCGCGAGCGGGCCGAGGTCGAGGCGCGTCTCCGACGGCGAGGCCAGGGCCAGGCGGCTCGTGACGAGGATCCGCATCGTCGGGTCGGCGGCAAGCGAGGACTCGGCGAGGTCGGCCACCACCTCGGGCAGGTGCTCGGCGTTGTCGAGCACGAGCAGCTGGCGGCCGGTCATGGCCGCCGCCAACGCCTCCCCCGGTTCACGATCGCCGAGCCGGACCCCGAGTGCGCCGAGCAGCTCGACGGCAAGCCGGTCCGGTGGGAAGCCGACGAGGTCGAGCCAGGCCACCGTGCCGTCCGGCAGGCCGGCGGCGTGGCGGGCGGCGAGGCGGGTCTTGCCGACGCCCGGCCCGCCGACGATGGTCACCAGCCTGGACCGGCCGAGGGCCTCGGCCAGCCGCTCCTCGTCGGCCGCTCGACCCCGGAAGCTGTCGTCGCTGCGGGGGACGGCGGTCGCCCGGACCGGCGGCGACCCGGCGGCCCGAACGGCGTCGCCGTCGGCCGGCTCCCGCTCGGGGGTGCGGCCACCGGTCGCGGCCGTCGAGGGTGGCGGGGCGTCGAGCTCGGGGACCTGGTTGAGGATGTCGGACTCGAGTGCCCGAAGCCCCGGCCCCGGCTCGATCCCGAGCTCGTCGCGCAGCGTGGCGGCCGCCCGCTGGCCGGTGCGCACGGCCTCGGCCTGGCGCCCGGCCCGGTAGAGGGCCAGCATCAGCTGCTCCCACCGCCGCTCGCGGTACGGCTCGGTCTCGACGAGCCCGGTGGCCCACGTCGCCGCGGCCTCGGCCCTCCCGGACCGGAGCAGGGCGTCGACGAGCAGCTCCTCGGCCTGGCGGCGGCGCTCCTCGAGCGGGCCGGCGGCGACGGCGAGGCCACCGTGACGCCCGAAGGGCTGGTAGGCCTCACCCCGCCACAGCTCCAGGCCGCGGGTGGCCTGATCGGCCGAAACGGCGGGGTCGGTCTCCAGCCCGCGCTCGGCCTCGTCGATCAGCCGCTGGAACCGGACGGCGTCGATCCGTTCGTCGTCGAGGTCGAGGCGGTAGCCGCCACCGTCGTGCACGATGCCCGCTCCCCCGTCGGCGTCGAGGCGACCGCGGAGCCTGGTCATCACGACCCGCAGCCCGGTGCGGGCCGACCGGGGGGCCCGATCGGGCCAGAGCTCGTCGATCAGCGTGTCGCTCGACACCGCATTCGGGTGGGCGGCGACGAGGTGGCTGAGCACCTGGCCCTGCTGCCCGGCCACGCCATGCACCCCGGCGGCGTCGGCCGTCGCCGGCGGGCCGAGCACGAGCACCTGGGTGGTGGACTCGGCGGGGTGGTCGGCCGGCGCTCCCACCGCGCCAGCGTACCCGTCCCCCTCTCCGCCGTCATGCGAACAACGGGCTGCCCCGGACCCGGCGGGCTCGGCCGCGGGCGGGCGTCAGTGGTCGGTGGCGTCGAGGTAGGCCCGGCCCCGGGGTGAGAGCTCGTAGCCGATGCGGAGGCTGATCGTCAGTCCGAGGTTCTTGAGCTTGCGAACGTCGAGCTTGAACGGGGCGGTCTCCCGTCCGACGATCTCGGCCAGGTCGGGGGCCCGGCGACCGGGATGCTCACCGACGAGCCGGAGGGTCGCCCGGGTCCACGGCCCGAAGCTCGACGCCCGGTCGAGGCGGTCGAGGCGGGCGTCGATCTCGGCGATGGCGTCATCGTCGAGGTCGTCGGCGTCGGCCAGCTGCTGGCGGGGATCGGGCTCGTCGAGCCGTCGGAACTCGACCCGGTAGAGCTGTCGCCCGCCGTCGGTCCGCACCGCGGCGAGGGCCTCGGCCGGCGACTCGTGGCCCGCCCGCACCGCGTCGGCGTCGGTCACGGCGCCGGGCTCGATGGCCTCGACCGACAGCACCTCGATCCGGCCGCCACCGGTCCGGTAGGCCCGGCCGGCCACCACCGTCGGCCGGTTCCAGCCTCGGTAGGCCACGGTGATCCGCCCGTCCGCGATCCCGTCCCAGAACGGCTTGGTGAAGCGCATCGCGCCGAACCTATCGCAGCCGCGGCGCCGGGCGCGACGGAGCCCGGGCCACTCGGACCCGGGCTCCGTTCCGTTCAGACCGAGGTGGCACCGGGACCGCAGCCCCGGTCGGCCCCTACACCTCTTGGATCTTGAGCTCGATGTCGACGCCGGCCGGCAGCTCGAGCCGCTGGAGGGAGTCGACGGTCTTGGGGTTCGGCTCGAGGATGTCGATGAGCCGCTTGTGGATCCGCATCTCGAAGTGCTCGCGGGAGTCCTTGTCCTTGTGGGGTGACCGGATCACGCAGAACCGATGCTTCTCGGTTGGCAGTGGGATCGGGCCCCGGAACTCGGCGTTGGTCCGAGCGACGGTCTCCACGATCTTCTTGGTCGACTGGTCGACGATCTCGTGGTCGTAGGCCTTGAGCCGGATGCGGATCTTCTGCTTGCTCATCAGTGTCTCGAATCTGCTACTTGATGATCTTGGTGACCCGGCCGGCGCCGACGGTGCGACCACCCTCACGGATGGCGAACCGCAGACCCTCGTCCATGGCGATCGGGTTGATCAA
>JANQPB010000031.1 GCA_028285495.1 Acidimicrobiales bacterium
AGATCGAAGCCGCCACCTACAACCTGATCAGGATCTGCTCCCTCGACGCCGCAACGGCCTGAACTCCAGGCCCAGTCAACTCCCCGACCCCCCAGAGCCACCAACAACCTCGAACCACCAAACAGACCAGGCCCAACGGACACAAACCCCTCAACAACCGATTTTCCGCACCCTGCTAGCGGCTCCCGACGTCCGGCGCCCGAGCCCGCCCGCCCGACGTCGGGCCGGTCGGGGTCAGGACTCGCCGAGCAGGTTGGCCAGGAACCGGCCGGTGTGGCTGTTCGAGCGCATCGCCAGCTCCTCGGGGGTGCCGGTGGCCACCACCGTGCCGCCGCCGTCGCCCCCGTCGGGCCCGAGGTCGATGATGTGGTCGGCGGTCTTGATCACGTCGAGGTTGTGCTCGATCACCAGCACCGTGTTGCCCTGGTCGACGAGGCGGCTGAGCACGGTCAGCAGGCGCCGGATGTCTTCGAAGTGGAGACCGGTGGTCGGCTCGTCGAGCAGGTAGATCGTGTGCCCGGTCGACCGCTTGGCCAGCTCGGAGGCCAGTTTGACCCGCTGGGCCTCGCCACCGGAGAGCGTCGGGGCCGGCTGCCCGAGTCGGACGTAGCCGAGGCCGACGTCGACCAGCGTCTGCAGGTGGCGGGCGATCGGCGGCTGGTTCGAGAAGAACTCGAGCGCGTCGGAGATCGGCATGTCGAGCACGTCGGCGATCGAGCGGCCCTTGAACAGGATCTCCAACGTGTCGCGGTTGTAGCGGGCGCCCTTGCACACCTCACACGGCACGTAGACGTCGGGGAGGAAGTGCATCTCGATCTTGATCGTGCCGTCGCCGGCACAGTTCTCGCAGCGCCCGCCCGACACGTTGAAGCTGAACCGGCCGGGCTGATAGCCCCGGACCCTGGCCTCGTTCGTCTGGGCGAACAGCTTGCGGATGGCGTCGAACACCCCGGTGTAGGTGGCCGGGTTCGAGCGGGGCGTGCGACCGATCGGCGACTGGTCGATGTCGATCACCTTGTCGAGGTGCTCGAGCCCATCGATCGACGTGTGCAGCCCGGGCGGGACCTTCGAGCCGTAGATCCGCTGCATCAGCGAGCGGAGCAGGATGCCGTTGACCAGCGTGGACTTCCCGGACCCCGAGACGCCGGTGACGGCGACGAAGCAACCGAGGGGAACGTCGACATCGATGTTCTTCAGGTTGTGCTCGCGGGCCCCCGTGATCCGGAGGCTGGCCTCGGTGGTCGATCGGCGCTTGGCCGGGACCGGGATCGTCTTCTTCCCCGACAGGTACTGCCCCGTCACCGAGGCCCGCCGCTTCAGCAGGCCCTTGACCGGGCCGCTGTAGACGACGTCGCCGCCGTGCTCGCCGGCGCCCGGACCGATGTCGACCACGTGGTCGGCGACCTTGATCGTGTCCTCGTCGTGCTCGACGACGACGACGGTGTTGCCGATGTCCCGCAAGCGGCAGAGGGTGGCGATCAGCTTCGCGTTGTCACGCTGGTGGAGGCCGATCGACGGCTCGTCGAGGACGTAGAGCACGCCGACCAGGCCGGACCCGATCTGGCTGGCCAACCGGATCCGCTGGGCCTCGCCACCGGACAGGGTCGACGCCGATCGGCTCATCGACAGGTAGTCGAGCCCGACGTCGAGCAGGAAGCTGAGCCGGGCGTTGATCTCCTTGACCACCCGGTCGGCGATCAGGTGCTCCCGCTCGGTCAGCTCAAGGCCTTCGAGGGCCTTGGCCGCCTCGCCGATCGACAGCGAGCAGATGTCGTGGATGCTGCGCCCGTCGATCAGGCAGGCCAGCGACAGCGGGTTGAGCCTGGCCCCGTCACACACGGGGCAGTTGACCTCCCGCATGTAGCCCTCGATCTGCTCCCTGGCGCTGTCCGACTCGGCCTCGGTGTGACGACGGCGGAGGTACGGCACCACGCCCTCGAAGTTGGCGTTGTAGGTGCGGATCCGGCCGAACCGGTTCTTGTAGCGGACCGTCACCTTGATGCCGTTTCGGCCCCGCCCGTTCAGCAGGAGCTTCTGTTCCTTGGCCGAGAGCTCGCGCCAGCGGGTGTCGACGTCGATGTCGAACTGCTCGCAGACACCGTGCAGCAGCCGCTCGAAGTACTGGCTGCGGCGGGAGGCCCACGGGTGGATGGCGCCCTGGGCGATCGTGAGGTCGGGGTTCGGCACGACGAGCTGGGCGTCGACCTCGAACGTGGTGCCGAGCCCGTCGCAGGACTCGCAGGCCCCATAGGGCGAGTTGAACGAGAAGTTGCGAGGGGCGAGCTCCTCGAAGCTCTTGCCGTCGCTCGGCCGCGAGAGGTGCTGGCTGAAGACCAGGGTCTCCGGCTCGGCCCCCTCGGCCGCCGCCTCCTTGGACGGCACGATCTGGATCTCGGCCACGCCCTCGGCCAGTCCGAGGGCGGCCTCGATCGAGTCGGTGAGCCGGCGCTCGATCCCGTCCCGCTTGACCAGCCGATCGACGACGACCCGGATGTCGTGGGTCTCGTAGCGGGCGAGGTCGGGCAGGTCGCCGCTTAGCTCGATCAGCTCGTCGTCGACGATGGCCCTGGCGAAGCCCTGGGTGGCCAGGTCGCCGAGCAGGGTCTCGTAGGTGCCCTTGCGGCCCCGGACGACGGGGGCGAGCACCTGGAACCGGACGCCGTCGTCGAGCTCGAGGATCCGGTCGACGATCTGCTGCGGGGTCTGGCGGACGAGGGCCTCGCCGGTCTCCGGGTCGTGGGGGACCCCGACCCTCGCGAACAGGAGACGGAGGTAGTCGTAGACCTCGGTGACCGTGCCGACCGTGGACCGCGGGTTGCGGCTGGCCGACTTCTGATCGATCGAGATCGCCGGGGACAGGCCCTCGATGAAGTCGACGTCGGGCTTGTCCATCTGGCCGAGGAACTGGCGGGCGTAGGCCGACAGCGACTCGACGTAGCGCCGCTGGCCCTCGGCGTAGATCGTGTCGAACGCGAGCGACGACTTGCCCGAACCGGACAGCCCGGTGAAGACGATCAGCTTCTCTCGAGGGAGCTCCAGGTCGATGCCGCGGAGGTTGTGCTCCCTGGCCCCACGGACGACGATCTTGCCAGCCACTACTGCCCGAGCCTACCGGGTCGCGTGGTCCGAACGGGTGTTCTGGTCGGGGAACTTCGGGCTTCGCTCAAGCGCGGTCCAGGTCGACCGATGGGGGTGGAAGCGGGTCCGCCGTGACGCGCCCTCCAGGCCATGTCGACCGTGCTGCCCCCCGACCGGCGTCCCGCCGGCCCGACCGACCAGTCGCTCCTCGGCGCGGGTCCCGACACGACCGGGTCGGCCGCGGTGGCCGGCCGGGGGCCCGGGGGCGAGCCCGGGGCCGGCGGCCGCCGAGCTCGCCTGGTCGGCCACCATCTCGCCCTGCTGCTCGTGCTCGCCGCCGTGCTCCCGATCGTCGGCTTCGACGCCGTCTGGAGCGCCGACGAGGGTGCCCTGCTCTACCAGGCGACGGCCGTGGCCGACGGCCGGGGCTGGACGTTCGCCCACCCGTTCCCCGAGGTCGATCCCGGCGGACGGTGGTTCCCGATCCACCTCTCGGTCTTCGCCACCGACGGCGGCTACGTCGTGCTCGGCAAGCACACGGTGCTGGTCCGCCTGGTCGGCGCCGTGCACGGCATCGGTGGCTATCCGGCCGTCCTCGGGCTCTCGATGCTGTCCGGCCTGGCCGCCGCGTCGGCGGCCGCCAAGCTGGCCGGACGGCTGGATCGGCGGGCGGCGGTGCCCGCCCTGTGGCTGACGGGCGTGGCCAGCCCCCTGTTCCTCAGCTCGTACGTGGCCTGGGCCCACACGCTGGCTGCGGCGCTCGTCGGCCTGGCCATCGTCGGGCTGACCACCCAGCGGGCGTCCGGCCCCGGCTCGCCGCCAATCGGGGCGTGGCTGGCGGGCGGCGTCGCCCTCGGGTCGGCGATGCTGTTCCGGACCGAGGCCGTCCTGGCCGGGATCGCCCTGGCCATGGCCCTGGCCTGGCCGGCCGTCCGGCCCGGTCGTCCGGGTCGGCGCCGGCCGACCGTCGGCCGGCTGGCCCCGGCCGCGACGGCCGCCATCGCCACCGCCATCGGCACGGTCGTCGACACGGCCACCGCCGTCGACCGCCTGGGACCGGTCCGCCAGCCCGGCGATCGGTGGGGCGGTCTGGCCGGCAGGATCGAGGCGTTCGGGCACACGTGGCTGCGCCCCGACTTCTCGTCCGAGCCCCATCATCTGCTGCTGCTCGTCTGCGCCGCCGCCGTGATCGCCGCCGGCATCGCCGCCCGCCGCCGGCCGGCTGACGACCCGCTCGTGCTGGTGCTGCTGGCCGCCGCGGTCGGCGCGCTCGCCGCTCGCTTCGTCGTGTCGCCGACGGCGCTGATCCCCGGGCTGGTGGTGGCGTTCCCGCTGCTGTTCGCCGGGCTGGCGCTGCTCCGACGGTCGGATCTGCGACGGGGCCAGGCCGAGGTCCTCGGGCTCTTCACGGTGCTGTTCTGGGGCGCGGTGCTGGCCACCCAGTACCGCCACGGCGGCGGCGGCGAGTGGGGCGGGCGCTACTTCGCCATCGGCCTGCCGGCGATCGTCCCCGTTGCCAGCCTCGGCTTGCTCAGGGCGGCCGACTCGATCGGTGGCCGGTCCCGTCGCGGCGTGGCCGGGCTCGTCGCCGTCGTGGCGGTGCTGCCGGTGACGATGGGGGCGCTCGGCATGTCCGAGGCCCGGGAGCGGACACGGGCGATCGTCGATCGGGTCGACGCAGCACTGGTCGACCCCGGGCCCGACGCCCTCGGCGCCGAGCCGGATCGGCCGGTCGTGCTCACCACGCTGGCCCCGCTGGGTCGGTGGGCCTGGGAGGACGTCGACCACTCCCGGTGGCTGCTGGTCACCGACGACGACGTCGCCGAGGCCGCGGCCCGCCTCGACGGCGCCGGCGTCGACCGCCTCGTGCTGGTCAGCGAGGCGGTCGAGGACGACCTCGACCGACTGGCCCCCTGGTACCGGCCGATCGAGGAGCTTCCCCCGCCGGGCACGCCGGGGGCCGGCCTCAATCGGATCGTGGTCGCCGTGCGGGCTGCCGGCTGATCGATCGCCAGCCCTCAGGCCAGCCGGACTCCGCTCAGACCATCTCCCGCAGCTCGCGACGGAGGTCCTTGATCTCGTCGCGCAGGCGAGCGGCGTACTCGAAGCGGAGATCCGACGACGCCTCGTGCATCTCCTCCTCGAGCGTGTCGATCAGGCGGCGCAGCTGATCCTCGGGCAGCTCGGCCAGCTCGCGTATCCGCTGCTCCTCCTCGGGGCGGCGCTTGCGCTTGTCCTGGCCGGGGACGGGGGCGGTCTCCTCGCTGGGGCGGATCAGCGACAGGATGTCGGTCACCGCCTTGCGGATCGTCTCGGGCTCGATGCCGTTGGCCTCGTTGTAGGCCAGCTGCAGCCCACGACGCCGGTTGGTCTCGGAGATCGCAGCCTGCATCGACGGCGTCATCTGGTCGGCGTACATGATGACCCGACCGTCGACGTTCCGGGCCGCCCGACCGATCGTCTGCACCAACGACGTCTCCGACCGGAGGAACCCCTCCTTGTCGGCGTCGAGGATGCAGACCAGCTGGACCTCTGGCAGGTCGAGGCCCTCCCGCAGCAGGTTGATGCCGACCAGCACGTCGAACTCGCCCATCCGGAGGCCCCGGAGCAGCTCGATCCGCTGGATCGTGTCGACCTCGGAGTGCAGGTAGCGGACCCGGACCCCCTGCTCCAGCAGGTACTCGGTGAGGTCTTCGGCCATCTTCTTGGTCAGCGTGGTGACCAGCACCCGGCCCTCGTCGGCGATCACGCCGCCGATCTCGTCCATCAGGTTGTCGATCTGGCCCTTGGTCGGCCGGACCATCACCTCGGGATCGACCAGGCCGGTCGGACGGACGATCTGCTCGGCCACCGACGACGAGTGCTCCAGCTCGTAGGGGCCGGGGGTGGCCGACAGGAACACGACCTGGTTGACCATCTCGCGCCACTCGTCGAACCGCAGCGGCCGGTTGTCGGCCGCCGAGGGGAGCCGGAAGCCGTGCTCGATCAGCGTCTCCTTTCGGCTCCGATCGCCCTCGTACTGGCCGTGGAGCTGCGGGACGGCGACGTGGCTCTCGTCGAGCACCATCAGGTAGTCGCCGGGGAAGAAGTCGAGCAGGGTGTAGGGCCGCTCGCCGGCACTGCGACCGTCGATGTGGCGGCTGTAGTTCTCGATGCCGTTGCAGAAGCCCATCTCCTGCATCATCTCGAGGTCGTACGACGTGCGCATGCGCAGCCGCTGGGCCTCGAGCAGGCGCTGCTGGCCCTCGAGCTCGGCCAGCCGCTCCTGCAGCTCGGCCTCGATGCCGCCGATGGCCCTGGCCATTCGCTCGTCCGAGGCGACGTAGTGGGTGGCCGGCCAGATCGCCAGGTCGGGCAGCGAAGCCAGGCGCTCGCCGGTCAGCGGATCGACCGTGGTGATCGCCTCGACCTCGTCACCGAACAGCTCGATCCGGACCAGGAACTCCTCGTAGGCCGGATGGACCTCGATCGTGTCACCCCGCACCCGGAACTTGCCCCTGGTCAGGTTCATGTCGTTCCGCTCGTACTGCATGTCGACGAGCTTGGTGAGGATCGACCGCTGGTCGTACTCCTTGCCCGCCTCGAGCATCAGCAGTTTCTTGCGGTACTCGTCTGGCGAGCCGAGACCGTAGATGCACGACACCGAGGCGACGACGATCACGTCTCGCCTGGTCAGCAGCGCCGAGGTGGCCGAGTGGCGGAGCCGGTCGATCTCGTCGTTGACCGACGAGTCCTTCTCGATGTACGTGTCGGACGACGGGATGTAGGCCTCGGGCTGGTAGTAGTCGTAGTAGCTGACGAAGTACTCGACCCGGTTGTTGGGGAAGAACTCCTTGAACTCGTTGGCCAGCTGGGCGGCGAGCGACTTGTTCGGGGCGATGACCAGCGTCGGCTTCTGGACCTGCTCGATCGTCCACGCGATCGTGGCCGACTTGCCCGAGCCGGTGATGCCGAGCAGGGTCTGCATCGGCTCGCCGGCCTGGATGCTCCGGGACAGCTCGGCGATGGCCTTCGGCTGATCGCCGGCCGGTTCGTACTCGGACACCATCTCGAACAGAGCCACGAAACCACACTACCGGGGCGCTGTGACAGCGAACCGATCGAGCCGGCCGGCGGCCGAGGCCGGCGGCGACGCCGGCCGGAACGACGTCAGCGCTCGGGCAGTGCGGCGCCGTGTTCCAGGGTCTGCAACCAGGTCCAACAGCGCTCGATCTCGGCCGCCAGCTGGTCGAGGTCGCCGCCGTTGTCGACGACGAAGTCGGCCCAGCCGAGCCGCTCGTCGCGACCGACCTGGTTGGCGATCCTGGCCTCGGCGTCGGCCCGCTCGAACCCCCGGTGCTCGACGAGGCGCTCGATCGCCACCTCGACCGGGCAGTCGACGACGACGATGGCGCTCGCCCCCCGCTTGGCCGCGTCGTCTCTGCCGGCCAGCAGGGGGATGTCGAGCACGACGATCCGGTCGGTCCCGGCGTTGGCCTCGGCCTGGCGCCGCATCTCGGTCCTGGTCTCGGGGTGGACGATCTCGTTGAGCGCCTTCAGCTCGTCGGCATCGTTGAACACGATGTCGGCAACGGCCTGGCGGTCCAGGGCGCCGTCGTCGGCCACGATCGTCGCCCCCCAGCGGTCGACCATCGCCCGATGGATCGCACCACCCGGTTGCTGCAGCTGCTTCACGATGGCATCGGCATCGACGATCACCGCGCCCCGCGACGCCATGGCCCCGGACACCGACGACTTGCCGGCCCCGATTCCACCGGTCAGCACCACCAACAACACCGGGGTGACGGTAGCAAACGGTGCACCGACCGGCCCGTCCCGAGCCGCCCGGCGCACCCCGGTGGGTCGCACGGATCGGCGGCCGGCGCCGGCCGGCCTGGGTCGTTTCGCTCAACACGGGTCCGTCGGATCCGATCTCCTCAAGGAGGGAGGAGCGCCGAACACCCCGGCCGCTCCCCCGCCAGACCATCGATGAACGTCACCACACCGAAGGGCACCGCCCTCGCTCCCCGCACCCGAGGCGGACTGCTGGCCCAACCGGGTCTGTGGGACACCGACGTGCGCCCGCCCGCCGACGCCGGGGAGCCGGGGGTGGCCAGGGTCGACCAGCTGGCCGGGTTCCGCAACGCCGTCATCAACGTCCGGCTCGCCACCACCGCGGTGTCGCTCGTCCTCGCCGGGACCGGCTACGCCGAGGCCGGGTGGGCCGTCGTGGTGGCCGGCCTGGCCATCATCGGCAACACGGCCTACCGCTCGCTGGTGCCGCTCACCTACGACGGCTCCCCCCGAGACCAGGCCCTCCTGCTGACCGAGGTGGCGCTCTACTGGGTGATCCTGGCCGTCACCGGCTTCTGGCAGTCGCCGCTCGTCATCGCCTCGGCCGGGGTGCTCGTCGTCGCCGGCTTCGCCGGCGGCTTCCGCCTCTCGCTGCGGATCGGGGCGGCCACCACCATCAGCCTGACGATCGTCGGGTTCGCCTCGACGGAGTGGACGCCCGAGCGGATGGCCGAGGCCATCCAGTGGACCGGGCTGCTGCTGCTCACCGCCGTGATCGCCAGCTACGGCCGGCGGATCTCGGGTGAGGCCAACCGCCAGGCCTCGGTCAACCTCGACCGCATCAGCCAGCTCACCGACGCCAACACCCTGCTGTTCAACCTGCACCGGCTGGCCCAGACGCTGCCGGCCTCGCTCGACCGGACCGAGGTGCTCGACACCAGCCTGTCCAAGCTCCGCGGCCTACTCGACTTCGATCGCGGGCTCATCCTGCTCGTCGACGAGACCGACGGCTCCTGGACGATCGCCAGGCGCCAGGGCGTCGAGCTCGCCGGACCCGTCGCCCCGGTCGACCTGCCCGACCCGGCCCGCAAGGCCCTGTCGACCTGGCGGACCGCCCGCCAGCCCGAGGCCGGGCTCGACGGGCACGGGCTCCATCCGGCCTCCACCGGCGGGCTCTACTCGCCGCTGACGGCCCGCAACCGGCTGTTCGGACTGGTCGCCGTCGAGTCGTCCGAGCTGGTCTACACCGAGCGGGACCGCCAGGCCCTGCACGCCTTCATCGAGCCGCTCGCGCTCGCCATCGACAACGCCAACCTGTTCACCCGGTTGCGGCAGGCCACGGTCGACGAGGAGCGGTCCCGCATCGCCCGCGAGCTGCACGACCGGATCGGTCAGTCGCTGGCCTCGCTCGGCTTCGAGATCGACCGGCTCGTCCGCCATCAGCGGTCGGGGACCGACATCGGCGACGACCTCGTCGAGCTCCGAGAAGGGGTCCGCAGCGTCACCGGCGAGGTCCGCGAGACCCTCTACGACCTCCGGTCCGACGTCAACGAGGACAAGGACCTCGAGCACGCGGTGAGCGAGTTCGCCAGGCGGGTGGCGGCCAGGAGCGGGCTGCGGGTCAACATCGACTCGCGGGCCTCCGATCGACTGCCCATCCCCCAGGAGCGGGAGATGTGGCGGATCGTCCAGGAGGCGGTCATCAACGCCGAGCGCCACGCCGAGGCCTCGACCGTCACCATCCGGTGGCGGTGCGACGAGGACTCGGCCGAGCTCGAGGTCAGGGACGACGGGCGGGGCATGGATGCGGGGAGAGGCGGCCGCAACGACTCCTACGGGATCGTCGGCATGCGGGAGCGGGCCAGCGGTATCGGGGCCGCGTTGGAGATCATTTCCGAACCGGAAGAAGGGACAACAGTCCGGTGCTATCTCAGCCAGACATGAACAACCGCCGATCGACGGACGACGTCGTGGCCAGACCGACGACGAGACCGGGAGACCAGGCCTCCATGCGACGCAACATCCGCCTCCTGTTGGCCGACGACCATCGGATGCTCCGCGAGGGGCTCCGCCGGTCGATGGACGAGCTCGGCTTCACCGTGGTCGGCGAGGCCCGCAACGGCGTCGAGGCGGTCGACCTGGCCGCGGCCGTGCAGCCGGACGTGGTGCTGATGGACGTGACGATGCCCGAGATCGACGGCGTCGAGGCGACCCGCCAGCTCAAGGCCCGGCTGCCGAGCACGTGTGTGATCATGCTGACCATGCACGCCGACCAGGACGTGCTGGCCGAGGCCATCCGGGCCGGAGCCAACGGCTACCTGGTCAAGGACTGCAGCGTCGACGAGATCGCCCTGGCCATCGAGGCCGTCGTGACCGGTGAGACCGCGCTCTCGCCCCGGTTGGCCGCGTCGATGCTGGCCGAGGTCCGCCGTCAGGACGCCGGCGACCAGGCCGATCGGGTCATCACCGCCCGCGAGGAGGAGGTGCTGCAGCTGATCGCCGACGGCTGCTCGACGCCCGAGGTGGCCGAGCAGCTCTTCATCAGCCAGAAGACGGTCAAGAACCACCTGGCCTCCATCTACCAGAAGCTCGACGCCCGCGACCGGACCCAGGCGGTCCTGCAGGCCGTCCGGATGGGGATCGTCAGCATCAACTAGCGCGGCCGGGCAACCCGGCGCCGGCCGGGTTGCGGTCGCCACCGCGACGACGGGAGCGACGCCTCGCCGATCCGCCGCGGTCGAGGCCGCCCGAGCGGAGCCTACGATGGAGACGTGCTGTGGCTGTTCCTGGCCTTCATCGTCCTCCCCGTCGTCGAGATCTGGCTGATCACGCAGGTCGCCGGCCAGCTCGGCTGGCCGCTGGCCATCGTCGCCGTGATCGGCGTCAGCCTGGCCGGTGCCTGGCTGGTCCGCCGCGAGGGGGTCGGGGTCATCAACCGGGTCCGCCGCAGCCTCGAGGGAGGACGCCTCCCGACCGACGAGCTGGCCGACGGGGCGATGATCTTCTTCGCCTCGGCCCTGATGCTGACGCCCGGGTTCCTGACCGACGCCTTCGGGCTGGCCCTGCTCATCCCCCCGATCCGGGCCGTGCTGCGGCCGCCGGTCATCGCCTTCTTCCGCCGCCGGCTCCAGCTCCGGATCAACCGCTTCGAGGCCGGCACCTTCGGCCCCGGCCCGTTCGGTCCGACCGGTCCGACCGGCCCGGGCGGGTTCCGCCGCCGGGGTGACGTCGTCGACGTCGACGGGCGTCCGACCGACGGTGAGACGACGGGCGACGACGACGGCAACGATCCCCGCCCGCCGCTCGGTTCCTGACGTCCCGGAGCACGGTCGTTCGCTCGGGCGGTGCCAGGGCGCGGGGCGCCCGGCGGCGGACGCCGGGTGCGCACCGCACCGGTCCGTGGTCGGCGGGCCGGCACCGATCAGGAGCCGTCGGCGGCGACCAGCTCCGGTGGCGGGGCCAGCTCCAGGCCCGCACAGCGGGCGGCCACCGGCGACGAGTGGCGGCAGGCCACCAACCAGTCGTCGGCGACGACGACGGACCAGTCGGGCGACTCGCTCAGCCAGGCCGACAGCGGCGCGTCCGACTCCCACAGCACGACGTCGGCCAGACGACGGTCGAGGATCGGTCCGGGATCCCGCCCGGCCAGGAGATCGCGGTGGTCGGCCAGCAGGTCCTCGTCGTGGAAGTCGAACCGGTCGTCGACGAACACCATGGCCTGGGCCCCATGGCGCCAGGTGAGGTAGTTGCCGACGGCCTCCCGGTGCACCACGACGACGTCGTCGGCCGGCGCCAGGCCGGCGGCCTCGAGGGCCTCGGCGGCCGCTTCCGGGTAGGGCGACAGATCGAGAGCGGGGGTGACGGCCGCCGTGGCGACGGCTGCCGTCAACGCCACTGCGGAGGCGAGCCCGACCGCCCGGGCCACCCGAGCTCGCAGGCCGGTCACCACGCCGGCCCCGATCGCCGCCACCGTCGGTCGGTCGCCGACGGCGGTCGGCCCGGAACCGTCAGCGGTCGGTTGGGGCGATCGCTCGAGGCGGGCCAGCGCGGGGGCGACCGAGGCGGCGACGACAACCGCAGCCGGTGCCAGGTTGCGCAGCGCCAGGAACCCGGCGATGGCGAAGACCGCCGCCGGCACCAGCTCGCGCCAGCCGGCGCCCCGGCGGGCTGCGAGGAGCGCGGCCCCGACGGCGACCAGCCACACCAGCTCGGACGGCGAGCCGTACGATGGCGCCTCCCACTCGACCACTCCGATCATCGCCTCCCGGGAGGCCACCACCCGGAGCGGGAACGTGAGCAGGCCGAGCCCGAGGGGCCCGACGGCGGCCAGCACCGTGCCGAGCAGGCCGAAGCGGAGGTGGCGGAGCTCGGTCGGCGGGACCCGCCGCTCGTCGAGCCAGCAACCGACGACCACGGCCACGAGGTAGACCAGGGCGAGCGGGAACGAGCCGTGGGTGTTGCCCCAGATCCACAACAGGGGGACGAGCAACCACGGCGCTCGTCGCTCTCGCACGATCAGCAGCAGGGCGACCAGGGCGAGGAGTCCGACCAGCAGCGGTCGGGGCGACCACAGACCGGCGCCGACCGCCAGCGGCAGCGCGGTGAGCGCCAACCGGGTCGGGAGCTGCACCGCCGGCCTGGACAGGCGCCAGAGGCCGAGACCGATCGCCGCGCCGATCACACCGTGGAACAGCCGGATCGCCTCCGGGCCGGACGCCCGGTCGAGCGCGGCGTAGATCGCACTGACCAGCCAGCTCTGGACCGTCCACGGCTCGCCGACCCCGAAGCGGGAGTAGGGGTCGACCGACGGGACCGAGCCGGTCTCGAGGATCAGCCGGCCGGTGGCGATGTGGGTCAGCAGGCTGTTGTCGGTCATCACCCCGGCGGCGACGACGAAGCCGGCGAGGGCGAACGCCGCCCCGACGGCCCGATCGAGCGGATCCCCACCGTCCGGCGGTCGGGGCGCCATCGGGTCAGCCCAGCGACTCGGAGATGTTGATCAGCGCCGGGCCGAGGATGACGACGAACAGGGCGGGGAAGATGCAGAACACCATCGGGATCAGCATCTTGACCGGCGCCTTCTGGGCCTTCTCCTGGGCCAGCTGGCGCCGCTTGATCCGCATCTCGTCGGCCTGGCTGCGCAGCACCCGACCGATGCTGACGCCGAACCGGTCGGCCTGGATCATGGCCAGCACGAACGACCGGATCTCCGGCAGGTCGACCCGCTCCTGGAGGCCACGGAGGGCGTCGGCCCTGGTGGCGCCGGCGCTGGTCTCGCCGAGGACCCGAGCGAACT
Organism: Acidimicrobiales bacterium; assembly: GCA_028285495.1. Lineage (GTDB taxonomy): Bacteria > Actinomycetota > Acidimicrobiia > Acidimicrobiales > SZUA-35 > JAHELU01. Next base: position 13,148 of record JANQPB010000031.1, read on the forward strand.
CGTCGGACAGGTCGCCCGGCACGTTCTCGATCACCCGGTCGACGGCCTGCTCGAACCCGAGCCCGGCCTCGACCGAGATCACGAGCAGGTCGAGCACGTCGGCCAGCGATCGCTGGATGCCGGCGGCCCGAGCCTCGACCTTGGAGTTCAGCCGCGAGTTCGGACCGATCACCAGGCCGGCCACGCCGACGCCGGCCAGCACGAGCTGCAGCATGCCGCTCATCTGCAGCGGGTTCAGCACGAACACGAAGCCGAGCCAGAACGGCACCAGGGCGAAGCACAGGATCCGGGTGGCCAGGAACCGCTCGACCCGATCGGCCGAGTAGATGCCGGCCTGGACGTGCTTGCGCCGGATCGACTCGACGTAGTCGGGCGGGTTGAATCGGCCGCCGAGGCGGGAGAAGGCGTTGACGACGGGGCCGAGCAGGCGCTCCCGCAGCGGGGCCAGGAGCTCCTGGTCGCGCTGGTTCTCGACCTGGTAGCCCTCGAGCTGGCGAAGCGTGGTGCGGGCCGTGCTGCGCTCGTCGAGCTGGTTGATCAGGACGAAGGCGGCCAGCCCGACGGCCAGCACGAGACCGGCGGCGTAGCCCTCGGCGGGCACGGAGGTCAGGACGTCAAGCATCGATCGTGATCACCTTCTTCATCCACGCCAGACCGATCAGCCCGCTGACCACGGCGAGGCCGATGAGGACGAGGCCGATCGTCCGGCTGAACAGCACCCCGACGTACGAGGGGTTCATGACCCACATCACCACGCCGAGCCCGGGGGGCAGCATGGCGAGGATGGCGGCGGAGACCCGGCCCTCGGCGGTGAGTGCGTTGACCTCCCGCTTGAGCCGCTCCCGCTGGATCATCGTGTCGGCGACGGTCAGCAGGACCTCGGCCAGGTTGCCGCCGACCTCCCGCTGGATGCCGATGGCCATCACCGCCCAGGCGAAGTCGCCCGAGTCGAGCCGCTCGGCGATGTTGGCGAGCGCCTCGTCGAGCTCGCGACCCAGCTGGGCCTCGGTCATCGCCCGGCGCAGCTCGTGGCCCATCGGGTCGTCGATCTCGTGTGAGACGGCGTCGACGCCCTGCGGCAGCGAGTAGCCGGCCCGGAGCGTGCCGGCCAGCAGCTGGAGCGTGTCGGGGAGCTGGGCCTCGAAGGCCTTGAGCCGGCGGCGGGCGGCCAGCTGGAGGGCGGAGTAGCCGATACCGACGGCGACAAGGCCGAGCAGCACGGCGACGAAGAGGCTGCCGGTGGCGACCAGGCCGCCGGCGGTGGCGGCGACGACGCCGATCGACAGGAAGAACATGGCTTCGCCGGCCCGGATCGGCACGTTGGCCCGCTCGAGCATCTCCTCGACACGGGTGAGGAAGCCGCGGCGCTCGGCGAAGCTCTCGGTCATCGCCACCGCCCGCTGGATGAGGGCGGTCTGGACCAACATCTCCTGGACCTCGGCGTCGTCGAGATCGGCCGTGTCCTGGTCGGCGTAGCGGGCCAGGACCTTGTCGAGCGAGCTCTCGCCGCCGGCGTACATCGAGGCGAGCGCCCAGAGGGCACCCGAGATGGCGACGAAGGCCAGCGCGATGGAGAGGTAGAGGACGATCGAGTGGCCGAAGAGGCCGCCGTCGTCGGCCAGCGCGGCCTCGTTGGCCACGAGCTGGAGGACGTTGCTGGTGTCGACGCCGGCCGGGTACGAGTAGGCCAGCGTCTCGTCGCCGACGGTCAGCACCACGTCCGGTCGTTCGCCGGTCTCGATCGTCGACGGGTAGGTGACGACGAGGCGGTCGGCGGCGAGCTCGGTGGCCAGGCCGACCCGGGCCGCCACCGCCTCGACGTCGGCCGTCAGGCTCGCGCCACCGGTCCGTTGGGCCAGGCGGGCCAGGCCGTCCGGGGTCGTGCCGACGGTGACCGAGACGAGCTGGGCGCCCTGCTGGAGCAGGACGGTCTCGGCCTGGGCGACGGTCCCGACCGAGGCGGTGTCGACACCGGCGGTCAGCACGACGACGGTGCGGACCACGTCGGTGCGGTCGCTGAAGCTGGCCCCGGCCAGTATCACGGCGTCGATCAGGGCCGAGCCCTGCTCGGCGGCCAGAGCCCGCAGCTCGTCGACCGGCTTGTCGACCTCGGTGGTCAGGCGGGTCACGAGCGAGGCCTCGGCCCCGGCCGAGACGGCGCCGACCCGAACGTCGCCGTCGAGCGATGCGACCTCGGCGTCGATGGCACCGACCAGCTCGCTGAGGACGCCGCTCGACACCGTGCGGCTGTCGATGTCGACCACGTACACGATCTCGGTCCGGCGGCCCTCGGCCCTGGTCGAGGAGGTCGACGAGAGCAGCTCCTCGCCGTTCTCGACGACCGCCACCTCGTCCGGGGCGGTGTCGGCGGTGAAGAGCAGGGTCTCGACCTCGTCGCCGACGGCGTCGACGGCGACCACCCGGGAGGCGACCGCGACGGCGTCGGCGTCGGCGGTGCTGTCGGCGCCGGCGGCGGTGCTGTCGGCCCCGGCGGGCATGCCGGGAGCGACCGCGACCAGCGCGGCCAGGACCAGCCCGACCAGGAGGACGCGGGCGGGCAACGGGGCCGACCGGTCGGCCCCGGAGGACCGGGAGCCCATCACGTCACCGCCCTCGCCGCACGGCGTCGGAGACGCCCTGGGGAGCGAACATCTCGGGGCCGAGCTTGATGCCGTTGTCGGCCAGCTTCTCGGCGAACTTCGGCCGAACGCCGGTCGGCTTCAGCTGACCCCGGTAGCGACCCTGCTCGTCGACCCCGGCCCCGAAGTCGAACAGGAAGACGTCCTGGAGGGTGATGATGTCGCCCTCCATGCCGACCACCTCGGACACGTGGGTGATCCGGCGGGTGCCGTCGCGGAGGCGTTGCAGCTGGACGATGCAGTCGACCGCAGACGAGATCTGTTCCCGGATGGCCCGGACCGGCAGGTCGTAGCCGGCCATGAGGACCAGGGTCTCCAAGCGGCTCAGCGAGTCTCGGGGATTGTTGGCGTGCAGCGTCGTCAGCGAGCCGTCGTGGCCGGTGTTCATCGCCTGCAACATGTCGAGCGCCTCACCGGACCGGCACTCCCCGACCACGATGCGGTCAGGCCGCATGCGGAGGGTGTTCTTGACCAGGTCCCGGATCGTGATCTCGCCCTTGCCCTCGATGTTGGGGGGGCGGGTCTCGAGCGACAGCACGTGCTCCTGGTTGAGCTGGAGCTCCTTGGCATCCTCGACGGTGACGATCCGTTCGCCGTCGGGGATGAACGACGACAGCACGTTCAGGGTGGTCGTCTTACCGGTTCCGGTACCGCCGGAGACGACGACGTTGAGCTTGCCGACGATGCAGGCCTGCAGGAACCGGGCGGCGTGCACGCTGAGGGTCCCGAACCGGATCAGGTCGTCGATGCGGAGGGGGTCGGCGGAGAACTTCCTGATGGTGAGGAACGGACCGCCGACCGCGAGGGGCGCCACCACGGCGTTGACCCGGGAGCCGTCGGCCAGGCGGGCGTCGCACAGCGGCATCGACTCGTCGATGCGGCGACCGACCTGGGCCACGATCTTGTCGATGATCCGCCGCAGGTGGAGCTCGTCGGCGAACGTGACGTTCTCGAGGGCCAGCTTGCCGCCCCGCTCGACGAAGATCTGATCCGGACCGTTGCACATGATCTCCGAGACGTCGTCGTCGCGGAGCAGCTTGTCGATCGGGCCGTAGCCGAGGATGTCGTCGGAGACGTCCTGGATGAGCTGGGACCGCTCGGCCGATGACAGCGGCGTCCGCTCCTGGGCCAGCGCCGCCTGGAGGGCGTCGTGGACCTTGCGTCGCAGGTCGTCGTCGGTGAGCCGCTTGTCGTAGAGGACCGGGCCGAGCTCCTCGATCAGCGCGGCGTGGACGCGATGGCGCAGATCGATGAGGGCGGTCGAGCGACCCGCATCACCGGCGGGCCTCGTCTCGGACCCCTCCTGGAGCCTCTCGTACAGCGACATGATCTAGCCTTTCGTCTCGCCCGGAGGCGTGCTCACCCGAAGAACTTGCGTCGGCTGGAGCTGGGGGCCGGTTCGGCTGCGGCCCCGTCGAGGAACCGCAGGGCCAGCTGCTCGAACGCTCTGGCCGGGCCCGACTTCGGCGCCGACAGCATCACCGGCTGGCCCTTGTTGACGGAGATCGGCACCACGACGTCGGACGGCACGTGGGCGGCGGCGGTGACGCCGAGGGTCCGCTCGACCTCCGACACGTTGAGCTTCACCTTAGAATCGGCCCGGTTGAGGACCAGGTGGAGCCGGTCCTTCGGCACGTTGAGCAGCTGGAGGGTGCTGAGACCGATCTTGACGTTCTTGACGTTGGGGATGTCGAGGCCGGCGACCAGGACGATCTCCTCCGAGGTGTCGATCACGCTGAGCACGACGTCGTTGAAGAAGGCCGGGAGGTCGACGATGACGTGGCCGGCGAACGACCGCAGGTGGTCGATGAGCTGGCGCATCTGCTCGCCGGTGACCTGGTCGGCGAACGTCGGCTCGATCGGGGCCGGGAGGACGTAGAGTCCGCTCGGCTCGTGGACCGCCATCAGCCGCTCGAGCAGCGAGGGGTCGAGGTCGTCGAGCTGGGCGATGGCGTCGGTCACCGTGTGCTGGGGTTGCAGCTTGAGCATCACGGCGACGTCGCCGAACTGCAGGTGCGAGTCGAGCAGCACCACCGGCTTCTTCGACCGGCGGGCCAGCACGATGCCGAGGTTGGTGGCCGTGACCGACTTGCCCGAACCGCCCTTGGTCGAGAACACGCTGATGACCCGACCCTGATCCCATTCACCGGGTTCGGTCGGATCGACGACGTCGGTCCCCACCACGAGTTGCTCGGCGCTCGGCAGCCCATCGGCCACCCGCTCGACGGTCTCGATCAGCAGCTGCTGGTCGATCGGGGCCGACAGCACGTCCTTGACCCCGGCCCGCAGCGCCTTGTGCAGCAGCTGGGTCGAGAGCTCGGAGGTGACCAGCACGGTGGCCACGTTCGGGTAGGCCCGACCCCAGCGCTCGACGACGGCCAGATCGGCCGGCTCGGCGCAGGACGGCCCGAGCACGACGACGACCGACGACAGGCCGAGCCGCTTCTCCAGCTCGCCCAGCGTCGAGGCGGTCTCGACCGTCCCCTCGAACAGCCCGGCCAGGTAGTCGCTCACGGCGTGGTCGCTGTCGACGACGGCCAGTGCGGTGCCACCGACCAGCCGGTGCTCCGGTTCGTAGCCCTTGGGGTCGACAGAGCTCTCGGCGTCGATGGAGTCGAAGTTCAGGAAGTCGAACTCCTCTGCCATCACTGACCCTCGGGTTCGGTTGTGGTCGTCGTACCGTCCTCGGCGCCGGTCTCGCCGTCCGGCGAGGTCGTGGTCGTGGTCTCCTGACGACCCTCGTTCGATCCGCTCGACGAGGTGGTGGCATCGCTCGACGTGGTGTCACCGTCGTCGGCGCCGCCGCTCGGGGTCGACCCGATGCGTCCGTCCCCGTCGACGACATCGTCGGTGAAGGCGAGATCGTCGGCCGCTGCGCCGGGGTCGACCACGCCGTCGTAGCCGTCGTAGGGGGTGAGGGTGCCGTCCGACTCGCCCGGCAGGACCTGGGTGGTCGGATCGAGGGGCAACAGCGGCCGGGGCTCGTAGTCGTCCGGTACCAGCGACAGGTAGATGTTGTCGCGACCGACGTCGAGGATGACCTGGACGGCCTCCGGCGGGACGGCGAGGGTGATCAGGCCGCGATTGGCCTGGGCCTCGGCCGTGGCCTGCTCGCCGTCGGCCCGCTGCCCGATGTCGGGAACGAGGTCGGTGCCGACCGCCAGCACCTCGGCCTTCTGGTAGACGACCCGGGACTCGACCGGGTAGAGGTCGGTCAGGATCGGCCGGATGGCGTCGTTCTCCTCGAGGTTGGCGGCCAGCTGGGCCAGCGCCTGGGGGGTGACGTCGATGGGCGGGTCCTCCTCGAAGAACGGGGTGTCCCACTCCCGCTCGACGAGGACGTTCACGAAGTCACCCGGTTCGATCAGGTAGGCGGCACCCCTGGCCTGGTCGACGGTGAAGGTGACGGTGACGAGGCCGCGGTCCTCGAGCCGGTCGGTGATGCCGGTGTCGACCACGGTCGGCGACACGAACGTGCCGGTGACAACGGTCAGGTCGACCGGGAGGTCGGTGACGGCGACGAGCCCACCGAGCTCGGCCATCGGGTCGATGACGGCGGTGGCCGGACGGAACCGCTGCGGGGTCTCCTCGATGCCGATGAGCCCCTGCTCGACGGCGGTCTCGACCGGGGTCCCCTTCGGGATCGGCTGCTTGACGACCCAGATCTGGACCGGGGCGGCCGCCTCGTCCGCGTTGGTCTCGGCGTTGCGAACGTAGCTCAGCAGGCCGACTGCAGCGACGGCGCCGATCACGATCGCCATGATGAGGATGACCGTCCGTCGTGTGTTCACGACACTCTCCTGGGTCAGCGCAGACCCGAGCCTGCGCACTGGTACTACGAAGACTGTCGGCCACAACTCGCCGCCCTCTTAGCACTTCGCCGAAACCCGATGGAGATCCTTGGACGGTCGACGGCCGCCGGCGACCCGGAGGCGGGCGCCAAAACGACCGAACCACCGGCCCGAGGCCGGTGGTTCGGTGTCGAAGGGCTCGGTCGTCCGGGCGCTCAGGCCTCGTCGGCGGCGGCCGCCTCCGCAGGGGCCTCGCCGGCCTCGGCCGGGTTCTCGAGCTCCTCGTAGTACTCGGCCCAGGCGGCCTCGGTGGCCGGGTCGACGTCGGTCGGGCCGATGTAGTTGCCCTCGTCGTCGAAGGCGTGCTCGCCGAAGTGCTCCTGGTACTCCTGGGCGACGACGCCACCCTCGGCGGCCTGCTTGATCGACAGGCTGATCCGGCGGCGCTGCAGGTCGATGTCGATGATCTTGACCCACAGCTCCTCGCCGGGGGTGACCACCTGCTCGGGCAGGTCGATGTGGTGGGCCGACATCTCGGAGATGTGGACCAGGCCCTCGATGCCGTCGCCGACCTGCACGAAGGCGCCGAACGGCACCAGCTTCGTGACCCGGCCGTAGACCAGCTCGCCGACCCGGTGGGTCGAGGCGAACTCCTGCCACGGATCCTGCTGGGTCGCCTTGAGCGACAGGCTGATCCGCTCGCGGCTGAGATCGACCTCGAGCACCTGGACGGTGACCTCGTCGCCGACGGCGACGACCGAGCCGGGGTGATCGACGTGCTTCCAGGACAGCTCGGACACGTGGATGAGGCCGTCCATGCCGCCGAGATCGACGAAGGCGCCGAAGTTGACGACCGAGGAGACGGTGCCGGACCGGACTTCGCCAGGGGTGAGGTTGGCCAGGAAGTCCTCGCGCTGCTCCTTCTGGGTCTCCTCCAGGTAGGCCCGGCGGGACAGCACCACGTTGTTGCGGTTCTTGTCGAGCTCGATGATCTTGGCCTCGAGCGACCGACCGATGTAGGGCTGCAGGTCGCGGACCCGGCGCAGCTCGACCAGCGAGGCCGGGAGGAAGCCGCGGAGCCCGATGTCGAGGATCAGGCCGCCCTTGACCACCTCGATGACCGGGCCGGAGACGACGCCGTCGCCCTCCTTGATCGACTCGATCTGGCCCCAGGCCCGCTCGTACTGCGCCCGCTTCTTCGACAGGAGCAGCCGGCCCTCCTTGTCCTCCTTCTGGAGGACGAGGGCCTCGACCTCGTCGCCGATCGAGACGATCTCGCCCGGGTCGACGTCGTTGCGGATGGACAGCTCGCGGGACGGGATGACGCCCTCGCTCTTGTAGCCGATGTCGACGAGGACCTCGTCGCGGTCGACCCGGACCACCGTGCCGTTGACCAACTGGCCGTCGTCGACCATGACCATGGACGCGGCGTAGGCGTCGTCCAGCGAGCCCTCGAGGTCGTTGTCGATGATCTGACGGGGAACGTACTCGTCGGTTCCGTTGGGGAGTTGGTCGTTCGGAGCGTCGTCGCTCATGGTGTTGGCACTCGGATCGGTGGTGGGCAGCTCGGTCGTTGACACGGAAGGGGAAACGCTTTCTCAACGCCTTTCGTCTCTCCTCTGGCCCGTTGGAGCGAGGACAGCAAAAGGGGGCGGGACTTTCCCGACCACGTTCAAGCGTATCCCTGTCGCTGGGCAAACCCGCCCCTTGTCACGCCCCTCGCCGGGCCACCAGCAGGAATTCCGGCGTGTCGATGCCCGGCGGGGCCGGCCGGTACCGGCCCGGGGTCACGCTGCTGACCGAAACCGGCTCCAGACCGGCCGCCCGGGCCAGCAGGCGCAGCTCCCGCGGGGTGTAACACGTGGTCCACAGGCGGGCATCCCGCACCTCTCCGGCGGGGTTGCGGACCGACGTCGGCTCCTCGTTGACCCCGAGGTCGGCGTCGAAGTGGTCGTGGTCCTCCTGATGCCGCAGCTGGAAGTAGGCCGAGAAGGCCGAGACCACCACCGCCCCACCCGGTCGGACGGCCCCGGCCATGCCGGCCAGCACCGGCTCGTCGAGCTCCATCGCCGGCAGCAGGCCGGTGTCGGCGCCGGGACCGGCGGTCAGCCCGAACGCCCCCTGACAGAGCGACAGCACGAGGTCGAACCGCTCGACCAGGTCGCCCCGCTCGCCGAGACCCCTGGCGTCGGCCACCTCGAACCTGGCCCGGTCGAGGCCCTCGTGGTCGGCGGCCTCCGTCGCCAGGTCGACGAAGCGGCGGCTGATGTCGAGGCCGACGACCGGGTGGCCACGGCGGGCCAGTTCCAGTGCGTGGCGACCGGGGCCGCAGCCGACGTCCAGGACCGAGGCCCCGGGGGCGAGGCCGGCGAGGTCGACGACGGCGTCGACCTCGCCGATGGTGCCCCGGGTGAACGAGTAGCGGAGATACGCCTCGCCGAGGTGCTCGGCCACCGGTTCGAACCAGTGCGGCCGGCCAGCGGGCGATCCGGGGGCATCCGGCGTCATCGTCGTCGGCCGTCTGGCGGTCGCTCACGATGCCGACCAGGAGGCGACGGTCGAACCGCCCACTCGCCCGGCCGCGGGATCGGGCGAGATCGTCGTGCCGGTCCGATCACGCCGACTTGGCGTCCGCCCAGGTCTGGCCGAGCGCAAGGTTGACCTCGAGCGGGACCTTCAGCTCGAACGCGCCCTGCATCTGGCCGACGACGAGCTCCCGAACCGGCTCGATCTCGTCGTCCGGGACCTCGAGGATCACCTCGTCGTGGACCTGCAGCACGACCTCGCTGGCGTGGCCCGACTCGGCCAGCGCCCGGTCGAGGCGGACGAGCGCCACCTTGAAGATGTCGGCGGCCAGGCCCTGGATCCCGGCGTTCATCGCCTGCCGCTCCCCCGCCTGGCGGAGGTTGCGGTTGTCGCTCATCAGCTCGGGGATCGAGCGGCGGCGGCCGAACAGCGTCTCGGTGTACCCCCGGTTCCTGGCCTCGGTGACGGTCGTGTCCATGTAGTCCCGGACCGCCGGGAAGCTCTCGAAGTAGGCGTCGAGGATCTCCTTGGCCTCCGAGGTCGGGATGCCGAGCCGCTGACCGAGCCCGTAGGCCTCCATGCCGTAGGCCAGGCCGTACGACACCATCTTCGACTTGCTTCGCTGCTCGATCGACACCTCGTCGGCATCGACGTCGAAGATCCGGGCCGCGGTCATCGAGTGGATGTCGTCGCCGGCGGTGAAGGCCCCGATCAGACCGGGATCGTCGGCCAGGTGGGCAATGCAGCGGAGCTCGATCTGGTTGTAGTCGGCGACCAGCAGGGTCCGTCCGTCCGCCGGGACGAACGCCTTGCGGAAGCTGCGCCCCAGCTCGGTCCGGACCGGGATGTTGTGGAGGTTGGGGTTCTCCGACGACAGCCGCCCGGTGCGGGCGACCGTCTGGTTGAAGGTGGCGTGGATCCGGCCGTCGTCGGCGACGGCGTCGAGCAGCGACTGGCCGTAGGTCGACCGCAGCTTCTCGACCTCGCGATAGCGGAGCAGGTGATCGACGATCGGGTGCTCGCCGGCCAGCTTCTCCAGCGTGGCCTGATCGGTCGAGTAGCCGGTCTTGGTCCGCTTCTGTGGCTTGAGGCCGAGGCGGTCGAAGAGGATCTCGCGCAGCTTCTTGGTCGAGTTGACGTTGAACTCCTCGCCGGCGTCGGTGTGGATCTGCGCCGCCAGGGCCTCGGCCTCGGCCGTCATGTCGGCGTTGAGCCGCTCGAGCTCGGGCTCGTCGACCCCGACGCCGACGTGCTCCATCCGGGCCAGCACGGTCACGAGCGGGACCTCGACCTCGTCGTTGAGCTTCGTGAGCCCGCTCGACTCGATCTCGGCGGCCAGCACCGGGGCCAGGGCCGCCACGGCGGCCGCGTCGAGGCCGGCCCGCTCGGCCGGGCTGATCGACTCCTCGCCGAAGTCGAGCTGGCCCTCCGGCGGGGTCTCGCGTCCTGGCAGCCGGAAGGTGCCGTACGTCGGGACCAGGTCCTCGAGCGTGTAGGAGTTGCCGGCGGGGTCGAGGAGGTAGCCGGCAAGCGACGTGTCGAACCGCAGGGCCGGGACCGGCGTGCCGGCGGCCAGCAGGGCCCGCAGGAGCGGCTTGGCGTCGTGGGCGACCATGCCCCGACCGTCCGGCCCGAGCAGCCGGCCGAGCTCGTCGCCGACCGCCGACTCGGTCAGCGTGGTGCGGTCGAGCCACACCGCCGGCACCGGCCCGCCGTCGGCCCCGGTTGCACCGACCAGCCCGAGCCCGGTCACCTCGGCCCCGGGCCCCTGCCCGGCCTCGGCCGGATCGGCTCCGATCAGCTCGGCCGCGACCGCAACCGGACCGTCGCCGTCGGCCAGGCCGGCCAGAGCGGCGACGGCCTCGGCCGGATCGGTCGGGGCGTCGAGCGACACCGCGAGCTCGGGCAGCTCCGAGCGGTCGGCCTCACCGGGGGCGAAGGCCTCCTCGAGGCGGGCCAGCAGCGTGCGGAACTCGAGGAAGTCGAAGAGCTTCTTGACCTCCTCGGCGTCGTAGGGCTCGATGCCGAGGAAGTCACCGACCCCGGCGTCGAGCTCGACGTCGCGGAGCAGCTCCATGACCTCGGCGTTGACCCGGACCTGCGTCTCGTTGGCGGCCAGGTTCTCCCGCAGCTTGGGCGTCTGCTCGTCGACCGCGGCGAAGAGCCCGTCGAGGTCGCCGTAGGTGTTGATCAGCTTGGCCGCCGTCTTCTCACCGACGCCGGGAACGCCAGGGAGGTTGTCGGAGTTGTCGCCCCGGAGCGCTGCGTAGAGCACGTACTTCGACGGCGGCACGCCGGTCCGCTCCTCGATGCCGGCCTCGTCGTAGACGGCGTAGTCGCTGACGCCCCGCTTGTTGTACACGACCTTGATGTGGGGGTCGTGCACCAGCTGGAAGCTGTCGCGGTCGCCGGTCACGACCAGCACGTCGATCCCCTCGCCCTCGGCCTGCGCCGCCAACGTGGCCAGGATGTCGTCGGCCTCGACGCCGGCCAGCTCGACCTGGGGCAGCCGGAGCGTGTCGAGCACCTCGCGGACCAGGCCCATCTGCTGGCGCAGGATGTCGGGGGCGGCCGAGCGGTTGGCCTTGTAGGTGTCGACCCGCTCGTGGCGGAACGTCGGCTCGGGCCGATCGAAGGCGACGACCAGACCGTCCGGCTTGTGGTCGCGGACCAGGTTGATCAGCATCGACGTGAACCCGAACACGGCGTTGGTCACCTGCCCGGAGGCGGTGGCCAGGTCCTGGGGCAGCGCGTGGAAGGCCCGGTAGGTCAGCGAGTTGCCATCGATCAGCATCAGCGTCGGCACGGAACCGATCCTACTCCCCCGCGCCGACGCCGCCGGCGCTCCGGGACGGCGAGCCAGGGCGTCAGGTAGGTCAGGTGGTGCTGAGGATCGGCCGGGGGATGCGGGGCACACCCCAGTCGATGAACCGTCGCTCCAGCGGCCCGAGCAGCGACTGGCCCTGCTTCCGGCCGCCGGCGGAGCCGTCGGGCGCCACCGATCTGCGCTCAGGGTGTGAGCTCGTCGGCGATGACCTTCTCGGCCACCTCCCGCATCGACGAGCGAGAGCCCATGGCCGTGGTCTGGAGGAACCGGAATGCGTCCTGCTCGCTCATGCCGTGGCCGTCCATCAGCTTGCCTTTGGCTCGGTCGACGACCTTGCGGGTCTCCAACTGCTCGGTCAGCGCGTCGGCCTGATCCGACAGGGCGACCAGCTCGCGGAACCGGGCGATCGACAGCTCGATCGCCGGCACCAGCTCGCGGCGCTCGAACGGCTTGACCAGGTACTGCAGGGCGCCGGCGTCCCGGGCCTGCTCGATCAGCTCCCGCTGGGAGAACGCCGTCAACACGACCACGGCGGCGAGGCGCTCGCCGACGATGTCTCGGGCCGCGGCCAGGCCGTCGACGCCGGGCATCTTGATGTCGAGGATGGCGACGTCCGGCCGGAGCTCGCGGACGAGGGCGACGGCCTCCGCACCGTCGCCGGCCTCACCGACGACCTCGTAGCCCTCCTCCTCGAGCGACTCTCGCAGGTCGAGCCGGATCAGCGGCTCGTCCTCGGCGATGACCACACGGACCGGCGGCGAGGTGACACTCATCGTTCGACCTCCCGGGGTCGCAGGCTCGTCCGGCGTCGCGCCGACGCCGGACGGTCGGCCACGACGACCACCACCGCGGGCGTCATCGCGCCTCGGTGAGCCGGTCGAGCAGGTCGTCCTGCTTGCGCTCGAGCTTCTGGAGCCGCTTCAACTTGGCGTCTCGATCCCGTCGCACGGCGGCGACCGCCTTGGCCGCCTCCCGCTCCTCGTGCACCGCCTGGGGCGTCTCCGAGACCAGCGAACGCAGCCGCGAGCTCTCGGCCTCGTCGGCCACCTGGATCAGCTGCTCCTCGACCACGCCGAGCTCGGTCCGCACGGTCTGCAGCTCGCGCGACAGCGCCGTCAGCTTCTTCTCGATCAGGCTCTTCTCGTTCGAGGACCGGAACATCGTGTGCCCCTCGGGCAGTGGTGTCGGGATCAGTGGAGTCGGGATCAGCGGTGTCGTCGACGTGGTGTCGTGGAGCGCAGCGCGGTGCGGCCGGCGGGACCCGCCACGGGCGCGCTCGCACGGCAGACCGAGGTCGGCGGTGCGGTGTCGATGTGGTGCCCGGGGTGGGATTCGAACCCACACGCCCTTTCGGACAGCGGATTTTGAGTCCGCCGCGTCTGCCATTCCGCCACCCGGGCGAGCACTCAACCATAGCGCTTCGCCCATCGCCGACGAGGATGCCGAGCGGGCCCGGCCATCGCCGGCTCGGGTCGGCCGTGGGGCCGCATCGCCCAGCCCGATGTATCGATCCCGATCTTGGATCGTCGAAGATCCGGGAGGTGAAACGTTCTGGCCTCCGGACAGGTCAGAGCAGAGTAATGACTCAGGTGATGATTGCGTTCACGTTCCCCGGCCAGGGGTCGCAGGCGCCGGGGATGGGTGAGGCCTGGCGGGACCACCCCTCCTGGGAGCTGGTGGCCGAGGCGTCCGAGGCCGCCGGGCGCGACGTCGAGCACCTGCTGCTCGACGCCGATGCCGAGGAGTTGCGCCAGACCCGCAACTCGCAGCTGTCGACCTATGTCCTGTCCATGATCGTGCTCGACGCCGTCGAGCGGATCGGCATCGAGCCGGCGTTCCTGGCCGGTCACAGCCTCGGCGAGTACTCGGCCCTGACCGCGGCCGGCGTCGTGAGCTACTCCGCCGGGGTCCAGCTCGTGGCCGAGCGGGGCGAGGCGATGCAGGCCGCGGCCGAGGAGCGCCCCGGCACGATGGCCGCCGTCCTCGGCCTCGACGACGACAAGGTCGACCAGGCCTGCCGCATCGACGGCGACGTCTGGGTGGCCAACTACAACGCCCCCGGCCAGGTGGTGATCGCCGGCGACCCGGACGATCTGGACACCGCCGGCACCGCGGCCAAAGAGCTCGGGGCCAAGCGGGTCATGCCGATCAAGGTCGGCGGCGCCTTCCACACGCCGTTCATGTCCCCGGCCCGCGACCGGCTCCGCAAGACGCTGTCGGAGACCGAGATGCGCGCCGCCAACCGGCCGGTCTTCACCAACATCGACGCCGAGCCCCACACCGACGCCGACTGGTCCGGGCTGCTCGGGGCCCAGCTGACCAACCCGGTCCAGTGGCGCCGCACGCTGCACGCCCTCGACCAGGCCGGCTCGACGGTCTTCCTCGAGCTCGGTCCGGGCACGGTGCTGACCGGCATGGTCAAGCGCACGATCAAGGGGGCGACCAACCTCGGCATCACGACACCGGGCGACGTCGACACCCTCTTGGAGGACCTGTCGCAGGCCTCCAAGTCCGGCGGTGTGGCCGAGGGCGAGCTCCTGTACGCGGTCGAGCGGCTGATCGTGAGCCCGTCGACCGGCACCTTCACCCCCGCGGACGGCGTCGCCGTCGGCGACCCCATCGAGCGGGGTCAACGGATCGGCTCGGTCGGCGACCACGACGTCCGCTCGGCCTTCGAGGGCAGCCTCCAGGGCCTCCTGGCCCTGGCCGGCGAGCGGGTGACCACGTCACAGCCGCTGGCCTGGCTGCGAGCAGCTAGTGTTGGGATGCCCTGAGATGCGGTGCGCGACCGGCCGCCTCTGCGGGGTCGGTGCGGACCAGACGAACCGAGACGAACCCGAGGAACGAGCGCACGATGGCCACTGAACCGGCACAGGCCGCCGAGGCCTACCATCCTCGGCCGATGGGAGGCCCGTGGGGCCTCAAGATCTCCGGCATCGGGGCCGCGCTGCCCGAGAAGGTGCTGACCAACGCCGACCTGACGGCGTGGATGGACACCAGCGACGAGTGGATCCGGGAGCGCACCGGGATCGGCGAGCGCCGCATCGGCGGCTCGACGTCCGGCCTGTCGACCGAGGCGGCCCAGCTGGCGCTGGCCGACGCCGGCGTCGAGGCCTCGGAGATCGATCAGGTCATCCTCGCCACCACGAGCCCGGACCACATCTGCCCCGGCACCGCCCCGGCGGTCGCCCGCGAGCTCGGCATCCTGGCCGGCGCCTTCGACCTGCAGGCCGCCTGCTCCGGCTGGGTCTACGGGCTGATCGTGGCCAACGGTCTGCTGCTCCAGGGCATGGACAAGATCCTGGTGATCGGGGCCGAGACCCTTGACCGGATCACCGACTACCACGACCGGGGCACGGGCATCCTCTTCGGCAACGGGGCCGGGGCCGCCGTGGTCGAGCGCGACACGACCGGCGCCGGCCAGCTCCTGTCGTGGGACATGGGCTCGAACGGCAACTACGTGCACATCCTCTACGCGGATCACGGCGACGTGCTGCAGATGGACGGCAAGGAGGTCTTCCGCCAGGCCGTGACGGTCATGCAGCGGTCGGCGACGGCGGCGATGGACCGGGCCGGTCTGACCGCGGACGACATCGACCTCATCATCCCCCACCAGGCCAACATCCGGATCGTCGAGGCCGCCTGGAAGCGACTCGGGTTCGACATGGACCGGACGGCCATGGTGCTCGAGCGCACCGGCAACACGTCCGCGGCGTCGATCCCGCTCGCCCTCGACCACGCGCTGAGCGAGAACCGGGTCGAGCCGGGCTCCACCGTCATGTTCCTCGGCTTCGGGGCCGGGATGACCTGGGCCTGCGCCATCGTGCGTTGGGCCGGCTAGATCCGTGGGAGCGTGCAGATGGGATCACGTGTCAGCCACCGGTTCCGCCGCAGGGCGAAACGACAAGCAAGGCGCTCCGCGCCGAAGCCGCTGAGCGGCCGATGACGACCGAGACCGACCACAGCCGCATCGCCTTCGTCACCGGCGGCACCCGTGGCATCGGGCTCGCGGCGGCCAGGCGTCTGGCCGATCGCGGCCACCGGGTCGCCGTCGCTTCCCGCTCGAAGCCGGAGGAGCTCGACGACCGCCTGCTGTGGGTCGAGTGTGACATCACCGATGCCGCATCGGTCGACGCCGCCCTCACCCGGGTCGAGGACGACCTCGGCCAACCGACGATCGTGGTGGCCAACGCCGGGGTGACCCGCGACATGCTGATGCTGCGCATGTCGGACGACGACTTCGCCGACGTCCTCGACGCCAACCTGACCGGCGCCTTCCGCACCGCCAAGCGGGCGGTCAAGGGCATGATGCGGGCCCGATGGGGCCGGGTGGTCTTCGTGTCGTCGGTCGTCGGGTCGATCGGCCAGGCCGGGCAGGCGAACTACGCCGCCTCCAAGGCCGGCCTCGTCGGCCTCGCTCGCTCGATGGCCCGGGAGTTCGCGACCCGTGGGATCACCGTCAACGTGGTCGCCCCCGGCCCCATCGAGACCGACATGCTGGCCGCCCTCGGTGACGAGACGATCGAGCAGATGGCCGGCGCCGTGCCCGTCGGCCGGGTGGGCTCGGCCGACGAGGTGGCGGCGGCCATCGAGTTCCTGACCTCGGAGTCGGCCGGGTACGTGACCGGCCACACCCTCGCCGTCGACGGCGGCCTCGGCATGGGCGGTGGCTTTTGAGCCGCGGGCAACGACCGTTACCGTGTGACCCTGTTTGCACCCGATGGTGACCGCAACACCTTCCTTGCAACACCTTGCAACATCTTCCAACACAGTCAAAGTAGAGAGTTCCAGGAGGAGCGACGTGAGTGATGACGCCAAGTTCGAGGCATTCAAGAAGTGCGCCGTCGAGGTCCTGTCGGTCGACGCCGACAAGGTGACCAAGGAGGCCCGCTTCGCCGAAGACCTCGATGCCGACAGCCTCGACCTGGTCGAGCTCGTCATGGCCCTCGAGGAGGAGTTCGACGTCTCGGTCGAGGAGGAGGAGCTGGAGGGCATCGAGACCGTCGGCGCCGCCTACGACCTCGTGGTGGGCAAGCTCTGATGACCGGGGCGGTCGCCGTCACCGGACTCGGAGTCGTCGCCTCATGCGGCGTCGGGGCCGAGGCATTCTGGCAGGGGCTCCTGGCCCAGCCGGCCGACGGCGACCGCCGGGTGCCCGACTGGGACCCCGCTCCCTGGTACGACAGCCCGAAGGACGCCAGGCGGGCCGACCCCTTCACCCAGTACGCCATCGCCGCGGCGGCCATGGCCCTGGACGAGGCGGGCGAGCTCGGCGCCGATCCCGATCGGATCGGGGTCATGATCGGCACCGGCATCGGCGGGATCAGCACCAACGAGCAACAGATCGTCGTCCGCCACGAGAAGGGCGACCGGCGGGTCTCGCCGTTCCTGATCCCCATGATGATGCCGAACGCCGCATCGGCCGCAGTGTCGATGCGCCACGGGTTCCAGGGCCCGTGTGAGACCACGGTGACCGCCTGCGCCGCCGGCACCCACGCCATCGGCAATGCGGTCAACACCATTCGCTCCGGTCGCTGCGACGTGATGATCGCCGGTGGCAGCGAGGCGCCGTTCACCCCGACCTCGCTGGCCGGCTTCGGCAACATGACCGCCCTGTCGACCAGCGGCCGCTCGATGCCGTTCGACACCGAGCGCGACGGCTTCGTGATGGGCGAGGGCGCAGCGGTCCTGGTGCTGGAGAGCCTCGAGCGGGCGACCGCACGAGGGGCCGCGATCCTCGGACTGGTGCTCGGCTCGGCCAGCACGGCCGACGCCCACCACATCACCGCTCCGGCCCCCGGCGGCTCGGGCGCCATCCGGTGCATGGAGCTGGCCCTCGGTGATGCCGGCATCGCCGTCGACGATGTCGGCCACATCAACGCCCACGGCACGTCGACCCCGCTCAACGACATGGCCGAGGCCCACGCCATCGCCAAGGTGTTCGGCACCTCGCCGGGGCCGGTCATCACCTCGACCAAGGGGGTGACGGGCCACGCACTCGGCGCAGCCGGCGCGCTGGAGGCGGCGGCGGTGCTGCTGTCGATCCGGCACCGGCAGGTCCCGCCGACGCAGGGGCTGGTCAACGTCGACCCGGAGATGCCGACGCTCGACCTCGTGATGGGTGAGCCCCGCGAGTGGGAGCCGGCGGCCGCCCTCAGCAACAGCTTCGGCTTCGGGGGTCACAACGGCACCCTGGTCATCGCACCGGCGCCCTGAGCGATCGCCATGTCGGAGCCACTCCCCGATCCCCGCGACCTGCTCCCCCACCGAGAGCCCTTCCTGTTCGTCGACCGTCTCGTCGACCTGGTCCCCGGCCAGTCGGTCGCCGGCACGTGGAAGCTGACCGGTGAGGAGTCGTTCTTCGCCGGCCACTTCCCCGGCCGCCCGACGCTCCCCGGCGTGCTCATGCTGGAGGCGTTGGCCCAGGTCGGCGCGTGCGGCCTGCTGGCCGAGGAGCGCTTCCGGGGCAAGCTGCCGCTGTTCGGTGGCGCCGAGAAGGTCCGCTTCCGCCGACAGGTCGTACCGGGTGAGGAGCTCCGGCTCGACGTCGAGATCCTCCGGCTCGGCTCCCGGGCCGGCAAGGCCAGGGGCACGGCGTCGGTCGACGGCGAGACCGCGTGCGGGGCCGAGATCACCTTCGTGATCGTCGAGGGCTAGACACCCACACCGTTCGCCGCCGGGCCCCGGGGAGACGATCGTCGTGCCATCGGCCGAGATCGACGCGTTCGCGGGAACGAGCGACGCCCCGCCGCCGGTCCCTGCGGACCGATGGCGGGGCGCCAATCGTGGTCGGTGAGGCGGCACGGGACCGCCCCACGATCGTGATGCTTCAGCCCTTGCCGGCGGCCTTGAGCTTGGTCAGCGCGGTCACCTTGGCCGCCTTGGAGGCGGGGATCTGCATCTTCTCGCCGGTCTGCGGGTTGTGACCGGTCCGGGCGGCGCGCTCGACCTGCTCGAACTTCAGCCAACCCTGGATGGTGACCGTGTCACCGTTTGCGACGGCATCGGCGACGACGTCGAACATCCCGTTGATCGACGCCTCGACGTCCTTCTTCGAGACTCCGCTCTGTCCGGCGATGCTGTCAACCAGTTCGGACTTGTTCATGCGAACTCCTTGTTTCCGTGGGGGCTCCCTTGCGGTGGGGAGACACCAGCAGTGGAGTCCGACCGAATCACATTGTCAAGGATTTCGTCGACCGGGCGGGACTCGCCAGCCGCTCCAACACTGGGATTCGGGGGTCGTCCGGCAAATGACAACCGTCACCGGGGGTCGCCGAGTCACCACGGTGGGCAGCCGACCCGCCCGGCGGGCCCCGCGGGATCATCGAGCGGCGAAACCCGCGCCATTCCGCGGGTTTCGGCCACCGGCGACCGGCGATGAAGGCTCGAACACGCCCGCCGGCCGGCCGCCGGGATCCCCTCCGGCGCCGATGTCGACCGGGTCGGCGGAAACCGGGCCGGACGACCGCCGGGGCGGGACAGGAAATTTCCGCTGAACCAGGGGATTCTCATCGTTTCTCACCATTGAGCGGATCGTTCGGACCAAGCTGTGGCCCATGCCATTCACCCCGATCGTCGGCACCCTGGCCTACCTCTGGGACCGCGACACCGACCGGGTCCTGCTGATCCGGCGCAACGCGAGACCAGACGACGATCACCTCGGCAAGGTCAACGGGCTCGGCGGCAAGGTCGAGCCGGACGAGTCGGTGGTGGCCGGCCTCCGGCGAGAGCTCCGGGAGGAGGCCGAGGTCGACCTCACCGACCTCCGGCTCCGGGGCACCATCACCTGGACCAACTTCGGTCCGAGGCGAGAGGAGTGGCTCGGCTTCGTGTTCCTCGCCACCGCCTGGACCGGCACCCCACCCCGAGCCAACGAGGAGGGCACCCTGGAATGGGTGCGAAGGACCGACCTCCTGGCGGCCTGCGACCCGTCCGACGTCGACGCCGCCGGACGGCTCCCGCTGTGGGCCGGCGACCGCCACTTCATCCCCCTGGTCTTCGACGACGAGCCCCGAGCCTTCCACGGGACGATGCCGTACGACGGCGACGAACCGCTGTCGTGGGACTACGAGCGGCTGTAGGACGGCGGGGCGGAGACCGACGAGGTGAACACGTCGACGGATCTGAACTTCGTCTTATCGCAGGCCGCCCGAGAAGGCTCGGCCGCCCGATCGACGACCAGCCATGCCAGGATGGAGGGAATGGCGGCAACGCTGACCCGGTTACCGAGGAGATGCTCGCAGTGATGGACAAGGCCGAGACCGCGGCCGACGAGCGGTTCGACCGCTACGTCCTCCCCGAACTGGATGTGATGTACCGGACGGCGTGGTCGCTGACCCGCTCGGACGCCGACGCCCAGGATCTGGTGCAGGACACCCTCCTGCGGGCCTACCGGGCGATCGAGCGGTTCGACGGTCGCCACCCCCGGGCCTGGCTGTTGACGATCATGCGCAACGCCAACATCAACCGGGTCCGCAAGAAGAAGCCCGACCTGCTCGATGATCCGGACGCCACCTTCGAGCGCTCGACCGACTTCGCCGACCAGGACCACCCGGAGTCGCTCGTCGTCGACCCGGTGTTCGACGCCGCCATCGAGTCGGCGTTCGAGGAGCTGCCGGACATGTTCCGGGAGATCGTCGAGCTGGTCGACCTCAACGGCCTCGCCTACCAGGAGGCGGCCGACCTGCTCGACATCCCGGTCGGCACCGTCATGAGCCGCCTCCACCGGGCCCGCAAGCGCATCCGCGACCACCTGGCCGACACCGGCCTCGACGGGGAGGCGGCGCTCCGATGATCAACCGTCTCCTGAAGCGGTTCCGCCGCGGCCCCTCGTGTGACGAGGTCATGGAGGTGCTGCAGGCGTATCTCGACGGCGAGGTCGATGTCGACACCGCCCGCATGGTCGCCGGCCACCTCGACGACTGCGCGGCGTGCTCGAACGAGTCCGAGGTCTACCAGCGCATCAAGGACAGCCTGTCGACGCGCCGTCGCGAGATCGACCCCGAGGTCCGCGCCGCCCTCGAGGCGTTCAGCCGGGACCTGCGCACCGCCACCGACTAGGAAGGACCAGGCCCGGCGCCGGCGTGCGGGCCGCCGGTCGCTCCGCCGCGCGCGTTCGGTCGGACGGTTCGAGAACGGGAGGAAAGGCCGCTCCGGTCGTGCTAGGGTCTTGCTTCGTGTTTGCGCTGCTCGACCTCCGACTTCTCGGCCCGGCCGCTTAGTCGAGCGCGCCGGGTTACCCACCACGGAGTCCAGGCCCCGCAGCGGCAGTCACGCCGCAGGACGCCCGCCGAAACCTCACGCCACCGATCACGGTCGTCGTCGAGGTCCGGGCCGCCAACGGGAAGGCCTCGCTCCCCTGTTCCTGCCGTCACGTCCAACCCGTACGAAACCCTGAACCGGGCCCGCAGCCCAGGCGGTTGCCGGCCACCGAGGAGCCCGAGATGAAACGCATGCCCATCGAGAAGTACCAGTCGTTCCCCCAGATCGACATCCCCGACCGCACCTGGCCCGGTGTGGTGACCACCACCGCACCGCTCTGGTGCAGCGTCGACCTGCGCGACGGCAACCAGGCGCTCATCGAGCCGATGGACCCCGAGCGCAAGCGGATGATGTTCGAGAAGCTGATCGAGATCGGCTTCACCGAGATCGAGGTCGGCTTCCCCGCCGCCTCCGACACCGACTTCGACTTCGTCCGCCAGATCATCGAGGACAAGGCGATCCCCGACCACGTCACCATCCAGGTCCTGACCCAGTCACGGCCCGAGCTGATCGACCGCACCTACGAGTCGCTGGTCGGCGCCGACAAGGCCATCGTCCACCTCTACAACTCGACCTCGACCGTGCAGCGGCGGGTCGTGTTCGGGCTCGACGAGGCCGGCATCACCGACATCGCCGTGACCGGGGCCGAGCGCTGCAAGGCCAACGAGGTCAACGTGCCCGGCACCAAGATCCGCTACGAGTACTCGCCCGAGAGCTTCACCGGCACCGAGTTGCCGTTCGCCAAGCAGATCTGCGAGTCGGTGATGGACGTCTTCGTCCCGACCCCGGACGACCCGCTGATCCTCAACCTGCCGGCCACCGTCGAGATGAGCACCGCCAACATCTACGGCGACATGATCGAGTGGTTCCACCGCAACATCGTCGGTCGGGACGCCATCGTGCTCTCGCTGCATCCCCACAACGACCGGGGCACCGCCGTGGCCGCGGCCGAGTTCGGCGTCATGGCCGGTGCCGACCGGGTCGAGGGCACGCTGTTCGGCAACGGCGAGCGGACCGGCAACGTCGACGTCATCACCCTGGCCCTCAACCTGTTCAGCCAGGGCGTCGACCCCGGCCTCGACGTCACCGAGATCAACGAGCTGCGCCGGGTGGCCGAGCACTGCAACCAGCTGCCGGTCCATCCCCGCCACCCCTACGTCGGCGACCTCGTCTACACCGCCTTCTCCGGCTCGCACCAGGATGCGATCAAGAAGGGATTCGAGGCCATGGACCAGACCGGCCAGACCCTGTGGGAGGTCCCGTACCTGCCGATCGACCCCGAGGACGTCGGCCGGACCTACGAGGACGTCATCCGGGTCAACTCCCAGTCTGGCAAGGGCGGCGTCGCCTACCTGCTCAAGACCGAGCAGGAGCTCGACCTGCCCCGACGGCTGCAGATCGAGTTCACCCGGGTCATCCAGCAGATCACCGACACCACCGGTAAGGAGATCACGGGCAACGAGATCTGGGACCAGTTCCGCAACCACTACCTGACGGTGACCAAGCCGTACGAGCTGGTCTCGTTCTCGACCACCCAGAACGCCGAGGGGGCCGACCGCTCCCGGGTCAGCGCCACCATCCGCATCGACGGCGAGGAGCGCACGATCGGGGGCGAGGGCGGTGGCTCGGTCGAGGCGTTCGCCAACGCCGTCAACGACACGCTCGGGGCCGACGTGCGGGTGCTCGACTACCACGAGCACGCGATCGGCACCGGCACCGACGCCAAGGCCGTGTGTTACATGGAGCTGCAGGTCGGCGGCACCGAGCTCTGGGGCGTCGGTGTCCACACCGACATCGTCACCGCCTCGCTGCGGGCGATCGTCTCGGGCATCAACCGGGCGGTCGAGGCCGGCTGACCGGCTCGGACGACCGGCCCCACCCGTGAGGTCGGGCCGCCGGCGCTCGTGTCGCTACGACGCCGGCGGCTCGACGATCACCGTTCCGGGGCGATACGTGGCCCAGGCGAACCAGAACGTGTCGAGGTGGGGCACCTGCGTGAGCTCGCTGCCGGCCAGCGGGCCACCGGTGGCCTGACCGAGCACGTTCCAGGTCGAGCCCGTCTGGTCGTCGACGAACCCATCGCCGGCTGCGCCTGCGGCGAACGTCAGCTCGGTCCCGTCCGGGGCCAGCGCCTCGAACACCCCCGTCTGACCGACGTCGCGGCCCCCGTCGACCTGGAACGAGTCGAGCGACGAGGCCAGGCCGGGCTCGTGGAAGACGACCAGATTGCGGCCGTCCTCGGTCACCGGTATGACCGGCCGCTCGATCAGGTCCTCGAGGCGGACGGCGACCGAGCCGTCGGCGTCGTTCACGCCGACGATCCGGGCCTTCGAGGCCAGGGTGCGGTCGATGTCGCCGGTGAAGAACGTGGAGATCGGGTCGGACTGCTCGAAGTCGTAGCCCGGATACGGGTTCTGGCCGTATGGCCGCTGCGCCCCGGTCGACTGGTTGAGCACGAGGCCCTCCGGGTGGGCCTGGCGGAACTGGGCCCACGACACGGTCTGGGCCGGGATGAAGCCGAGCTGGGCGCCGGCGTAGTGGCCGACCAGTCCGCCGCCGGTGAAGTGGGCCCACAGCGACTCCGTCTGCCGGTCGTACATCACCAGGGCCGACTGGTAGAGCTCGCCCGAGGTGCCGAAGTCGAGGACCCGCTCGCCGACCCGGCGATCGAAGGCCAGTGCCGAGTTGCACAGCGGGCAGAACGTGATCGACACCGGCACGTCGCCGAAGGTGTCGTTGACGATCTCGTGCCAGATGAGGATCTGGATCGGGTACGCCCTGGCGTCGCCATCGACCTCGACGAGGATCACGGCCTCGGAATCGGCCAGGTAGTCGACGTCGTCGACGGCGGTGAACATCGGGGCGTCGATCGGCGGGATGCCGTCAGGGGGCACGCCGCCGGAGCGGATCAGGGTCGGGTCGATCACGGGTGCCGGATAGTCCGGGTTGGCCCGGTCGCCCCGCAGCGCCGAGCCGACGGGCTCGGCGTCGTAGTCGATCGTCGAGTAGTCGACGTCGGAGTCGGGCGGGGTCTGGACCGCGACCGGCGAGCCGGCGTCGTCGGCCTCGGCCTCGGGACCGGGTCCGTCTGCGGTGCCGGCGTCCTCCCCGGTGCCGGACCCGCCCTCGGCGCCGGACCCGGCCTCCACGGCGGACCGGTCGTCCGTCGCCTGGGAGGAGTCGTCGTCACCTCCGGCGCAGGCACCGGCCACCAGCACGAGGGCAACGGCCGACGCCGCCAGGCGCGTCGTCGTCGGAACGGGCCGTCCACCAGCGAGTCGCATGAACGCACAACCCGCCGACCGGCTCCGGTGTTCCCGATGTCACACCCGACGAGCCGCCCGGGCCGGACGCTCGGCCGTCAGCCGCCCCCGGTCGTCTCCCGCTCGCCCCCGACGCCGCGGTAGCGGGACAGCGGGCGCGTCCACCGCTCGGCGAACCACCGCTCGTCCCGGGCGTGGGCGTGGAAGTGGGTGGGGACCTGGCGCATCACCCGGTCCAGATCCCAGCGGCCGGGCCCGAACCGCTCGTCCGCGGCCGCGGCCAGGGCGGCCAGCAGCTCGTCGCGGACCTCGTCGCCCGGTTCGGTCCCGTGGTGCCACCACACGACCATCGGAACCGAGCAGACCTCGCAGTCGGCCACCCAGCCGTGCTCGGTCACGGCGTACCAGTGGGTGAACCGAGCGGCCTGGCACAGCTCGCAGTCGGGATCGTCGGCTGGGAACGGCCGTCGCTCGTCGACCGGCACGGCGCTCGCTCAGCCGCCGCCGTCGAGCCCGGCCCGGAGGGCGGCGACGAAGTCGACGGCCGCATCGACCCCTTCGTCGAGCACCCGACGGATGACCGCCGAGCCGACGACCACACCGTCGGCCACCTCACAGACCGCGGCGGCCTGCTCGGGGTTCGACACGCCGACCCCGATCAGCACCGGCTTGTCGGTCACGTCCTTCAGCCGGCGGGCCATCTCGAGGGAGCTGGTGGCGAGAGCGTCGCGCTCACCGGTGATGCCGATCAGCCCGACGCCGTAGACGAAGCCGCGGCTCCGGGCGGCGATCCGGGGCAGGCGCTCGTCCGGCGCGGTCGGGGCGGCCAGCAGCACGGTCTCGATGCCGGCGTGATCGGCGGCCCTGGTCCACGGTCCGGCCTCCTCGAGGGGCAGGTCGGGCAGGATGGCGGCCGAGATACCGGCCTCGGCCAGCGCGTTGGCGAACCGACGATGACCCATCCGGAAGCAGATGTTGTAGTAGGTCATGACGATCAGCGGGATGCCGACGTCGAGATCGGCAACGGTGTCGAGGGCCAGGCCGGGGTCGATGCCGTCGGCCAGCGCCCGGGTCGACGACTCCTGGATGGTGGCGCCGTCCATCACCGGATCGGAGAAGGGCACGCCGATCTCGATGGCGTCGGCCCCGGCGGCGGCGACGCCCTCGACCAGGCGGGCCCAGTCGCCGGCCGGGTAGCCGGCGGTGATGTAGGGCAGGAGCAGCTTGCGGCCGGCCTCGCGCTTGGCCAGCAGCTCGGACTCGAGCCGGCCGGGGGCCATGCCGGTGGTGTCCCAGACGACCGGCGGCTCATCGGCGTCGGTCTCGGTTGCCGCCGCGGTGAGGCCGGCGACGGCGTCGGTCGATGCGGCGGTCACGACGGATCCCCCGGCTTCCGCTCGAGGTCGACGTGGGCCATGGCCTCGGGGTCGCGCCGCTTGATCGCCTGGACCTGGGCCACGTCCTTGTCACCCCGACCCGACAGGTTGAGCAGGACGGTCTTGCCGGCCAGCTCGGTCCGGTGGCGGGACATCCAGGCCAGGCCGTGGGCCGACTCGAGGGCGGGGATGATGCCCTCGGTCCTGGCCAGCAGCTCGAAGGCGGCGAGCACCTCGGCGTCGGTCACCGGCTCGTAGCGGGCCCGGCCGATGTCGGCCAGGTGGGCGTGCTCGGGTCCGACGCCCGGGTAGTCGAGGCCGGCCGACACCGACTGGGCCTCCTGGACCTGCCCGAACTCGTCCTGCATCAGGTACGACATCGACCCGTGGACGACGCCGGGGACCGAGCGACTGACCGCGGCGCCGCCGGCCGGCTCGACCCCGACCAGCTCGGCCCGGGTGTCGACGAAGCCGGCGAACAGCCCGGCCGCGTTCGAGCCGCCGCCGACGCAGGCGACGACCACGTCGGGCACGTCGCCGTCGAGCAGGGCCTGCGACTGGGCGAGGGCCTCGGTGCCGATGATGCGATGGAACTCCCGCACCATCCACGGATAGGGATGGGGGCCCATCACCGAGCCGAGGCAGTAGTAGGTGTCCTCGACGGTGGCCACCCAGTCCCGCATGGCCTCGTTGACCGCATCCTTGAGGGTCCGGCTGCCGGACAACGCCGGGCGGACCTCGGCCCCCAGCAGCTCCATGCGGAACACGTTGAGGGCCTGGCGGGCGACGTCGACCTCGCCCATGTAGACCACGCAGTCGAGCCCGAAGTAGGCGGCGGCGGTTGCGGTGGCAACGCCGTGCTGGCCGGCCCCGGTCTCGGCCACCACCCGCTGCTTGCCCATGCGCCGGGCCAGCAGGGTCTGGCCGATCACGTTGTTGATCTTGTGGCTGCCGGTGTGGTTGAGATCCTCGCGCTTGAGGAGGACCCGGCAGCCGAGCTCTTCGGAGAGGTTGCGGCAGTCGGTGAGCGCCGATGGCCGGCCGGCGTAGTCGTGGAGCAGCGTCTCGAACTCGGTCCGGAACTCGGGGTCGCCCCAGGCCGAGCGGAAGGCGTCCTCCAGCTCGGCACAGGCCGGGACCAGGGTCTCGGGCACGTACCGTCCCCCGAACTGGCCGAAGCGGCCGCGGTCGTCCGGCTCGGCCATCAGCGACGAGCCGGCCGGAGCGGGCTGGTCGGTGTGGTCAGCGGTTGCCGTCATCGATGTTGTCCTCACTGGTTGCTGGTGTCTTGTGTCGGTCTCGGGTCTGCGTCTGCCCGTCGGTCGCCCGTTCCCGGGCCGGTCAGCCGGCCGGCCGGAACGGTCGGGCCGCTCGGGCCGCAGCCAGGAACTTGCGGACCTTGGCCGGGTCCTTGCGCCCCGGTGACGACTCGACGCCGGAGGCCACGTCGACCCCCCACGGGTCGAGCTCCTCGATGGCCTGGGTCACGTTGTCCGGGTCGAGGCCGCCGGCCAGCAGGTAGTCCCGATCCCCGACCCGCTCCTCGATCAGGGCCCAGTCGAACGTCTCGCCGCTGCCCGCCATCGGGGAGTCGACGAGGAGCCGGTGGGGGCCCCAGTCGGCGTCGGCGACCAGGGCCGGGTCGTCGATGCCGAGCGCCCGGATCACCGCAGGGACCCGATCCCCGACCCAGCGGGTGTCCTCGGGGCTCTCGGCGCCGTGGAGCTGGACGGCCCGGAGGCCGAGGGTGGTGGCCAGGTCGACGACCCGGTCGCGGCGCTCGTCGCGGAAGATGCCGACGGTCAGGACCTCGGGCGGGAGCCGTCGCACGATGTCTCGGGCGGTCTCCCGGCCGATGCGGCGCTTCGACCCCGACCAGAAGTTGAGACCGACGGCATCGGCGCCGAGCCCCGCCGCCAGCAGGGCATCCTCGACCGTGGTGACGCCGCAGATCTTCACGAACACCCAGGCACGTTACCCCAGCGTCGGCCCGGCATCCTGATCGAATTCCGGTCGACCGGGCGAGGACGACGGCCGGCGCGGGACCATCGGCCCGCCTCAGCCGGCGGTCGCCGCCCGCAGTGCCGCAACCGCGGCCCGGGGATCCCCCGAGCGGACGAGACTCTCCCCGACCAGGACGGCATCGAAGCCGGCCTCGGCCAGCGGCGGGAGGTCGTCGGGGCCGCCGATCCCGGACTCGGCCACCGACACCACCTCGTCCGGTATGGCGGCCGCCACCCGAACCGCCCTGGCGGTGTCGACCTCGAAGGTCACCAGGTCACGCTGGTTCACGCCGATCAGCGTCGCCCCGACGGCGAGGGCCCGCTCGACCTCCGCCTCGTCGTTGGTCTCGACGAGGGCGTCGAGCCCGAGCTCGGCGGCCAGGGCGTGGAAGTCACCGAGCTCGGCGTCGTCGAGGGCGGCGACGATCAGCAACACGGCGTCTGCTCCCATCAGGCGGGCATCGGCGACGTCGTTGGCCGTCACGGTGAAGTCCTTGCGGATCACCGGCAGGTCGACGGCTCCCCTGGCCGCGGCCAGGTCGTCCGGCGAGCCGCCGAAGAACTCGCGGTCGGTCAGGACCGAGAGGCACGACGCCCCGCCGCCGGCGTAGTCGGAAGCCAGCTCGGCCGGATCGAGGCCCGGATGCAGGTCACCCTTCGAAGGCGAGCGACGCTTGACCTCGCTGATGACCGCCACCCCGTCCGCGCCGGACAGGGCCGGACCGAACCCTCGGGTCGCCCCCAGATCGGCCGTTCGGGCGATCAGGTCGTCGAGGCGCCGGTCGTCGGCGGCCGCCGCCTGGCGGTGGGCGTCGAGGATGCGGGCCAGGTAGGTGTTGGTGGCGGCCGGACCGGTCATCGGGTCGGGTCTCGGAGCCGGGGCCTCAGAGGTCGAGGCCCTTGGCCACGACCGGGTTCATCATCGTCACCTCGGGCCGGCCGGCGAGCAGTCCGCCGAGCGCCTTCATGGCCCCGACCATCGGCTCGGCCTTCCCGTGAACGGCGAGCGCCTCCTCGTCGCTGTAGAGCTCGAAGAAGTAGAAGGTGTTCGGGTCGTCGGCGGTGACGTGGGCTGAGTAGATCTCCAGCCCGGGCTCGCTGTCGGCGGCGGCGATGAGGTCGGCGAGGGCGGTGGCCAGCTCGTCGGCCTTGCCATCGGCCGCGGTGAGCTTGGCGATCAGGGAAATCTTGGACATGCCGGCGAATGTAGTGCCAACGCCGGGCCTTCACCCCTTCCTAACAATCGCCCCCTACGCTCCAGGGGCACATGACTGCCATCGTCGTCGTCGAGGACGAACCGGACATCGCCGACCTGCTGGCGCTGTACTTCCGACGAGAGGGCTGGACCGTGCACCTCGCGCCGGATGGCGCCGTCGGGCTGGAGGCCATCCGGGCCCGCAACCCCGACTTCGTCGTCCTCGACGTCGGCCTGCCCGGCGAGCTCGACGGGTTCGACGTGTGCCGCCAGCTGCGGCAGACCAGCGACGTGCCGGTGCTGTTCCTGACCGCCCGCGACGACGAGGTCGACCGGATCCTCGGGCTCGAGATGGGGGCGGACGACTACGTGACCAAGCCGTTCTCCCCCCGGGAGATCGTGGCCAGGATCAAGGCCGTGCTCCGCCGGGGGCGCAGCGCCGGCAACGGCACTCGGGCCGACTACGGGGAGGTGACCGTCGACCTCGAGCGGCGGGAGGTCAGGACCGGCGGTGAGCCGGTCCCGCTGGCCACCCAGGAGTGGGCGCTGCTCGAGGCCCTGATCGGGAACGAGGGGATCGCCCTCAGCCGCCAGCAACTGCTCGACCTGGCCTGGGGTCCCGACTGGATCGGCGATCCCCGCACGGTCGACGTCCACGTCAGACAACTCCGCCGCAAGCTCGGTGACGACCTGCCCCTGGCCACGGTCCGGGGGGTCGGCTACCGGTTGGGCTGAGCATGCAGCGGCGCCTGGCCATCGCCTTCGTGCTGACGGCGCTTGTCTCGATCCTGCTCGTCGGGTTCGGGATCCTGGCGATCGCCCAGGTCGGGGCCAGGAACCGGGCCGAGGACCAGGTGCAGCGCGGCCTCGACGTGGTCGGCTCGCTGCTCGAGTCGGAGGCCCGCCCCGCTCGCCAGCTGCAGCTCCTCGTCCCCCAGAACCGGCGCAACCTCGGCCTCGAGGTCCTCGAACCGGTGGCGCTCGGCCAGGACGGCAGGGTGCGGTCGCTCGGCCGAACGGGGCGGGGGCGGGGCAACCCGCTCGGTTCGTTCCCCGACCTGACGCTCGACGCCGACCAGCTGGAGGCGCTGGCGGCCGACGAGACCGTGCTGATCGACCACGACGGCGGCGTCGTCGGCCTCCGCCAGCTGACCATCGCCACCGACCCGGCCGACGGCGGGCAGCTCCGGTTCGCGCTGCTGGCCGCCCAGCCGGTCACCGCCGTTCCCCGCCAGAGCATCGCCTGGTTCGTACTGTCGAGCGCCGTCGTCCTCGTCGGTGCCCTCGTGGCCGGGATCCTCCTGGCCAGGCGGCTCGTCCACCCGATCCGGGCCATCGAGGCGACGACGGCCGCCATCGCCGCCGGGCAGCTCGACGCCCGGGTCGGGATCGACGGCGACGACGGTGGCGGTGACGGTCGCGGCGACGGGGGCGACGGAGGCGGGGGCCGGCGGGCCCACCGGACCGGCGGACGAGGGCTCGGCGGCGACGACGAGCTGGTGCAGCTCGGCCGGTCGGTCAACCGGATGGCGGCCGACCTCGAGCGGTCCCGAGCGCTCGACCAGCAGTTCCTGCTGTCGGTCTCCCACGACCTGCGGACGCCGCTGACCGCCATCTCGGGCTACGCCGAGGCGCTGCGCGACGGTGCGGCCGAGCCCCGCGCCGCCGGTGAGGTCATCGGCAACCAGGCGACCAGGCTCGACCGTCTGGTCGGCGACCTGCTCGACCTGGCCAAGCTGGACGCCAACCGGTTCCGCCTCGACCTCCGACCGGTCGACCTCGGCGTGGTCGCCGGGCGGACCGCAGCCGGGCTCGCGCCCCAGGCCACCCAGGACGGCATCGCCATCGACGCAGTGGTCGACGGCCCGGCCCCGGTCGTGGCCGACGCCGATCGGCTGGCCCAGGCGATCGGCAACCTGGTCACCAACGCCATGGGCTTCGCCACCACCCGGGTCGTGGTGGCGGTCACCACCACCGGTCCCGATGGGGTCGACGGGCGGGGCCGGGCGCTGGTGACGGTCGCCGACGACGGGCCCGGGTTCGATCCCGCCGACCTGCCGTTCGTCTTCGACCGGCTCTACACCGGCCGGGCCAGACCGAGGCGGGCCGAGAACCCGACCGGGCTCGGCCTGGCCATCGTCCGGGAGCTGGCGGCGGCGATGGGCGGTTCGGTCGAGGCCGGCAACGCACCGGACGGCGGTGCCCGGCTGACGCTGGCCTTCCCGCTCAGGACCCCAGGCGACGACCAGACGGTCGAGATCCCTGACGGCCGGACGGCGCCGTTCAGTCCAGGGTCGTCGCCTCCACCGGGACCTCCCGGCCCCCCACCGTCGCCGTCAGCGTGACGGGAGCGGTGACCGAGCGCTTGAGGTAGCCGAGCCCGACCGCATCGGCGCCCGGCACCGCAACGGCGCTGGTCACCGTGCCGGCCGCCTTGCCGTCGCCGGCGAGCAGCTCGGCGCCCGGCTCGGGCGTGCCATCGGGGAACCGGAGCCGGTGCAGCCGGGTCGGGGTGTTGTTGCCACGGGAGTCGACCCGGGCAACCAGCTCCTGACCGACGTAGCACCCCTTGGTGAAGTCGACCGACTCGTCGACGATGCCCGCAGCGGCGGGGATCGTGGACTCGTCGAGCTCGTGGCCCATCGCCGGCAGGCCCTGCTCGATGCGGATCAGCTCGCCCAGCCCGGCCGGGGCGACGTCGAGCCCGATGGCGGAGGCGGCGGCTGCGACGTCGAGGCCGCCGCCTGGGTCGAGCAGGTCCAGCCCCTCGATCCCACCCCAGCCGGCGTCGAGGGCAACGACGTCCGGCCCGGCCGGGGTCGGGTCGACGGCGGCCGAGCCCGGTCCCCGGATGGCCAGCACGGGCACCGTGCGGACCTCGATCGTGCAGTCGACCCGGAGCTTGAACCGGTTGAGCCGAGCCTCGGCGCCGGCGCCGTGCCCCGGATCGGTGTCGAGCCAGAACGTGTCGTCGGCCCGGCGGTGGACACGGAGCCACGAATCGACCTTGCCCTGTGGTTGGAGCAGGAGCGATCGGGTGGTTGCGCCGACGGCCAGGCCATCGACGTCCTGGCTCAGCTGCCCCTGCAGGTAGCTGGCGGCGTCGGGACCGGTGGCGATCAGCAGGTCGCGCTCGGCCCCGATGACGACGGGGCCGGTCTGGAATCGAGTGAAGGACTCGGCGAGCTCGAGCATGCACCCAGTCTGCCCGGCCGCCCGGGCCGACGCCTCACGCGGCGGGCCGACCAGCCGCCCGGCGGTCCGGGCGGCGGCCGATCAGGACCCGGCGGCCTCGCGCCGGGCCCGGCCCATGGCCCGGGCCGGCTCGACGGCGGCGAGCAGGGCCTTGGCCTTGTTCCAGCACTCGTAGTCCTCCAGCTCGGGCACGCTGTCGGCCACCACCCCGGCCCCGGCCTGGACCGAGGCCCGCTCGGGACCGCAGAACATCGTGCGGATGGCGATGGCGGTGTCCAGGTTGCCGGAGAAGTCGAGGTAGCCGACCACGCCGGCGTAGGGGCCGCGCTTGGTCGGCTCGAGCTCGTCGATGATCTCCATGGCCCGCACCTTCGGGGCGCCGGACACGGTGCCGGCCGGCATCGTGGCCCGGAGCACGTCGATGACCGTGCGGCCATCGGCCAGCCGGCCGGACA
Organism: Acidimicrobiales bacterium; assembly: GCA_028285495.1. Classification (GTDB taxonomy): domain Bacteria; phylum Actinomycetota; class Acidimicrobiia; order Acidimicrobiales; family SZUA-35; genus JAHELU01. Next base: position 45,679 of record JANQPB010000031.1, read on the forward strand.
CCTGGGAGGTCAGGTGCATGACGTGGCTGTAGCGCTCGAGCGTCATCATCTCGTCGATCGTGAGCGACCCGAACTCGACCACCCGGCCGAGGTCGTTGCGGGCCAGGTCGACGAGCATGACGTGCTCGGCCCGCTCCTTCGGGTCCTCGCTCAGCTCGGCCGCCATCAGCCGGTCGTGCTCCTCGGTCTTGCCCCGGCGCCTGGTGCCGGCGATCGGGCGGGAGATGACCCGCCCGTCGGTGACCTGGACCAGCGGCTCGGGCGAGCACCCGACCAACGTCAGCTCGGGCTGGCGGAGGAAGTACATGTACGGGCTCGGGTTGAGCTGGCGGAGGCAGCGGTACACGTCGAGCGGCTCGGCCTGCAGGTCGAGGTCGAAGCGCTTGGCCAGCACCACCTGGAAGATGTCCCCGGCCCGGATGTACTCCTTGGCCACCTCGACCGCCTTCTGATAGAGCCCGGACGACAGCGACGCCGGGAACGAGGCCGGGTCGAGCTCGGCCGACGAGTCGAGGTCGGGCGGAGCCAGCAGCGGCTCGCCGAGCGGGCTGGCCCCGTCGATGGCCAGCTGCTCCAGCCGGGCCACCGCGTCGTCGTAGGCCCGATCGATCTCGTCGTCGTCGGCGTCGGGGCCGAGCAGGGCCACCGCCACCAGGGTCACCCGCTGGCGCCAGTGGTCGAACACCGCCAGCTCGCCGATCACGTCGAGCATGGCATCGGGGTAGCCGGCGTCGTCCGGTGGGGTGTCGGGCAGGTGCTCGACCTCCCGCACCACGTCGTAGCCGAGGTGGCCGACCAGGCCGGCGGTCAGCGGCGGCAGCTCGGGCAGGCGGGGCGCCCGGTAGCGGTCGAGCAGCAGCTCGAGCGGGGCCAGGATGCCCCGGTCGAGGGGCAGGTCCGTGTCGGGCAACCGGCCGGTCAGCGTCACGTTGCGGCCCCTGGCGGTCAGCGAGGCGTGGGGTCGGCGACCGACGAAGCTGAAGCGGCTCCATCGCTCGCCGTTCTCGACCGACTCCAGGCAGAATCCCGGCTCGTCGCCGACGCAGCGCAGGTAGGCCGAGAGCGGCGTGACGAGGTCGGCCAGGAGCTCGCGGTGGACGGGGACCGCTCGGTAGTCGCGGGCGAGGCTGCGGAACTCGTCGCGACTGGTGATGCCGCTGGTGGCGGGGCCGGTGATCATCGGGCGACCTCCTCGAGGTCTCGGGCCTACAGGTACAGGCCCGTCGGCGAATCGTCGAGCCGCTCGGCGGCGACGGCGTGGATGTCGCGCTCGCGGAGGATGATGTAGTCGTGACCGCCGACCTCGACCTCGTAGCGGTCCTCGGGATTGAACAGGACCCGGTCGCCGAGCTCCATCGTGCGGACGTTGGGGCCGGCGGCGACCACCTCGGCCCATGTCAGGCGCTTGCCGACCTGGGCGGTGGCCGGGATCAGGATGCCACCGCTCGACTTCCGCTCGCCGTCCGGCCCCTCGAGCTGGACCAGGATGCGGTCGTTCAGCATCTTGATCGGGAGGCGATCGGCGCCGCCGGCGCGGGTCGGGCGGGGCGGCGCCGGGCGGGGCTCCGCCGACTCGGCGCTCGTCTCCTCGGGGTCGTTGGCCTCTGACACGTGGTCTCTCCGCAATCGGCTTCGCCCGGGCCCGACCGGCCCGGACGTCGCCTCAGGGTAGCGGGGTGGGAACGTCCCGGGCCGGCCGTTGCCGGTGCCCGGACCGGCGACCGGCGGGCGCCGGCCCGACCCGGAACGGTAGGGTCGCCGCCATGAGTGGACCCCCACCCGTCGAGCCCGTGCACCCGATGACCGCCGACGGTCTGGCCCTCGAGGGCGAGCTGGCGCTGGCGGCCGAGGACGGCGACGCACCTCGAGCGGTCGCCGTCGTCTGCCATCCCCACCCGCTCTACGGCGGGTCGATGCACAACAACGTGGTCGGCAGGCTGTTCCTCGATCTGCCGGCCCGCGGTGTGCCGACGATCCGGTTCAACTTCCGGGGCGCCGGCGCATCGGGTGGCACCCACGGCGGTGGCGAGGCCGAGCGGGCCGATGTCGTCGCCGCCGTCGACGTCGCCGCCGAGCGCTACCCCGGCCGACCGTTGCTGCTGGCGGGCTACTCGTTCGGTGCCGATGTGGCCCTGTCGGTCGGCGACGACCGGATCGGGGGCTGGCTCGCCGTCTCACCGCCGCTGCGGATCGTCGCCCCCGAGGCGATGGTGGCCGCCTCCGATGGCCGCCCGACGGTGATCGTGTCCGGCTCGGCCGACGACTTCCGCACCGCAACCGACGCCGAGGCCCTCACGTCGTCGTGGGCGAGCGTGGAGGTTCGGGCCGCCGATGGCATCGACCACTTCTGGATGTCGGGGCTCGACCAGGTCACGGCCGCCGCCGAGCACCTGCTCGACCGGATCGCTCCCGCCTGACCGGGCCCGTGCGTTGCGGACCGCGGGGCGATCGGCCGAGGCCAGTACCGGACCCGGCTTGCGCCGACGCCCTACGCCGGCGGGCGGACGGTGAGCCCGGCGGCGGTCATGGCCGCCTTGGCCTCGGCGATCGTCGACTCGCCGAAGTGGAAGATGCTGGCCGCCAGCACGGCATCGGCCCCGCCGGACAGGACGCCGTCGGCCAGGTGGGCCAACGACCCGACGCCACCCGAGGCGATCACCGGCACATTCACCGCCTCGCTGACCGCCCGGGTCATCGGGTGGTCGAACCCCTCCCTGGTCCCGTCGCGGTCCATCGAGGTCAGCAGGATCTCGCCCGCTCCCCGGTCGACCACCTCGCGGGCCCAGTCGACCACGTCGATCCCGGTCGGGCGGCGCCCGCCGTGCGTGTTGACCTCGAAGCCGGAGGGGATCTCGGCCCCCTCCAGTCCCCGCGGTCTGCCCGCCCCGTCGGCCTCGACCCGGCGGCCGTCGATGGCGACGACGCAGCACTGGGAGCCGAACTCCTCGGCGATCTCGCCGACCAGCTCGGGCCTGGCCACGGCCGCCGAGTTGATGGAGACCTTGTCGGCCCCGGCCCGCAACAGCTTCCTGGCGTCGTCGACCGAGCGGATCCCACCTCCGATCGTGAACGGGATGAACACCTGCTCGGCCACGGCGGCGGCCATGGCCACCGTGGTGTCGCGGTTCTCGTGTGAGGCGCCGATGTCGAGGAACACCAGCTCGTCTGCGCCCTGCTGGTCGTAGACCGCCGCCAGCTCGACCGGATCGCCGGCGTCGCGGAGATCGACGAAGTTGACCCCCTTGACCACCCGACCGTCGGCCACGTCCAGGCACGGGATCACCCTGGTCACCTGCATCTCACCCGCTCCTCTCGTCGACCGCAGCGGCCGTGTCGCCGCCCGCGTCGGCGGCGCCGCCGGCGTCGTCGATGGCGGCCAGGGCCTCGGCGACCGTGAACCGCCCCTCGTACAGGGCCCGGCCGACGATGGCGCCGGCCAGGGGTGCGCCGACCGACGACCGCACCGACGCCAGCGTGCGGAGGTGGTCGATCACGCCGACGCCACCGGAGGCGATCACCGGGATGTCGGTGACGTCGAGCAAGCCTCGCAGGCCGGCGACGTCGGGACCCTCCATCGTGCCGTCGCGCCCGATCTCGGTGACCACCAGGCCATCGACGCCGATGTCGGCGAACGCAGCCGCCAGCTCGCCGACCGACCGGCCGGTGCTGGTGGTCCAGCCGTGGGTGGCGACCTCGTCACCCCTGGCATCGAGCCCGACGACGACCGAGTGACCCGACCCGACGACGTCGGCCACCAGGCCGGGGTTCTCGACGGCGGCGGTGCCGATGACCACCCGATCGACGCCGGCTGCGAACAGGGCCTCGGCCGCCTCGACCGATCGGACGCCGCCGCCGACCTGGACCGGGACCGGGATGGCGGCGCAGATGGCGCCGATGACCTCGCGGTTGACCGGCTCGCCCGAGCGGGCGGCGTCGAGGTCGACGACGTGCAGCGCCTCGGCCCCCTCGGCCACGAAGGCGCTGGCCTGGCCGACCGGATCGTCGCCGTAGGTCGTCTCCCGGTCGTAGTCTCCCTGGTAGAGGCGAACGCAGCGGCCGCCCCGCAGGTCGATGGCCGGGAAGAGCCGGAAGCCGGCGGTCCCCGCGGTGCGGGGGGTCATCGGCCGGCCCGGGTGAGCTCGACGAAGTTGGCCAACAGGCGCAGGCCGCCGGTGGCCGATTTCTCCGGGTGGAACTGGGTTGCCATCACGTTGTCTCGGCCGGCGGCGGCGACGACCGGGCCGCCGTAGTCGGTGGTCGCGAGCACGTGCTCGTCGGTCAGCCCGTCACCGAGGACCGGCGCCAGGCTGTGCACGAAGTAGACCCAGCCGCCGTCGAGCCCGGCGAGCAGCGGGTGGTCGACGCAGCTGAGCTGGTTCCACTGCATCTGCGGTCGCTTGACCCCGTCGGGCAGCCAGTCGATCCGGCCGGGAAGCAGGCCCAGGCCCGGCTCGCCCGGCGACTCGGCCGACGACTCGAACATCAGCTGCATGCCGACGCAGATCCCGAGGAAGGGCTGACCCCGCTCGGCCACCTTCCTGGCCTGGTCGGCCAGGCCGGTCTCGACCAGGGCCCGCATGCAGGCGCCGAAGTTGCCGACGCCGGGCAGGACGACCCCGTCGGCCCGCTCGATCAGGCCGGGATCGTCGGTGAGGTCGGCATCGGCGCCGACGTGCTGGAGGGCCTTCTGGGCCGATCGCAGGTTCCCGATCCCGTAGTCGAGCACTGCGATCGTGGTCACAGCGATTCCTTCGTCGACGGGATGCGGTCGTCCTCGACGCGAACGGCGTCGCGCAGGCAACGGGCCACGCCCTTGAAGGCGGCCTCGATGATGTGGTGGACGTTGCGGCCCCGGACCAGCGTCACGTGCAGGGTGATGCCCGCGTTGGTGGCGAAGCTGCCGAGCGCGTGCTCGGCCATCGACGGGTCGAACGGTGGGTTGCCGAGCGGGATGGCCTCGGGCATCTCGACGTCCCAGACGAAGAAGGGCCGGCCGGACAGGTCGAGGGCCACCTCGACCAGGGCCTCGTCGAGCGGGTAGCGCCCACTGGCGAAGCGCCGCACCCCGACCTTGTCGCCGGCGGCCTCGGCGAACACCTCGCCGAGCACGATCGCCGTGTCCTCGACCGTGTGGTGGGCGTCGACGTGCAGGTCACCCTTGGCCGCCACCGCCAGGTCGAACCCGCCGTGTCGGCCGAGCTGATCGAGCATGTGGTCGTAGAACGGGATGCCGGTCGACACGTCGGTCCGGCCGCTGCCGTCGAGGTCGAGGCTGACGTCGACCGAGGTCTCGGCCGTGGTACGGGATCGGCTGCTGTTGCGGGTCACGGCTCCTCCACGGGGTCAAGGGGTTCGTCGGGCCGCCGGCTCGGGCCCGTCATCGAAGCGGGGCCGCCGCTCCCAGTATGTCGGCCAGCGCCGACAGGAACCGACCGTTCTCCTCGGCGGTGCCGACGGTCACCCGAAGGCACCCGTCGAGGTGCTCCCAGCTGGCGGTGTTGCGGACGAGGACCGAGCGGTCGACGAGCTGCTGCCACACCGTTGCCCCATCGGTCGGTGGCCGGAAGAGCACGAAGTTGGCCCCGGACGGCCAGACCTCGGCCCCGAGCTCGCCCAGTGCGGCCTCGATGCGACCCCGTTCCTCCACGATCGACGCCACCCGGGCGTTCATCTCGTCGACGAAGCCGAGGGCGGCCAGGCCGGCGGCCTGCTTGAGGGCGTCGAGGTGGTAGGGCAAGACGACCAGCTCGAGCTTCTCGACCAGCCAGGCCGGGCCGAGCAGGTAGCCGAGCCGGGCTGCGGCCATGGCCCAGGTCTTCGAGTAGGTCTTGGTCACCACCAGCGGACGGTCGTCGTCGAGCAGCTCGACCGCCGATCGGGGAGCGAACTCGCCGTAGGCCTCGTCGACCACGAGCAGCCCGCCGACCTCGGTCACGGCGTCGAGCACCGCCTCGATCGTCTCGTCCGGCTCGACCATGCCGGTCGGGTTGTTCGGCGAGCACAGGAAGGTGATCGCCGGCTCGACCCGTCGGACGGCCTCGGCCGCCGCCACCGGGTCGATGGTGAAGCCGGGGTCGCGATCGACGGCAACCGGCTCGGATCCCGTGATCCGGCCCAGATGGGCGTGCAGGGCGTAGGTCGGCTCGAAGGTGAGGGTCCGGCGACCGGGCCCGGCGAAGGTCAACAGCACGGTCTGGAGGACCTCGTTGGAGCCGTTGGCGCAGAAGACCCGCTCGGGGCCGAGGCCGCCGTACAGGCGGCCGATCGCCCGCCGGAGCTCGGTGGCCCCGCGGTCGGGGTAGCGATGCCAGTCGAGATCCCTGGCCGCCGCCGCCACCGCCTCACCGAACGCCGCCGGGGGCGGGCCGGGCGCCTCGTTGGTGTTGAGCCGGACGTCGACCGTGACCTGGGGCGAGTGGTAGCCGACCAGCTCCCGCAGGTCGTCGCGGACCTGGGGTCGGCGGCTCACGGCTCGGACCGGCCGGCGGTCCCGCCGGCGAGCTCGTCGAGCCGTAGCTCGATCGACCTGGCGTGGGCCGCGAGCCCCTCCTGGTTGGCCAGGGCGACCACGTGGGGCCCGAGTCGGGCCAGCCCGTCTGGCTCGACGGTCACGACGTGGTGGTCCTTCACGAAGTCGGCCACGGTGAGGGCGCTGGCGAAGCGGGCCGAGCCGAAGGTGGGGAGCACGTGGCTCGGGCCGGCCACGTAGTCGCCGACCGAAGCCGGCGACCAGTTCCCACAGAAGATCGCCCCGGCGTTCTCGACCCGCTGGGCCAGCTCGGCCGCATCCCTGCACTGCAGCTCGAGGTGCTCGGGGGCGATGGCGTCGACGACGGCCAGCGCCTGGTCCGGCCCGCTGACCAGGGCGGCGTAGCCCCCGTCCGACAGGGTCGCCCTGACCTCGCCGGCCCGGGGCGACTCGGCCAGCAGCTCGTCGCCGGCCCGGCAAACGGCGTCGGCGACCGCCTCGTCCCACGTGACCAGCCAGGCCAGGCCGTCCGGCCCGTGCTCGGCCTGGAGGATCACATCGATGGCGGCGTAGCGGGCTGGGGTGGTGTCGTCGGCCACGACCACGACCTCGGACGGTCCGGCGAAGGCGGCGGCGATGCCGACATCGCCGGCGACCTCCTGCTTGGCCAGGGCCACGTACACGTTGCCCGGCCCGGCGATCACGTCGACCGCCGGCACGCTCTCGGTCCCGTAGGCCATCGCCGCGATGGCCTGGGCTCCGCCGACGGCGAAGACCCGGTCGACCCCGGCCAGCCGGGCGGCGGCCAGCACCGATGGCACGATCCCGCCGTGGTCGGCGCTCGGCGGCACGCACAGCACGATCTCGCCGACCCCGGCCACCCGGGCCGGGACGGCGGTCATCAGCACCGTCGACGGGTACTCGGCCCGACCGCCCGGGACGTACAGTCCGGCCCGGCGGACCGGCCGCTGGGAGGCGACGATCGTCAGGCCATCCCGCTCGATCCGCTCGGGCGGGCGGACCTGGTGGCGGTGGAACGTCTCGATGCCCTCGGCCGCCGCCTCCATGGCCTCCCGCAGTTCGGGGGCGAGGGACGCGACGGCGGCGTCGAGCACGCCGGGTGGCACCTCGAGCGCATCGAGCTCGACCTCGTCGAATCGGGCCGTGAGCTGTCGCAGCGCCTTGTCGCCCCGCTCGCGGACCTCGGCGATGATCTCCCGCACCGTGGCCCGGGGCTCGTCGCCGGCGATGTCGGGCCGAGGCAAGACCGCAGCCAGGTCGGTCGTCCGGTCGAGGTCCCGCAGGTCGAGACGGTTGAGCAACGGAGGGTCCTCTCTCTCGCCGACCCGCCACCCGGGCCGAGCGGCCCGAGCCGGGCCCTGGGACCTCCGACGGTAGCGTGGGCGGTCCGGCCCACCGACGCCGTTTCGGCCGGCCGGTGCCCGAAGCGCCCCGACCCGGATGTGACGATGCCCCTCGACGCCACCGCCCTCAGCTCCCTCTCGGCCACCCTGGAGGATGTCACGACCCGGCTCGGGCAACTCGCCGACCAGACCGACGAGGACGACGACGAGCGGGGCGAGTTGCTCGAGGTCGAGCGTCAGCTGCTGACGGCCAATCGGCGCCTCGAGAAGCTCCTTCGGAGAACATCGCGCCGGAGTTGACCAGCCACGGGTCGCATCACGCCTGCCGCTCGGTGGGCATATTCACACGAACCACACGATGCCAGCGCCATCGATTTGACTGCTTCGACAATCGAAGCCGATCCACGTCGGCGGTCCAGCGTGCAGCCACATACCGGTTGAGCTGGTAAAACAACGTCGGCGCCCCGAGAACGGGGCGCCGACGGCGCAAGCAGGGGCGGCGGATCCCCGTACTTGCTGCTACCAGGTGGCGGGAACCTGGTTGACTGAAAGACTAATTCAGTCGAACCATTGCGTGGGTGATTTCTGCGAAAAACCCGATCGGCTGAATCCTGTATTGGGAACAATACTCGCCGATGGGGATCCGCACCCTGACCTTCGCCGTCGCCATCGCCCGTGGCCCCCGAACCACCGTCACACGGGCTGCGGGCGAGCAGCCACTACGGTGGGAGCGGTGAGCAGCGCAGGGTCCGAATCGGTGGTCCTCCACGTCGCCTGGCGAGGCGGCGACGGGTCCGGTGGCGGCCCCTCGCCGTCCGAGCTGGCCGACTGGGCCCGCCAGCTGCTCCAGGGAGCCCTGGCCGCCCCCCTGCGAGACGACCGCTTCGACGGCGACTGGCCACCGGACGACCTCGTCGCCGCCGTCGCCCTGGCCGACGGACGACCCGTCGGGTACCTCGGGGGCTCCATCGATCGCGGCCGGTTCCAGCTCAGCGGCCTCATCGACGAGGGCACGCCGGTCCAGGTGGACGTCGAGGTCGGCATCGAGGTCGAGCCCGCCGTCGGCGGATGGCCGGAAGCGGCGGCCGACGAGCCGGGCGACGGACGGTCCAGCGAAGCGGACGAGCTGGCCGACCGGCTGTTGACCGCACTCCTGCCGCGGATCGAGGCCTCGGGCGCCGACACGGTCGAGCTGTGGGGCAACCCGGCCAGGCCCTGGCATCGACGGCTGGCCGAGCGGAACGGCCTCGTCGAGGCCCGGGCCCTGCACCAGCTCCGGTGCCGGCTGCCGGTCGATGTCGGCGTCGAACCGGTCGAGAGCCGTCCGTTCCGTCCAGGACACGACGAGGACGCGCTGATCCGGGTCAACAACCGGGCCTTCGCCGCCCACCCGGACCAGGGCGGCATGACCAGGGAGCGGATCGCAGCGGCGGCGGCGGAGCCGTGGTTCGATCCGGAGGGGATCCGGCTGCTCGACGACCCCGACCGGCCCGGTGCCCTCGCCGGCTTCTGCTGGACGAAGATCCATCAACCGACGGCGGCCGGCGAGCCAGCCCTCGGCGAGATCTACGCCATCGGCATCGACCCCGACCATCACGGACGGGGCCTCGGGGCACCGATGACCGCCGCCGGCCTGGCATGGCTGGCCGAGCAGGGCCTGACCACCGGCATGCTCTACGTCGAGGCCGACAACGAGCCGGCCCTGCGGACCTACCACCGGCTCGGCTATCGCCACCATCGGACCGACCGGGCGTGGCGCCGGTCGCTCGGGCCATGACCGCCGGCACGACCGGAACCGGCGCCGGGACCGGGACCGGGACCGAGTCGCCCTGGACGCCGGACAAGGCGTGGTACCGGGAGGTGCTGGCCGACCAGCCCGGCTACCGGCTCGACCAGATCTGGCACGGCCTCTACCGGTTGGGGGTGCCGCCGTCCGAGCAGACGAACCTGCCGAAGCACCTCCGGGCCGAGCTGGCCGAGCGGGTGGCCCCGGTCCTGTCGCCGGTCGTCGAGCGGTCGGCCGACGACGGTCGAACCGCCAAGTGGCTGTGGGCGCTCCCCGACGGCGAACGGATCGAGTCGGTGCTGATGCACTACCGCGACCGCTCGACGGTCTGCGTGTCGAGCCAGGCCGGATGCGCGATGGGCTGTGGGTTCTGCGCGACGGGCCAGGCCGGCTATCGACGCAACCTGTCGGTCGGTGAGATCCTCGAACAGGTGGTGGCGGCCAGGCGGGCGACGCCGGGTGGCCGGCTCAACGTCGTGTTCATGGGGATGGGTGAGCCGCTGGCCAACTACGACCGGCTGATCGAGAGCCTGCACCGGATCATCGCCGACCTGGAGATCGGGGCCCGTCACGTCACCGTGTCAACCGTCGGCCTCGTGCCCCAGATGCTCCGGCTGGCCGACGAGGGCCTGCAGATCGGTCTCGCCCTCTCGCTGCACGCGGCCCGCGACGACCTGCGGACCGAGCTCGTGCCGATCAATCGCCGCCACCCGATCGACGAGCTGGTGGCCGCCTGCCAGCTGTTCCGCGAACGGACCGGGCGCCGGGTCTCCCTGGAATGGGCGATGATCGACGGAACCAACGACGCCGACCGAGACGCCGACGAGTTGGCGGTGGTGGCGCTGGCGGCCAGGGCCCACGTCAACCTCATCCCCCTGAACCCGACGCCGGGCTGGCCGACCGTCGGTACCCCGCAGGACCGGATCGGCGCCTTCGTCGATCGCCTCCGGGACCGGGGCGTGAGGGTGACCGTCCGCGACAACCGCGGGACCGACATCGACGCGGCCTGCGGCCAGCTCGCGGCGGCGACGACGGTCGACCTCGGGCCGAAGCCGGCCCGGCGAGACCCCTCGTGACCGGCCGGGCGAGCGACCGGGTGATCGGCCACCAAATCCGGGCCCTGCATCAAGTTTTGGACCGGTTGCGGCCCATACTGTTGTCGCTATGAATCAGTGGCTGAACCGGTCCCACCCGCCGACGCTGCAGGCGGCCGTGTTCCTCGGCTACCTCAGCGCGTTCTTCGGGCTGCTGTTCGGCCGAACCTCGTTCCTGCTGCTGCCGGTCTTCATCGGCCTCGGCGTCGGCGCCTTCGTGACCGCCAACAACAAGCGGTGGGGCTACGTGCTGCTGGCGGTGTGCGCCTGCATCGTCGCCCTGTTCGACGTCGCCGACCTGGTCGACTCGATCATCCGCAGCCTCCCGCTCGAGACCATCCTGCTGTTCCTCAACCGGACGGTGTTCCCCGTGGCCCTGGCGGTGGCGGTCCTGCACACGCAGTCCCGTGAGTACCAGCGCATCTGGTTCGAGTAGCTCGCAGGCTCCCTCGGGTCGACGGCGGCGGGCGGTCGCCGCACTGACCGCACTCGCCCTGATCGCAGCCTCCTGCGGCGACGGCGCCGCAGCGCCGGACAATGGGGACGGACCGGGGTCGACCGAGCGGGCGACGACCGGCGCCGGGGAGCCGGGCGACGACGGGGCTGGCACCGACGTCGGGAGCGGCGCCGACCGACCCGGCGGCGACCGGACCGACGAGGGCCGGTCGACCTCGCTCGACGCGGGCCGAGCCAGGGACGACGAGGCCGGCGCCGGTACGAGCACCGGGTTCGCCGTCGACCCGGCCGTCTGGAGCGATTGCGGCGGCGGCCACGAGTGCGCGACCGTCGCGGTGCCGCTCGACCACGCGGACCCGACGGGTGGGACGATCGACATCGCGCTGGTCCGGGTCCCTGCGACCGACGCCGACGGCCAGGGGGTCGTCGGGTCGATCTTCGTCAACCCGGGCGGACCAGGCGGCTCGGGTGTCGGCTACGTCCGCTCCGGGGCCCGCCTCGACGGCCGGACGATGGACGATCACCACCTCGTCGGCTTCGATCCCCGCGGCATCGGCGACAGCGGATCGCTGTCCTGCGCCGACGAGACCGACGGTCCGCTCCCGGACTTCGATCCGGACGACGCCACCGAGCGGGCCGAGCTCGACGGCTGGGCCGCCGGCCTGGCCGAGCGGTGTGCAGCGGCCCACGGCGAGCTCCTCCCCCACCTCACGACCGACGACGTCGTCGACGACCTCGACCTGCTCCGCCGAGCGGTCGGCGACGACCGGCTCCGATACGTGGGCTTCAGCTACGGGACCCTGATCGGGCTCCGCTACGCGGAGCGCTTCCCCGACCGGGTCGAGCGCATGATCCTCGACGGCGTCGTCGACCCGGCCCGGTCGCTCACCGGACTCCTGGCTCAACAGGCCGACGGCTTCGACCGGGTCCTCGACGCCGTCGACGACGCCTGCGACGTCACCATCCGCTGCCCGGACGATGGCGTCATCGCCGCCTACGACCGGCTGGCGGCCCGCCTCGACGGCGACGGGCCGATCGACGGGCTCGGCTCGACCGAGCTGGCCATCGCCACCCTGATCAGCCTGTACGCGGAGTCGCTCTGGCCCCGCCTCGCCGACGGCCTCGCCGACGCCGAGCAGGGCGACGTGCGCGGCCTCCTCGACCTCGAGCGCATCTACAGCGGTGCCGCCGATCCGGCCGCCTACAACGCCGTCGTCTGCGCCGACACGCCGGTCCCGGCCGGGACCGAGGCCTGGGATCGGGTCGAGGCCCAGTTGCGCACCCGGTCACCCCGTTTCGGGGCCGTCCTGGCCAACGAGGTGCGGGCCTGCGCCCACTGGCCGGTCCGGGCGACCGAGGTCCCCGAGCCGATCAGCCCGGACGACATCCCGCCGATCCTCGTGCTGTCGACCACCGGCGATCCGGCGACGCCGCTCGAGAACGCCATCACCGTCGCCGGCTCCCTCGACGGCGCCGGCCTGGTCACCGTCGACGACACCAGCCACATCGCCTACGGCCGCAACGGTTGTGTCGCTCGGATCGTCGCCGACTACCTCGCCACCGGCCAGGTGCCGCCGACCGTCCACCGGTGCTGAGGCGGCATCGGTCACCCGCCGCCCGCCCGACCCCCGCCGGCCCGACCCCCATCCGGTAGGGTCGATCCATGGCCGCCATGCCGACCGACCGACTGCCCGAGGGCGACGAGAAACGGGATGCGGTGCGGACGATGTTCGACACCATCGCCCCCCGCTACGACCTGGTCAACCGGCTGATGACGTTCCGCCTCGACGTCCGGTGGCGCCGGCTCGCCCGCGAGTCGATGAAGCTCGCCCCCGGCTCCGTCGTCCTCGACCTGGCCTGTGGTACCGGCGACTTCTGCGTCGACCTGGCCGCCGACGGTCACCGCCCGATCGGCGTCGACCTCTCGTTCGGGATGCTGGCCTCCGCCCGCACCGTCGAGCCGCTGGTCCAGGGCGACCTGCTCGAGCTGCCGATCGCCGATGGCTCGGTCGACGGGGCGGTGTGCGGGTTCGCCCTGCGCAACCTGGTCGACCTGGCGCCGTTCTTCGCCGAGCTCGCCCGCGTCGTCCGGCCCGGTGGGTCGATCGCCCTGCTCGACGTCTCACAGCCGGATCGGGCGATCGTGCGCTGGGGCCACGGGCTCTACTTCAACACCATCGTGCCCCGCATCGGCGGGGTGCTCTCCGACCGGTCGGCCTACGCCTACCTTCCCCGGTCGGTCTCGTACCTGCCGCCACCGGAGCGGATGGTCGAGATGCTGGGCGAGGTCGGCCTGCTCGACGTCGAGCACCGACAGCTCTCCGGCGGCATCACCCAGCTGCTCACCGCCCGCCGGCCCTGACGGCGGGTCCGTCGACGGCGCAGCGTCAGGATCGGCGCCGGACGGCCGATGGGACACCATGTCCGCCGAGCCAACGATCCGAGCGACCAGGCGTCGCCGCGCGGCCCCGTCCGCGACCGCGGGCGGCGCCCCTCCACCGAGGGTCTCGATCGTCGTGCCGACGCTCGACGAGGCGGCCACGATCGAGCGGCTGATCGACCGCATCGGTGAGGCGCTGGCTCCGACGACGGGCGCGCCGCCGTTCGAGCTCATCGTCGTCGACGACGACTCTCCTGACGAGACCTGGCGCATCGCCCAGGCCCGTGCCGATCGGGACGCCCGCATCCGGGTCATCCGCCGGGTCGGCCCCCGTGGACTGTCCTCGGCGGTGCTGGCCGGCATGGCGATGGCCCGGGGCGACGTCCTCGTGGTCATCGACGCCGACCTGCAGCACGACGAGCGGTGCATCCCCGCCCTGGTGGCGGCCATCGACGCCGGCGCCGACGTGGCCCTCGGTTCCCGCGAGGCCGAGGGCGGCGGTTACGGCCCGTTCGCCCGGTGGCGCCTCGGCGCCTCCCGGCTCGGCGCCGAGCTGGCCAGACGGGCGGTCGGCGTCGAGGTCGGCGACCCGATGAGCGGCTTCTTCGCCGTCTCCCGAGACCGCTACCAGGAGCTGTCCGGCCAGCTCAATCCTCGCGGCTTCAAGATCCTGCTCGAGTTCCTCGCCCGCGGCCCCGAGCCGGACGTGGCCGAGATCGGCTACGTGTTCGGCCGCCGGGCCGGCGGCACGACCAAGTTCAACGGCGGCGTGGTGGCGGCCTTCGTCGTCAGCGTGATCGAGCTGACGGTTGCCCGGCGCTTGGGGCGCCGCCGGCGGGCTTGACCAGCCGGCCGGCGACCGTCGCCACCAGCTGATCGATCTCGTCGACCGCCTTCCGGTAGACCTTCATCCGCCGCCCGTAGGGGTCGTCGACGTCCCACTGCGAGCCCAGATAGGACCGGGGGTCACGATCGCGGTTGACCTCGGCGAGCAGATCCTCGACCGTCACCGGCCCCGGTGGCAGGTGGACCACCAACGACGCCGCCTCCTTCAGCGGGACCGTCTTGGCCAGCGCCTCGGGTCGGATCGTGGTCACCCGCTGCAGGTGGCTCGACTCCATCGTCAACAGGAGGTTGGCGGCGTCGATGCTGGACTCGTCGAGCCGGTAGCTGCGGTGGGCGGTGGCGTCGACCCCCTTCTCACCGAGCACCCGGACCAGGTCGGGTGGCACCGGCTGGTCGGGATCGAGGAATCCGGCCGACCGGTAGACGTTCTGCTCCTCGCCGAAGCGGCTTCGAGCCAGCAGCTCGGCGGTCGGGCTCCGGCAGATGTTGGCCGTGCAGACGAAGAGGATGCGGTTCCGCCCGGAGCGGTCCGTCAACTTCCCCGACCGAAGAGCACGAAGGCGGTCTTGAACAGGATCCGCATGTCGCTGGCCAGCCGGATGTCGGCGACGTAGGCGACGTCCAGGTGGAGACCGGACGAGATCCGGTTCTGGGCCCGCAGCTCGGAGATCTGGAAGCTGCCGGTGATGCCGGGCCGCTCGAGGTGCCGTGGATGGACCAGGAAGCCCTCGCGGGCGGCCACCTTCACCAACTCGGGCCGGGGCCCGATGAGGCTCATGTCACCCTTCAGCACGTTGATCAGCTGGGGCAGCTCGTCGAGGCTGCTCGCCCGCAGGAACCGACCGAAGGGCGTGTGGCGGGGATCGCCGGCCGACTTGTGGGTCTGCCGTCGCTCGGGACCGATGTAGGGCTGCACCGTGACCCGACGGTCGGGCAGCATCGAGCGGAACTTGAGGATGTCGAAGGTCTGGCCGTTGCGGCCGACGCGCTCCTGGCGGTAGATGATGCCGCCCTTGCCGAGCTTCACCCGGACCAGCAGGGCGATCAGCAACAGGAGCGGCGCGAGGACGACGAGACCGACGACGGTCAGCACGATGTCGAGCGGCCGCTTCCCGATCCGCGAGTACAGGCTCGGACGAGCCTGCATGACCACGGGTGCCGGTGGAGCGACAACCGTGTCGTATTCGCGCGCTCGATCGAGCAGCTGCAGATCAACGTTGGCCACGAGCACCTTCCCGACGCGGCAGAGCACTACCCAGAGCAACAGAATAGTCACATCCGTAAGCGAACTGACGCATATCCGGGCAGGGAAATATTGAGCATTGCATCTGGCTGCTCCACGGACTATCAGCGGCCGGGTCCACGGACCCGCCGATAGCGAACGAGACCCGCCGCACCATAGCCACCCATGGCCCCGGAGTGACGGACCCCGGGGTTCCATCCCGAGGTGTCCGGGCCACACGACCCGCCGCTCGTCGAGCGGTGTAGGCAGATCACCCCACCCCAAGGTGAACGCCAGCCCTGCTCTCCGGCCTGGTGGTACGGTTGGCCGTTCACGTACGTGGAGAGGGCGAGTCCCCTGTGCTGCAACGAGTCGGACCGCTGAATCGAGCATCGTCACCGGCCAACATCCAGTTCACCATCGACCTGGTGACCGTGCTCGTCGGCTGGGGTCTCGTGCTCGTGGTGTCGAACATCACCGAGCAGATCATCCGCTCGAACGAGCGGTCGATCGCCCTGACCCTCGTCGTGACGGCGGTGACCCTCCTCATCATGGAGCGCCGCGGCCTCTACGAGGGCCGCCCGACGCTCCCCCGCACCGACGAGATCTCGCGGGTCATGGTCGCCGTGCTCGGCGGCACCGCCAGCCTGGCCGTCGCCGCCGCCTTCCTCGACTGGCAGATCGGCGCCTGGGAGCTGATCATCGGCGGCATCGGGGTGTTCGCCGGCCGCATGCTGATCCGCGGCATCGTCCGCACCCTCGGTAACGAGATCCCCAACACCACGACGGCCGAGCGGGTCGTCGTCGTCGGCGCCGGCGTCGAGGCCAAGGAGCTGGCCGAGCTGATCATCGACCACCCGGAGGCCCGTTTCGAACTCGCCGGCATCGTCGGCAACCTCGGCGTCTCGGAGCGCAACGGGCTGGCCGACCTGTGGATCGGCCCGACCGGGCGCCTCGTCGAGCTGATGCACCAGCACCAGGTGACCGGCGCCATCGTCACCGCGACCGGGTTCCGGTCCGAGCAGTTCCGCAACATCACCAAGGAGCTGTTCGGCTCCGGCTACGACGTCCACCTCACCACCGGCGTCAGCCGGATGTGGGAGGGTCGCTTCGAGGTGCGGTCGCTCGCCCACGAGCCGCTGATCGTGATGGGCCGGAACGAACCGCCGGCGTGGCAGCACTTCGCCAAGCGGGTGCTCGACGTCGTCGGCGCATCGGTTGCCATCCTCGTGTTCTCGCCGCTGATGATCGCCGCTGCGCTCGCCATCAAGGCCGAGGACCGGGGACCGATCATCTACGCCGCCCGCCGGGCCGGTCGTCGGGGCAACTTCTTCCCGATGTACAAGTTCCGCTCGATGGTCGTCGACGCCGAGCGCCGCAAGGACGAGATCCAGGGCCAGAACGAGCGGACCGGCCCACTGTTCAAGGTCTCCAACGACCCCAGGATCACCCGGGTCGGGCGCATCATCCGGGAGACGTCGATCGACGAGCTCCCCCAGCTCTTCAACGTGCTCAAGGGCGACATGAGCCTCGTCGGGCCCCGCCCGGCGCTGGCCGAGGAGGTCCAGGCGTTCGACGACGAGCTCCGGGACCGCAACCGGGTCCGGCCCGGCATCACCGGCCTGTGGCAGGTCGAGGCCCGGTCGAACGCCGCCTTCAACGCCTACCGACGCCTCGATCTGCACTACGTGGAGAACTGGAACATCGGCCTCGACCTGCGGATCCTGCTGGCGACGGCCGAGCAGGTCATCGTCACTTTCGCCCTGCTGCCGCTCCGCCTCGTTCGCCGCCGGTCGAACCAGCAGATCGACGGGATCCGGGGCCCCGGCGGCGACGGCGAGCGTGGCCAGGTGATCGATCTGCGGGACCGGAACCGGGCCCGCCTGGCGGCGGCCGAGGAGGCCGCCGACCTCCCGCCCCTCTCCGACCCGGTCGAGAGCGGCGAACCATCGCTGAATTGATCGGATCTGCTCCCCTGGCCGGCGAGCGCCCCGATCTACACTGCGATCACAACCTATGCCCCAGACAATCGACGCCGCCGATGAACTGGGCCTCTCGGACTATCTCCGCATCATCCGCCGCCGATGGTCCTGGGTCCTCCTGCCACTGGTCAGCCTGCTGGCCCTGGCCACCGCCTACACCCTGCGACAACCGCCGCGCTACTGCGCCACCGCCCAGGTCCTGATCGCCGACTCCGAGGCCCAGGTCGCCATCCAGGGCGACGCCAACGTCGGCGTGGCCAACCGGGACCTGGCCAACGAGATCAACATCGCCTACAGCGACCCGGTGCGGCGACAGGTGGTGACGGCCCTCGGCACGGAGCCGACCGTGACCATCGCCGGCGGCTCGGACGCCGACGTCCTCCGCTTCGCCTCCTGCGGGCCGACGGCCGCCGACGCCGCACGCTTCGCCAACACCTGGGCCGAGGTCTACGTCTCGACCAAGCAGGACCAGGCCTCAGCCAACATCGGCGACGCCGTGGCCGGCTTCGAGGCCAGGCTGGTCGAGCTGCGGGCCGAGCGCCAGGAGCTCCGGAGCGAGGTCGAGCGCCTCCAGGAGCGGCTGGCCCGAGCCACCGACGAGGGATTGCGGGCCTCGTTGCAGGCCGAGATCGCCAGCCTCGACCTCGACCTGGCGGTCGAGACCGACCTGATCGACACCCAGATCCAGACGATCGCCCGCACGATCACCCAGCTCCAGCTCGACAGCGAGCTGGCCAGGACCGGCACGGCCCGGGTCATCCAGTCGGCGGCGGCACCCGTTGCGCCCGACAACGCGTCGCTCTCGAGGAATCTCGTGCTGGCCGGGTTGATCGGGCTCCTCCTCGGTGGGGCGGCGGCCCTTGCCGCCGACAACCTCGACCGGTCGATCAAGACCGTCGACGACATCGTCGGCGTCCCCGTTCTCGGTGCCATCCCCCGCCCCGGCCGGGAGCTGCGCCAGCGGGACCTGTCGCTGGCCACGATGAACCACACCGGCACGCCGGTGGCCGAGGCGTACCAGAAGGTCCGCACCGCCGTCGAGTTCGCCGTGCTCGGCCGTCGCATCACCTCGGTGCTGATCACCAGCCCGAACCAGTCCGAGGGCAAGACGACGACCTCGTCGAACCTGGCGTGGGCCCTCAGCGCCATCGATCACCGGGTGGTGCTGGCCGACGTCGACTTCCGCCGCCCCCGATTGCACCAGGTCTTCGGCTGTCGGGGCGAGCCCGGCCTGTCCGATCACCTGCTGCAGCAGACCCCGCTCAACAAGCTGGCGCTCCGGGTCGACGACGACCGCCGCAACCTGGTGATCATCCCAACGGGCACCCGCCCGCCGTCGCCGGCCGACTTCGTCGCATCGCCGTCGTTCGCCGACCTGGTGACCAAGCTCGAGGGCGAGGCCGACCTCGTCGTCCTCGACGCCCCGCCGGTCCTGCCCGTCTCCGATGCGCTGTCGATGGCCAGGCACGTCGATGCGGTCATCGTGGTGGCCAAGGCCGGCTCCACCGCCCGTCACGAGCTCACCGAGGCCGTCGACGCCCTCCGAGCGGTCGGCGCCGACGTGCTCGGCGTCTGCGTGGTCGGCGTGAAGTCGGATGCCTCCCGCTACGGCTACGAGCAGGCCGACCCGGGACGCATGCGTCGTCGGCGGCCGGTCGAGCAGCCGGCGCGACCGACCGGCGACGTCGCCGCCGAGCCGCCCGGCCACCGGACCGGGTCGACCCCGGCGACCGACGATGGGTCGCCGAGCGGTGCAGTGGCGGCGAACGGGCGGAACGCCGAGGCCGATCGGGCGGACGTCGAGGTCCCGATCGACCTCCGATCGAGCACCGACGTTGCCGACGTCGCCCCCGGGGCCGCACCCGCCGGCCCGCTCGGCCGGACCAGCAACCGGATCGCGGTCGATCGCCACACCGGGGAGACCGCCGACGACGTGGCCACCGGCCACCGGGCCGCCGACGCCGGGACCGCCAACGGCCGCCACCCCCACGACCACGTCGACGTCGACGTCGACGCTGCGGGCGGGCAGCCGATCGTCGACGCACCGCCGGCGGCGCCGACCGTCGCCGAGTTCGACCCGCCGGTGGACGCCGTCGGCGACCGCGCTCGGGCCTACCCCGCGACCGGGGAGATCCGCATCCGCCTCCCCGACGAGGGCGATCGGCTGACGGGTTGACCGGATCGTCCCGCCGGCGCAGCCCCGTCGGCCCGCCCCGGAGGTGGGGTGCTAGTCGGCCTCGCTGACCGCCGGCAGGCCATGACCGGCGTGACGGGTCAGGTTCGGGTGGTCGGTCGGGTACGGCAGCAAGCCGGACTCGTGGGCCTCCCAGGCCGCCTTCATGGCCGCCAGCACCTCCGGATGGTGGCGGCGGAGATCGGCCTGCTCCCGCCCGTCGACGGTCACGTCGTACAGCAGGTCGTAGTAGCCCTGCTGCGGCTGGTACCGGCGGGGCCAGTTCCCGAGCCGAGCCCGATCGCGGCCGTCGCGCAGGTACTTGAACCGTCCCCGTCGCATCGCCCCCTGGCTGGCGATGCGCCAGAACAGGTCGTGCTCGGGGTAGTCGGCGCCGTCGACCAGCCACGGCAGGAGACTGACGCCGTCGAGCGGGTGATCGGGCCCCGGTGCGGTGCCGGCGGCGTCGAGCATGGTGGCCGTCCAGTCCATCGTGATCGACGGTTCGTCGGCCGCCTGACCGGCGTCGACCGCCCGGGGCCAGCGGAGCACGAACGGCACCCGGATGCCACCCTCGTTGAGATCGCCCTTCTCCCCGACCAGCGGCCAGTTCTTCGACCAGCGCTCGCCGCCGTTGTCGGAGGTGAAGATCACGATCGTGTCGTCGGTTGCCCCGACCGAGGCCAGCGCGTCGAGCACGCGGCCGACGCCGTCGTCCATCGCCTCGACCAGCTCCCGGTACTTGTCGAGCGAGCCCGCGTCACGGTGCAGGATCGGGAACGGGTCGTCGCCGTCGACGTAGCGGCGGCGCAGCTCCGCACCGACCTCGGCGTCGCCCCGCCCCTCCCAGGGCCAGTGGGGGGCGGTGTAGTTCAGCTGGAGGTAGAAGGGACGGTCCCGCTCGCCGGTGATCCACTCGGCCGCCCGGTCGGACAGCAGATCCGTGTAGTAGCCGGTCTCCTCGACCGGCGTCTCGCCCTCCCACAGGTCGGGCTCGCCGAGGGTCCCGATGTGCTCGAAGTAGTCGACGGCCCCGTCCAGGTTGCCGAAGAACGTCTGGAAGCCGATCTTCAGCGGGCTGTACCAGGGCAACCAACCGCAGTGCCACTTGCCGAACATGGCGGTCTCGTAGCCGGCGTCGACGAGCAGCGAGGGCAGCGTCGGGTGATCATGGGGGATGCCCATCTCCTCGGACCGGACGCGGAGCGGCTCGCCGAGGCCGACGGCGAGGCGACCCGGGTCCCGGCCGGTGTAGAGCCCGATCCTGGTCGGCGAGCACCACGGCGAGGCGGCATAGGAGTGGGTGAAGCGGATGCCGTCGGCCGCCAGGCGATCGATGTTCGGCGTGGCGATCTCGGTGGATCCGTAGCAGCCGAGGTCGGCCCAGCCGAGGTCGTCGGCCAGGATGAAGACGAGGTTCGGGGGTTCGGTTCGCCCGCTCCGCCTGCTGGCGAAGGGGCGCTCGCTACCAGAGCTTCCAGGGGGCATCGCCGGTCGCCCAGAGGTCGTTGAGCGTGGTGTACTCGCGGAACGTGTCCATGCCCATCCAGAAGCCGGTGTGCTCGAACAGCCCGAGACGCCCCTCGTGGGTGATCGCCTGGACCGGGGTCTGCTCGAAGAAGTGGTCGGGCTCGTCGGTCGGCACGTAGTCGATGAACTCGCGCCGGAAGGCGAAGAACCCGCCCGACACCCAGCCGTCGGACGGCGGCTTCTCGGCGAAGTTGGTGACCTTGTCGCCGCTCACGCCGAGCTCGCCGTATCGGGACGTCGGATGCACGCCGGTGACCATGCCGAGGTAGTCGGAGGCGGCCAGCGTCTTCAGCTGGCGGCCGACGTCGACGTTGCCGAGGCCGTCGCCGTAGGTGAGCATGAAGTAGTCGCCGGTGAGAAGTGGACCGACCGCGGCCAGCCGGCCGCCGGTCCCCGCGTCGAGGCCGGTGTCGATCAGCTGGACCTCCCAGTCGTCCAGGGTCGTCCGCTCGAGGTATTCGGTCTCGGTGTCGCCCCCGACGTGCACCTTCAGGTCCGACATCATCTCCTCGAACCGGAGGAAGTACTGCTTGATGTCCCAGGCCTTGTAGCCGAGGCACAGCACGAATCGGCGGAAGCCGTGGTGCCCGTACAGCTTCATGATGTGCCACAGGATCGGCTGCTCGCCGATATTGATCATCGGCTTCGGCAACTTCTCCGAAGCCTCCCGGATGCGGGTCCCCTGGCCACCGCAGAGGATCACGACCGGTACGTCCGCCGGATCTGGTGTGCTCACTGGCGCATCATCCCTTCTGCTCCGCCGTCCCTCAGGCGAGCGCTCATCGATGTGTTGTCGGCGACTTGGCGCGGCGGGAGGCGATCAGCCTCCTGGAGGATTGGACGAGCCGCCGGCGCCCTGGCCGTAGATCGCGGTCTCCCGCTCCGGTTGGCTCGGCGTCGTGGCGATGCCGCCGGCGGGGCCAGGCCCACCCGGGCCGGGCCCGTTGCCCTGGGCCGGCTGGCTCGGCTGGGCCGGCGGGGGTGAGGCACCGAGGCCGGGCATGGCGATGGCCCCGTCCGAGGCGACGACCGCCCCCCGGGCCGCCCGGCGAGCCGGGGAGGTGACGACCGGCAGCAGCCTGGGGCGGACGTCGCCGAGCTGGCGGGACAGGTCGGCGAGGAGATCCGACTTCTGGCGGGAGAGGGGCAGCGCCAGCACGACGGCGTCACACAGCGCCGTGAGCTGGAGGGTCGATGCGAGGTCGAGGGCCGGACCACCGTCGACGACCACGATCTGGGCCTTCCGCCTGGCCGCTTCGAGGACCGAGGCGACCGTGTCCCGCCGGAGCGAGGCCTGGCCACGGTTGGCCCCGAGGCCGAGCACGCTGACCTCGGGATCCATGGTGCGGGTGAAGACCGAGCGGCCACGCTGGTCGATGAGCGCGCCGTCGTTGGCCACGACGGCCGGGACGCCACCATCGGCGGTGGCGTTGAAGATGGCGGTGATGCGGGGATCGCGGACGTCGGCGTCGACCAGGACGACCGACGAGCCGCCGGCGGCGAAGCGCTCGGCCATCGCCAGGGCCAGGGTGGTGGCCCCGGCACCCCGCTGAGTGCCGACGACCACGACGGCGAGCGGCTGGTCGATGCTCGCCTTCGCCTCGGCCAGGACGCCGAGCTGGTCGATGACCGGGACGGCCGACCGTGGCAGCGACTGGAAGGCGGCGAGGGGCTGGCGGGCGAGCGAGCGGTAGTGCGGGAACTCCGACACCACCGGCGCCCCGAGGATCTCGGAGGCGGTGTCCTCGTCGAGGACCTTCGTCGAGAACCGGGCCCAGGTCAGGGCGACGACCACGCCGAGCATCGCCCCGGCGAACAGGCCGCCGGCCAGGAGGAACTGGCCGCCGGCGGGGAGCGGCTCGGTCGGCAGGGTGGCGTTCTGGATGACCCGGGTGTTGACCCGGAGGCGGGAGTCGGAGATCAGCGTGTTCTTCTGTGAGATCAGCGCCTGGAGCTCGGCCTGGGCCAGGTCGCGCTCGGTCACCGCCGCGGGGTCGACGGAGCTCGGCTGGGGCACCGGCGGCGGCGGATCTTCGCGCCGCAACGCATCGAGGTAGGGCTGCATCTGCTCCTGGATGCGCGTGTTGAGCACGCTGAGCCGGTTCTGCAGGATCTGGATCTCGCTGTTCAGACGGTCGAGCTCGTCCTGGTCGCTCCGGTCGGTCTCGAGCGTGCTCATGTAGGCGTCGACGTAGCCCTGGGCGATCCCCCTGGCGGTCTCGGGGTCGGTGTAGACGGCCCGGATCTCGACGACGTCGGTCTCGGGCAGCTGCTCGATCTCGACGGCCTGGCGGACGTCGAACGGCGTCAGGTTGTTGAGGTCGGCGACCTCCTGCACGAGGCCGGCGCTCTCCAGCACGCTGAGCTGCCCGATGACGTAGCGGTCGGGATCGGAGGTGAAGAACCCGGCGTTGGCCTGCGTCGGCTGCTCGATCGAGATGTCGGCAACCGAGCGGTAGTCGTTGCTGATCACCGTGTCGTCGGTCAGCAACCCTGGTAGCGCGCCGAGCAGGGCGAAGAGCGAGACCACCCAGAACCGTCGGCGAAGCGCCGAGAGTACAAATGAGAGTTCCAAGGCAGGACCTTTCGACCGTCGAGCGGCTCCGGGCCCACCGGACCAGGATCGCCAGCAGGCAAGTCTAGCTGGTGGCCCGAGCCCGGTGGTTCAGCCGCTCGTCGACCAGACCTAGCACGCGGCCGACGGCGATCGACCCGCGGCGCGCCACATACGGGAAGTTCTTCCTAGCCACCGCCTGGTTGTTCGGCTTGAGCGACGAGAGCCCTGGCCTGCCGTCCTGGCCGGGCACGCCCCGACGGGCCAGGATCTGGCTGAAGCCACGACCGTAGAGGTAGTGCTGCTTCATCATCGGCCACAGCCCACGCCGGTGGCGGTAGTGGATCACGGCATCGCCGCAGTAGTCGAGGGTCAGGCCCCGCTCGATGAGGTCCCACGACAGGGCGATGTCCTCGCCCCGGATCAGCTCGGTGTCGAACCCCCCGACCGCCTCGAAGTGCTCGCGATGCAGCGCCATGTTGGCGCTGACCAGGTAGGGGTGGCCGAGGAAGGTCGGGAGCCCGTCCGGGGTGGCCGGGGGGCGCCAGTCCTCCTGGCCCGGCACGGCGAGGACCGTCTCGTCGAGGTGGCCGCCGACGGCCCGGTCGGCCCCGACCGCCCCGACGAGGGTGCGGAGCCAGTCGGCGTCGGCGATGTCGTCACCGTCGCAGAACACCAGCAGCTCGCCGCTGGCCGCCCACGCCCCGACGTTGCGGGCGTGGGATGCGCTGCGCACGTCGGAGGAGTCGACCACCGTCGGCTCGAAGCGGCCGCCGTCCGCCCACGTCCGGGCCAGCGCCTCCAGCTCGGTCCTTGCCTCGGCGTCTGGGGTGTTCAGCGAGACGATCAACTCCCATCGGCGGTCGAACGACTGACCGGCCAGCGCCTCCAGCTGCAGGGCCAGCTCGTGATCGACCCGACCGACGGGGATCACCACCGAGACGCTGTCGCCCGCATCCCCACCGTTGACGCCACCGGCGGTGCGATGATCGGTGTCGTCGTCGGCCGCGGCTCCGTCGTCGTTCGCCGGCTCCTGGCCGCCGCTCATCGGGGGCTGCGGACCCGGCGCCACTCGCCGAAGGTGATCGGGATGAAGGCGAGGTCGCGCACGAAGTAGCGGTGGAAGAGGCGGCGCGGCTCCTGGAGGAACCGGTGGAACCACTCGAGACCGCGGCGCTGCATCCACTCGGGGGCCCGCTTGACCAGGCTCAGGTAGAGGGCGAACGAGGCGCCGAGGCCCATGATCACCGGCATCGGGTAGCTCCCGTCGTCCCACCGGTCGAGCACGGCGGCGATGATCCTCGCGTCCTTCGGGTTGCCGATCCCGACCAGCACCAGCTGGGGGCGGACCTCCCGGCAGGCCTCGAGCACTTCGGTGGCGATCCGATCGATCGTGGCCTCGTCGTCGGCGTCGAACATCGGCGGCACCACGAACCCCGCCGCCGGGAGCTCGGCCGCCAGGGTGGTGGCGATCTGCTCGGACGAGGCGACGACCACCGTGGGCACGTGCTCCTCGACGACGAGCGGCCAGAGCCTGGCGAAGAGGTCGCTGCCGGCGAGCCGTGCCTTCAGCGGCCGACCGAGCAGCCGCGACACCCAGACGATCGGCTGCCCGTCCGGCAGGCAGTAGCGGGCCTGGCTGAAAACGTTCGACTCGATCCGGTCACGGTTGCGATCGAGGTGGACCAGGATGTCGACGTTCGGGGTCACGACGACGGGCAGCAGATCGCCGGCCTCCTGCTGGGGCCCGAGGATGGCGTCGACCACCGGGTCGAGCGACTCGGCGTCGATCATCGGCAGGCCGTACAGCTCGACCCGCTCGAGATCGGTCGACCGTCGACCGGTCGGGGGGTCGCCCTCGTGCTGGCCATCGTGCGGTGACCCGGCGCCCGGCGCCGGACGTGTGGCGTCCGGGGGTGGCATCACTGATCTTGAACGGGTTTGACGAGGCATCGAGAGGTGACCACGGGTCGACTGGTTGCTTGTCTCGAACAGTGACGGCGAAGGGGTCGCGCCCACTCCGAACTTCGGGCCCACACCGACGGTTCGTTCGAGGTTGTTCGTGCGAGAAGGCCAAGGGCCAACGAGGACTCAGGGTAGTCCGGCCGATCGACTTCCCGGCGGCACCACGGACAAGCTCTGCCCCGATCCCGGGCGGGCCCGGTCGCCGCCGCTGGCCCCGGCCCCCGCCGTAGACTTCGGCGCAATGAGTGAGTCGTCTGCCCGGCCGACCAAACCGCTCCGGGCCGCAGTCGTCGGATCCGGTGCCATCGCCAGGGAGCACCTCAGCTTCCTCGCCGGGACGTCGCCCATTCGACCGTCGAGCCCGGTCGACGGCCGACTCCGGCTGGTCGGGGTCTGCGATCTCTCGCCGGTCACCGCCAGGTACGGGGCCGACGAGTACGGGGCCGATGCGGCCTACACCGACCTGGCCACGATGCTCGACGGGGCCGGGCCGGACGTCGTGCACGTGCTGACGCCGCCGGCCACCCACTCCCCGATCGCCTCCGCCTGCCTGCGGGCGGGAGCCCACGTGCTCTGCGAGAAGCCGATCACCACCACGTCCGTCGAGCTGCTCGAGCTCCTCGACGTCGCCAAGGAAGCCGGGCGACACCTGATGGAGAGCCAGAACTACCGGTTCAACCGCCCGGTCCTGGCCCTGGTCGACGCGATCGACCGTGGCGAGCTCGGCACCGTCCGGGAGGTCGAGATCCGGATCGCACTGCCGGTCACCGATCCGGACGGTCGGTTCGCCGACCGCAACCTGCCCAGCCCGATCCACGAGATGCCGGCCGGCGTGATCCACGACGTGATCACCCACATGGTCTACCTGCTGCTCCTCCTCGGGCGCCCGGTCTCCTTCGATCGGATCGCCGCAGCCTGGAGCAACCACGGCGACGACCCGCTGTTCCGCTGGGACGACCTCGACGCCGTGCTCATCGGGCGGACGGCCGGCGGCCCGCTGCACGCCCGCCTGCGATTCGACGCCGAGGCGTCACCGGACACGTTCTCGATCCGGGTCCGGGGAACCGACGGCTGGGCCGAGACCGATCTCTTCCAGCCCTACGTCCGGGTCGTGCGGCCCCGGGCCGGTGGCCAGCAGCTCAGCCCCATCCTCAACCACCTCGCCGGCGGCTGGCGCCTGCTGCAGGCGGGGACCCGCAACGTCGGAAGCAAGATCATGCAGCAGACCCCCTATGAGGGGCTGCACCGCATGCTGGACCTGACCTACGATGCCATCGCCGCCGACCGGCCGCTGCCGGTCTCGACCGACGACATGGTGGAGACGTCGAGGCTGATCGACCGACTGCTCGACGAGAAGGTCCGGCTGTGAGCGCCGTCGCCGACAACGAGACCGGCACCACCACCGCCGGTTCCGGCGGCTCCGCCGCGGCCCCCCGGTGCCTGTACGTGACCGGGGCCACCGGGTTCGTCGGTTCGGCCGTTGCCCGGGTGGCGCTGGCCCGCGGCCACCGTGTCGTCGCCGTCACCCGACCCGCCAGCCGGACGATCGCCATCGAACGGGCCGCATCGGACCGCCTGCAGCCCGCCCGGGTCGACCTGCGGTCCCGAGACGGGCTGGCCGAGTCCCTGGCCGGGGTCGACGCCGTGATCCATCTGGCCGCGGCCAAGGCCGGACCGTTCCCGACCCAGTTCGCCGGCACGGTGGTGGCGACCGAGAACCTCATCGGGGCGATGGACGAGGCCGGCGTCCGCGAGCTCATCGGCGTCAGCACCTTCTCGGTCTACGACTACGGGAACCTCGCGCCTGGCTCCGTCGTCGACGAGGGCTCGCCGATCGACCGGGAACCGGCACGGCGCGACGAGTACGCCCAGACGAAGCTGATCCAGGAGCGCCTCTACCACGACTTCAGCGGCGACGAGCGGCGTCGCGTCATCGTCCGCCCCGGGATGATCTACGGTGCCGGCAACCTCTGGCACGACCTGCTCGGCACCGGGCTCGGGCCGGCCTATCTCCGGATCGGTTCCCGGGCGGTGCTGCCGATGACCTACGTCGAGAACTGCGCCGAGGCCATCGTGCTGGCGGCCGAGCACCTCGGCCGCCAGGCGTCGCCGGTGGCCGGCGAGATCATCAACATCGTCGACGACGACCTGCCGACCCAGCAGGCCTATGCCGACGCCGTCGCCGCCAGGACCGACGTGCCGACCAGCGTGACCGCCCCATGGCCGCTCGTCCGGGCCGGCGCCGGGGCCCTGGCGCTGGCCAATCGCCGCCTGCTCGGGGGCCGGGCGAAGTTCCCCGGCATCGCGGTGCCCGAGCGGCTCGACGCCCGGTTCAAGCCCCTCCGCTACACCAACGCCAAGGCCAAGCGCCTCCTCGGCTGGTCGCCCCGGTACGGGCTGTCCGAGGCCATCGAGCGCAGCATCGCCGCCGAGGCCGAGCCGGTCGGCCGATGAGCGACCGCCCCCGGCTGGCCTACCTGACCGGCGAGTTCCCCCGGGCCACCGACACCTTCATCCAGCGCGAGATCGGCGCGCTGCGGGCCGACGGCTTCGAGCTCGACACGTTCGCCGTCCGCCGGACCGGACCGGAGCACCTCGTCGGCCCGGAACAGCGGGAGGCCAAGGCCACCACCACGTACCTCCTCGATCTCGCCAGGACGCCGGCGCTGCTCCGGGCCGTGATCGGGGCGGCCGTCCGCGCCCCCCGCCGCCTCGCCGCCGCCGCCGCGCTGGCCTGGTCGACCAAGCGACCCGGCATCCGGGGGGCGATCTACCAGCTGATCTACCTCGTCGAAGCGGTCGTCCTGGCCCGCGAGCTCCGTCGGCGCCGGATCGACCACCTGCACAACCACTTCGGCGACTCGAGCTGCACGGTGGCCATGCTCGCCTCGGCGGCCTCCGGTGTGCCCTACAGCTTCACCCTGCACGGCTCGGCCATCTTCTACGAGGCCCACACCTGGCGGCTCGACGCCAAGCTCGACCGGGCGGCGTTCGTCGCCACCATCAGCCACTTCACCCGCAGCCAGGCCGCCATGTTCGCCGCCAGCGAGACCATGGACCGGGTCCACATCGTGCACTGCGGGGTCGAACCGGACCGACTCCAGCCGGTCGAGCACCAGGGCCTCGGTCGTCGGCTGATCTTCGTCGGCCGGGTGGTCGAGCAGAAGGGCCTCGTCGTGCTCTTCGAGGCCATGCGGCGGCTGCTCGAGGACTTTCCGGGCCTGCGGCTCACGGTGGTCGGGGATGGTCCGGACCGCCAGGCGTTGACCGACCGGGCCGCGGTGATGGGTCTGGCCGACCACGTCGACTTCGTCGGCGCCAGGTCCCAGACCGAGGTGATCGAGCTGCTGGCCGGGGCCGACGTGTTCGTGCTGCCGAGCTACGCCGAGGGCGTACCGGTCGTCGTCATGGAGGCGCTCGGTTCCGCCGTTCCCGTCGTCGCCAGCTTCGTCGGGGGCATGGCCGAGCTGGTGACCGACGACGTCACCGGGTTCCTGGTCCGCCCGGCCGACGCCGACCAGCTGGCCGACCGAATCGGGCGCCTCGTCGACGATCCCGAGCTGCGACGCAAGCTCGGCCGGGCCGGCCGCGACCTGGTGCTGGCCGACTTCGACTCCCGCATCGAGGCCCGCCGGCTCGGCGCCCTGTTCGACGGCCTCCGCTCGGGCGCGTCGCTGCCGGTCCGGCCAGAGCCGCCGACGGCGGCCGCCGGCCCCGCCGACGCCGGCTGATCAGCCGGGCCGGCCGACCGGCTGGTCGGTCAGGCTGTCGAGCACCTCGACCAGGGCTGCGGCGGCGGCGCCATCGGTGCAGTTGGCCTCGGCGAACTCGAGCGCCGCACGGTCGAGCCGGGCCCGCTCGGACTCGTCGCTCCACATCGTGTCGACCGCCGCCGCCAGCTCGCCGGCGTCGCCGGGATCGGCACACAGGACGTTCTCGTTCTCGCTGCAGTAGTCGTCGAGGCCGGGGCGACGGGTGATGACCATCGACCGGCCGTGCCGGAAGGTCTCGACGATCGTGACCAGGCCGGCGGTCGTGCCCTCGCCCGTCAGGGGCACCACGTTGACCGCGGCGTGGCGGACCAGCCGTCGGATCTCGGGCCTGCTGATCTGGGACAGGATCTCGACGTTGTCCGGGACGGTCAGTCCCCGGAGCGCCCGGTCGGACGCCAGGACGAGCGTGCGATGACCGAGCTTGCCCATGGCGGCGAAGAACGTCTCGTAGTCGCGGTAGCCGGTGCCGGTGGCGAACACGTACGGCTCGTCCTGGTCCGGCGGCCTGGCGGCCTCGACCTCACCCCCGTACTGGAGTGGGACGAACGAGAAGCGCTCGACCGGTAGCCCGAGGAGGCGGCCGTAGACGGGGATCTCCGCCGTCGAGTGCACGACGAAGCGGTCGACCTGGCGGAGGGCGACCCTGGCCCCGGCCCGGCGGATGCCGGTGGCGATGCCCTCGGTGTTGAACAGCCAGGCGACGAGCGGGCGGCGATCGCAGCGGACCCGCTTCAGCCCGGCGGTCGTCGCCGCCAGTTGGGGAAAGACGGTGATGATGCCGTCGGCCGGCGCCGCGATGGCGGCGAGGGCCTGGCGACCCCGATCCGCCCATTCCCCGACCCCGGCGCTGGCCGACGCCTGGTGCCAGTTCCGGTCGTCACCGACCCGGGGCACCAGGGTGAAACGATGGCGCCCGCCGACGACCGAGTCGCTGATCCAGCGATCGGCGGCCGTCTCGAAATATGGTGCGGCGACCACCCAGTGCATGTTCGTTCCCGCTTCCCTCGGCCGGTGAGCCCCGGTCCGGCCCGACTGGCCGGTCCTCTCCCGGGGAATCGGCCGATGGGCTGGCGGACTTGACCGACGCACACCCTAGCTCAGGATTCGTGACCTTGGGCACGATGCACACCCATGGTGGACGCTTCGACCGACTCGTTGGACCTGCCCGTCGCTCGAGGCGAGGGTGGCTCAGCCGGGGACGCCCGCCGAGGCGGCCCGACCCCGCTTCCGGTCGGCCTGGCGCTGGTAGTGGACCATCGCCGCCCAGCTCACGATGACGAGATACGTCTCGCTGATCAGCGTGGCCGCCACCGCACCCTGCCAGCCGAGCCACGGGATGAGCGTGACGTAGAGCAGCGCCGACACGGCCGCCGAGGACAGGTAGATGGTGGCCCGCTCCCTGGTCTTGCCGAGGCCGAGCAGCGCGTTCAGCGGCGTGCCGCTGATGGCCATCAGCGGAACGAACAGCACCAGCCAGGGCACGATCTCCTTTGCCTCGGCGAAGTCGTCGTTGATCAGGAAGTCGATGATCGGGGTGAGCAGGTAGAGCACGACGTAGATGGCGCCGGCCGCCATCCAGCCGATGACGAACAGCACGCCGGACAGCGCAGCCGCCCGGCGGAGGTGGTAGCCGTCGGCCTCGTCCTCGCCGGGGTGCAGGAACCGGTGGAAGGCCGCCTGGCCGATCACGCGGATCGGGAAGCTGCCGAGCAGCACCACCCGGTAGGCGGCGGCGTAGATGCCGGCGTCGTAGCGGAGTCCGAAGGCGTTCAGCGCCACCTTGTCGCCGTCGAGCTGGATCTGGCTGGCCGCCAGCGGCACCGCGAACACCGCGCTGCTCCGCCACGCGTCCTCGGGCGGGCGCCTGAAGCGGAGGTCGTAGCCCAGCTGCGGCAGGCGGCGGAAGATCAACCAGGCGGCGAGGGCGCCGTACAGCACCAGGTAGGTCAGTCCCAGGTTGCGGACCGTGAGGTTGTCGGTGACGAACAGCGCCGGGACGGCGACCAGCTTGAGCCCGACGGCCATCATCCGGACGCGGATCATCGCCGGGAAGTCGGCGGCGATCTGCACCAGCCAGCTGGCGACCCAGATCATCGAGGCGGCGAACAGCTCGCTCGCCGTGATCAACACGATCTCGATCAACGGCAGCTCGATGAAGACCAACGACAGCAGGATCGAGATGGCGGTCGCCACCGCGCCGGCGATGATCGCCAGCGACAGGAACGAGGCCTGGATCTGGTCGAGCGGCTCGTTGTATCGGAACCGTCGCTGGACCAGGGCCAGGCCGGGCCCCGAGTAGGTGATGGCCGAGAAGGTGGTCGACAGCGCGTACAGGCCGGTGAAGCTGCCGTACTCGGGCGGGTCGAGGACCCTCGTCAGCAACAGGAACGAGACCATCGCCGCCAGCACGGCCAGCACGTCGAGCGCGGCAGACCACATCGTGTCGCTGGCCAGGCCGTCGAAGGCATGCCACAGCCGCGACAGGGGGCCGGAACGGCCCCGATCGTCAGATGAGCTCATGGTTGTCAGCGCCCGATGTCGTTGCGAATGGACGATGACCGGAGGGAGCGGCCATCGTCCAGTGACATGGATTCACACTAGCAGCGCCGGCCGACGGGCCAGCGGCCACGCCCGGGGAGCAGCATCACCCAGCGATGGCCCGACGCTCGCCGACGAAGTCCCGCAGCATGTCGTCGAGGCGGTCGAGGAAGGCGGTCGACGAGTACCGATCGAGCAGCACCCGCCTGGCCCGTTCGGCCCTGGCGGTGGCCGCGGCACGATCGGCCAGGACCTCCTCGACGGCCTGTCGGAGCAGGACGGGGTCGGCCGGTGGCACGCCGACGAGGAGGTCGTCGGCGATCAGCCGGTCGATGATGCCGGTCGAGCTGGTGACGACGACGGGGGCGGCGCAGGCGATGGCTTCGAACAGCGTGGTCAAACCGGCCGAGTAGCGGTTCTCCTTGACCGCCAGCACCATCACGTCGGCCCGCTGGTAGAGGTCGCGCAGCGAGGCGAAGTCGAGGTGCTCGAAGGTCATGTTGGCCGGCACCGGCTCGGGCATCGTGTAGCGGGTCTTGTCTGACCGATTCGGGGAGGCGAAGCACACCTCGACCGCCACGTCGGCGTCGGCGAGGGCCAGCCCCATCGTGCGGTAGTCGCGCTGCTCGACCCCGCTGCCGGCGATCAACGGCGGGGAGTTCACCGGCCGATCGACCGGCGGGCGGAAGAACGACGTGTCGGTCATCCCGTCGATCGAGTGGATCCCGGCGGCGTGGCGGCCGAAGGACCGGCGGGCGTCGTCGGCCTGCTGCTCGGTCGGGACGAGGATCAGCAACCGGACCCGCAGCAGGACCAGGAGCCACCCGACGAGCTGGGTCCGGCGACGGTTGACGTCGATGAACGAGATGGCAAACGAGGCCCGACGGCGACGCAGTGCACAGACCAGGGCCAGCGGCACCCCGCTGTCGCAGCCGGCGGCGTAGACCGAGTCGCCCGACTCGACCCGGCCGACGACTCGGCGGGCCAGCTCCCAGTGCATCGGCTGCCCGTAGAGACGCGCCGCCAGGCGGTCGACGAGACTCGGCTCGCGCTGCCCGTCGGCCGGCTGGTTGATGTCGGCCCCGAGCCGCTCGGCCACCCTCGGCAGCACGTGTTCAGGCGACC
Organism: Acidimicrobiales bacterium; assembly: GCA_028285495.1. Lineage (GTDB taxonomy): Bacteria > Actinomycetota > Acidimicrobiia > Acidimicrobiales > SZUA-35 > JAHELU01. The sequence goes on from JANQPB010000031.1 coordinate 78,936, forward strand.
GATCGTCGGCCGCGTCGCTGGCGAACCGGTCGAAGTCGAAGTACGTGCTCGACAGGACGTGCCAGGCCACGACGGCACTCTAGTACGGCTCGTCGACGGGCTCCCGTGCACCCGCTCGGCAGCCGCCGGCCCCAGCGGGTCGTGTCTCGATGGGATCGCCGCCCGGCGGTGCATATGCTGCGGCGTGCCCTCCGATCCCAACGCGGCCGACGGCCCGCCGGCCCCGACCCGAGTCGGGGTCTACGTCTGCACGTTCCGGCGCAACGGCCCGCTCAGGCGGATGCTCGACTCGCTGCAGGTGGCGGCCGACCGGGCCGCCCCCGACGTCGAGCTCGGCGTCGCCGTGATCGACGACAACCCCGACGGCGCCGCTCGGGCCGTTGTCGACGAGTCGACCCACACCTTCCCGCTCGGCCTGCACTACCGGCACGTCGGCGCCGGCAACATCGCCAAGGCCCGCAACGCCGGACTCGAGGCGGCGATGGGCATCGGCGAGTGGGTGGCGATGGTCGACGACGACCAGGTGGTCGTTCCGCAGTGGTTGACCGAGCTGGTTGCGGTGCAGCGGCGAACGGGCGCCGATGGGGTCACGGCGCCGGTCTACCCCCGCTTCCCCGACGACGCCCCCTCGTTCCTGACCGACCAGCGCTTCGGCGAGCTGTGGGGCACGCCGCTCAAGGACGACGGCAGCCCGGTCACCGACCTGCAGACCGCCAACTCGATGATCCGGACCTCGTTCCTGGAGCAGCACCCCGACGTCCGGTTCTCGACCGACCTCGGCCGGACCGGCGGCGAGGACATGGTGTTCTACCGGGCCGCCCTGGCCGCCGGGCTGGAGGCCCGCTACAGCCGCGAGGCCGTCAACTGGGAGTACTACGAGGGTGACCGGGCCACGTGGCGCTACCAGCTCCGCCGCTCGCTGTGGCACGGCAACACGATGGCGGTCACCGAGCTGCGGGCCGGGAGGGCCAACCGGGCCCGCCTGGTGGCCCGGGCCCTGAAGCGGGGGCTGACCGCTGCGGTGGCCGAGCCGATCGCCAGGTGGCGTCGGGGCGAGCCGGCCAGGCTCCGCTACGCGGTCACCGAGAGCCTGCTCGGCATCGGCCTGCTGCTCGGGGCCGCCGGCATCCGGCTCGACCACAGCTGATCGGCCGGGCGGGGCGGCGGCCGGCGGGGACTCCTCGGCGTCGTGCGCTCAGCGAACCTCGGCCGGCACCTCGGGCCCGACCTCGTCGAGTATGCGGACGAGGTGCCGGGCCGCGGCCTCGTCGGTGCAGTGGGTCAGGCCGAACTCGGTTGCGCCGAGGTCGAGCCGCGCCCGCTCGTTCTCGTCCGACCACATGCGCTCGATGGCCTCGGCGAGGCCGGTCACGTCGTGGAGATCGGCGCAGAGCACCGTCTCGTCCTCGATGAAGTAGTCGTCCAGGCCCGGACGGCGGGTGGCCACGAGCGCCCGGCCGTGGCGGAACGCCTCGACGATCGTCACGAGGCCGGCCGTGGCCGCATCGGGACTGAGCGGCAACACGTTGACCCGGGCGTGGCGGACCAGCCGGCGGATCTCGGGCCTCGGGATCTGGTCGAGGACCTCCACGTTGGTGGGGACCTGGAGCCCGGCGAGGGCCCGGGAGCCGGACAGGACGAGCGTCCGGTAGCCGAGCTTGTCGACGGCTCTGAAGAAGGTGTCGTAGTCCCGGAAGGCGCTTCCGGTGGTGAACACGTAGGGTTCGTCCTGCCCGACGGGCCGTTCGGTCTCGATGTCGCCGCCGTACTGGAACGGCACGAACGTGAACCGATCGGCCGGCAGGCCGAGCAGGTTGCTGTAGGCCTCGATCTCGGCGCTGGAGTGGACCACGAAGCGGTCGACCCGGCGGAGGCTGGCCCGGGCGACGAGCCGGCGGACCCCGGAGTTGATGCCCTCGGTGTTGAACACCCAGGCCACCAGTGGGCGGTGGTCGCGGCGGAGCTGCTGGTGGGCACCGACGGCTGCCGCCAACTGGGGGAAGGCGGTGATCAGGCCGTCGCCGGGGGCCCGGACGGCCTGCCCGGCCTGACGGATCCGGTCGCCCCACTCGCCGAGCCCCGCTCGAGGCTTCGAGTTGTGCCAGTTGCGGTCGTCGCCGTAGCGGGGGATCAAGGTGAACTGGTGCTGGTCCCCATCGACCGCATCACTGATCCAACGGTCCTCTGCGGTCTCGAAGTACGGCGCCGCTACCACCCAGTGCATTCGTGCTGCCCTCCCAGCTTGGGCCCGATGCCTCTCGGGCCGACGGCGACCGTCCGCCTTGGCCATCCGGTGGCGACCCCATCGAACCGACGCCGGCCAACACCCCTCACCTCACTCTAACCCACCGTCGACATGCAACGGCATGGCGGCCGAACGATCGGGCACCAGGTCGGCGACGGCGCGCTCGACGTCGTCGAGGTAGGCCGCAGCCGAGTAGCGCTCGACCAGCACCTGCCGAGCCTTGACCGCACGAACCTGCGCCCGCTCGGGATCGGCGATGATCCCGTCGACCGCGGCGCGAATCGCCGCGTCGTCGCCGATGGCGACGCCGGTGATGAGGTCCTCCGCCACCAGGTCGTCGATCAGCCCGGGCGAGCCCGTCGCCACGGCCGGCGACCCGCAGGCGATGGCCTCGAGCAGGCTCGTCAGCCCGGCCGAGTAGCGGTCGCTGCACAGCGGCACGACGGTCACGTCGGCCCGCTGGTACAACCCCCGCAGCTCGCCGAACTCGAGCCAGTGGAGGACCATGTTGTCGGGAATCGGATCGGGCAGGGCGTGCGGTGTCCTGGATGTCAGGTTCGGCGAGGCGTAGCAGATCTCGATGTCGACGTCGGCCGTGCCGAGGGCCGCGGCGAGCGTCCGGTAGTCGCGCTGCTCCACCCCGCTGCTGGCGACGAGCGGGGTGGCGTTGACCGGCCGGGACTCCGGCGGCCGGAAGAACCGGGTGTCGGTCTGGGCGCTGTTGAGGTGGATGCCGACCGCTCGCCGACCGAACGATCGACGAGCCCGCTCCGCCTGGTGCTCGGCGGCCACCGAGACGAGCAGCCGCACGCCGACCAGCACGAGCAGCCAGCCGATGAGCCGGGCCCGACGCCGGTCGAGCGTGGTGAACGTGATGGCGAACGCCACCCGCCGCCGCCGTGCCGCACACAGCAACGCCAGCGGAAGGCCGCCGTCGCAGCCGGCGGCGTAGACGGCATCGCCGTGGCGGAGCTCGGGCAGGACCCGCCGCGCCAGCTCCCAGTGCTTCGGCTGGCCGTACAGCAGCGACGCCAGCCGGTCGAACCACGACGGCCGCTCGCCGGTGTCCGGTTGATGGATCTCCGCCCCGAGCCGCTCGGCGAGGTGGGGAAGGAGATGCATCGGCATTCGATCGGCCGAGCTCTCGCGAGCGAACTGCTCGAAGTCGAAGTAGCTGCTTGAAACGACATGCCACGCCACGAGTGCGGACGCTAGCACGCAGGATCGGCGAGGAGAACGAACTTACGGTGATCTTGCCCCGGCGCGCCGACCGCGTCTCCGGCGCACCGGGGCGGTCTCGGCGCCGTCGCCGGCGGCGAACGTGCGGGGCCGGGCTCTGCGTCCCGGCCCGCTCAGGCGACGGTGGCGATCGCCTCGGCGCCGAGGAGGACCCGGAGCTCGGGGACCAGGCCGTTCGAGGTGTCGACGCAGTACTCGTCGGAGAGCCGGACCGACTTGTGCTCGCTGAGGTGGATGACCACCGGCGACGGGCCACGGTGCTCGATCAGGATCGTCTTGAGCCGGTCGATCAGCGTGTCGGACAGCTGGTTCGGCCGGATCGCCAGCTGGAGCGGGGCGGCGGAGCCGAGGCTGTCGACGTCGAGGACCTCGATCGACTGGGCCATCAGCTTCGGCTGGTCGTCACGGCCGTCGGCCCGGCCCCGGATGACGACGATCCGGTCGTCCTCGAGCAGATGCCCATAGTCGGCGAAGGTCCTGGGGAAGACCATCGTCTCGACCGAGTCGGTCAGGTCCTCGAGCACCAGCACCGCCATCAGGTCACCCTTGCGGGTCCACTTGCGCTGCAGGCCCGTGACGACGCCGCCGACGGTGACCATGCTCCCGTCCTCGGCGTCGGCCAGCTCGGCGATCGTGTCGTCGGCCTTGCGCTTGAGCGCCCCCTCGAGGCCCATCAGCGGGTGGTCGGACACGTACAGCCCGAGCATCTCCTTCTCGAAGGCCAGGCGCTGGGACTTCTCGAAGTCCTCGTCGCCGATCTTCGGCCGGTCGTCGAACGAGGGGCCGCCGTCGTCGCCGCCGGCGGCGTCGTCGTTCATCGCCCCGAACAGCGTCTGGACGCCCATGTCGTGCTGGCGACGGGAGGCCACGGTCTGGTCGATGATGCCCTCGAAGGCGAGCAGCAGGCCCTTGCGGGCGTGGCCGAGCGAGTCGAACCCGCCGGCCTTGATCAGCGACTCGATCGTGCGCTTGTTGAGGACCTGGTAGTCGACCCGCTCGCAGAAGTCGTAGAAGCTGGCGAAGGGTCCGTTGGCCGACCGCTCCTCGATGATGAGGTCGACCAGGGCCTCGCCGACGTTGCGGACCGCGGAGAGCCCGAACGGGATGGCGTGCAGCTCGCCCCCCTCGGGGTCGGGGATCGACGTGAAGTCCTTCTCGGACCGGTTCACGTCGGGGACGAGGACCTTGATCCCGAGCTGGCGGCACTCGTTGAGGTAGACGCCGGCCTTCTCCAGGTTGGTCTTGACGCTGGTCAGCAGGCAGGCGAGGTACTCGACCGGGTAGTTGGCCTTGAGGTAGGCGGTCTGGTAGCTGACGAAGCCGTAGCCGTAGGAGTGGCTCTTGTTGAAGGCGTAGTCGGCGAAGCCCTCGATGACGCCGAACAGCTCCTCGCCGAAGTCGGCCCCGTACCCGGTCGTGTCGCAGCCGGCGATGAACTTCTCGCGTTCCTTGGCCATCAGGTCGCGCTTCTTCTTGCCCGCCGCCTTGCGGAGCGAGTCGGCGTCGGCCAGGGAGTACCCGGCGAACTTCTGACTCATCCGCATCATCTGCTCCTGATAGATCATCAGGCCGTAGGTGTCGCCGAGGAGCTCCTCGGCGTCGGGATGCTGGTAGCTGATCGGCTTGCGCCCGTTCTTGCGGTCGGCGTAGTCGTTGTGCATGTTGGCCGCCATCGGGCCGGGCCGGTAGAGGGCGACCAGGGCGGCGACGTCGTCGAACTCGGTCGGGGCCATCGACCGCATCAGCGCCCGCATCGGCGCCGACTCGAGCTGGAACACCCCGATCGAGCGACCCTCCCGGAGCAGCTCGTAGGTCGGCTCGTCGGCCAGGTCGACGGCGTCGATGTCCGGCCTGGTGCCGTTGACCTGCTCGATCAGGTCGAGGGCGTCGGTGATGACGTCGAGGTTGCGCAGGCCGAGGAAGTCCATCTTGAGCAACCCGAGGTCCTCGACCCCGTGCATCTCGTACTGGGTGACGACCGGGGCCTCTTCGATGTCCTTGCCCGCCTCGGGCTTGCGTTGGATCGGGAGGTAGTCGGTGAGCGGATCCTTGGTGATCACCACCGCCGCAGCGTGGATGCCGTCCTGGCGGCGCATGCCCTCGAGACCCCTGGCGACGTCGACGACGGCGGAGACGTCGCTGTCCGACTCGGTCATCGCCCGGAGCTCCGCCGCCGCCTTGTAGCCGTCGGCGTACTTCTCGTTCTCCTCGAAGCAGTACTTGAGCGGCGTGTCGCGGCCCATGACCAGCGGCGGCATCGCCTTGGCCACCTTGTCGCCGACCGCATAGGGGTAGCCGAGCACCCTGGCGGCGTCGCGAACCGCAGCCCGAGCCTTGATCTGGGAGAACGTCACGATCTGGGCGACGTGGTCCCGGCCGTAGGCCTCGGCCGCGTAGCGGATCATCTCGTCCCGGTAGCGGGAGTCGAAGTCCATGTCGATGTCGGGCATCGAGATCCGGGACGGGTTGAGGAATCGCTCGAACAGCAGGTCGTACTTGATCGGGTCGAGGTCGGTGATCCAGAGGCAGTAGGCCACGGCGCAGCCGGCGGCCGAGCCACGGCCCGGCCCGACCCGGATCCCGACGTCACGGGCGTGGCGGATCAGGTCCCACGTGATCAGGAAGTACGAGCTGAAGCCCATGTTCTTGATCACGTCGAGCTCGTAGGACAGCCGCTCGGTGATCTGGTCGTTCAACTCGGAGCCCCAGCGCTTCCTCGCCCCCTCCATCGTGAGGTGCAGCAGGTAGTCGTCGGCGTTGTCGTTGAAGCCGTCCGGAATCGGGAAGTCGGGGAGCTGGGGGTTGCCGAACTCGATCTCGACGTTGCACCGCTCGGCGATCCACAGCGAGTTGTCACACGCCTCGGGCAGCTCGGCCCACTCCCGTCGCATCTCGGCTGCGGTCTTGAGGTAGTGCTGATCGCCGTGGAACTTGAACCGGTCCGGGTCGCTCATCAGCGAGCCGGTCTGCACGCACAGCAGGGCGTCGTGGGCGGTGTGGTCGTGCTGGTGGGTGTAGTGCGAGTCGTTGGTGACCAGAACCGGGGCCTGGATCCTGCGGGCGATCTCGATCAGCTTCGGGTTGGTCTGACGCTGCTCGGGGATGCCGTGGTCCTGCAGCTCGATGAAGAGGTTGTCGCGACCGAAGATGTCCTGCAGCCTGGCCGCCTTCTCGACGGCCTCGTCGTCTTTGCCCTCCATGAGCGACTGCAGCACGTGGCCACCGAGGCAGCCGGTGGTGGCGATGATGCCCTCCGAGTGGTCGGACAGCACCTCCCAGTCGACCCTGGGCTTGTAGTAGTAGCCCTCCATGTAGGCCCGGGAGGCGAGCTGGATCAGATTGCGGTAGCCGACGTCGTTCTCGGCCATCGTGATCAGGTGGTAGTAGAGCTTCTTGCCCCCCTCGGTGCTGCCACCGGAGTCGTCCATCTTGCCCCGGCGGCTCGGGCGCTCGTGGCGGCTGTCGTGGGCCTGGTACAGCTCGCAGCCGATGATCGGCTTGACCCCGTTGTCGTGGCAGGCCCGGTAGAAGTCGAGGACGCCGTACATGTTGCCGTGGTCGGTGATGCCGAGGGCGGGCATGCCGTCGGCCGCGGCCTTGGCCACCAGCTCGTCGAGCCGGGACGCCCCGTCGAGCATCGAGTACTCGGTGTGGACGTGCAGGTGGGCGAACGAGCTCATCGCGGTCCCTCCGTTCGACTCCAGCTGGACCTCGGCACCGTCACCCGACCTCGATTCGTGTGATCCGCTCCGCCGGCCGACCCCGGCGGAGCCCGATGCCCTGCCCGTGCCCCGCTCGGCGGAGCCCGGCCACGATCGGCGGCGCCAGCGCCCCGTTCGTCCACAGGTTGCCGTCCACAGGATGTGGACGAATCACATCGGTGTCATTCCGACGGACTCATCGTAGTCAGCGGGATCGGCGCGGCCAAGAGGTCGTCGGCAGTTCGCGACGGGTCACCCCGCTGCGCCGGCGCACGGCCCGGGCGCCGGGGCGGACCGGCGGCCGGTCGGTCGGTGGCGGCCCGCTACTGGAAGGTCTCGAGGAACTCGGCCATGGCCCAGCCCCAGGCGATCACGTACTCGCCGTCGTCCGGGTGGCACTGCTCGAACGCCGGGGCGGTCACCGCCGACCCGTTGCGGCCGGCCGGCTCGTGGTCGGCGACCAGCGCCGGACCGTCACCCCGGGCCAGCATGCTGCGGTCGTCGAACTGGGTGGCGCCGTAGCGCTTGGACAGGCGCCGCCCCCACGCCCGCTCCTCGCCGTTGGCCCGCACGTCGGGCGCGGGGCGGACGTCGCGGAGCCGGTCGAGGACCTCGAGGCCGCCCGGCTCGATCAACCGGACCGAGACGAGCACGTCCTCGTCCGGGAATGCCATCAGGGCCCGGTGGTACTGCTCTTTCATCAGGGCCCGCATCGTGGTCGAGCTGGACCGGTCGCGCGAGGTGGCGGCCAGGCCGACGACCATCGCCGGGGTCCCGCCGATCCGCTCGAGGGTGGAGAACACGAAGCCCTTGAGCTTGCTGCCCCTCGCCGCGGTGGTCACCAGCACCCACTCGTCGGCCTCCTTGCCGAGCTGACCCACCTCCCATTCGACCGACCCGGCGGTCAGGTCCGCCATGTCGGTGAGCTCCGCATCACCGAGCGATGCGCAGTCCTTCGTGGTCACCTCGAGTATCACGCTCACAGCCCCCTCTTCGACGTCGCCGGTCTCCACCGGCCGCTCATCGAACGGCTGGACCAGCGCCACATCCCCGGGGACTATTTTCGCTCCACCGCCCGCCGTTCGCAAGCTCGACCGGCGGTTCACAGCGGGCGGGATCCCTACAGATACACCCCGCCGCCCGGCTGCTGCTGCTGGGGGGCGCCGGGGGGCAGCGCCTGGGCCCGCTGCATCTGCTCGAGCTGCTGGCGGGCCGCGCTCTGCTGGGCGAACAGGGTGGCCTGGATGCCGTGGAACAGCCCCTCGAGCCAGCCGACCAGCTGGGCCTGGGCGATCCGGAGCTCGGGCCCGGACGGCACGTCGTCCTCGTCGAACGGCAGGGCCAGGCGCTCCAGCTCGGCCCGGAGATCGGGCGACAGGGCCTGGGCCAGCTCCTCGACGGAGGTCTCGTAGATCTCCTTGAGCCGGTCACGACCGGGCTCGTCGAGCTCGGTGGCCTTCACCTCCTCGAGCAGCTGACGGATCATGGTTCCGATCCGCATGACCTTGGCCGGCTCGGACACGGTGCCGGTCTCGGGTTGGGCGTCGACGCTCTCGGGTTCCTCGACGATCTCGGGCGTCTCCGGTGTTGGCTGGTCCGTCATCGCTACCGTTCTCTCCGATCGTTGACCGTGCTCGGTGCCGGTCGCCGCTGTGCTGCTCGCTCACCGACCTTACCGTCGTGGCAGGACCCTCCGGCCACGGACCGGTCGGTCACCGGTCGCCGGCGTATCGGGCCGCCGCCCGCTCACGCAGTGGCGACAACGCAGGGAACGAGCATCTCGGCCGAGGTGGCCGACCCATGCCGTCCGATCAGCTCGAAGGGCCCGGTGTCGTCCGGGTCGGCGAAACCGATCGGCTCGATCGGGACCAGGGCGACGTCACCGAGCCGACCTCGCACCTCGTCCGGCAGGCCCCGGGTGCTGAACCACTGCTCGTCGATCAGCTCGTCGATCGAGCGGACCCAGGCATGGTGGCCGTGGTACTCGGTGGCCGCGGCGAGGAGGTCGGCCGCGGCGCCGTCGTTGGCGTGGAGCCAACGGAATCGGGCCTCGCCGGACAGCAGACCCGTGAGTCGCTCGACCTCGGGGTGGAGCGGCGTGAGCTCGGTGCCGCAGTCGACCTGGCCGTGGTCGGCGGTGACCATCACCGTGGTACCGGCCGGGACGGCGTCGAGCACAGCCGCAACCAGCCGGTCGGCGAAGACGAGCTCGGACCGGTAGGCGGAGCCGAGACCGTACTCGTGGGCCACCTTGTCGACGCCGTCGTAGTAGGCGTAGACCGCCTGCTCGCCCTCCCGGATGACCCGCCCGATCTCGTGGACCATGATCGCCGGGGTTCGGTAGCCGACGAGCCGGCCGCCTCGCAGGTGGGCGTCGGTGAAGCCGGACCGGCGGAACTCGGCCTTCGTGACCAGGATCGGCTGGTGGCCGAGGAACGGCTCGTAGGGTTGGAGCGACCGTGGCGGGATCGTCGAGCGGGCGTCCGGGCGGTTCGGCGTTCCCCACCGGAGGGAGTTGAACACCTCACCGTCGACCGCCATCCGGTAGCCGATGATCCCGTGCTCGCCAGGCGGGAGCGACGTGGCGATCGACGTCAGCGCCGCCGCGGTGGTCGACGGGGCGACGGTGGTGATCGGGCCACCGTCGAGAGCGGCCAGGGTCGGCAACAGGTCCCGGTTGGCCTGGAGCTGGTCCCAGCCCAGGCCGTCGAGCACGACCAGGACCCGGGGGCCGTCGCCGAACCTGGCCGGCAGCGGACCGTCGTCGATCCCGAGCAGCGCCGGCATCAGTTCGGTGATGCAGCCGTTGCCGAAGGCGGGCACGATCGGCGTCGCCGCCTTGGCCGCGTCCGATCGAGCGGGCGATACCGCGCCGGGGCCGTCAACCCGGCTTCGTCCGACCCCGGATCCGATCCCGTCGCCGCGTGCCATGGGTTCAGCGTACGGCACACCGGGGGTCCGACAACCAGTCGAGACGGCCACCTCACCCGGCCCGGCCCGGAACCGGTACCGTGGTCGTGATGTCCGCGGTCCCCACCGGCCAACCGACGCCGCTGCGGGCGGCGGCGACGAGCATGATCACATCGCGGCGGGCGCTCCGGGCGGGCACGGCGACGCAGCCGGCGGTCGGGCCGTGAGGGTCTCGACCAGGGGCGACTACGCCAGCCGGGCCCTGCTGTCGCTCGCCATCCACGGCGACCGGGAGGGCCCGACGACGGTCCGCGACATCGCCGAGCGCACCGGGCTCCCCCAGCCCTACCTCGAGCAGATCCTCCTGGCCCTCAAGGGGGCCGGGCTGGTCCGGTCGAAGCGGGGGGTCGGCGGTGGCTACGTGCTCGCCCGCGACGCAGCCGAGATCAACCTGGCCGAGATCGTGCGGGCGGTCGACGGACCGATCGCCCTCGGCGACTTCGGCGAGCCCCACACCGACGGCGCCTGCGACCACGAGGGCCAGTGCGTCCTGCTGTCGGTGTGGCACACGGTCGGCGACGAGATGCGGCGGCTGCTCGAGGAATACTCGCTGGCCGACATCGCCGAGATGGCCGCCGGCTCCCGGCCCTGGCCCAGCTGATCGGCACCGGTGCCCGCACCATGGAGCTGAGCGAGGCCATCACCAGGCGGCGGATGGTCCGCGACTTCGCCCCCGACCCGCTGCCACCCGGCCGGCTCGACGAGCTCCTCGGTCTGGCCAGGCGGGCCCCCTCGGCCGGCAACACCGCCTCCACCCTCTTCGTGGTCCTCGACCGGCCCGAGCTGGTCGCCGGCTACTGGGACACCACCCTCCCCGCCGGTCCCCGGCGGGACCGGTTCCGCTGGCAGGGACTGCTGCGGGCACCGGCCCTGGTCCTGGTGGCGACCGAGCCGCAGCGCTACCTCGACCGCTACGCCGAGCCCGACAAGGCGGCGACGGGCCGCGGTGGGTCCGTCGACCGCTGGCCGGTCCCCTACTGGTGGGTCGATGCCGGTGCCGTGATCCAGAACCTGCTGTTGCTGGCGGTCGAGGCCGGCCTCGGGGCCTGCCTCTTCGGCCCGTTCGACCACGAACCGGCGCTGCGGGAGCGCTTCGGGCTCGACGACGACCTTCGGCTGGTGGCGACGATCGCGGTCGGCCACCCCCGGCCGGACAGCCCGGGTCGATCGGCCGACCGGCCCCGCCCGCCGCTCGACCAGGTGATCGTCCGGCCGTCGATGCCGCCGGGCTGAGCCGCCGGAGACGGCCGGACGCTCGGGCCTAGGGTGCGTGGCGGCCGTTCCCGCCGGCCCCGTCGAGCTCGTCGAGCTCGGACAGGACCGACCGGAGGTCGGCAGGCAGCGGCGACGTGAGCTCGACGCCGCTGCCGGTGGCCGGGTGGCGGAAGCCGAGGGTCTCGGCGTGCAGGAACGGACGATCGAGCCGGTGGTCGGCCGTCGCCCCGTAGGCGACGTCGGCCACGACCGGGTGCCCGATCGCGTCCAGATGAGCCCGGATCTGATGGGTCCGGCCGGTCTCGAGCCGGCAGGCCAGGAAGGTCCGATCGGCGGCCGGATAGCGACGCAGGACCTCGTAGCGGGTCCTGGCCGGGCGGCCGTCGGCCACCACGGCTCGCCGGGTGGCCTGGCGGGGCGAGCGCCCGAGCGGGGCGTCGATCAGCCCCTCGTCGGCATCGACGATCCCCTCGACGAGCGTGAGGTAGCGCCGGACGACCGTGCGGGCGGCCAGCTGCGACACCAGGTCGTCGTAGGCGGTCTGGCTCCGGGCGACCATCAGCAGGCCGCTGGTCCCCCGATCGAGTCGGTGCACGATCCCGGGCCGACCGGGCTGGCCGACGTCGGCCAGGTCGGGGTAGCGGGCCAGCAGGCCGTTGACCAGCGTGGCGCCCTCGACCCCGGACCCGGGGTGGACGACCAGGTGGGGCGGCTTGTCGATGATGACGACGTGGTCGTCCTCGTGGACGACGTCGAGCTCGACGCGCGGATCGGCCTCGGGCCCGTCCCGACGGTCGGGGACGTCGATCGCCACCTCGTCGTCGAGGGCGAGGCGCTGCGACGGCTTGGCGCCCGCTCCACCGTTCACCCGGACGCCCCCGCTGCGGATCAGCTCGGTCGCCTCCCGGCGGCTCACGTCGGCCAGGAGGGCGACGACGCGATCGAGCCGCTCGCCGGCGAGCGGGCCGGGAAGGCGCTCGACGATGCGCGTTGGCTCGCGGTCATCGGCCTCGGCGTCGTCGGCCGGACCGGCCGTCACTCGCTGCGGTCGCCGCCGGCCGGCGATGGCCGTCGGCCGGAGTCCCGGCCGTCGTCGGCTCCCGGGGCGTCGATGTGCTCGGCGACGTGACCGCCGCCGTTGACGTGCTCGCCCCCGCCGCCGTCGCTGCCGTCCGGACCGCCGCCGTCTGGCCCGCCGCCGTCGCCACCGTCGTCGACCGGGCGGGCGAGGTCGTCGCCGTCCCCGGTCTCCCCGGTCTCCCCGGTCGACGGGTGCCGTTCGGGCGCCTCGTCGCCTGGCGGGACGCCGTCGGCTTCGGCGTCGGCACCGCCACCCGGGGCCTCGGGCTCGCCGACGATGAAGGCGTGGGCGATGATCCCGATGACGCCGACGACGATCGCCGAGTCCGCGATGTTGAACACGGGCCACCAGCCGAGATCGATGAAGTCGACGACGGCGCCGGACAGCGGTCCGTCGTCGGCCCGGAAGATCCGATCGATGAGGTTGCCGACCGCGCCACCGGCGACCGCGCCGAACAGGATCTGGCCGAAGCGATCGGGGCGCCTGGTGGCCAGGTAGAGCAGCACGCCGGCCATGAAGAAGGCGACCACACCGAGGAGCGGCCCGAAGCCCGTGCCCCTGGCGAAGGCCGCTCCGTTGTTGAAGACCAGGTTGAACCTGGCCCCCAGGATCAGGTCGATGCACGCCCCCGGCTGGGCGCACGAGCCAGGCGCCAGGGCCTCAAGCGCCCACCACTTCGTGAGCTGGTCGACGGCCACAACGGCGGCGGCCACCAGCACCGAGCGTCGGAGGATCCTCCCGGCCGACTCCTGGCTCAGAACATCGACGCCTTGTGCTCGACGCGCATCGAGGCCTCGGGGATGGCCTCGAGCCGTTCCTTGGGGATGGGGAGACCGCTGACCACGCAGATGCCGTAGGTCCCCTCTTCGAGTCGGGCCAGGGCGGCATCGATCTCGGACACCGACTGGCGGGCCGCGGCCGACAGGGCGAGGTCGCGGTCGCGCTCGACGGCGATGGTGTCGCCCTCGCCGGACTCCTCGTCGAACTGCACGTCGCCGGGCTCGCGATCGGCCATCAGCGCCGCAGCCTCGGCGGCGAGCCGGTCCGCGCTCGAGGTGTAGGACTCGCGCTCTCGCAGGAGCGCCTCCCGCTGGCCGGCCAGCCATTTCTTGTCGAGGAGGTAGTCGGCTTCCGGCGGGATCACCGGCGCACCGTCGTCATCGGCGGGAACCGTCTTCGATTGGGCCACGTTTGTCTTCGCCGTCGCTTTCTTGGCCTGGCTCTTCGCCTTGGCCTTCTTGGTGGCTGTTGGAGCCGCCTGCTTCTTCGCCGCCGCGCTCTTCGATCCGGCCTTGGCGGCCGGGGTCTTCTTCGTCGCCTTCGAGGCCTTGGCCGCCTTCGCCGCCTTCTTGGCCGGCGCCTTCTTGGCCGCCTTTGCGGTCTTGGCCGCCTTGGCCGTGGCCTTCTTGGCCGGCGCCTTCTTGGCCGCCTTGGTCGTCTTCGCTGCCGTGGTGGCCTTGCTGGCCGCGCCGGCCTTCTTCGTTGTCTTCTTGGCCGCCTTGGTCGCCTTCTTGGCCGGTGACTTCTTGGTCGTCTTCTTCGTGGTCACTCGACGTACACCGTTCCCCTCGCTGCCGGGCATCTCCCGGGCCCGGTTCCGATCGGCCGCTGGCGGTGGCCGAAGGTCGGCGTAGTGTAGAGGCTGGCCCCCGGTTCCACCAACGGCCGTGAGCCGTCGCCGTCCGGCCGATCGGCCCTCGGCGAGCGACAAAGCCGCTCCCTGACCACCACGGCGCAGATAGCCTGGAACGATGTCTTCTCGGAGGTCGACCCCCTATCCCGATGTCCCGCCTCGAGCCGACTATCCGGCTCTCGAGCGCGAGATTCTCGACCGCTGGGAGCGCAACGGCACCTTCGAGCGCTCGGTCGAGGCCCGCGAGGCGGGAGCCGACGGCGGTCAGCAGTACGTCTTCAACGATGGCCCCCCGTTCGCCAACGGGCTCCCCCACTACGGACACCTGCTCACCGGCTATGTGAAAGATGTCATCCCCCGCTTCCAGACGATGCGGGGCAACCGGGTCGAGCGCCGGTTCGGCTGGGACTGCCACGGCCTGCCGGCCGAGATGCAGACCGAGAAGGAGATCGGCGTCGCCGGTCGCAAGGCGATCCTCGAGTACGGGATCGAGGAGTTCAACCGGCAGTGCCAGCTGTCGGTGCTGCGCTACACCAAGGAGTGGGAGCGCTACGTCACCCGGCAGGCCCGCTGGGTCGACTTCGAGAACGACTACAAGACCATGGACATCGACTACATGGAGTCGGTGATGTGGGCGTTCAAGCAGCTGTGGGACAAGGGCCTCATCTACGAGGCCTACCGGGTCATGCCCTATTCGTGGGGGGCCCAGACGCCGCTGTCGAACTTCGAGATCCGACTCGACGACGCCACCAGGCCCCGCCAGGACCCGGCGCTGACCGTCGCCTTCGAGCTCGACCCGGTCGACGGCGACCCGGGGCCGCTGAAGATCCTGGCCTGGACCACCACGCCGTGGACCCTGCCGTCCAACCTGGCCCTGGCCGTCGGGCCGGCCGTCGACTACGTGATCGTGCCGGCCCCGGACGGCGACCTCGTGGTGCTGGCCGCCGAGGCGCTGGACCGCTACGCCAGGGAACTGGCCGTCGACGGGGAGACCCCCGAGCCCGTCGCCCGGTTCAAGGGGGCCGACCTGGTCGAGCGCACCTACCGACCGCTCCTCCCCTACTTCGCCGACCACCCCAACTCGTTCCGTGTGCTCGGCGACGCGTTCGTCGGCACCGGCGACGGCACCGGCATCGTCCACATGGCCCCCGGGTTCGGCGAGGACGACCAGCGGGTCTGCGAGGCCAACGGCATCACCCTCGTCGTGCCGGTCGACGACGAGGGCAAGTTCACCGCCGAGGTCTCCGACTTCGCCGGGATGAACGTCTTCGACGCCAACCCCGAGGTCATCACCAAGCTCAAGGACCAGGGCTCGGTGCTGCGACACGAGACCTACGACCACAACTACCCCCACTGCTGGCGCACCGACACGCCGATCATCTACAAGGCGATCAACTCGTGGTACGTGCGGGTCACCGAACTGACCGACCGGCTGCTCGCGGCCAACGCCAAGATCAACTGGATCCCCGAGCACGTGCGAGACGGTCAGTTCGGCAAGTGGCTCGAGGGCGCCCGCGACTGGTCGATCAGCCGAAACCGGTTCTGGGGCTCCCCGATCCCGATCTGGCGGAGCGACGACCCCGAGTACCCCCGGATCGACGTCTACGGCAGCCTCGACGAGCTGGAGGCCGACTTCGGCGTTCGCCCAGACGACCTCCACCGGCCGTTCATCGACGACCTGGTGCGACCGAACCCTGACGACCCGACGGGTCGGTCGATGATGCGGCGGGTGCCCGAGGTGCTCGACTGCTGGTTCGAGTCCGGCTCGATGCCCTACGCCCAGCACCACTACCCGTTCGAGAACGTCGAGTTCTTCGAGCGCCACAACCCGGCCGACTTCATCGTCGAGTACGTTGCCCAGACGCGGGGCTGGTTCTACACCATGCACGTGCTGTCGGTCGCGCTGTTCGACCAGCCGGCGTTCGCCAACGTGATCTGTCACGGCGTCGTGCTCGACGCCGATGGCCAGAAGCTGTCGAAGAAGCTCCGCAACTATCCCGACCCGCTCGAGCTCTTCGAGACGGTCGGCTCCGACGCCCTGCGCTGGTACCTCATGGCGTCGCCCATCCTGCGTGGGCTGGACCTGCGGATCAGCCGGGACGGCTCCGATGTCCGGGAGGTGGTCCGCCAGGTCCTCAACCCGATCTGGAGCACCTACCGGGTGTTCACGCTGTACGCCAACGCGGATGGCTACCGGGCCACCGAGCGGACCGACTCGACCGATCTGCTCGACCGCTACATCCTGGCCAAGACCAACGACCTGGTCCGCCAGACCACCGTGCAACTCGACGCCTACGATCTCGCCGGCACCGCGGCGACGATCCAGGCCTACCTCGACGCGCTGACCAACTGGTACGTCCGCCGCAGCCGCGAGCGGTTCTGGAACACCGCCGCCAACGGCGAGGCCGGCGAGGTCGACGCCGATGCGCTCGACACCCTCTACACGGTGCTGCGCACCCTGGCCCGGGTCGTCGCCCCGCTGCTGCCGTACCTGGCCGAGGAGATCTGGACCGGGCTCAGCGAGCTCGACGACCCGACCCAGGACAGCGTCCACCTCCAGGACTGGCCTGACCCGGCCGAGCTGCCGGCCGATCCCGAGCTGGTCCGCAGCATGGATCGGCTGCGCGAGGCCGCCTCGACGGCGCTGTCACTGCGCGACGAGCGCAACCTGCGGATCCGTCTGCCGCTGGCCAAGGCCACGATCGCCGGGGCCGGGGCCGAGCTGATCGCCCCCTTCACCGACCTGCTGGCCGACGAGATCAACGTCAAGGCCATCGAGCTCACCGACGGGGTCGACGCCTACGGCTCGTTCCGACTCCAGCCGAACGGACGGGTGCTCGGACCGAAGCTGGGCAAGGCGGTCCAGGAGGTCATCAAGGCGGCCAAGGCCGGCCAGTGGACGGCCGACGACGACGGCACGGTCACCGTCGCCGACCACGTCCTCCAGCCAGACGAGTTCGAGCTCGGCCTCGTCCCCCTCGACGGGGTGGCCGCGGCCGCACTGCCGGGCAACGACGCGGTCGTGGTGCTCGACACCGAGCTGACCCCCGAGCTCGAGGCGGAGGGCCGGGCCCGCGACCTGGTCCGCCTGGTCCAGCAGGCCCGCAAGGACCGCGACCTCGAGGTGACCGACCGCATCGAGCTCCGGCTCGCCCTCCCCGACGAGCTGGACCGGGAGCTGGCCCCCCATCTGCCGTGGGTCCAGAGCCAGGTACTGGCCACCGAGGTGGCCTCGGTCGACGACCTCGACCGGAACGGGCGACTCGGCGAGCACGAGATCGGCTTCGACTTCGTCGTCGCCGAGCCGGCATCGGCCTAGCCACCCGGCGCCGCCCCGGCCTGCCGCGACGGCGCGGGCCGAGCAGCCGGAACAGCAAACGACCCGCCCTTGCAGGCGGGTCGTTCGACAGAGCTACGTCTTCGGACGGAGAGGGTCAGCGACGGCGGCCGAACCAGCCACCGGCACCCCGGTCACGCTTGTCGTCGTCGAGGAAATCCGAGATCGGATCGTCGCTCGACGGGTCCTCGTTGGTCACCCGACGCAGCTCATCGAGAAAAGGGTCGCCATCTCCATTCGCCGGCGCCGGAGGCAGCGTTTCATCGTCTGGCCCGAGTGGGGCGTCCTCGATCGGCGGCGGGGCGATCGTCTGCGTCTGCACGCCGAGCTCGGGATCGCCGTCGTCGAAGTCGGCGTCTCCCTGGAGCGCCGGATCAGGGGCCAGCTCGTCGAGCTCGGCCGCATCGATCACCTCGCCGGGCTGGGCCACCGCACTGGCTGCGGCCTCCGCCTCGGACTCGAGATCGTTGAGGGCAACCACCTCGACGGCGATCGGCGGGTAGGCCTCGGCGTCGAGATCGTCGATCGCCGCCGGCTCGAGCCCGTCGTGGGATCGCAATCGCTCGGGGTCGTCGAGCACCTGGGAGATGTCCTCGAGTGCCGCCCGGACCTGCGATGCCCGCTGTTTCAGGTGCTGCTCGAAGCGCCCGACGTCGTCCTGGAGGAGCTTGTGGGTTCCCTGCAACTCGGTGATCTGGCTGATCAGGGCCGTCCGCTCGGCGTCGTGGGCATCGGCCAGCTCCCGCTCGACCGCCTGCACCCGCTCCTTGGCCTCGTCTCGGGCCTCGTCGAGCATCTTCGACCGCTCGGCCGCCGCCTCGGCCATGAGCCGCTCTCGATAGGCAACGGCCTCGGTCGTCATCTCGGCCGACTGGTCTCTGGCGTCGGCCAGCATGGCGTTGGACTGGAACTCGGCCTCGGTCCGCAGCCGCTCCGCCTCTTCCTTCGCCTCCCGCACCGTCATGTCGGCCTGGCGCTGGGCCGACACCAGCGTGTTGCGCAGCGTCTCGTCGAAGTCGGGCTGCGGCGCCGGGGGCATGCCATCGGCCATCGACGACTGCGAGGGGCTCCGAGCCTCGACCAGTCGGGCCTCGGCCGACGCCGCCCGTGTCTCGGCCTCGGACAAGCGAGCCTGCAAGCGCTCGATCTCGTCGGCCAACGGGGCCAGATTGGCCAGGACACGATCGACCTGGTCCTTGCTGTAGCCCCGATTCTCCTCCTCGAACCGAATGTCGGGGATTCTGCGAAGCAGTCGGAGCTTGTCGCTTTGCAATGGCATCCGCCCAGGCTAACTCATCTGCCCATCACGCACACTGCTTCGACATACATGGACACGGATACCTGTCGGGCCGCTGGGCAGGATCACCCGCAAGCCACCGGCGGGGCCCCAATGACGGCTCGACCAGCGGCTTTTTCGCCGTTCCGGGAGGAAGTTCAGAGGCGGCAGATGATGGCGTCGAGCAGCTGCAGGCCGATCAGCACGAGCAGCTCGGCGATGCCGAACCCGGCCATGGCCCCGGGGAGCGGGGGGACGGCACGACGGATCGGAATCACCACCGGGTCGGTGACCAGCAGCGCCAGCTGGCGAGCCGAGGCGGCGAGCGTCTGCTCCTTGAGCGGGAAGAAGGACAGCACCATCCGCAACAGGAACAGGAAGATGAAGGCACGGACCAGGATGCAGAGGATCGTCACGTCGACGGACCAGACGATCGGTGGTTTTCGGTCAACACGGCTACCTAGCGTAACCCCTCTCCTCGATCCGGCGACGGTCGTCATCGGACACCTCGACCGAATCGGGGATCAGGAGAAAGACCTGGGAGGCGATCTTCTCCATGCTGCCGTCGAGCACGTAGCAGATGCCGCTGGCGAAGTCGATGAGACGGCGGGCCAGGTCCCGCTCGACCGTCTGCAGGTTGAGCACGACCGGGACGTCGCGCTTGAACTCGTCGGCCACCAGCTTGGCATCGGCGAACGACTCCGGCATGAGCGTGCGGGGCTTGGCCCGCATCGAGTCCAGCGAGTGGACGACCGCCCCGTCGTCGGTGCCGGGGTCCCCCGGCCGGGCTCGAACGGTCACCGGCTGACCTCCCTCGTCGATCAGGGCCTCGAGGGCGTCGTTCGGCTCGATGTCGTGGCGCCCGGGGCGGACGCCGGGGAGCCCTCCCATCCGCTCGATGAAGGCGAGATCGAGCTCGTCGTTCGGGTCGAAGCCCTCGAAACCGGCCAGCGGGTCGGCCCGGCCGTCGACGTCGACGACCGAGCGCCGGCGAGCTCGGGCGGCGGGTCCGACCACCACGACGTCATCGGCGTCGTCGTCGACGAGCTCCTCGATCGGGTCGTCGTCGTACCGCCGGCCGTCGGCCTCGTCGTCGACGTACGGGTCGTGGTCGAGATCGCCGTCGAAGCCCTCGTCGAGGTCGTCGGCGAGGTCGGCGGTCGTCCGCGGCCCTGACCTGGCCGCCCGCCCGCCCTGATCGTCGTTGGCGTCCGCTTCGAACTCGTGGCGATCGGGCCGGATCTCGTCGAGCGAGAGCTGCCGCCGGCGGGCGTTCAGCTCGGTGAGGTAGCGATCCTCGATCTCGTCGTCTGGACCGAGGCCGACGTAGGCCCGTAGCGCTCGAAGAAAGGACATCAGGCAGCTCCGGTGGCGAGTGTAGTGCGTTGGCCGGGCCCGGCCCCGGATGCCGGACCGCTCACGCGGTGGTCACGGCGACCGGGTCCGTCGGCCGAAGATCGCCGAGCCGATCCGGACCATCGTGGCCCCCTCGGCCACCGCCAGTTCGTAGTCGGCGCTCATCCCCATCGACAGCTCGGCCACGCCACAGGCCTCCCCCAGCTCCCGGAGCCGGGCGAATGCCGGTCGGGGATCGGCGGCGGTCCCACCGGGCCCGGTCGGCCCGATGGTCATCAGGCCGAGGGGACGGAGCCCCGCCTCGCCGGCCCGCTCGACCAGCATCGCCGCCTCGCCCGGCTCGCAGCCCGACTTCTGGGACTCGTCGGTGGTGTTGACCTGGATCAGGACGCGGGCCCCGGGGTCCCGCTTGGCGATCTCGTCGACGAGTGCGACGCGGTCGACCGTCTGCCACAACCAGACCCGGCCGGCCAGGCGCTTGACCTTGTTGCGCTGGAGGCCGCCGATGAAGTGCCATCGGGCCTCGATACCGGCCTCGGCGGCGGCGTCGGCCTTCTCGACCAGTTCCTGTCCGTAGTTCTCGCCGAGGTCGACCAGCCCGGCGGCGACGGCGGCCTCGGCGTAGCTCAGCGGGAAGGTCTTCGTCACCCCGATGACGGCGACGTCGGCCGCTCCGCCGACCGGCAGACCGGCAGCGGAGCGGGCGGCATCGATCCGGGCCCGGATCCTGGCCATGCGGGCGACGATCTCCGCCGGCGGCGGTGGCGGCCGGGCCGGGCCGGTCACGCCGGCTCCGCCGGCTCAAGCCAGGCGACGGCCGTCTGGCGGGCCCGGTCACCGCGGGTCCGGTGGCTGAACCAGCGGGGGTCGCTGGTGCACGGTGGGCGCTCGGGGGCCGGCCAGCCGGCCCGCCGGCAGGCCTCGGCCACCCCGGCGGGCACGTCGAGCGCCGGCCGGCCGTCGTCGGTGGTCGACGCCACGGTCGGGCCGTAACGCTCGACGACCGTGGCCAGGTCGTCGGCCCCGAACTCGTACGCGGCCGGCGAGATGCACGGTCCGAGCAGTGCGGCCACCGGCTCGCCGGCGAGGCGCCGCAGCTCGGCTCCGGCCCGCTCGACGATCCCGGCGCTCAGCCCACGCCAGCCGGCGTGGACGACGGCGACACCCCGGTCGGCGGCCAGGACGACCGGCGCACAGTCGGCGGTGGTGACGGCGATCGGACACCCGGACTCGGTGGTCAGCAGCCCGTCACCCTCCTCGCCGCCTTGCTCACCCGGCCCGGTCACGTGGTGCACCCGGTCGCCGTGGACCTGCACCAGCCAGCTCCACGGCCCCGGCGCGATGCGAACCCGGCGCTCGTCGAGGCCCGGCGTCGGGTCGACCACCCGGAAGTCGCCGTCGTCGGTATCGGTGAACACCACCCGGAGCCGACGACCGTCGGCCAACTCGATCGTGTGTCGGCCGCCCATCTCCGTCGGAACCGGTCGCCGTCGCCGTGCGCCGACGGCTACTTCAGGAACGACGGGACGTCGAAGTCGTCGTCGAGGTCGTCCTCGTCGTCGTCGAACAGGTCGATCGTGCCGTTCGTCGACTCCTCGACCGGCTCGGGCCGCTCCGCCCGCCTCGGGCGCACGAACGTGGTCTCGTCGGTCAGGTCTATCCGCTCGACCCGGGTGTCCTCGTAGTGATCGAAGCCGGCGGCGATCACGGTGACCTGGATCTCGTCGTCGAGGCTCTCGTCGACCACCGTGCCGAAGATGATGTTGGCGTCCGGGTGGGCGACGTCGTGGATGATCTCGGCCGCCTCCGACACCTCGAACAGCCCGAGCTCGCTCGAGCCGGCGATCGTCAGCAGGATGCCGCGGGCCCCCTCGATCGAGGCCTCGAGCAACGGGCTGGCGATGGCGGCCCGCGATGCGGCCAGGGCCCGGCCCTCGCCGCCGGCCCGGCCGATGCCCATCAGGGCGCTGCCGGCGTTGTGCATGATCATCTTCACGTCGGCGAAGTCGGTGTTGATCAGGCCGGGGGTGGTGATCAGGTCGGCGATACCGCTGACGCCCTGGAGGAGGATCTCGTCGGCCATCCGGAACGCCGACACCATCGATGTCTTCTCGTCGGCGATCGACAGCAGCCGGTCGTTCGGGATGACGATCTGGGTGTCGACCTTCTCCTTCAGCCGGTTGATGCCGGCCTCCGCCTGCGCGGCGCGGCGACGGCCCTCGAACCCGAAGGGGCGGGTGATGACGGCGATCGTCAGCGCCCCTTGGCTCTTGGCCACCTCGGCGATCACGGGGGCGGCACCGGTACCGGTGCCACCGCCCTCGCCGGCGGTGATGAAGACCATGTCGGCCCCCTGCAGGGCCTGGCTGATCTCGTCTCGGTGCTCCTCGGCAGCCTGCTGGCCGATGGCGGGATCGCTCCCGGCCCCCAGTCCGCGGGTCAGCTCGCGCCCGATGTGGATCTTGGTCTCGGCGTCGCTCATGAGCAACGCCTGTGCGTCGGTGTTGACGGCGACGAACTCGACGCCGCGGAGGCCGGCGTCGATCATCCGGTTCACCGCATTGCAGCCGCCACCGCCGACTCCGACGACCTTGACGACGGCAACGTAGTTCTGCGTGTTCATTGGATTCCCAGGCTAGCAGTCGGCGGGTACGGAGTCTGGCTCTTCCGCCAGGGCGTTCGCACCCGGGGCGGCGGCGTTCTCGCCGCCGATGGGCGGCAGCTCGGTGGTCCGGGTGATGACCGGGGACGCCGGCACCCGGACGTCGATCGTGTCGAGGCAGGTCAGGTCGACCCTGGCGAGGACGGTCTCGACAGCCTGGAGCTTGGCCCCGAGCTCATCGCCGGCTCCGAGGTTGGCGCGACCGCCGTCGGTCAGTTCGACGTGGATGTCGTCGCCGACGAGGGCGATGGCGGCCACCCGCTCGGCCAGCTCCGGTGGAAGGCCCTGGGCCAGGGCGACCATCGGCAGCACGGCGTCCGGGGCCGGTTCGCCGGCGACCCCCGAGCCCTCGATGCCCCGGAGGGGGAGGTAGCCGTCCGGGCGGCTGTCGACGATCTCGAGCTGTCGTCCGTGGTCGTCGACCAGGGCGAAGCCGGACCCGGCGGGGATGACGGCGGTGGCCGGGCGCTCGGTGACCGTGATCTCGATCCCGCCCATCCACGACCGCTCGACGGTGACGGTCCCGACCCAGGGCACCAGCTCGACGGCGGCGGTGGCGCCGTCGAGGTCGACCTCGAGCAGGCCCTGCCCCGGGCGGATGCCGGAGGCGTCGACGATGGCGTCGACCTCGGCCCGCTGGTTGCCGACCACGACGATCTCGTCGACATCGAACCACGAGCTGTTGACGAAGGCGATCACGCCGACCGCCAGGCTCGTCACCGCCGCCAGCCCGAGCACGAGGCGGAGGCGGCGCAGCCCCTCCCGGCGCTCGACGGCGAGCCGACGGGCCTCGAAACGGTCTCGTCCGTCAGCGGATGCGTTCGACGGGCGGGCGGACGACGGCGACCTGCCGGCGGCTCGGGTCCTGGTCGTGGTCCTGGTGCTCAACCGAGGTTCTCCTCGTCGAAGCCGATGAGACGGTTCTCGACGTGCAGCTCGATCCCGGTCGCAGCCGCCACCCGCAGCCTGATCTGGCGGATGAGGGCGACGACGTCGTCGGCGGAACCGCCCGGGTCGGCCTGGATGAAGTTGGCGTGCTTGGTCGACACCTCGGCCGTGCCGACCCGGAGTCCCTTGAGACCGAGCGAGTCGATGAGCCGGCCGGCCGAGTCGCCATCCGGGTTGGTGAAGACGCTGCCGGCGTTGGCGCCGCCGGGCTGGTTGGCCCGCCGCCAGCTCACGATCTCGGAGATCTCGGCGCTCGACCGCTCGGCGTCGCCGGGGGCCAGCGCCAGCTCGGCCCAGAGCACCAGGTGGGCGGGGCCGAGCGCGGAGTGCCGGTAGGAGAGGTCCAGCTCGGCCGCCGACCAGGCCCTCGGCCCGCCGGTCCGCAGGTCGAAGACCGAGACCTCGGTGAGGTTGGCGGCCATGTCGGAGCCGTGGCCGCCCGCATTCATCCGGACGGCGCCGCCGATGGAGCCGGGGACGCCGACCGCCCACTCGAAGCCGGTCAACCCGGCCGCCGCCGATCGGCGGGCCACCACCGGGAGCAGGGCCCGGGCCCCGGCCCGGACCGAGGCGGTCTCGGGGTCGATGCTGATCTCCTCGAACGACGGGCCGAGGTGCACGGCGATGCCGGCGAAGCCGCGATCGGCGACCAGCAGGTTGGAGCCCTTGCCGACCGCGAGGGTCGGGCAGCCGGACGCCTCGACGGCGTCGCGCACCCGCTCGAGGTCGGCGACCGAGTCGGCCTCGACGAACAGCGCCGCCGGCCCGCCGACCCGGTAGGTGCAGAACGGGCCGAGGTCGACGTCGCGCCGGCCAAGCGGGCCGAGCACCACGGCGGCCGCCTCGACGGCTGCGACCTCGTCGAGCGCCCCTCCGGCGTCGGCGCCGGACGAGGTGTCGGTGGTCGGTCCCGGCGTCATCGGTCTCGCAGCCCGGCGAGGACCCGGTCGGGGATCGTGGTGAGGTCGCCGGCCCCGAGGGTCAGGCAGAGGTCGCCCTGGCGGAGCTCGTCGACGATGGCAGGGACCAGGTCGTCCAGCGACTCGACGTAGCGCACGTCGGACTCCGGGTCGTGCTCGGTCACCACCTGCACGATCAGTTCGGCGGTGATCCCCGGCCGCGGCGCCTCGCCCGAGGAGTAGATGCCGGTCACGAACAGCACGTCGGCCTCGTCGAAGGCGCCGCCGAACGTCGACCACAGCTGCTCGGTACGGCTGTAGCGGTGCGGCTGGAAGGCGGCGACGACCCGATCGGGCCCGAGCGACCTGGCGGCGGCCAGCGCCGCCTCGACCTCCGTCGGGAGGTGGGCGTAGTCGTCGACCAGCTGGATGCCGTCGGTCTCGCCCCGCCGCTCGAAGCGCCGGCCGACGCCGCCGAACCGGTTGATGGCCTCGGCCGCCTTGGCCGGGTCGGCGCCGAGTCCGATGGCGGTGGCCAGCGCCGCGGTGGCGTTGCGGGCGTTGTGCATGCCCGGTTGACCGAGGCGGATGTCCAGGTCGCCGGCCGGCCCGGCCACCGTGAAGCTGACCCCGGTCGGGGTCGGCACCGGGTCGACGATGCGCCAGGTCGCCCCCGCCGTGGCGCCGTAGGTGATGATCTCCGACGCCGCCGTCCGCTCGGCCAGCGCAGCCGAGCCGGGATCGTCGAGGCAGAGGACCCGGGGGCCGGGGGCCTGGGTGACGAACTGCTCGAACGCCTCACGCAGGCCGTCGAAGCCGCCGTAGTGCTCGAGGTGGTCCGGCTCGACGTTGGTGACGACGACGGCCTCGGCGTCGAGGCGGACGAAGGTGCCGTCGCTCTCGTCGGCCTCGACGACCAGGAACTCGCCGGAGCCGACGGCGGCGCCCCGATCGACGTCGCGCAGGTCGCCACCGACGATGTAGGCCGGGTCGAGGCCGGCGCCGACCATCGCTGCGGTCAGCATCGCCGACGTGGTCGTCTTGCCGTGCGTGCCGGCCACTGCCACCGTTCGCCACGCCCTCGAGATCTCGGCCAGGATGTCGGCCCGGCGCAGCACCGGCAGCCCCCGCTCGACCGCGGCGACCAGCTCGGGGTTGGTGGCCGGGATGGCGGTCGAGTGGGTCACGGCGTCGACGTCGCCGACGTTGGCCGCATCGTGGCCGATCGACACGGCGACGCCCCTGGCCTCGAGCCGCTCGGTGACGACCGACCGGTTGAGGTCGGAGCCCGACACGGTGTGGCCACCCCCGATCAGGACCTCGGCGATGGCGCTCATGCCGGCGCCACCGACGCCGACGATGTGGATCCGGCGAGGGCGGTCGAGTTCGATCACGTCTGGCTCCCGTCGTCGTTGCCGCTCCCTGCGCTCGGCCGGCCGCCGCTGACCGTCAGCAACAGCCGGCCGACGTCGGTCGCAGCGTCCGGTCTGGCGACCGATCGGGCGGCCGTGGCCATCGCCTCGCGGCGGGCGGCCGCCTCGGGCGACCGGCCGACCAGCGGATCGAGCAGTTCGGCCAGCCTGGCACCGTCGACCTCGGCGTCGTCGATCACGATCGCCGCTCCGGCCTCCTCCAGCTCGCCGGTGTTGGCCCGCTGATGGTCCCTCGGCGCGTTCGGCAGCGGCACCAACACGGCCGGCAGGCCGGCCACCGCCAGCTCGGTCACGGTCGACGCCCCGGCCCGGCACACCGCCACGTCGGCCGCCACCAGGAGGTCGGGCATGTGGTTCTCGTAGGCCACCCGGAGATACGGCATCGTCTGCGCTGGCTGGGGGCCGCCGTGGCTCTCCCAGTCGCGACGACCGACGACGTGGTAGAGGACGACGTCGTCGCGCTCGGACCAGCGACCGGCGAGGTCGTTCACCGCGGTGTTGATCCGGGTGGCGCCGAGCGAGCCGGCCCACACTGCGACGATCGTCGGTCGGGACGGGCCGACGAGCGAACCGGCGCCGGGACCGGCGGGCTGCTGGTCGGCGTAGCGCTCGACGAGTCCCGTCGCCGCCCGCTCGGCGTCGGCCCCGGCGACCGCCTCGACGATGGACGGGCGGATCGGGTTGCCGGTGAGGACGCCGTCCGGCAGATCGGTGTCGGGGAACGGGATGGCGTTGGCCTTGGCGAACCGTCCGAAGAGCCGGTTGACGGCGCTGGCCCTGGCGTTCTGCTCGGTCACCACCAGGGGCACCCGCAGCACGACGGCGGCGGCCGAGACGGCGAAGGCGGCGTAGCCGCCGAGGCACAACACCGCCCGCGGTCGGCGGCGGGCCACGATGGCCAGGCCCTTGACCAGGCCGGCCAGGAGGCCGGCGACGGCGCCGACGTTGGCCGCCAGACCCCGCGGCGAGAGGCTTCGCTGGATTCCCCGTCCGGGCAGCAGGTCGATCGTGAAGCCGGCCTCGGGCACCAGATCCCGCTCGTTGCCCCGGACCCCGCCGACGAAGTGGACCTCGTCGGTCGCCAGGCCGAGCGAGACCAGCGCCTGGCCGACGGCGATCCCGGGGTTGGTGTGGCCGGCGGTCCCCCCGCCGGTGATCAGGACCGGCCCGCTCGGCCGGGAGAAGGGCGACGGCACGGCACCCCCTACGTCCTGGCCCGGCGGGCCACGCTGGTCAGGAGGCCGGCGGCGGCCAGGGCGGTGACGAGGCTGGAGCCGCCGGCCGACACGAAGGGCAGGGCCTCACCGGTGATGGGCAGCACACCGAGCACCATACCGATGTTCATGAAGGCCTGGACGAGCAGCCAACTGGTGATGCCGGCGGCCAGCAGCATGCCGAACCGGTCGGGGGCGGCCAGGGCGGCCTTGACCCCCATCCAGGCGATCAGCACGAAGGCGGCGATGAGGGCGCTGGCGCCGATCAGGCCGATCTCCTCGGCCACGATGGCGAAGATGAAGTCGGTCTGGGCGAACGGCAGGAAGCCCCACTTGGCCCGGCTGGCGCCGAGGCCGACGCCGAACAGGCCACCCGAGGCGATGCCGACCTGGCTCTGCACCGCCTGGAGGCCGACGCCCTGGGCGTGCTCCCAGGGGTTCAGCCAGCCGTCGATCCGGCTCCGCTGGTAGCCGGTGGCCAGTGCGAGGGCCACCACGCCGGCCCCGCTGACCAGGGCCCAGGCCGCCAGGCTGCGGAACTTGGCGCCGGCGACGAACAGCATGATCACCGCCACTGCGGCAAGGATGACCGGCGTGCCGAGCTTGGGCTGGAGCAGCAGCAGGGCCGAGGCGGCGTAGACGGTGACCATCACCGGCCGGACGGTCAGCTCGGGCCGGTCCATGCGCCGCTCCCGCCTGGCCAGCAGGTCAGCGACGAAGATGATCAGCGCCAGCTTGGCCAGCTCGGCCGGCTGGATGACAAACGGGCCATAGCCGAGCCACCGGGTCGAGCCGTTGCGGGTGATGCCGAGGCCAGGGATCAGGAGCACGACCAGCAGCACGAAGCAGAGCCCCATCAGGGGGCCGGCGATGCGCCGGAGGTGCCGGTAGTCGAGCCGGCTGGTGACGACGAAGGCCACGGCGCCGATGGCGGCCCAGACCGCCTGGCGCTTGAACTGGTAGAACGGCGACTCGCCGAACTGGTGGACGCTGGGAACCGACGACGCCGACAGGACCATGACCAGGCCGAACAGGGTGAGTCCGACGAAGGCGGTCAGGAGGTAGGCGGCGTAGCGCTCGCCGACCTCGGTCACCGGGAGGGCCGGTCGCCGGGAGCGCCTGGTCGCCGCCCGGCCGCCTGCGCGCGAGCGGTTGGCCCCGGTGCTCGTGACGCCCGGCCGCCCGTAGGCCTGCGTCGTGGTGCGGGCACCGGCTCCCGACCGCCTCGTCGACGCCTTCCGCTTCGCCGTCGAGCTCGCCTTCGCACCCGCCGACCTCGTCGACGCCTTCCGCTTCGCCGTCGAGCGCGAGCCGGTTGCCCGCGTCGTCGTCGTGGTCGAGCGGTCGACCGGGGCCCTCGTCGAGCCCCGCGTCGATGAGCGGGTCGAGGTCATGCAGTGGTCCCCTCGGTCGCCGAGCCCTCGAACCGGGCCCGGACCCGCCTGGTGAAGTCGTCGCCGCGGTCGACGTAGTTGCGGTACCAGTCGAACGAGGCGCAGGCCGGCGAGAGCACGACGGCGTCGCCGGGTTGGGCGAGGCGGTCGGCCGCCTCGATGGCTGCGTCCATCGTGGTCGCCACCTCGACCGGGGCCAGCCCGTCGAAGACCGCCTCGATCTCCGGCGCAGCCTCGCCGATGGCGACGACCGTGCGCACCGGCGGTGCGGTGGCCCGCAGCGGCTCGAACGACAGCCCCTTCGGGTGACCGCCGGCGATGAGCACGACCGACTCGAACCCGCCGACCGCCGCGACCGTGGCGTGAGGCACGGTCGCCTTCGAGTCGTTGTACCAGGCCACCCCCGACCACGAGCCGACCGGTTGCAGTCGGTGGGGCAGGCCGGTGAAGTGACGGAGAGCCTCGGCCACCCCCGCGTCGGTCGCACCGGCGGCGAGGGCGAGGGCGGCGGTGGCCAGGGCGTTGGCCACGTCGTGTGGTTGGCGGCGGGCGAGCTCGTCGACGGCCAGCAGGGGGCCGCCCGGCCCGACGAGGTGGGGTCGGCCGTCGACGTCGGCCACCGACCAGTCGGCCCGAGACCCGATCGAGAACCGGACGACGTCGATCCCCCGGCCGTCGAGGCCGGCGGCGTCGGCCCGGGCCACCACCACCGGGTCGTCGGCGTTGACCACCGCGGTCGAGCCCGCCGGCTGATGGGCCCAGATCGAGGCCTTGGCCGACTCGTAGTCGGCCAGCGTCGCATGGGCGTCGAGGTGGTCGGGGGCGAAGTTGAGCCAGCCGGCGACCTGGGGCCGGAACCGGGCCGAGTGGGCGAGGCGAAACGAGGAGGCCTCGACCACGAAGACCTCGGTGGCCGCCGTCGCCGGGACCGCCGGGTCGATGGCCTCGACGAAGGGGATGTCGGTGTTGCCGACGGCGACCGCCGGGCGACCCGAGCGGACGAGGGCGTCGGCCACCATCATGGTGACCGTCGTCTTGCCGTTGGTTCCGGTGATGGCGACCACGGGCCGGTCGTCCCAGGCCTGGGCCAGGTCGAATTCGCTGGCCAGCGGCACCCCGAGGGTCCTGGCCGTGGCGAACACCGGGTGGTGGTCCGGCACCCCCGGGCTCGGCAGCAGCACGGTGGCTCCAGCCAGCGCCTTGGCCAGGTCGTCGGCGTCGGGTCGCTCGACCAGCTCGACGCCGAGCTCGGTGGCCACCGAGCGGTGTTCGTCGCCCGGCCGGTCCTCCAGCACGACCGGCGTGTGGCCGCGGGCAACCAGGGCCCGGACGACGGCCCGCGAGGTCACCCCGAAGCCGACGACGACGGGCGCCCCGAGATCGGGCGTCCTCGACGCCGGCCCGCCGGTCACGATCCCACCGCCGCCACGTAGTCGGCGTAGAAGAGGCCGAGCGCGCCGAGGGTCAGGGCGCCGCCGATCAGCCAGAACCGGATGATGACCTTCGTCTCCCGCCACCCGAGGAGCTCGAAGTGGTGGTGGATCGGCGCCATGCGGAACAGGCGCCGGCCCCCGGTCACCTTGAACACCCCGACCTGGAGGATCACCGACAGCGTCTCGATGACGTAGATGCCGCCGACGATGGGGAGGAGCAGCTCGGTGTTGGTCGTCAGGGCCAGCGTGGCCAGGGCGGTGCCGATGGCGAGCGAGCCGGTGTCGCCCATGAAGATGTCGGCCGGTGCGGCGTTGAACCACAGGAAGCCGGCACAGGCCGACAACATGGCAACCGCAACGACGGCGAGGTCGAGCGGGTGGTCGACGGCGTAGATGTCGTTGAACGTGTCGGCGTCGGTCAGCTGCCGGAAGATCCAGAACCCGATCAGCGTGTAGGCCGCGAACGAGAAGATGCCGGACCCGGCGGCCAGTCCGTCGAGCCCGTCGGTCAGGTTCACGGCGTTCGACGTGCCGTAGATGATGGCGACGGCCCAGATCACCCAGCCGGCCTCGCCGAGGTCGATCCCGAGGAAGCCGTGGCGAGTGAAGCCGAGCTCGGTCGAGGTGTCGGTCAGGTTGACCGTCAGGACGGCGAAGACGATCGAAACGGCCAGGAGCCCGGCGGTCTTCAGCCTGGCGTTGAGGCCGAGGTTGCGCTCGCGCGAGACCTTCAGCCAGTCGTCGAGGAACCCGACGCCGCCGGCGGCGCAGGTCGCGCCCATGACCAGCAGGCCGGTGATCGTGATGATGCTGCCCTCGCGCTCGGTCGTCAGGCCGAGGATGAGGTCGCTGAGCAGGTAGCCACCGAGGGCGCCGAGCACGATGCCGATGCCGCCCATCGTCGGCGTTCCGGCCTTGACCATGTGACCCTGCGGCCCGTCCTCGCGGATCGGCTGACCGATGTTCGACCGGGTCAGCACGTCGATGGTCAGCCGGGTGAGCAGCGTCGAGAGCGAGAAGGCCAGCGCTGCGGCCAGGAGGAGGCGGATCATGCGACGACCCCGAGCGCAACGAGGGCGGCCTTGCGGTCGTCGAAGTCGATCGTGCGGTCGCCGATGATCTGGTAGGTCTCGTGGCCCTTGCCGGCGATGAGGACGAGGTCGCCTGGCCCGGCGGCGCCGACGGCGGCGGCGATGGCGGTCTGGCGGTCCGGCTCGACGATGGGTCCGCCCGGCGTGCCCGGCCGGGCCTCGATGCCGTCGAGGATGCCGTCGATGATGGACCGGGGGTCCTCGGAGCGGGGGTTGTCGCTGGTCACGATGACCACGTCTGCCGCCTCGGCCGCCACTCGTCCCATGTCGCCTCGTTTCTCCACGTCGCGGTCCCCACCGCAACCGAAGACGACGATCACCCGGCCGTCGGCGGCCACCTGCCTGGCTGCGGCCAGGGCGGCGCGGAGGGCGTCGGGGGTGTGGGCGTAGTCGACCGCGATGTGGAAGGGTTGTCCGGCATCCACCGCTTCGAACCGACCCCGCACGGGCGAGGTGGCACACAGCGCATCGGCGATGTCCGCCGCCCCTATTCCTAGCAGCTCGGCGGCCCGAGCTGCGCCCACCGCGTTGGCGACGTTGTGGCTCCCGGCCAGCTGCAGCACGACCTCGTGGCCCCGCCACCGGAAGCGGCTGGTGGCGCCATCGAACCGGAGGTCCTCGGCGTCGCCGAGGCCGTAGCCGACGGCATCGATCTCGACCCGGTCGAGCAGCCGGCGACCCCATGGATCGTCGGTGTTGATCACCGCCCGGTCGGTCAGCCCCGGCACGAACAGGCTGGCCTTGGCCTCGAAATAGGCCTCCATCGTGTGATGGAAGTCGAGGTGGTCCCGGGTGAGGTTGGTGAACAGGGCCACGTCGAAGCGGGCACCGGCCACCCGGTTGAGGCTGAGCGCGTGCGACGACACCTCCATCGCCACCGCCTCGATCCGCCGATCGACGGCCCGGCGGAGCTCCCGCTGGAGATCGGGGGCCTCCGGCGTCGTCCTCGCTCCCACCAGGGTGCCGATGATCTCGCCCCTGGTGCCGACCTGGGCCCAGATGTCGGCCAGGAGCTGCACGATCGAGCTCTTGCCGTTCGTCCCGGTCACGCCGACCAGGGTCAGCTCGCCGGAAGGATCGCCGTGCACGGCCGCCGCGGCGGGACCCATGGCCAGGCGGACGTCGTCGACGAGGAGCTGGGGCGAGTCGACGTCGAGCGGCCGGTCGACCAGCAGGGCGGCGGCGCCGGCCTCGACCGCGGCCCGCGCGAAGTCGTGACCGTCGAAGCGCTCACCGGGGACGCAGCAGAACAGGGAGCCGGGGGCGACCTGGCGGGAGTCGTGGGTGGCGTCGACGACCGGCACCGCCGCCGGGTCGGCGGTCTGGCCGCCGAGGCGGCCGCCGACCCGGGCCGCGACGGCCTCGAGCGTGGCGCTCATCGGTCGTCACCGGCGGCGACGACCGTGGCCGCGTCCTCGCTGGTGTCGGCCTCGGCGGCGACGAGGTCCTCGTCGTCGGTCTCCTCGCCGTCCCCGGTCTCGGGCACGGTGGCCGGGGTCCCCCGGACCAGCCCGTCACCATCGCCGACGACGACGTCCGGCACCACGTCGAACAGCCGGAGCGCGTACTCGCCGATGTCGGCGAACACCGGGGCGGCGACGGCCGAGGCCGAGGTGACCAGCCCCGCGGGCTCGTCGATCACCACGACGATCGAGATGGCCGGGTCGTCGACCGGGGCGAAGCCGGCGAAGGTCGAGACGTAGCGCCGATCGGTCGGCGTCCCGTAGCTGAGGATGCCCGATCCGTCGTCGAACGCCTTCCAGGCCGTGCCGGTCTTGCCGGCGACCGTGTAGCCGGGGATGGCGGCCGGCCTGCCGGTGCCGTCGGCGACGACGCCGACCAGGAGCTCGGTCAGCTCCGCGGCCGTCCGCTGGCTGATGACGGGCCGGCCGGGGCCCGTGTCGACGTGGTGCTGGGTGCCGTCCGGGCTCTGCAGGGTCCGGACGAGCACCGGGCTCCGGTAGACGCCGCCGTTGGCGACCGTGTTGTAGGCCGCAGCCAGCTGGGTCGCGTTGACCGAGATGCCCTGACCGATGGGGATGGAGCCGGCGTCGCTCCCCCACCAGTCGTCGAGCTCGCGGACCCGGCCCGAGGTCTCACCCTCGAAGCCGATGCCGGTCGGATGACCGAACCCGAAGCGATCGAGGTACGTCCGGACCTGGGCCGGTCCGACCGCCTGGGCCACCTTGATCGTGCCGACGTTCATCGACTGCGACAGGATCTGCGACAGCGGGTAGGGGGCAGCGGCGTGGGCCGGGCGGTCGACGAAGGTCTTGTCGCCGACGACGATGCGCGGCGGGACCTCGACCGTGGTGTCGCCGTTCCAGCCGAGCTCCTCGATGGCGGCCGCCATCGTGATGGTCTTGAGCACCGAACCCGGCTCGAACGGCCAGACCAGGGCCGCGTTGTGGCGGGGGATCTCGCAGGCCCCGGTCTCGTCGTCTCGGCTCACGCCGGCCATGGCCAGGATCTCACCGGTCGACGGCTCGGACACGACCGCCGTGGCCGCCGCCGCCCCCGTGGCCTCGCACTGGGCCCGCAGGGCCTCCTCGGCTGCGTACTGGAGTCGGTGGTCGATGGCGAGGATCACGTCGTAGCCGGCGGTGGCCGGATCGACCCGCCAGTCGGTGACGCTGATGCTACCGAAGCGGCTCGACTCGAACTCCTCGGACCCGGGGATGCCCGTCATGATCTCGTCGTACTGGGCCTCGATGCCGTAGATGCCCCGCTCGTCTGGGTCGACCCGGCCCACGATCGGGATGGCCAGCTCGTCGGCCGGGTACACCCGGGCCTCCTCCGGCCTGACGAACACGCCGATCATCCGCTCGGCCGTGGTGCCGTCGCTCATCAGGCTCCGGATCCGCTCGACGCCGTCGTCGGCGACGGTCCGGGCCAGCAGGGCGAACTTGTCCGACTCCGACTCCGGCGTCAGCTCGTCGGCCAGGGTGGCCGCATCGCGGCCGAGCAGCGGGGCCAACAGGGTGGCGGTGGCGGCCGGGTTGTCGATCATCGTCGGGTCGGCGACGACGCGATGGCTCGGGGTCGACGCAGCGAGGACGAACCCGTTCCGGTCGATCACGCTGCCGCGGTAGCCGGCCAGCTGTCTGGTGCTCGTTCGCTGGGCCTCGCCCCGGGTCCGCAGGTCGTCGGCCCGGATGGCCTGGAGGTCGACGAGCTGGGCGACGAACCCGGCGCCGACCATCACGAAGACGAGGAGCAGGAAGAGCAGCCGGTTCCGGGGATCGGTCGGC
The DNA here is from genome assembly GCA_028285495.1 of Acidimicrobiales bacterium. Taxonomy (GTDB): domain Bacteria; phylum Actinomycetota; class Acidimicrobiia; order Acidimicrobiales; family SZUA-35; genus JAHELU01. The sequence continues at coordinate 113,314 of JANQPB010000031.1, forward strand.
TTGGTCGTCCGCCGGAACGCTCGCCGGCGCAGGGCCTGTCGCCTGGCAACGCGAGAGCCGGCCGGCGGGGCACCCCGGGACGGGGGCCGGCGGGCACTCGTGGTGCCGGACCGCCGTTCGCTCATCCCGATGCCGTTGCTGCCGCCGCCGAGGCCAGTTGGGAGCCCGGCGGGGTCGGAGCCGCCGTGGCCGTGTCGTCTGGTGTGGGGGTGCCACCGGCCGGTGTCGTCGCCGCCCGGCTGCCGGCGATGCTCGAGACCGAACCACCGGCGGTGGCGCCGGCCGCCGAGCCGGTGGTCGGCGGAGACGACGGATCGCCGATGACCGGTGAACCGTCGCTCGGAACGGCGCCGGCTGCGCCAACGGTCGTGCCGACGGCCGAGCCGGCGACGGTGCTCGATCCGGCGTCGCCGGTGCTCGATCCGGCGTCGCCGGTGCTGGCCGCCGGGACGGCGGACACCGTCGGCGAGATCGGGGCGACCGTGATGCCACCAAGGT
>JANQPB010000001.1 GCA_028285495.1 Acidimicrobiales bacterium
TGTTCGCCAACACCGGCGGAACCGAGCGCTACCTCGGCGGCCACAGCGCCACCAGCCTCACCGTCCCCGACGCCGACTCCTACCGGGTCGAGCACTGGATCACCGGACAGGTCACCAACGCGATCTGCGGGCGCTGAGGATGGCCGTCGGGTCGGCCGCCTCGACCGGGACCGCCCGGTCCGCCTCCCTCCTCGACGGCCTGCGGGTCGTCGGGGGGCGACAGCGACGGCCGGCGGGAATGCGTGAGTTCGACGGCCGTTGGTACGGCTACGGCCAGGGTGTGATCGTGGAGATCGACGGTGCCTCGACCGGCCCGGGCGGCGGCCAGCCGACCGCTCGCAGCATCGTCGAGTACACGTCGGCCCCCGGCACCTGCGGCCCCGACGATCCGGTGCTGTTCAAGTCGTCCACCCTCGACGGCGATCGCCTCTATGCCACCACGCAGACCGAGGTGGTCGTCCTGGGCTGGCCCGACCTCGATCCGGTCGCCCACCTGAGCCATCCGGTCTTCAACGACGTGCACCACGCCATCCCCGGCGACCCGGCCCCGGACGGCCGCGACACCGTGCTGGTGGCCGTGTCCGGCCAGGACGCCGTTGCCTGGATGGCCCTCGACGGCGAACTGCTCGACCTGTGGTCGGTGACCGACGACCGCACGTCGCCGGCGATCGACCCCGGCCGGGACTATCGGATCGACTGCAACCTCAAACCGCACGCCATCCACCCCAACTACCTGTTCCGTCTCGACGACGGCGACACGGGGGTGGGCGGCGATGACAACCGTCCCCGAAGCGGCGCGGGGGGCGACGTGTGGGTCACCCGGTTCGAGTCCCGCGATGCGGTCCCGCTCCACGACCGGACGCGGCGGATCGCCATCGACCGCGAGCGCTGCCACGACGGCGTCGTCCACGACCGCCGGATCTGGTTCACAACGGTCGACGGTCACGTGGTCGAGGTCGACGCCGACACCCTGGCGGTCACCGGCGAGCACTCGCTGGCCAGGCCCGGGGCCGACACCCTGCTCGGCTGGTGTCGCGGCCTGGCCTTCGTCGACGACGACCACCTGGCCGTCGGCTTCTCCCGCATCCGCCACACCCGTTTCCGTCACACCCTCAGCTGGGTCCGCAACGGCCTCACCCGCTCGGAGCCGACTCGGGTTGCGCTCTACGACCGCCGCACCTGGGAGCTGGTCGACGAGTGTGATCTGGAGCCGGCCGGCTGCAACGCGGTGTTCTCGATCCTGCCCGCCGGTGCCAGCGTCGGGGACCCGTCGTGAGCCAGGCCGTCGACCCCGCAGTCACGGGTGGCAGCCGGCCGCTGCGGATCCTGCAGGTCAGCGCCCGGTTCCGACCCTACGTCGGTGGCACCGAGATCCACACCGCCGAGGTGTCGGCCGAGCTGGCCAGGCGGGGCCACGAGGTCACGGTGCTGACCACCGACCTCGGCGGCGACCTCCCGCCGGACGAGCTCGTCGATGGCGTCCGGGTGGTTCGGGTCCGGGCCTGGCCCCGCCGGTTCGACCTCTACGCCGCCCCGGGCCTCGGTCGGATCATCGGCGAGGGATCGTGGGACCTCGTGCACGTGCAGGGCTACCACACGGCCGTGGCCCCGGTGGCGTTGCGGGAGGCCCAGCGACACGGGATCCCGACGGCCCTGACGTTCCACAGCGGCGGGCACTCGTCGCGGCTTCGCAACCTGGCTCGCCCGATCCACACCCGGCTCATCGCCAGCCTCCTCCGCCGCTGCGACCTGCTGATCGGTGTGTCCGACTTCGAGGCCGAGCTGTTCGCCAGTCGTCTCGGGCTCGAGCCGGGCCGGATCCACACCATCCCGAACGGGGTGTCCAGCCGGCGGAACCCGATCGGCGACGCGGTGCCGGACACGGCGGTGCCGGATCATGCCGGACCGGACACTCCCGGACCGGGCACGGCGGTGCCGGGCACGGCGGTGCCGGACAACGCCGTGCCAGACCGTGCCCGTGCGGACGACGCCGCAGGCGACGACGCGCCGCTCGACGAAACGGTGCCGGGCGACGGGGCGACGGCCGATCCTCCCCCCGACCGGCAGCCCGACGACCGGCCGAGCACGAGCCACGGCCCACACCTGCTTTCGATCGGCCGGCTGCAGCGCTACAAGGGCCATCAACGTATCATCCGAGCCATGCCGCGCATCCTCCGGGCCGAGCCCCGGACCCGCCTGACCGTCATCGGCACCGGCCCCTACCGGTCCCGGTTGGAGCGGCTGGTCCGCCGGCTCGGGCTGGAGGCAAGCGTCGCCTTCGACTCGGTCGGCGCCGGTGAACGAGAGCGCCTCGACCGGATCATGGCGTCGGCCTCCGCCGCCGTGTTCCTGAGCGAGTACGAGTCGCACGGCATGGCCGCCCACGAGGCGCTGCTGGCCGGGCTGCCGATCGTGGTGCTCGACGCCACGGCGCTCGGGCGGCTGGCCGACGACGGCCTGGCCAGGGCGGTTCCCCCGATGGCCACCGACGGCGAGGTGGCCGCCATCGTCATGCGAACGCTGGTCGAGGCGGGCCAGGCCGGGCCCCCGGCCGACCAGCTCGAACACCTCCACCACTCCTGGTCGACGATCGCAGCCCGGTTGGAGCAGGCCTACCGCCAGGTCATCCCGCCGGGCGTCGACGAACGATCCGCCGTTCACCATCGCGCCGGCTGAGGGGGCCGCCGTGCGGATCCTCTTCGTCACCGACTTCTACGACCCCTACACCGGCGGCGTCGAGATCCACGTCAAGACCGTGGCCGAGACCCTCGCCGCCCGAGGTCACGAGGTCGCCGTGGCCACCCTGCCGACGAGCGAGCACCAACCGTCGCGGACCGGCGACGGTCCCGTGCAGGTCTTCGAGGTCGACCACGCGGTCGCCCGGCTCGGTCGGGGGTTCGCCAAGGCCGATCGGCCGTGGGCCCCACCGATGCCGGACCCGGTGGCGATGACCGGGCTGCGGCGGGTCGTCGGTCGGTTCCGGCCGGATGTGATCCACGGCCACGACTGGCTGGCCCGCTCGGTGCTCCCCCGGGTCGTGTCGGGCTCGGTCCCGGTCGTCACCACCCTCCACTACTACACCAGGACCTGCGCCAAGAAGACGCTGTGGCGCGACGATGCGGTCTGTGGCGGCCCCGCGCTGGCCCGCTGCCTCAGGTGTGCGGCCGACCACTACGGCCCGGCCAGAGGAGCCGTGGTCACGCTCGGGCTGCGGGCCGGCACGGCCATCGAGGACCGGCGAGCCACGCGGTACCTGTCGGTCTCGACCGCCACCGCCGTCGGCAACGGGCTGGGGGTCGACGACGGCCGATCGGTGGTCGTGGCCAACCCGGTGACCTCCGCGTTCGTCGACCGCAACGACGGCGACCCCGGGCACGTCGATGGGGGCCACCTGCTCCCCGAGGCGGTGCCGACCGGTCCGTTCGTCGCCTTCGTCGGCGACCTGCGCCCGGAGAAGGGCATCCACGTCCTGCTCGACGCCGTCGGTCGGCTGCGCCGCGATCACGGCTGCGATGTGCCGCTCGTTCTCGTCGGCGAGCAGACGACCGGCGGGCTGGAGCCGCCGAGCCACACGATCCAGCTGGGCCCGGTCGACCACGAGGTGGTCCAGGCGGTCTGGCGACGGGCGACCGTCGGCGTGGTGCCGTCGCTGTGGCCCGAGCCGTTCGGGTTGGTCGCCACCGAGGCGATGGCCGCCGGATGCCCGCTGGTGGCCTCGGAGGTCGGTGGGCTGGCCGAGATCCTGGGTGCCGGTCCCGACGGGACCGAGCGGGGCGTGCTGGTGCCGCCCGGCGACGCCGCCTCCCTCGCCGCGGCCATCGACGCGCTGCTCGCCGACCCCGACCGCCGCCGCCACCTGGCCGCGGCGGCGCAGGCCTCGCTCGACCGCTACGACCTCGACGAGATCGTCGACGCCATCGAGGTCGAGTACCGGCGGGCGATCGGCGGGTCGGACCGATGACCGACCCCGACGTCGAGCTCGACCGGCCGGCGGCCAGCGTCGTCATCACCAACCACGACTACGCCCGCTTCGTCGACCAGGCGATCGAGAGCGCCATCGGCCAGCGGGTGCCGTGCCAGGTGATCGTGGTCGACGACGGCTCGACCGACGACTCGCTCGAGGTGATCCGCCGCTACGCCCCGGCGGTCGAGGTGGTGGCCCAGGCCAACGGCGGGCAGGCCGCGGCCTTCAACGCCGGGTTCGAGCGTTGTGCGGCCCCGATCGTCCTCTTCCTCGACGGCGACGACCTGCTCGCCCCCGATGCGGTCGAGGCGGTTGCCGAGGTCTTCGCCGACCGCCCGGAGGCCGCCCGCTGCCACTTCGCCCTCGGCTTCGTCGACACCGACGGGCGGGCGCTTCCCGGCGGGCTCCCCGAGCCCGACCGCTCGCTGCCACGGGGTGACCTGACGAACCGGGTTGCCACCAACCCCGATGACGTGCCGTGGCAACCGACCAGCGGCAACGCCTACCGGGCCTCGGTGCTCGCCGAACTGCTGCCGATGCCGACCGAGCCGTACCGGATCTCGGCCGACCACTACCTCTCGAACCTGTCCGCCCTCCACGGCCCGATCGAGGCCGTTGACCGCAACCTCGGCTCCTACCGGCTGCACGGGGCGAACGCCGACCACCGCGACGACTTCGACCTCGACCGGGCCCGATCGATCCTGATCCGGACCAGGACCACCCGGTCGCTGCTGATCGATCACGGCACGAAGCGGGGCGTCGCCATGCCGGCCGACGTCGACCGCTTCCGGTCGTTGACCCAGGACGCCCTCCGGCTCACGTCGTTCCGATCGGTCCCCCAGACCGGCCACCCGTTCCCCGATGACCGGTGGTGGACGCTGGTCCGGCACGCCGTCCGGTCCGCACTGGCCCGCACGGACCTGTCGCCGGTCCGCCGGGCCATGGCGCTGGCCTGGATCGGCGCGTTGAGCCTGGCGCCCCGATCGCTGCTGGCCCCGATCGTCTCCCGGGGCCTGACCCGATGAGCGGCCGGGTCGGACCGACGATCGGCGCCGTCGCCGTGCTGGCCATCGGCGCGGTGGCGGCGTTCGTCCTGTTGACCCAGGACGACGGCGGCCCCGACGACCAGCCGGCCAGCACCGGCGAGGCCGTCGCTGACGGCGAGGGCGAGACCGGCGCGGTGGGAGCGGCGACGGCCGCAACCGGCGCCGACCCGGCCGGCCCCTCGACCACGGCGGCAACCTCGACGACCTTCCAACGAATCGACGAGACGGTCGAGGAGGACGAGGCGTCGCCCGATGCGCTCGAATCGGTGCCCGAGGACGGCACGGCGGAGGATGACGGAAACGGGGCCGGGGCCGATCCGGCCGACGGCGGCGCCGGCAGCGGGGACGATGGCGGCGGGCACGATGGCGGCGGCGCCGGCGACCCGCCGGCGACGGTGGCCACCACCACTCCGACCACCCCGGCCCCGACGGACGGGACGTGCCGGGTGGCCACCGGCGCCCTCGACGGCCGGTCCGGGGTCGTCGAGCTCGGCCGCGATGGGGCCTGCGGGGCGGTGCAGGCGACGATCGTCGGGGTCAATCCCCGCAACGACCTGACCGATGTCCGGTGGGGACGGGACATCCGGGTGTGCCAGCGCCACCCTGCGGCCGATGCCATCCGGGTCGAGGCCGTCACGGGCGGCGGCACCATCGACCTCGACGAGGGCCTCAGCCGGACCGACGCCGATGGCGTCAGCGCCCCGATCGAGGCGCTGGTCGTGACATTCCGCGACGAGTCCAGCCCGGTGACCGGTCCCCGACCGATCGCCACCTGCCGAACGTCGACCGCCGAGCTGTCGATCATCCACCGGCCGTCCGGCTGACGGCGTTCCCGGAGCGGCGAGCGCCGACCCGGCCGGCGTCACCGCCGTCGGCCCGGGCGGTCAGCTGCGACCGCTGGCCCCGCCGGGATCGGGCCAGCCGGGCTCGGTCGGCACGTCGACGGTGACCGTCGTGCCGGCGCCCGGCTCGCTGGTCACGGTGACGTCGCCGTCGTGGGCTCTGGCCAGGTCACGGCTGATGGTCAGGCCGAGCCCGCTGCCGCCCGAATCCGGGCCCTTGTGGAACCGCTCGAAGATCCGGTCGATGTCCTCGGCCGGGATCCCGTGTCCGGTGTCGGCGATCTCGACGACCAGGCGGGTGTCGCTTCGCCGGACGGCCACGTCGACGCGGCCGCCGGACGGCGTGGCCCGCAGGCCGTTGGCGACGAGGTTGGTCACGATCTCCCGGAACCGGATCGGGTCGACCTCGGCGTCCACCTCGGGCTCGCCGGCCGTGAGCCCGAGTGCGACCCCGCCGCCGGCGGCCACCGGCTGCATCCCGTCGACCAGCTCCCTGACCAGCCCGACGATCTCGGTTGGCTCGCGGTGGATCGTCAGCATCCCGGCCTCGGCCCGGCTCAGGGTGGCCAGGTCGTCGAGCAACCGCTCGACGACGTCGATGTCACCGAGGAGCCGGCGCAACTCGTCGGCGTCGAGGACCCGGACGCCGTCGGCCATCGCCTCCAGCTCACCGCGGACGATCGTGAGCGGGGTGCGGATCTCGTGGCCGACGTCGGCCAGCAGGCGCCGCCGCTCCGCCTCGGTCTGCTCGAGCCGCTCGGCCATCCGGTTGATCGAGTCGGTCACCTGACCGAGCGGCGATCGCCGGACCGTCTGGACCCTGGCCGTGTAGTCACCGTCCGCCAGCCGGCCGACGGTCTCGATCAGCGATCGCACGGGCGACCAGAAGCGGAAGGCGGCCCGGACCCCGATCGACAGCACGACCGCCAGGCCGATCCACGACGCGACGGCGATCGCGACGCTCGTCCAGCCGCCGACGGTGGCGGCGAGGGCAACGCCGAGCACCAGCGGCACCACGATCACGAGTGCGAACCAGACGGCCGCCACCCGGGCCAGGCGCCGCCCGAATCCGGACCAGGCCTGGGCCCCGGGCCCCGATCGGGGCGGCCAGGACTCACCCTCCGGCCACCACGGCGGTTGCCGCTCGGACGATCCGGCCGGGACCGGCCCGTCGGACCAGCCCCGACGGTGGGGCCGGGGGCTACGCATCGGCGAATCGATAGCCGACCCCGTGCACGGTCAGCACGTAGCGCGGCTTCCTCGGGTCCGGCTCGATCTTGCTGCGGATGTTCTTGACGTGGGCGTCGATCGCCCGCTCGTAGGACTCGAAGCTGACGCCGTGCACGGCGTCCAGGAGCTGGCCCCTGGTGAACACCCGGCCCGGCTGTTCGGCCATCGTGGCCACCAGCTGGAACTCGGTCGCCGTCAGCTCGACCTCGGCGCCGGCGACCGTCACCCGCATCTTCGGCACGTCGACCACGACGTCGACCACCCGATGGACATCGCTCGGGCCGGCGGCATCGACCCGCCGGAGCACCGCCCGGACCCGGGCGACGAGCTCCCGCAGCCCGAACGGCTTGACCACGTAGTCGTCGGCCCCGAGCTCGAGCCCGACGACCCGGTCGGTCTCGTCCGATCGGGCCGTGAGGATCACGATCGGCACGTCCGATCGGGCCCGGAGCCGGCGGATGACGTCGAGGCCGTCGAGCCCGGGGAGCCCGAGGTCGAGGATCACGGCGTCGGGCCGGTGGCGGTCGAACGCCTCGAGCGCACCGGGGCCGTCGGTGGCGACCACGACCGCGAACCCGACCTCGTCGAGGTAGTCCCTGACCAGGTCGGCGATCCTGGGCTCGTCGTCGACCACCAGCACCGAGGGCACCGGCCGAGTCTTCCGTAGCGTCCGAGCCGGGGTCAAGGGTCCCGACTCGGACGCCGGGCGCTCAGCCGTCACGCTCGTCCGACGGGGGCTCGAAGCCGGGGGGTGGGGCGGTGAACGGGGTGTCGTACTCACGGAGCTCCTCCCGGGCCTGGCGGAGGCTCTCCTCCCAGTCCCGGCGGTCCCGCTCGGCGGCCGGGTCGTCGACGGGGGAACGATCGTCGCCTCGGCCGTCCCAGCGGCCGTGACGGTGCCAGTGGCCGTGCCGGTGCCAGTGGCCGTGCCGGTGCCAGTGGCCGTGCCGATACCCGTGGCCGTGATCGCCGTGGCCGCGGTAGGGGCCTCGGGGTCCACCCCAACCGCCGCCGGCGAGGCGGAGGAACGTGCCGAACACGAGGAACAGGAAGAACACCTTGAACAGGAACAGCGGCACGACGAGCAGCGCGCCGAGCCCGGCTGCCATCCCCGGCGCCGTCCCGGCGAGCACGCTGGCGGCGACGAAGCCGACGGCGATCAGGGCCAGTCCCCGAAACGGAAAGCTGCGCAACGGACCGAACATGTCATCTCCTTCCGGCGATGGTGATCGCCGTCTCAATCGATGACTCCATCGTGAGGCCCAGTTGTGGAGGAGTTGTGAACGCGTGGCGCAGGTTCCAGGGATCCGCCTACGGTCGAGGACTGTGAGCGAGCGACCACTCGACGGACTGCGGATCGTCGACCTGACCCACGTGCTGGCCGGACCGTACTGCTCCTACCAGCTCGGCCTGCTCGGAGCCGAGGTGATCAAGGTCGAGCCGCTGTCCGGCGACCTCGTCCGACCCTGGAAGGGCACCAGGGACCAGATGCGGGCCGGGCTGGGCACCGGCTTCATGGCCCAGAACGCCGGCAAGCGCAGCCTGGCCGTCGACGTCACCGAGCCGGAGGGGCGTGACGTCGTGCTGGCGCTGGCCGAGACCGCCGACGTGTTCCTCGAGAACTACCGTCCGGGTGCGCTGGCCGGCCACGGCCTCGGCTACGACGACGTCCGCCGACGAAACGGGGCCATCGTCTACGCCTCGATCTCGGCCTTCGGGCAGACCGGACCGCACGGCCATCGGCCCGGCTTCGACGACGTGGTCCAGGGCACGTCCGGCTTCATGGCCACCAACAAGCGCGACGACGGGCCGATCCGGACCGGCGGCCCCGTCCTCGACTACGCCACCGGCATGCACGCCACCGCCGCGGTGCTGGCGGCTCTGATGCTGCGGGACCGGACGGGCGAGAGCCAGCGGGTCGACGTGGCGATGCAGGACGTCACGATGCTGCTCGTCAACTACGAGACCGCCGGGGCATCGCAGCACGGTGGTGTCTCGGAGACCAACGCCGACATCACCGGCCCGATGCTCGGCCGCTTCGCCACGGCGGACGGCCACGTCATGCTGGCCGGGTACCTGCCCCGGCACTGCCAGTCGATCGCCCGGGCCATCGGGCTCGATGAGTACGCCGAGGTCGGGTTCCGGGATCTGGCCGAGCGGGGCGACGAGATCCAGGCCGCCGTCGAGGCCAGGCTGCGGGAGCGGATCACCGCCGACTGGGATGCGATCTTCGGCGAGCGGGGCGTGGTCGGCGGGGCGGTGCGGGAGCTGAGCGAGACCTTCGAGACCGGCCAGCCGGCGGCCCGCGGCCTGACCGAACCGATCGACACACCGGCCGGCGAGATCCACGTCACCACCAACGGGTACCGCATCAACGACCGCACGTGGGGCCCACGATCGAGCGTGCCGTTGCTCGGTCAGGACAGCCGAGCCGTGCTCGGCGAGCTCGGCTTCGACGACGGGACGATCGACAGCCTCATCGACCGGGGCATCGTCCGCGGTGACGTCGGGCGCCGGGGCGGCTGATCACCGAGCCCGCTGCGGAGACCGAGGGTCAGGCCCGGGCCGGCGCCGACGGGTCGGCCACCGACTCGCCGGCGCCGGGTTGCCGGGCGATGAGCCCCCGCACCAGCTCGATCAGTGCGGTGCGCTGGCGGTCGGTCAGGGGCGAGAAGGTGTTCGGACCGCTCCAGAGCATGTCGGGGATCGTCGCCTTGAGTCGCTGACCCTCATCGGTGAGCACCAGGTTCTTCACCCGCCGATCGGTCGGATGCGGCTGGCGCTCGACGAGGCCGAGCTCCTCGAGCCGGTCCGCGACGAGCGTCACCGCAGACGGATCGACGTCCATGCACTGGGCGAGGTCCTTCATCGGCATCGGGCCGTCGACGCTGCGGAGCGCCCACCAGTCGGTGGTGGTCATGCCGAGCTGTCCGAGCCGGTCGTTCACGTGGTCGGCCACCATCGGCATGAGCGTGAAGAGCGCGTCGGCCAGCTCGGCGGTCTCCGTCGCCCTGGTTCGGTCGGTCGCCATGAACCCATCGTAGCCACCGGCGGCCGCTCCGTTGACTCGGGAAATCATTCGGTGCTCAGATGGTTGTGTTTCTCAATTGTTTTCTGGCATCATGAATGCCGTCACGACAACGGAGGCTCGCATGTCCGTGCTCGAATGGATCACCACCGCCCTGCTCGTGCTCGCCATGGGCGGCATCGGCGGGATGAAGCTCGTCGGCAACGAGGTCGGAATCGAGCAGGCGGTGCGGCTCGGCTACGAGCGCATTCGCATCCCGATCGGGATCGCCGAGGTGCTGGCGGCCGCCGGGGTGCTGATCGGCGCCGCCGTCACCGATCTCGAGTGGCTCGGCGCGATCGCCGCCGTCGCCATCGTCGTCATGATGATCGGCGCCGCCGGCTTCCACATCCGGGCGAAGGACCGGTTCGAGACGCTGCCGTCGATCGTCGTCCTCGTCGCCGCCGTGCTCTACCTGATCGCCATCAACGCCGACTGAACGGCCGAACCGAAGCCGCCCACCGCCCGAAAGGACCTCACCGATGACCCTCACCCTCGGCACCGGCCCCCTCGCCGCCGGCGCTCCCGACACCACGAACTACGTCATCGACGGGCCCAGGCACAAGCTGCTGTTCTCCCCGTTCCCCCGGCGCATCCGGGCGGTGCTCGGTGGCGAGACGATCGCCGATTCCGAGCGGGCCATGCTGCTGCACGAGAGCAACATCTTCCCGGTGGTCTACCTGCCGGTCGACGACGTGGCGATGGATCGGCTGACGAGGACCGACCACTCGACCAACTGCCCCTTCAAGGGCGACGCCACCTACTGGACGATCACCGGTGGCGACGCGACCGAGGAGAACGCGGCCTGGGGCTACGAGACACCGATCGAGGGGGCGTCGTGGCTCCGCGGCTACGTCGCCATCGAGTGGGGTCGCATGGACCGCTGGTTCGACGAGGACGACGAGATCTTCGGCCACATCCGCGACCCCTACCACCGGGTCGACGCACGCCCGACCAGCCGGCGCTTCCAGGTCCGCATCGGCGGTCGGCTGGTGGCCGACACCACCGGCGCCTTCGTCGTGTCCGAGACCGGTGGGCCGAACCGGCACTACATCCCGGCCGCCGACGTGCGGACCGACGAGTTCACCCGGTCCGACACCACCACCCACTGCCCCCACAAGGGCGACACCGTCTACTGGCACCACACCGTGTCGGGGGCCGACGACGTCGCCTGGAGCTACCCGTCGCCGCTCGAGGAGGCGTCGCGGGTGGCCGGCTACTGGTGCTTCGACGGTCCGACCGTGGAGCTGCGACGCCTCGACGACCAGCTCCGGTAGCGCCGCCGCCGGTCGGTTGTCGGCCGGGGAGGCTCAGAGGGGCCAGGCCGCCAGCAGGCGGTCGCGCTGGCGGGCCAACGTGTCGAGATAGCGGGCCGGGTTGCCGCCGTCACCACCGCCGGCCCGGCGGCGCTCGGCGGTGAACACCGCCGCCTCGGCCCACACGTGGGCCTCCAGCAGCGGGAGGAAGGCCGGTTCGAGGTCGAGCGCGACGGCGGCCTCGGCCAGCGCGGCGCTGGCCACCCGCCTCGGCCGATCGACACCGACTCCGCTCGACGGGTCGCCGGCCAGGAAGGCGAAGGCCGCCTGCTCGTCGTCGACCGAGCGGCAACCGGCGGCGACGTGCAGCCAGTGCTTGGCGAGGTAGAGGTGGTCGGCACCGGCCGGGCCGGCCGCCACCGTCCTCGGTTGGGCCAGCTCCCAGTCGACGGCGGTGATCGGGGTCGGGCCCCGTTCGGCCCCGGTTGGCCCACCGCCGTCGGCCGTGGCGTCGGCCACCACCAGGTTCCAGGGGCCGAGGTCGAAGTGGCGGATCCCGAACGGCAGCGTCAGGCCATCGAGAGCCGCCGACCGGCGAGCCAGCAGCCGACGCAGGGCGTGACGGCTGGCCGACCGGCCTTCGAGGTGGTCGAGCCGGTCGAACCACCGGCCGATCAGCTCGTCGAACGCGGCGGAGCTCCAGATCTGGGCATCGGCGCCGCCGTCGGGGGGTGGCGTGCGGGCCAGCGCCGTCACCGCCTCGAACCCGGCCGACAGCAGCCGGCCCCTGACTCCGAGGTCGCGCTGCTCGTCGAGCAGGTCGGCCAGCGTCCAGCGGCCGACATAGCTCTCGATGACCGCGTGATGGCGTCCGTCGTCGACCCGACCGAGCGGCGTCGGCACCGACCCGACGGGCGCGACGCGAGCCAGATCGACGAGGAGCTCGTTGGCCTGCTCGGCGTTGCGCCGATGGCGCGGCCGGTCCGTCAGCTTGATCACCTGGTCCGGCCGACCGTCCGACCCGAGCGGCAGCACGATCGTGCGGCTGCCCTCGTCCCGATCGCCGGTGACCAGCACCGCCGGAGGCCGACGGACCTCGGCGGTGGCCGGACCGCCGGCCACGACCACCACGCCCCCGAACAGCTCGGGCATGCGTGGGGCCCACCATCGCACGGCCCGGCGCAGCAGCCGGCGGTCGAGCGGGAGCCGGCCGGAGGCGAGGGACGGCGTCTGACCCTCGAGCCAGCCGGGGCCGCCGGCGTCGTCGAGCGGCACGAACCGCTCGGCCCCATCGGCCGATGGGAGGGCCAGGTAGCGCTCGATCTCGGTCAGCCCCGCCCGCCGCAGGGTGTCGACCACCGCCCGGCCGGCCCCGATGCCGCCACCCGGCCGGTCGCGTGTCGGGACCATCACGACGAGGCCACCATCGGGCGCCTCGGCGATGGCCCTGGCCGCAGGCTCGACCGCCGCCACGGCGTCCGGCCCGATCACGACCACGTCGGGCGGCCGCGCCGCACCGCCGGTTCCGTCGGCCGGGGCGGTCGACGGCAGCTCGGTCACGATCCGGTCGACCCAGCCGTCGACGACCAGCCAGCGCCAGTCGTCGGCCGGCCCAAGCCCGAGGAGCACGGCGAGCGGAAGGGGGGGCGAGCCGACGTCCGGCAGCAGGTGGCGCCAGTCGGCCCGGCGACCGGCGCCCCGTCCGACCCGATCCGACCGGCGCCCCGGCCAGCCGGCTTCGGCGGCCTGCGCCACCCGGTCGAGCACGTCGACGATGCCGGCGTCGCTGGCGACGCCAGGTCGGATCGAGGCGACGGCGGTGAGCACCCGGCGCCGATACCAGCCGAATCGGAGGCGACCAACCGGGCCCGTTGCCCGGCGAGCGAGCCACCGACCCTCGGTGGCGATGGCGGCCGCCGGATCGAGACCGGCCAGCAGCTCCGGGGTGAAGGGGAGGCGGCCGGCGTCGACCCCGTGCACGGACCAACCGCCGTCGACGAGCCGACCGGTCAGCTCGACCAACCCGAGCCCGGGCTCGTCGGCGTCGAAGCCACCGACCGCGGTCGCCGCCTCGACCCGGACCACGATCCGGGTCGGTGCGGCATCGACGACCGAGGCCGGCCGCCCCGTTGCCCGCAGCCTTCGCTCGATCGTCGCCCGACCGGGCAGCGCCAGCACCGGTACCGGGGGCGGGGACCGGGTTGGTGGGGGCTCGTCCGGTTGGCCGGCCGAGCGCCCCTCGGCGCCGACAACGCCGGTCGGTGCGGTGACGACGGCCAGGCTCCACGGCGCCGCCACGTCGACCGCCGGCAGGGCGGAGGTCACCTCGACCGCCTGGCGCTGGGCCTCGACGACGACCGGTCCCGGCACAGCGACCGGATCGAGGCGCCCGTCGGTCGACAGGACGCGCTCGACCTCGGCCGTGCGCACCCCGACGACCACGCCGTCGGCCGGCCATGGCAGCGCCACCAGGTGCTCGGCCCCGGTGGCCTCGGCCTCGGCCAGCGCGTCGTTGGCCGCCCGACCGTCCGGGGCCAGCATCGGGCGGCCGGCACGCCAGCCGCCCCGCCCGTCGGCCACCAGCGGAACCAACAGGGCTGGCGGCTCGCTCGGACGTGATCCCCCAGCTCCCATCGCCGGCTAGCGTACCGGCGAAGGCACCGTCGCTGAGCGGGTTGTCGACACCGGCGGCCCAGTGCGCTGGGTTGGTTTGACCAGCGGTCCCCGGCGAGCCCGTGGCAGGATGAGTATGCAATGAGAACGATCGAGAACCAGCGGTGGACGGTCATCTCGCCGTCGCGCACACCCGTCCCCTGGCGAGAGCTGTGGGAGCGGCGTGAGCTGTTGGGGTTCCTGGTCTGGCGCGAGCTGAAGGTCCGCTACAAGCAGACCGCCATCGGCGCCCTCTGGGCGATCTTCCAACCGTTGGTGGCGATGGCCATCTTCTCGGTGATCTTCGGCCGGCTGGTCGGCGTGGAGAGCGGCCCGGTCAGCTACGCCACGTTCGCCCTCACCGGCCTCGTGCTCTGGATCTTCTACGCCAACACCGTCGGCCAGGCGTCCAACAGCCTGATCGACAACGAGCGGATCCTCTCCAAGGTCTACTTCCCGCGGTTGATGCTGCCGGTTGCCCCCGTCCTGGCCGGTCTGGTCGACGCCGCCATCGGCACCGTCCTCCTGCTGGCGGTCGCCATGGTCGACACCAACCCGTTCACCCTCCGCCTGGTGGCGGCGCCAGCCGCCTTCGCCCTCGCCGCCACCGCCAGTATCGGCATCGGGCTCGTGCTGTCGGCGCTCAACGTGCACTTCCGCGACGTGAAGTACGTCGTCCCGTTCATGCTCCAGGTCTGGATGTTCGCCTCGCCCGTCGTCTACCCGGCGTCCACCATCCCGGACTCGTGGCGGGCGGTCTATGCGATCAACCCCGTGTCGACGGCGATCACCATCCTGCGGTGGTCGGTGCTCGGCGCCGAGGGTCCGCCGTTGTCGGCGATCGTGGCGTCGACCGCCGTCGCCGCCGCCGTGCTGGCGATCGGCGTCAAGGTGTTCAATCGGGCCGAGGGGACGTTCGCCGATGTCGTCTAGGTACGACGGCCGGAGGCCGTCACGTCGAGCTCGCCTCCGGCGAACGTCGCCCCACCACCGCAACGCGCCAGGACGGATCGCCGATGTCCGCTGAGTCCGATGGCCGGCCCGTCGCCGCAGGCGAGCCGGCGATCATCGCCGACGGCATCTCCAAGCGCTACCTGCTCGGTGAGCGCGAGCAGTACGGTGCCCTGCGCGACGTGCTCGGCGGGCTGCTGTCCGGGGCTCGCCGCCGCGGCGAGGGTGGTGGCACCCGCCGCGAGGAGATCTGGGCCGTCGACGACGTGTCGTTCACCGTCGCCGACGGCGAGGTGGTCGGCATCATCGGCCGGAACGGGGCCGGCAAGTCGACACTGCTCAAGATCCTGTCCCGCATCACCGCCCCGACCGGGGGCGAGATCCGGATGCGGGGCCGCATCGGCTCGCTGCTCGAGGTGGGGTCGGGCTTCCACCCCGAGTTGACGGGGACCGAGAACGCCTATCTCAACGGCGCCATCCTCGGCATGTCGCGAACCGAGATCCGGGCCAAGCTCGACGAGATCGTCGAGTTCGCGGAGATGGGCGACTTCATGTCGACCCCGGTCAAGCACTACTCGGTCGGCATGTTCATGCGGCTGGCCTTCGCGGTCGCCGCCCACCTCGACGCCGAGATCCTCGTCGTCGACGAGGTGCTGGCCGTCGGCGACGCCCGCTTCCAGCAGAAGTGCCTGGCCAAGATGGGCGAGGTGGCCCGCTCGGGCCGCTCGGTTCTGTTCGTGAGCCACAACCTGGAGGCGACCCTGGCGCTGTGCGACCGGGGACTCGTGCTCGACCGCGGTCGACTGATCCACGACGGCCCGACCAGGGAGGCGGTCGAGATCTATCGGCGCCTGGCCGGCGTCACCACCCGCGTCGGCGACACGATCGACCTGAGCGACCTGCCCCGCGAGGGCACCGGCGAGGCCAGGTTGGCCGAGGTGGCCATCAGCCCGACCGGGCGCTGCGGCTCGACGGACGCGGCCGAGGGCGCCGACACGAGCATCCGCCCCGGCGACGGCCTCCGACTCGAGCTCGTCGTCGACGCCAGCACCGGGATCGACGTCGCCTCGCTCGGCCTGACCATCGGGACCGAGGGCGGGCTGCTGCTGCTCAACCTCGACACCGGCGACGCCGAGCCACGACGGACCCTCCATCTCACCTCCGGGGCCAACCGCCTGGTGCTCGAGATCCCCGAGCTGGCCATGGCCCCCGGTCGCTATCGGGTTGGGCTCCGGTTGGCCAACCCGGTCACGACCCGGATCGGGTCGGGCGCGATCGACCTCCTCGATCCGGCGTTCGTGCTCCAGATCGACGAGGGCGAGCGGAGCGAGCCGATCCCCTCCGCCGTGGCCGAGCCCGGCGGCGATGCGGGCACCGGCAACGGCACGCTCGACGGTCCGACGGTCGAGGTCGGGCACGGGGCCGGCAGCGTGGTCCGCGGCTCGCTCACCGTCCGGGCGCCGTTCCCCGCTCGTTAGGCCGGCGGCCGCTACTCGGCGGTGACGACGTCGGCCGGATCGCCGGCGACCGGCGCCAGCTCCGCCCTGAGGCGATCACCCAGTTCCGAGAGGGCCCGGTCGATGTCATCCGGCTGCCACGACCCACCGGGAACGGCCAACCGAACGGCGGCGCCGTCGAGCAGGACCCGGCCTGGCCGATCGACCGAGCCGTCGATCTCCAACCAGCGACCGACCTTCGGCACCAGCAGCGGATCGACCTGGTCGCGGTCCTCTGCGGTGAGGGCCAGGTGAACGCCGAGGACGGACCCGATCTCGAGCAGCTGCCCGACGACCTCCCGGGTCCGGCCCGGGTAGCCCGGCTCGAGCAACGACGTCAGCCGGCCGAGCCCGTCGATCACGACCAGGATCCGCCGCAGCCCGACCTGGGGCCGCGCCTCGCGGAACCCGTCGAGATCGTCGACCCCGGCCAGCTCGAACGTCAGCAGCCGATCGTCGAGCCGCTGCTCCACGTCGGCCAGCGCCTCGATGGCGGCCACCGGGTCGTCGCCGACGACCCGGACGGTCAGCGGCAGCGAGGCCAGGCCATCGAGGCTGGCGCCGTCGCCGAAGGCATAGATCAGCGGCCGCTGATCGGCGTCGACCCCGAGCCGGGCGGCGGAGGCGGCCACGGTCAGCAGGCAGCCGGAGCGCTCGGAACCCGGCGGACCGACGAGCCCGAGGGTGCCGTCACGGGGCGGGTTGAAGGCGAGCACGGTCTCGCTGTCGTCCGGCATCGACACCCGGCCGAGCACCAGTCGGGAGTCACCCGGCGACCGGGGCAGCTCGAACAGGTCGAGCGGGGCGTCGTCGACCGCAGGCGGGCCGAGCGCAAGGGGCTTGACGGAGACCACTGCCCCGTCCTGGCTCGGCGGCCTCGAGCGGGCCGGCTCGCCTGGTGACCACACACCCGATCGACCGCCGGCCGCCGGCTCGTCGCCGACGCCCCCGCCCGGCCCCAGGGTCAGGGCGGCCAGCAGGCGACCCAACTCGATCGCCGACGACGGCGACAGGCTCTCGACGGCGATCGGATCGACGTCGGCCGTCGAGCCCCGAGCCGACAGCCGGGCCGTCGGCCCGGTGACGTCGAGCACCGATCGGGCCCCGGTCGGTGCCACCGCCGAGCTGCGGGTTGCTCGGGCCGTCAGCGGCGGGCCGGGGTCGAGGACCAGCGGGTGGAGGCCCCGCTGCGAGCCGTCGGCCAGGAGCCGATCGATGATCGAGCGGAGCTCGGGGTCGTCCGGTCCACCGGCCTCGCCGTCGACGATCATCAGCAGGAACGGTGGACGGTGGATGCCGTCGACCTCGACCTCGGGGTCGGCCTCGAGCAGGCGGCCGGCCAGCCCGAAGGCCTCGACGCCGGTCGGCGGCATCGTCCCGCTGCCGGAATCGGCGTGGGGCAGCCACTTGAGCCAGTCCCAGTCGTCGACGCGATCGCCGCAGAGGATCACCCCGAGCTGATCCGGCGGGTTGAGTCCGACCAGCTGGGCCACGAGCGACGCAGCCAGGGGAAGGATGCGATCGCGCTCACCGCGGATCGTCAACCCGCCGGGACGGCCGAGGTCGAACGTGGCGGGCACGCCGTCGATGAGGGTGTAGGTGTGCGGCAGCCGGTCGACCCGCCGGCGAAGCGCCTCGGGCCCGCCGGGGGCGACCTCGATCCGGTGCCGGCTGGTCAGCTCGGCCAGACCGAGGCGGACGACGAGCGCGTCCGGGTCGGTGAGGCGACGCTCCCACAACCGAGTCTGCGACCGAACGCCGAGCAGCACGTCGTCGACGGACGGGTGCTCGGCCGACCGGGCCTCCCGCTCCTGTCGGCGGGCGAGGTTGAGGTCGGCAACGACCTGGTCGATGACCTGGTCGTAGGCCCTGGCCAGCTGGCGGAGGTGCGAGCGCCCGCCGAGCGGTAGCCGGCGGCCACCGGCCTCGCCCTCGTCCGGCGGGGCCGGCACCTCGAAGGTCCGCCCGACATAGGGCTCGACCAGCCGCTGCGGCCGGTCGAAGCGCACGAGCCCGTCGACCGGGACCACCGGCACGCCGTGGTGCTCGACGGTGACCCAGCTCTGACCGAGCAGGAGCCGCTGGCCGGAGCGGATGGCGGTCGGGCCGTCGATCGGGAGGCCCTCGATGCGGATGCCGTTGGTCGACCCGCGGTCGGTGACGACGACCGCAGCCGCGTCGACCGCGATCGTGGCGTGATGGCGGGAGATGCCCGGATCGGCGAGGGTCAGGTGGTTGCTCGCGGCCCGACCGATGGTGTTGAGCCCGGCCGGGAGCTCGAACTGGCGGCCGGCGAGCGGACCGGTCAGCATGCGGATCACGGCCCGGGGCTTGACGGTGGGATCGGGTCCGTGGTCGAGGACCGTGTCGACCCCGAGCTGGACGATCGCCACCCGGTCGCCGGAGCGGAGGTCGAGGCTGGCGACGGGCCGGTCCGGGGCGAGCACGGCGCCGCTTCGATCGATGCGAAGCGAACGCCTCGTCGAGCGGCCGGGCGTCGGGTCGAGGGCTGCCACCACGTCCGCGACCGTCGACCGCCGGTCGGCATCGACGACCCGGTCACCTATCCCACTCACTGTCAGGAAGAGTCTCACGTCACGGCTCGGGGGTCCGCCCAGATCCCCGGTCGGGTCCAGGGTAGACGGCGAACCTCGGGCGCGCCCCCTGGCCGGTCGGCTGGTGAGCCCCGCTACCCGTTGCTCACCAGCCGACCCGCTGATCGGCGTTGCTCACCAGCCGACCCGCTGATCGGCTGTGCTCACCAGCCGACCCGCTGATCGGCTGTCCCCTTGTCCATCTCGGCCCGGGCGTCGCGCACCGACTGCAGGTTCGACACCTCGGGAACGCCGACCTGCCAGAACGAGCCACCCTCGGTCCACGAGTAGGCGTCGACCTTCATCGTGATCACATAGGTCCGGTCCGAGGCCCTGGCCCGGTCGACGGCGGCCCGCAGACCGGCGACCGAATCGACCGACTCGGCCCCGCAGCCCATCGAGGCGGCGTGGGCGGTGAAGTCGACCTCGACAACCTCGCCACCATGGGCCGGGGCCAGCCGGGCGTCGACGAGCAGGTTGTTGAACGGGCGGCCGCCCTGCCCGGTCTGGAGCCGGTTGATGACCGCGAAGCCTCCGTTGTCACAGACGATGACGATCATCTTGTGACCGGCCAGCACCGACGAGTACAGATCGGAGTTCATCATGAGATAGGAGCCGTCGCCGACGAACACGAACACCTCACCCTCCCGCTCGGCCCCACCGCCGGGCCCATAGGCCATGGCTGCGCCCCAGCCACCGGCCGTCTCATAGCCCATGCACGAGAAGCCGTACTCGCAGTCGAAGGTGCCGATGCCCTTGGCCCACCAGCCGTTGTTGACCTCGCCGGGGAACCCACCGGCGGCGGCCAGGCACACGTCGCCCGCTCCCGCGAGGTCGTTGACGGTGCGGACCACCTTGGCATAAGTCAGGGGCTCGTCCGGGTGGGGTGTCGACTCGGCCTCGGGGCCGACGAGGCCGATCGAGTCGAGGTAGGCCCGGAACCCGGCCTTCTCCTCGGCCGCCCTCGCTGACCAGGCGTCGGCGGCCCGGTGGTCGCCGAGCAGCTCGCTCAGCTCCCGCAGGCTCTCGCGGGCGTCGCCGACGACCGGGAGCGACCGGTGCTTGATCGCATCGAACCTGGTGGTGTTGACGCCGACGATGGTCGTGTCCTCGTTCTGGAAGACGGTCCACGAGCCGGTCACGAAGTCCTGCAGCCGGCAGCCGACCGAGATGACCACGTCGGCCTCGGCCGCCAGGTTGTTGGCCGCCTCGCACCCGGTGACGCCGATCGGTCCGACATAGTGGGGGTCGTCGCCGAGCAACGAGCTCTTGCCGGCCACCGTCTCCACCACCGGCACGTTGTGGTGCTCGGCGAACTCCGCCAGCGTGGCCTCGGCCACCGAGTAGTGGATGCCGCCGCCGGCGATCAGCAACGGCTTGCGGGCGTTGCGGATGACCTCGGCCGCCGCCACCAGCTCGGACGAGTCGGCCCGTGGTCGTGGCACCTCGTTGACCACCGGCTCGAAGAACCGGACCGGGTAGTCGTAGGCCATCGCCTGCACGTCCTGGGGGAGGCCGAGGAAGGCGGGGCCGCGGGTGGAGGGGTCGAGCATCGTGGTCAGCGCCGCAGGGAGCGACTGGACGATCTGGGCCGGGTCGGTCACCCGGTCCCAGAAGTTCACCACCGAGCGGAAGGCGTCGTTGACCGTGGTCGACGGGGCGCCGACGTGCTCGACCTGCTGCAACACCGGGTCGGGCACCCGGGAGACGAACGTGTCGCCCGACAGCAGCAGCAGGGGCAGGCGGTTGGCCATCGCCATCCCGGCTGCGGTGACCATGTTGGTGGCCCCCGGGCCGACCGACGAGGTCGCGACCATGATCTGGCGGGCCTTCGTCGCCTTGGCGTAGGCCGCACCGGCCAGCGCCATGCCCTGCTCGTTCTGGCCTCGCCAGGTCGGGAACTCGTCGCGCACCTCCTCGAGGGCGTGGCCGAGGCAGGTCACGTTGCCGTGACCGAAGATGGCGAACACGCCCGGAAAGAGCGGGGCCTCGATGCCGTCGTCCATGACGACGCGCTGGGCCATCAGCCACCGCACGATGGCCTGGGCCGTGGTCAGGCGAACGGTCTCCATGATGATCTCCTCTGCTGCGAGCGTTGTCAGGGCAGTCGGACCGAGGTCACCGGTTCCCACGCTCCCGACTCCCACGAGCGGACCAGGGCGGCCTGGCAGCTCACGAAGTCGATGGCCTCGGCGAAGCCGGGCTGGTGCTGGGTCCCGGTGGCCACCGCCTCCAGGAAGTTGATGGCCTCGATGACCTTGAGGTCCTCGTAGCCGATCGAGTTGGCGTCGCCCGGCACGAACGCCCCGTGGTACGGGTAGCGATCGCCGGCGTAGACCGTGGTGTAGCCGTCGTGGATCGTCGGATCGTCCGGGTCGCCGCCGTCGGGGTCACGGGCCAGGAAGATCCGCATCTCGTTCATCGTCTCGAGGTTCCACGACAGCGAGCCCCTCGTGCCGTAGATCTCGAACGCCATCTGGCTCTGGGGCCCGACGATCGCCCGGGACGACTCGAAGGTGCCGACCGAGCCGTTGGCGAAGCGGACCATGCAGCCGGCGTAGTCCTCGTTGGTCACCGGCCCGGTCGGATCGCCGGGCGAACCGCGGTCGTAGTGGGTCCCCTCCCCCGGCTTCGGCTTGGGCCGCTCCTTGATGAACGTCTCCTCGATCCCGACCAGCGACGTGATCGGCCCGTTGAGCATCATCGCCAGATCCATGGCGTGGGACAGGATGTCGGAGCTGACACCGTAGCCCGCGCCCTCGTGCTCGAACCGCCACGACAGCAGCCCGAGCGGGTCGGCTCCGTACATCGAGAAGAACCGACCCCGGTAGTTGGTGATCTCGCCGAGCACACCGTCGGCGATCAGCCGCTTGGCGTAGAGCACCAGGGGCGCCCAACGGTAGTTGTAGCCGACCCCGGTGATGACCCCGGCGTCGCGGGCCGCCTTCTCGATCCTCGCCGTCTGGTCCGGCGTGCCACCGACCGGCTTCTCGCAGAAGACGTGCTTGCCGGCCTTGGCTGCAGCGATGCACAGCTCCTCGTGCAGCATGTTCGGGGCCGCGACCACGACGGCGTCGACGTCGGGGTGGTTGATCGCCGCATCGGCGTCGGTCGTCGACGTGGCGAAGCCGAACGAGCGGACCGCCTCCTCGCCCCTGGCCGGCACGCTGTCGGCGCAGATCACCAGCTCGGGCTCGGCCCGCCGCTCCGGGAACAGGGTGGGGATGCGGAGGTAGGAACGGCTGTGGGCCTGGCCCATCCAGCCGAAGCCGATCACGGCGATCCCGACCCTCGGCAGCTGCTCGGTCATGTCGTCGTCGTCCTCTCGTTCATCGCCTGCGGCCTGCTCGCCATCTCCACGCTTCTCCACACGGTCTCCAAGGGCCCGGGTCGTGCCTCGCTCAGCATGGCGGACGTGATCGAGATCCGATCGCACCAACCCCTGAACCGAAGGAGGCCGTCATGGCCAACACCAAGCCCATCACCCTCATCGTCATCGCCATCGCCGCGATCCTCACCCCCGCCGGCGCCGCCTCGGCCGCGACGAGCGTCACGGTCAACAGCAGCGGCGACCTGCTCATCACCGGCGACAACGGCGCCCAGGACATCCACATGACGGTCGACGACAGCGGCCAACTCGTCGTCGAGGTCGAGACCGGATCGACCACCACCATCCACGTGGTCAACGGCTTCCACCGCGACCTGATCGTCGACCTCAAGGGGGGCGATGACACGTTCGGCGTCGCCTATGCCGGGCCCCTGAATGCTCGCGAGGTCCACCTCGACCTCGGCGGCGGTTCCAACAGCGCCGGCCTCAAGGGTGTCGACGTTCGGGAGCTGATCGAGGTCCGCGACCTCGGCGGCTCGTCGACGGTCTTCTTCGACGAGGTCGACCTCGACGGTGACCTCGACGTGTCGATGGGCGCAGGCGACAACCGGTTCAGTGGCGTCGTGCTCGCCGTCGACGGCGAGACGTCGGTGACCAGCGGCAACAACGGCAGCCTCGACGCCAGCTTCGACGTGGCGATCTTCCGGGGGCCGGTGTCGATCACCGGGACGAACAACGTCGACTCGGTCACGCTGAAGCGGGTCACCGTGCCCTTCGGTCCAGGCGCCGGCATGACCGTCGACACGAAGGGCAGCGCCGACAAGGTGCGGCTGATCCGCAGCGACCTCGACGAACCGACGGAGATCAAGACCGGCGGCGGCAACGACGTGCTGCAGGTGTCGCTCGGCGTCATCCGCGACTTCGAGTTCAACGGCGGGAGCGGCAACGACATCGTCTCGACGTTCGGCGCTTCGTACGTCACCTCGAGCGTCTTCAACGGCAGCGGCGGCCAGGACTACATCAGCGGCGAGGCGAACTGGTTCGCCAACCCGCCGAGCCTCGTCAGCATCACCGCCAACTGATCGACGGCGTGCCACCGTCACCGACGGCACCACGAACAGCGACGACCGGGAACGGGGCCACCCGTTCCCGGTTGCGCGTCCGGAGAGCGGCGCGGTGACGGCGACCGTCATCGGATGCCGCCAGCGGACGGGCTCGACTCGACGATGTCGATCAGCTGGCCGAGACGGTCCTGGAACGGCCCGGCCAGGAAGTCACCACGGCCGGCGGGGTCGATGCCCTCACGCCACAGCGCCCGGCCGACGGCGAAGCCGGCGCAACCGGCGGCCATCGCCTCGGTCAGCTGCCGGTGGAACTCGTCGTAGGTCACGCCCCACGACAGCAGGATCCACGGGTGCGGGCCGGCGGCCTCGGTGAGCTCGGCGCAGGCACCGGGACCCGGGTACGGCAGCTTGAGCAGCATCGGGCCGATGGCCCCGATGCGGCGGGCGGCCTCGACGATCACGGTCCGCCGGTCGTCGGCGTCGGTCGCCTCGATCGGGACCGGCTCGATGAGAGCGGGGACGCCGAGCTCGGCCGCCTCCGCCACCACGTCGGCGACGAGCCGCTCCTGCGACTCGGTGTAGTCGCCCCGATCGTGCCGGTAGAGGACGAGGAGCTTGGCCCCGTCGGCCCCGACCGACGCCACCCGGGCCGGCGACCAGCCGTCCATCAGGGCGTTGCCGTCGCCGGGGGCGGCGAGGTAGCCCTGGGCCTCGAGGGCGCAGGTCACGCCGACCCCGTCCGGCACCGCGGCGCGGAGGTCGGGCAGCGAGAATTGCGGCTCGAGCATCACCGCAGACGGCTTGGCCGGCGCCTGGCCGATGGCGGCCAGCACGTCAGCCTTGAACGTGCGCAGCGCCTCGGCGCCCGACGACCCAGCCTCGGCGCCCGACGACCCAGCCTCGGCGCCCGACGACCCAGCGTCGGCTGGCCCGGCCCCGGCCCCGGCGTTCAGGCGGTCGAACTCGGCGACCAGTGCGTCACGGTGATCGAGAGCGGCGATGGTGAAGCGCCCGCTCGACGTTGCGAGCGGTGACAGATCGGTTGCGGTCATCGGCGGATCTCGGGGACCGGCGTCACAGGTCGCCGTTGGTGACGATGGGCAGCGACCACTGGCCCTGGCCCCAGTC
The DNA here is from genome assembly GCA_028285495.1 of Acidimicrobiales bacterium. Classification (GTDB taxonomy): domain Bacteria; phylum Actinomycetota; class Acidimicrobiia; order Acidimicrobiales; family SZUA-35; genus JAHELU01. Next base: position 24,619 of record JANQPB010000001.1, read on the forward strand.
GGACTCGATCCACAGGTGCTCGCCGGCGAAGCAGGGCGGGGTCTGCCGCTCGTCGCCGATCAGCTCGCCGGCCAGGTAGTTGAGGAAGTACATGTTCGAGCCGGGGCACGCCACCGACGAGTGGTAGCCGGCCGGCACCAGCGCCGCCTCGCCGTCGCCGCCCCGGTAGATCTCCTCGAACGGGTTGTCGGGGTCGTCGTCGTGCCAGTTGCGGTGCATCCAGAAGCCCTCGGGCCGGTCGAGGCGGAAGTAGTACACCTCCTCCAGGTAGGGCGAGCCCTCACCGCCGTCGTGTCGGTGGGGGCACCAGCCCGACCAGGTGCCCCGAGGCACGTAGACCTCGTAGAGGATGAGACGCTCGGCCTCGATCGGGTAGGCCAGGGAGTGGTTGACCTGGCGGTGGGCGGTGCCGCCACCCCGGACCTCGGAACGGATGGTCGACGGCTGGATCACCCGGCTCGGGTAGCGACCCTCGGCTGGGGCCGAGCCGATGGCGAACGTGAACGAGTCGCCGGCGCCGGCCGGGACCGACACCGTCACCTCGGTGCCGGGGGCGGCGTAGCCGATCGGGGCCAGCTCCTCGAAGACCGAGCTGCGGGAGACCGTGTGCTCCTCGCCGTCGAGCGCCAGCGTGCCCGCACCGGCGAGCGGGGTCACCGCCGTCTCCTGGTCGTCGAGGTGGTGATCGTGCCGTTCGCCCGGGGCCAGCTCGACCACGTCGAACGACAGGAACCGCCAGCCGGCGCTGGCGGGGGTCACGGGGAAGGTCGGATTGGGGGTCATCAGCGTTCTCCTTGTGCAAGGGCCGTCGCCACCGCCGGCGGTCAGCCGGCGGGGCCGGACGGTCAGCCGGCCCCGCGCTCGGCGAGGAAGGCGTCGATCTCGTTCACGTGGGGCATGTCGTCGGCGCACAGCAGGCGGCCGGCCACGATCGCCCCCGCCGCATTGCCGTAGCGGACCGACTCGGCCACCGACCAGCCGGAGAGCAGGCCGTGGCACAGCGCCCCGCCGAAGGCGTCGCCGGCGCCGAGCCCGCACACGACCTCGACCGGGAACGGGGCCACCTGCTCCCTGGTCCCGTCCGGCTGGGCCACCAACACGCCGTCGCCGCCCATCTTGATGATGGCGGCCTCGACCCCGACCTCGAGCAGCCGATCGGCCGCCGTCTCGGGGTCGTCCGAGCCGACCGCGACCCGGCACTCGTCGCGGTTGCCGATCACGATCGTGAAGTGCTCCAGCATCGGCGCGATCTGCTCGGTCCCGGCCGCCTCGGAGGCCCAGAAGTGGGGCCGCCAGTCGAGGTCGAAGATCGTGTGGGTTCGCCGGGCCCGCCGCTCCAGCAGGCCGGCGACGGTCGACCGGCTCGGCTCGTCGGAGAAGCGGGAGGCGGGGATCCACAGGATGCGGACGGCGTCGATCGGCGCGTCGGCGAAGTCCTCCGGCACCAGCTCCATGTCGGGGGCTCGTGGCGCCCGGTAGAAGATGATGTTGGGCTCCTCGACCGGGTTCAGCTCGGCGAAGGCCAGCGGGGTGGCCAGCGTCGGGTGGGTGCTCACCCACGTGGTGTCGACGCCGAAGCGATCGGTCAGGGCGTGGCGGACGTCGTCGCCGAACGCGTCGTCGCCCACCTTGGTGGCCAGCGCCACGTGATGACCGAGCCGGGCCGCGGCAACGGCAACGTTGGTGGCGGTGCCGCCGACCGATTTCTGCAGGGTCCGCACGTCGCGCATCGGACCCTGCTCGCGGGGATAGAGGTCCGCGCTGATGCGGCCGACGGTCAGGACATCCAGGTTGGTCATGTTGTGGTGTTGGGGGGTCGTCAGGTCCTAGGCGCCGTTGCCGGCGATGGCCTCTTCCAACTCGTGCTGGAGCTGCTCCAGCTCGGCCCCGCCGGCCATGAGCCGGGTCAGCTCCTGCTGGGAGATGTCGTCCTTGGCGAAGTTGCCCATCGACTGGCCGCGGTTGAGGATCAGGAAGCGATCACCGACCGGGTAGGCGTGTGACGGGTTGTGGGTGATGAAGATCACGCCGAGGCCACGCTTGGCCGCCTCGACGATGTACCGCAGCACCACTCCGGACTGCTTGACGCCGAGGGCCGAGGTCGGCTCGTCGAGGATGAGGACCTTGGCCCCGAAGTAGACGGCCCTGGCGATGGCAACCGACTGCCGCTCGCCACCGGACAGCGTGCCGACCGGCTGCTCGGTGTCGCGGATGTCGATGCCCATCTTGGCCATCTCCTCCTTGGCGATCTGCTTGGCCGAGCGCTTGTCGATCCACTGGACCGGCCAGGTCCCCTTCGTCGGCTCGGAGCCGAGGAAGAAGTTCCGCCAGACCGACATCAGCGGCACCATCGCCAGGTCCTGGTACACGGCGGCGATGCCGCGGTCGAGGGCCTCACGGGGTGAGCCGAACCGGACCTCGTCGCCCTCCAGGAAGAACTGGCCCTCGTCGTGCTGGTGCACGCCGGCCAGGATCTTGATGAAGGTGGACTTGCCGGCGCCGTTGTCGCCGAGCACGCAGGTCACCTGCCCGGCCCGGACCTCGGTGGTGACGCCCTGGAGGGCGATGATGTTGCCGTAGAACTTGCCGATGTTCTCCAGCTGCAGCAGTGGGGTGTCGCTCATGGTCGTGCCTCGCCTTCCTACCGAGTGGCCTCGGCCCGGGACCTGATGAAGTTGTTCGCGATGACGGCGGTGAGGAGGATCACACCGAGGAACAGGAACCGCCAGTCGGTGTTCCACCTGGCGGAGGGAATGCCCTGGACCGACATGGCCATGATGATGGCGCCGATGGCCGCCCCGAGGGTCGAGCCGTAGCCGCCGGTGAGGGCGGTGCCCCCGACGACGGCGGCGATGATGTACTCGAACTCGAGACCGTTGCCGGTGCCGGCCTGGATCGTGTTGAGCCGGAAGGCCAGCAGGGTGCCGACCAGCCATGCGGCGAAGCTGACGATCATGAACAGCTGCACCTTGGTCCTGGCCGCCGGCACACCGATCTGGCGGGCCGCCTCCCTGTTGCCGCCGACGGCGAAGGTCCACGAGCCGAACTTGGTCCGACCGAGCACGTAGGTGAGCACGGCGGTGAAGCCGAAGAACCACAGGGTCCGCACGCTGAACTGGGCCGGCGGGATGCCGGCGTCGAGCTCGGCCTGGACGACGAACAGCAGGCGGATGGCGATTGCGGCGACGCCGAGCACCCCACCGGCCACGGCCAGCCGGTTGCCGAGGTGGTCGGCGGCGACGTCGGGGTGGCGCCGCTCGGCGAAGAACCAGGTGACGACGGCCCAGGTGAAGATCAGAGCCGCCACCAGCAGCATGACCGAGAAGACCTCGGTCCGGAACTTGGGCGAGCCCGACTCCGAGCGGATGAAGAAGGCCAGCAGGGCGACGATGACCGCCGTGAGGGCGAGCAGGGCCGAGCGACCGGTCTGCGAGGTGGCCCCGGCCCGGTTGGCCGCGATCAGCACCGACAGGACGCCGAAGGCGGCCAGGCCGATGAACAGGATGGCCCGGATGCCCTGCTCGGTGAACAGCAGGGCGATCGTCTCGGCGTCCTGGGCGTCGAGCACCGAGGCGAGCAGGACGGCGGCGACAACCGCCACCAGACCGGTCGCCAGCGGGGCGAGCACCGGCCGGCCGACGTGGAGGGGGCCCCGCTCGGCCAACGGCTCGTAGCGCCAGAGGGCCAGCCCGAACAGCCCGACCAGGATCCCGGCCCCGATGACGAGGGCGCCGAACGTGTCGCCGCCGGTGCCATCGGTGTTGTGCAGGATGAGGACGCCGGCGACGACGCCGGCCAGACCGGCGACGAAGACGCCGAGGCCGACCGGGTTCATCTGCGCCTTGCGGGCGAACCGCAGCTCGTGGACGGCGAGGACGATCAGGGCGATCCCGGCCAGGCCGAGGATCGTGTAGAAGGTGTCGCGGCTCTCCCAGACGTGCCCGTTCCGCTCCCACTGGGCGGCGAAGATCCGGTTGAAGAAGGCGTAGCCCCTGTCGCTGCCGCCCCGGTCGTCGGCGAAGATCGCCAGGTCGTCCATCTTGCCGACCTGGATCTGGTCGACGATCAGCTTGGAGAAACCGAGCTTCGCCCCCCGGAGCACGAAGAACGTGCCGAGGGTGACGATGAAGCTCGGTAACGATGTTCGGTTGACCATGAACCCGTTGAACCACCCGAGGCCGAGGGCCAGGAGCAGCGAGACGGGCAGGGCGATCCAGAGGCTCAACCCGGCGCCGCCCATCGCCCCGGTCACGTCTCGGACGAGGAGCAGCGTGAGGATGCCGAAGGCGCCGGTCGCGGCGCCGGACGACAGGTCGAACTCGCCGCCGATCATCAGCATCGAGACGGCGACGGCCATGATGCCGAGGGTCGAGGCCACGTCGAGGATGGATGCGGTGCCCCCCGTCTTGCCGAACGGCTCGGCCACCGCCCAGAAGAAGACCCAAATCGCCATGGCGGCGATGATGGCGCCGATCTCGGGCCGGACCAGCAGGCGGGCGAAGACCCCCCGGTAGGCCAGTCGTTCGTCCGATCCGACGGCCGAGGCCGCGGCGGCCGCCTCCGCGGCGGTTGGTTCTGCTTCGGCGTCGGCCGTTTCGTCGACCGTTGCGTCACTCATGTCGTCGTGTCTCCCTTTCCCCCAGATGTCCCGCGCTCGGCGACCCGCTCGCTCGGTGCGAACCGACCGCCAGACCGACAACCGGGGCGGGCCGCTGGTGCAACCCGCCCCGGTGGTCTGCTCTCCGAGCGGCGAGATCGACCCAGGGGGCGCCCCGCCGCCGCGGACGACGTTCCGCCGGAGGCGGAACTCTTGGTCGCGGCCTCCGGCCGCGACACCACTTCATCAGGTTCTGGCCGGTCCCGCCAGCAGAACGGTCGGGACCGGCCAGCACCGCACACTCCGACTAGCGGGTGCCTTCGGCCACGAGGGCCTTGACGTCGGCCGCATTGCCCGGGTCGACGAAGCCGGGACCGGTGAGGATCGGCAGACCACCACCGGCGGTGTTGAGGTTGGTGACGTTGAGGTACAGGAGCAGGATCGGCAGGTAGCCCTGCAGGTACTGCTGCTGGTCGACGGTGAAGGCGACGTCGCCGGCCTCGATGGCGTCGATCAGCTCCGGCGTGATGTCGAAGCCGCCGACCGTGGCGTCACGGCCGAGGTCCTGGACTGCGGTCAGGCCGGAGATGGCGATGACCGGGCCGGTGCCCATGAAGCCGTCGATGTCGGGGTCGGCCTCGAGGATGGCCTTGATGGCGTTGATCTGGGCGGTCTGGTCGGCGTCGAGGCCGACGAACTCGCTGATGACCTCACCATCGAAGGTCTCGGCCAGGCCGTCGCAGCGCTCCTCGAGCGCCACGTTCGACTCCTCCTGGCGACCGCACAGGATCTTGGTCGCCCCGGCGTCGTTGAACCGGGAGCCGGCGCCGTTACCGGCGATGACCTCGGTCTGACCGACGTGGGTGAGGGCGCCGATGGTCTGGTAGTCGTTCACACCCGAGTTGAGGGTGATGACCGGCACGCCGGCACCGACGGCATCCTGCAGCGGACCGACCAGCTGGTCGGGGCTCGGCAGCGACGAGGCGATGCCGTTGGAGCCCTGACCGACCGCGGTCTCGATGTCGGAGACCATCTGGCCGGGATCGTTGTTGCCCGGCATCCACACGCACTCGACACCGAGGTCGTCACATGCGGCTTCCATGCCCCGATTGACGACGGACCAGAACGGGCCGTCGTCCGAGTGGGTGATCATGTGGAAGGTGAGGTCGCCGCCCTGGGTGAGGTCGACCGACTCACCCTCGTCGCCGTCCTCCTCCTCCATGGCGTCGTCGCCGTCGTCCGACCCCTCGTCGGAGCCGTCGTCGGTCGACGCCTCCTCGGACGAGCCGTCGTCGGAGGAGCCGGCGTCGTCGTCCGAATCATCCGAGCCGCACGACGCGGCGATCATGACCAGGGCCAGCAAGAGCGCCAGCCAACGTAGCTTCTTCATTCTGTTCCTCTCTCCATGGATGCTCTGAGCCAGAGTGCCGTTTCGATCGATGGCCCCCGCTCCGGGACCATGTGGCCCCCCGAGCTGCCCAGAGCGTAGTGCCCGCATCCGCGAGCAGTACGGGATCCCCGAGCCGGGCGCCTCGACCCACCATCAACCCCAACCGGTAGAGCGCTCCAATCCAGCTGCCGCACTATAGGAACCAAAGCGGGAGATGGTCAACCGCGCATCGATTCCCGTGGGTGATGCGGCGGCTTTCCGGCGGCCTCGGGCCCGCCCGGCGTCGACTCGACGCACCCACCGCGCCGGGCCGGACGACCGGTCGCCTCTTTGGCCGGTGGAGCGCTCCACAGTACGGTGGATCGCCGATGGGGAAGCCGCCGCCGGGCAGTCGGAGCAGCCAGAGCACGCACAGCGGCCAGGGCGGCCAGCCGACGATGGACGACGTCGCCGCCAGGGCCGGCGTGTCCCGGGCGCTGGTGTCGCTGGTGATGCGCGAGTCGCCCCGGGTCAGCGCCCACAGCCGCGACAAGGTGCTCGCCGCGGCCGCCGAGCTCGATTATCGGCCCAACCTGTGGGCCAGGCGGTTGGCCCAGGGCCGGAGCGACACGGTCGGGGTGATGCTCAACGATCTGCTCAACCCGTACTTCACCGAGCTGGCCCAGGCGGTGGCCACGGCGGCGGCCGAGCGCCAGCTCGAGGTCCTCGTCTCGTCCGGTTGGGGACGGCCGGACGGCGAGTCGGCCGCGATCGAGTCCCTCCTCAACCTCCGAGCCGACGGGATGGTGCTGTGCGGGCCGCGGCTCGACCTCGACGTGCTGGCCGGCTACGCCGCCGGCACCCCGACGGTCGGCGTCAGCATCTACGGCCAGCCCGCCGCCTTCGACACCGTCTGCAACGACGAGGCCCACGGCGCCCGCCTCATCGTCGACCACCTGGTATCGCTCGGTCACCGCCGCATCGCCCACATCCACGCCGACATCGCGTCTGGCGGGCCCGAGCGGCGCAGCGGCTACGTCGACGCCATGGAGGCCAACCGGCTCGAGCCGATCCTGGTCGCCGGCGACTTCACCGAGGAGGCCGGGGTGAGCGGGGCGGACGAACTGCTCGACCTGCGGAACCCGCCGACGGCGATCATGGCCGGCAACGACCTGGCCGCGGTCGGCGTGCTCGGCCGGCTGGCCGCTCGGGGGCGGCGCGTTCCGGACGACATCTCGGTCGTCGGCTACGACGACACCCGGCTGGCCTCCACCAGCACCGCCTCGCTCACCACCGTCCACCAGCCGCGGCCGCTGATGGGGCAGCGCACCCTCGAGCTGCTCGTCGAGCGCCTGGAGGGCCGGACCGAGGCCCGCCACGAGCTGATCCAGGGCCGCCTGGTCATCCGCACCTCGACCGGGCCGGTGGTCGGGTCGACGCGCTGACCTCCTCCGACGCGGCCCGAGCGATCGCCCGACGTCCGTTCCGGCTGCGATCCCGGCGGTTTCTCGCCCGACTCGCGACCGGACGGGCCAGGCGACCGGACGACCGGCTGGGCTGGACGGCGATCAGCGGTCGGCGAACAGCCGCTCGGCGTCCTCGAAGTCGACCAGCCAGGTCCGACCACCACCGACCGAGTGGTACGAGCTCCAGCCGAGGAGCCGCCTTGCCCGAACGGGCAGCGTCGCCGCCAGATCGCGGTCGACCATCAGCGGGCTGGCCTCCTCGGGTCGCAGCCAACCGACGACGTAGCTCACGTGCATCCCGTGGCGCATCGACTCGGTCACGTTGGCCCCGGCGCCGTGCACCACCTTGCCGGTGTAGATCATCCCACTCCCCGCCGGCATCTCGGCCCTGGCATGCTCGAACCGGCCGTCGGTCTCGTCGTCGCCGCGGCGGGTGCCGGCCGGCAGCCGGTGCGAGCCCGGGAGGACGACGGTGGCCCCGTTGTCGGCCGTGAAGTCGCCGAGGGCGAACATGCAGCTGACGGTGAGCTCCTTGCCGTCGGCGACCGCCTCCGGCCAGTTGTTCTCGTCTCGGTGGAGGTACTGGGCCGGCTCCCCGGGTCCGACGCCCATGACCTGGCCGGTGTTCAGCCAGTAGTCGGCCCCGTTCGGGAGCAGGAGGGCGTCGGCGACGGCCAGCAGGGTCGGGTTGAGCAACGCGTGGTCGACGAAGGTCCGGCTCCGGGCGGCGAGGCCGGTGAAGCGGACCGTGTTCTGGCCGTGGAAGGTCTCCCACAGCTCGGAGCCGCTGCTGGACCCCGGGTCGGTGGCGGCGTACCCGTCGGCCAGGTCGGCGAGGATGCGGGACGCCGGTTCGGCACCGAGCAGGTTCTCGACGATGACCCCGCCGTCGGCGTCGAGTGCGGTCAGGATGTCGGGCAGCAGTCGCACGGCGGACGCCACCGGATCGTCGTCGGCGCGGAGCCGCAGGAGGTCGGCCATGGGCTCACGATACGCAGACGACCGGTCGCCGGACCAGCCGGCGGGCCAGACGGATCGACGGTCCCGGAGTCATCGTGGATTGGGGTTGACCAGTACTGTTGGAGTGATGTCGGCCGATCCCGTTGCCACCCTGCTCGACCCCTGGACCGGTCCCTTCGGCGGCGTTCCGCCGTGGGACGCCGTCGACCCGGACGCCTTCACCACGGCCTTCCACCAGGCCATCGACGCCGCCGAGCGTGAGCTCGAGGCCATCGCCGCCGATGACGAGCCGCCGACGTTCGACAACGTCGTCGCCGCCTTCGAGCGCCGGGGCCGCACCCTCGATCGGCTCGGAACCCTGTTCGGCGTCCACGCCGCCAACCTCAACGTCGGGCCGATCCCCGACATCCAGCGGACCGTCGGTCCGCTGCTCACCGCCCACGGCGATCGGGTGGTCCAGGACGAGCGCCTGTTCGCCCGCATCGAGGCGGTGAGCGAGTCGGTAGCCCAGGCCAACGGCGCCGGCTCGCTCGACGGGCCGGCCCGTCGCCTGCTCGACGATCTCCACCGCCACTTCGTCCGCAACGGGGCCAGGCTCGACGCCGGGGCCAAGGCGGAGCTGTCCGAGGTCAACCAGCGGCTGGCGGCCCGCTACGTCGAGTTCGCCCAGAACGTGCTGGCCGACGAGGGTGAGCAGGTCACCTGGATCGAGGACGGGGCCAAGCTGGCCGGCCTGGCCCCGTCGGTGGTCGAGGCGCTGGCGGCCACCGCCGAGGCCAAGGACCACCCCGGCTTCTGGGCGGTGGCCAACACCCGCTCGGCCATGGACCCGGTGCTGACGATGGCCGACGACCGCCAGCTCCGCGAGCGGGTCTGGCGGGCCTACTACTCCAGGGGCGAGGGCCGCGGGATCGACGGGCACGGCGCCGGAGCCGGGGCCGACGGGCCGGCCGGCGGCGACAACCGCCCGATCATCGCCGAGATCCTGGCGCTGCGAGCGACGCGGGCCAGGATCCTCGGCCAGCCGAGCCACGCCCACTGGCGGCTCGAGACCGAGATGGCGGCCACCCCGGACGCAGCGATGGAGCTGATGCTCCGGGTGTGGGAGCCGGCGGTCGAGCGGGCCAGAGAGGAGGTGGCGGCGATGGAGGAGCTGGCCGGCCATCCGATCGAGCCGTGGGACCACCGCTACTACGCCGAGAAGGTCCGCCGCGAGCGCTACGCCATCGACGCCGCCGAGCTCGAGCCCTACCTCCAGCTGGAGAAGCTGATCGAGGCCATGCTCTGGTGCGCCGGCGAGCTCTACGGCCTCCGTTTCGAGCTGCTCCCCACCGGGACCGTTCCGGTGTTCCACCCCGACGTGCGGGTGTGGGACGTCCGCAACGCAGCCGGCGAGCACGTGTCGTTGTGGTACCTCGACCCCTACGCCAGGCCCGGCAAGCTCAGCGGGGCATGGATGAACGCCTACCGGAGCCAGGAGCGCCTCGACGAGCCGATCACCACCCTGGTGTCCAACAACTCCAACTTCGTGAAGCCAGCCGACCCGTCGCAGCCGGTGCTGATCTCGTGGGACGACGCCCGCACCCTGTTCCACGAGTTCGGGCATGCGCTGCACGGGATGCTGTCGGACGTGACCTACCCGTCGCAGTCGGGCACGTCGGTTCCCCGCGACTACGTCGAGTTCCCGTCGCAGCTCAACGAGCACTGGCTGTCGACCCACGAGGTGCTGCAGCGGTTCTGCCTGCACCACGAGACCGGCGAGCCGATGCCGCCCGAGCTGATCGAGCGGGTCCGTGCGGCCGAGAGCTTCAACCAGGGCTTCGACACCGTCGAGTACCTGGCCGCCGCCCTGTACGACATGCGGATCCACCTGCACGCCGGCGACGGCGCCCATGACGAGGCCGGTGACGGGAGTGATGCGATCGACCCCGAGGCCTTCGAGCGCGAGCTGATGGGTGAGCTGGGGATGCCGGCCCAGATCGTGATGCGACACCGGCCGACCCACTTCGCCCACATCTTCTCCGGCGACGGCTATTCCGCCGCCTACTACTCCTACCTGTGGGCCGACGCCCTCACCGCCGACGCGGCCGAGGCCTTCACCGAGGCCGGCGGCTTCTTCGACGACTCGGTGGCCGAGCGACTGCGGGTCAACGTGCTGTCGGTCGGCGACACCATCGATCCAGCCGAGGGGTTCCGGGCCTTCCGGGGCCGCGACGTCGACCCCGAGGCACTCCTACGCAAGCGAGGTCTGGTCTGATGGTCGGCGATTCGAGCAGCAACGCCCGTCGTGACGTCATCGTCATCGGCGCCGGACCGGCCGGGGCCGCGGCCGGCATCGTCGCCGCCAGGGGCGGTGCGTCGGTCACCGTGTTCGAGAAGGCGCCGTACGGGCGGGACAAGGTCTGCGGCGACGGGCTGACCCCACGGGCCGTCGGCGCCCTCAACGAGCTCAAGATCGACCTCGACTTCGAGTCGGACGACGGCGCCCACCGGATCGACGGCCTGCGCATGATCGCCGGCAAGACCACCCGCGAGCTGGCCTGGCCGGACACCACCCGCTTCCCGCCGTACGGGGCGGTGTGGCCTCGCCGCCGGCTCGACGCAGCCCTCATCGACGCCGCCACCGACGCCGGGGCCGAGGTCGTGTTCGAGACCGAGGCCCTGCCGATCATCGAGCGCGGTCGGGTGGTCGGGGTCAAGGCCGGCGGCCAGGAGCACCGGGCCGACCTGGTCATCGTGGCCGCCGGCGCCCCCGGCCAGGTGGCCCGCATGCTCGGGGCCGAACGGGTGGCCGACGAGCCGTTCGGCCTGGCGATCCGTACCTACGCCGAGAGCCCCCGTCACGCCGACCGCCACCTGGAGGCCTGCCTGACCCTCACCGACGAGAACGGCGTCGCCGTGCCCGGGTACGGCTGGATGTTCCCGGCCGGCGACGGCACGGTCAACATCGGCGTCGGCGCCCTGTCGACGATGAAGAACTTCAAGCAGCTGAACCTCAACAAGCTGCTCGGCTCGTACCGGGCCCTCGTCGAGCCGACCTGGCAGATCGGTCCCGACCTGGAGCGACCGCGGGCGTGGCGGCTGCCGATGAGTGCCCAGAAGCGCCACGGCGCCGGCTGGGTGGCGATCGGCGATGCCGCCGGCCTGGTCAACCCGATGAACGGCGAGGGCATCGACTACGGGCTCGAGTCGGGGATCCTGGCCTCCGAGCTGTTCCTGGCCGATCCGATGACCGCACCAACCCGCTACGACCAGCTGGTCGGCGAGCGTTTCGACAGCTTCCTGCGCACCGGTCGCCGCTTCTCGTTCCTGATCGGGCACCCGTGGATATTGCGATCCGGTTTGCGTCTTGCCGTAGGGACCGACACGATCGCTAGCATCACCCTCGGAGTCATGGGGAATCTGATCGATTCCGAGACCCCCGGTGCCGCCGGTCGGGTCCTGGGGATCGCAGACAAGGCCCTCGCTTTGGCCGACCCGCTGCTGAGACGGACCCGCGCCGCCTCCTGATCCGGAGCGCCCCCCTTGAGCCACAACATCTACGAGCTGTTCGCCACCAAGTTCGCCGACGCCATCGATGCTCCCTTCCTGACCATCCCCCGCGCCGTCGATGCGGCCGGCGGCGACCAGGACGCCGACGGCGACGCGGCCGAGGACCCGCGGGCCGAGCCGGCGCCGGACGACGCCGCGGCCACCGCCGGGCTGACCACCGAGTCGCTGACCTACCGGCAGGTCGACCAGCGGAGCGTGGCCATGGCCGCCGCCCTGACCGGGGCCGGCGCGACACCGGGCGACCGGATCGTGGTCCAGGTCGACAAGTCGGCCGACGCCGTTGCCCTCTACCTCGCCTGCCTGCGGGCCGGGCTCGTGTTCGTGCCGCTCAACACCGCCTACACCCCCGAGGAGGTCGGCTTCTTCCTCGGCGACGCCAACCCGGCCGTCTTCGTGTTCAAGTCGGGTCGGGGCTCCAAGCTGCTCCCGGTGGCCGAGATCGCCGACGTGCCGGTCAGCCTCAGCCTCAACAGCCGGGGTGGCGGTTCGCTGGCCGAGGCCGCCGATGCCAACGCCGACGCACCGGCGTCGGTGGTCGAGCGGGGCCCGGACGACGTGGCCTGCATGGTGTACACCTCCGGCACCACCGGACGGTCGAAGGGGGCCATGCTGACCAACGCCGGCATCGCCACCAACGCCAGGGCCCTGCATGCGATCTGGCGGTTCCGGCCCGGTGACGTGCTGCTCCACTGCCTGCCGATCTTCCACATCCACGGCCTGTTCGTGGCGCTGCACTGCGCCATGCTGAACGGCTCCGAGGTGTTGTTCCTGCCCCGCTTCGACGTCGACGACGTCCGAGCCCTGCTGCCCCGGGCCACGGTCATGATGGGCGTGCCGACCCACTACGCCCGCCTGCTCGGCCACCCCGACTTCGGGCCGGACGACTGTGCCGACGTCCGGCTGTTCACCTGCGGCTCGGCCCCGCTGTCCGAACCGGTGTTCCACGAGTTCATCCGCAGGACCGGGCACACGATCTGCGAGCGCTACGGCATGACCGAGACCGGGATCATCGCCTCGAACCCGCCGGAGGGCCAGCGGATCGCCGGGACCGTCGGCTTCGCCCTTCCCGAGATGGAGATGCGGGTGGCCGACGAGAAGGACGAGGCGCTCGGCGCCGACGACATCGGCGAGGTCCAGGTCCGCGGCCCCCACCTGTTCGCCGGCTACTGGGGCCTCGAGAACAGGACCGCCGAGTCCTACACCGGCGACGGGTTCTTCAAGACCGGCGACATCGGCTCGATGGCGGCCGACGGGCGCCTGACGCTGGCCGGTCGGTCGAGCGACATGATCATCTCCGGGGGCTACAACGTGTACCCAAAGGAGATCGAACTGGCCCTCGATCAGCTCGACGGGGTCAACGAGAGCGCCGTTGTCGGCCTGGCCCACCCGGACTTCGGGGAGGCGGTGACCGCCTTCGTCGTCGCCGACCCCGGCGGCGACGGCGAGCAGCCGGTCGACGAGACCGCACTGCGGGACGGCGTCGAGGACTCGCTGGCCAACTTCAAGAGGCCGAAGCGTTACATCTTCCTCGACGAGCTGCCCCGCAATTCGATGGGCAAGGTCCAGAAGGCCAGCCTGCGGGAGACCTACGCCGAGCTCTACGGCGACCTCAGGCTGTAGGCCGGGCGAGCGACGCGACCGAGCCGCCCTGCCGGTCGGTCGGCCGAGGAGTCGGCCCCGTCGCCAGCGAGGCGACTACCCGGCGGCCTCGGCCGGTGGCGGTGGTCGGTAGAAGACCGCGATCTGGCCGACACCTGCGGCCACGCCGAGCACGACCGCGATGGCCAGTCCGGTCCAGCCGTTGAGATCATCGGCCAGGCCGAGGGCCTCGTCGACCGACCAGCGACCCGGGCCGAGGCCGGCGATGGCGACGGCGATCAGGCCGACGATGAACGTGTACTCCCAGCCGTTGCCGACGATGAAGAAGCCGGCGCTGCGGTGCACGGTCCAGCCGGCGACGACCATGACGCCGACGATCCCCGCAGCGGCGAACGACGTGAGCAGACCGAGCGCCAGCAACACGCCGGTGACCATCTCCATGGTCGAGGCCAGGTTGGCGTGCAGGCGACCGGGGCGCATGCCCATCGAGTCGAACCAGCCGGCCGTCCCGTCGATACCACCGCCCGAGAACCGCTTGGCCCAGCCATGGGCGGCGAAGACCAGCCCGATGATGACCCGGAACCCGGCCATCACCGCATCGAACTCGGTCTGCTCCAGCCCCTCGACCACCTCGACCTCCCCTGTCGACCGCTCGCTCGGAACCCGCCGTGGCCGGCCGGGCTTCCCCTACGAGCCCGGTCTACCGTAGTCGACCGAGTACCACGTCTCCGGCCGCATCGAGACGCAGATCATCGACTCGTCGTCGCCGTCCTCGACGTACTGGTCGCCGAGCTCCTTGCCGAGGTACCGCCGGGCCATCGTCCGCACGTCGGCGTCGCGGTCGACCTGGCGGGTCTCGACGATCGGTCCCTCGACGCTCACGTAGCGGTACGGCACCACCTCGGTCTGCACACACAGGCTGAACCGCCCGGCCCTGGCCAGGAGGCGGGCCTTGAGCGAGTCGGGGTCGATGAGGATGCTCAGCTCACCGCCGGGTTCGTAGCGGTACCAGATCGGCACGGTCAGCGGCGCCTTCTCCTTGCGGGCAACCGACAGCACCCCGACGTGAACGGCGGCCAGGAAGGCTTCACGCTCGTCGGTGGTCATCGCCAGATTTGTCATCGAACAACCTCGAGTCGTTGGTGGTCGCCGACCGCGTCGATCGGTTCCAATACTGGGGGAACGGGGTGGCGTTCTCCAAACCCGATGACGAACGGTCGCGAATTGGGTCCTAGCGTGGTCGACATGAAGATCCTGTGCATCGCCGCCCACCCCGACGATCTCGACTTCGGTTGCGCCGGATCGGTGGCGGCGTGGGTGTCGGAGGGCCACGAGGTGGTCTACTGCCTGGTCACCGACGGCCAGGCCGGCGGCTTCGACGCGACGATCAGCCGCGACGAGATGGCCGAGATCCGGCGCCGTGAGCAGACGGAGGCGGCCAAGCGGGTCGGGGTGACCGAGCTGCACTTCCTCGGGTTCCCCGACGGGGCGGTCGAGGCCACGCTCGAGCTGCGCAAGGCGCTGGCTCGGGTGATCCGGATCGTGCGACCCGAGCGGGTGGTGACCCAGTCGCCCGAGCGCAACTACGACCGGATCTACGGCAGTCACCCGGACCACCTGGCCACCGGCGAGGCGGCGATGAACGCCGTGTACCCCGACTCGCGCAACGAGTTCGCGTTCCCGGAGCTGATGGACGAGGGCCTGGAGCCCCACACGGTGCCCGAGCTGTGGCTGATCGGTGGGCCAGACCCGAACGAGCACGTCGACACCACCGACTGGATCGAGGCCAAGATCGAGGCGCTGCTGTGCCACGAGAGCCAGATGCAGCGGCCGGACGAGATGCCGAAGATGATCCGGGAGTGGGGCCAGGGCATGGCCGCAGCCGTCGGGCTGCCGGACGGCCACACGGCCGAGCGCTTCCGCACCATCGCTGCGGTCTAGCCGGGGCGCCTCGGCGGCCGAGCCGATTCGCCACGCCACCGCCGGCGTCAGCCGAGGATGAACTCGATGCGCCGGTTCTGGGCCCGACCCTCGGCGGTGTCGTTGTCGGCGATCGGCGACGACTCGCCCTCGCCTCTGGCGGTGAACCGGGTCCGGTCGAGCCCGAGGTCGACGAGACGGTCGACGACGGCCTCGGCCCGGAGCTGCGACAGGGTGAAGTTCTCGTCGTCCGGTCCGAGATCGTCGGTGTGACCGACGACGGCCACCGGCACGCCGGGCACCGTGCGCAGCAGCTCGGCCACGGTCGCCAGCACGTCGTTGCTGGTGTCGTCGATCTCGGCCGAGTTCTGGCCGAAGGCGATCGGCTGGGCGGCCAGGGCATCGGTGATCCCCGTGGAGATCTGGGCCAGCGCCTCCGGCCCGGTGTCGACCGTCACCCCGGACACGTCGACCTCGACGAGGCTGCCGAACCGGTTGGTGATCTCGGCCGGGAGGGCCTCGAAGCGCTCGTCGCCGGGGCTGGTGGTGCCGGTCAGCACGACCGTGGCCTCGGTCCAGGTGACGTCGCCGACGGTCAGGCCAGACGTGTCGACCGAGCCGGCGCCCCAGACGGCTTCGCCGGCCTGGGCCAGCTCAACCGCGGAGCCGTCGTCCGGCACGGTTCCGGCGAAGGCCACCGTCCCGTCGACCAGCTCGGCGGTCAGGGCGACCGGGTCGACCGACGCCTCGCCTTCGGTGACGGAGAACTCGCCATCGGACAACCCGAGCGCTGCGGTGACCGCATCGCGGAGCTGCTCGGGCCGCTCGTCGCCGAACACCACGTTGCCGCTGACCGACAGCACGCCGCCGTCGAGGGTGGTCGACTCGTCGACGCCGAGCTGGTCGATCACGTTCTCCGGCCCGTACAGGCCGGCGGCGGCGTCGAGGATCTGGGTGCGAGCACCCTCGTCCGGCACCGCGCCGGTCAGGCTGACCACGTCGCCGGCGACCTCGATGCTCAGTCGGGCGGCGACGTCACCGAGCTCGGCCGGGGCCTCGCCCTCGGTCGGCAGCAGGTCGGTCGGGGTGGTCGGGTCGACGTCACACGCCCACGAGAACAGGACGAGCACGGCGAACAGCACGCCGAGCAGGACGAGGTACATCCAGGTGGTCCGCCCCTCCACCTGGGCGAAGCGAGGCTCGGGGGCCGGCCGTCGCCGCAGGGACGGGACCATCGGCTCGGCGAGATCGTCGTCGTCGACCTCGTCGTCGTAGTCGCCCTCGTGCTCCTCGTCGACGTAGTAGTCGGTCATGGGTGGGCGATGGACTCCTGAGCGCTGGACTCGGTTCGAACTACCGCCGTTCGAGGTCCGGGAGCCCAGCGTAGTCCCCGGGGGCCGACAACCGTCGACAGACCGATCCCGGCCAGACGACGGGCACGGCGCCGATGTGGGAGACCGGCGAGGCGGAACCGGGCGGCCCGGACTGGGCGGCCCGGCCGATCCGGCTGATCGGGCGACCGGTTCAGGCCTCGAGCTCGGGGGCCTCGAGGAACTCGATGAAGATGCACTCGCCGGGGCACTCGGCCGCCGCGTCGATGACCTCGGTCTCGAGCGAGTTCGGGACCATCGCCAGCTCGGCCGAGCCGCCCGGGTCGTTGAACACCTTGCCGTCCTCGGCGCAGTAGGCGATCCCGTCCTCGAGCAGCACGAAGACCTGAGGGGCGTGGTCGGTGCAGAGGCCGTCGCCGGTGCAGAGGTCCTGGTCGATCCAGACGCCGAGACGCGACCGTAGGCTGCGCTCGTCTGGGTTGGCCGGGGCCGGGGAGGTCGCCATGGCCCCAACGGTATCCGTCCCCTCCGCCGCGGGGAGTATCGGGCCGGCGGACGGGGCCGTGGGCCGGTCAGGCGGGCTGGCCCAGCCGGTAGGCGGAGGAGTCGATCGTGTTCATGAAGCCCTCCTGGTGGTACTGCCGGACGCCGGCCTCCGCCTCGGCCGCACCGACGGCGACCAGGAGGGGCAGCAGGTGCTCCTCGCGGGGATGGGCCAGGCGAGCGCTCGGCGCCTCGGCCCAGCGCTCCAACCGGCGACTGCGATCGGCCCCGACGTGGCCGACGACCGTCTCGGTGAGCCAGGTGTCGAACTGGCGAGACGGCTCCGTCGCCCCCGACCCGAAGTTGGACAGATCGTGGTAGCTGGGGAAGCCGCTGCCGACGATCAGGACACCGCGATCACGCAGCGGGGCCAGGGCACGGCCGACGGCCAGGTGGGCGGCGGGGTCGAAGTCCCGCCTGACGGAGAACTGGACCACCGGGACCCCGGCGTCGGGATAGATCACCGCGAGCGGCACGAAGACCCCGTGGTCGAAACCACGACCCTGGTCCTCGACCTCGACCGGGATGCCGGCACCGGTCAGCAGCTCGACCACCTCGGCCGCCACCTCGGGTGAGCCGGGGGCCGGGTACTGCAGGTGGTAGGTGAAGTCGGGGAAGCCGCCGTAGTCGTAGAGCATGGGCGGCGACGGGTGGCTCTGGACCGTGAAGTCGGTGGTCTCCCAGTGGGCCGAGACCATCAGGACCGCACGGGGCACGCCGCCGATCTCGCCGGGGATCGCGGCGAGCGACTCCTCGAGCGGGGTGAGATCGCCGGGGAGCAGCTCCTTGATCCACGGCCACGGCCCGCCGCCGTGGGAGATGGCGTAGGTGGGCAGGCGGGTGCCCGTCCGGGTTGGTTGGCCGTTGCCGATCATGTCGCAGCTCCTGGAAGACTTAAGCGTTGAAGTCAACATACGGCCGATGACTTCAAGATGCAACTGAAGATCGACGACAGCCCTAGGCTGCAACGGTGACCGACGACGACCCGACCCGCTGGCTCGAGCCGGACGAGCGCCAGGCGTGGCTGGCCCTCGCCGCCCTCGTGATCCGTCTGCCCCAGGCCCTCGATCGCCAGCTGCGACGGGACGCCGGCATCTCCCACTTCGACTACACGGTGCTGGTCGTGCTGTCCGAGACCCCGGACCGGACGCAGCGGATGAGCACGCTGGCCGCCGTCAGCGGTGGCTCGCTCCCCCGCCTGTCCCAGGTGATCCGGCGCTTCGAGGACCAGGGCTGGGTCCGGCGACACCCCGACCCGGAGGACGGTCGCTACACGCTGGCCACGCTGACCGACGAGGGGTTCGACGCGATCGCCGACGCCGCACCGGGCCACGTCGAGACCGTTCGCCGGCTGGTCTTCGACGCCATCGGTCCGGATCGCGTCGACGGGCTGCGGGACATCGCCGCATCCATCCTGACGGTGATCGATCCCGAGGCCCCCCTCCCCGGGTCGGCCGACGCCGGGTGGGGTCGCCAGGCCTGAGCGGACCAGCAGGGCCCAACCGGCCTCTACGCTGGTCGGTGGTGTCCAGTTCCTTCGGCCAGCTCTTCCGCCTGTCGACGTTCGGCGAGTCCCACGGCCGGGCCGTCGGCGTGGTGCTCGACGGCTGCCCGCCCCGGCTCCCGATCGACGTCGACGCCATCCAGCACGACCTGGACCGGCGACGGCCCGGCCAGAGCCGCCTGGTCACCCAGCGGGACGAGGCCGATCGGGTCGAGATCCTGTCCGGCGTGTACGACGGGGTCACCACCGGCACACCGATCGCCATGGTCGTCACCAACCGAGACCAGAAGCCGGGCGCCTACGACCACCTGCGAGACGTCTACCGGCCGAGCCACGCCGACTTCACCTACCGAGCCAAGTACGGCGTCCGCGACCACCGGGGCGGCGGCCGGGCATCAGCCCGCGAGACGATCGGCCGGGTGGCCGCCGGAGCCGTGGCCAGACGACTGCTGCGGGAGGCCGCCGGCATCGAGGTGCTCGGTTGGGTCAGCTCGGTTGCCGACATCGACGCCGACCTCGACCCGGCAACCGTGGCGCTCGCCGACGTCGAGGGCGACCCGACCCGCTGCCCCGACCCCGAGGCCGCCGCAGCCATGACCACCGCCATCGAGCAGGCCAGACGAGACGGCGACTCGCTCGGGGGGGTCGTGACCGTCGTTGCCCGCAGCCTGCCGGCCGGGCTCGGCGAGCCGGTGTTCGACAAGCTCGACGCCGACCTGGCCAAGGGGATGCTGTCGCTCCCGGCGGCCAAGGGGTTCGAGGTCGGCAGCGGTTTCGCCGGCACCCGGATGACCGGCCTGACCCACAACGACCCCTTCGAGCCCGGTCCGGACGGGCCCCGCACCGTCACCAACCACTCGGGCGGCGTGCAGGGCGGGATCTCCAACGGCGCCGACCTGGTGTGCCGGGTCGCGTTCAAGCCGACGGCAACGATCGCCTCGGCCCAGAAGACCGTCGACGTCGACGGCAACGCGGTCGAGCTGGCGGCCCGCGGTCGCCACGACCCGTGTGTGCTGCCCCGGGCGGTCCCGCTGGTCGAGGCCATGACCCTGCTGGTGCTGGCCGACCACTGGCTGCGCCAGCGGGCGATCGACGTGCTCTAGCGGCCTGCGACCGGGACCGTCACCGTCACCCGTCCGGCAAGCGGAGGTGGTCGAGCAGGGCGACGGCCAGCGGGGCCGGCTCGACGTCCGCCGGCCAGACCGCCCGCAGCCGCCGCTCGATCCGCAGGTCGGTGACGTCGACCCGGAACAGGCTGCCGGCGTCGAGGTCGGCGGCCAGGGCCAGGCTGCTCAGCACGGCCGGCGCACCACCGCCGATCACTGCGGCCCGGATCGCGGCCGTCGAGCCGAGCTCGAGCGCGGACGGCGGCGGCCCGAGGCCCCGCTCGGCCAGCGCAGCCTCGAGCGACTCCCGGGTTCCCGAACCTGGCTCCCGCATCGTCAGCGGCGTCGCCGCGAACTCCTCGATCGGTACCGCACCGGACCCGGCCAACGGATGGCCGAGTCCGACGACGGGGATCAGCTCGTCGACCGCCAGCACCTGCTCGTGCATCGACGGCGTCGGCGCGGGCGACTCGATGAAGCCGAGATCGGCCCGTCCCCGCTCCAGGGCGGCGAGCACAGCCGAGCTGTTGGCCACGTCGAGGCGGATCGTGGCCGCCGGACGATGACGCAGGAACTGCTCGAGCAGCCGGGGCAACAGGTACTCGGCGATCGTGTAGCTGGCCACGACCCGCAGGGGAGTGGATCGGCCCGCCTTCAGGGCGGCAACGCCGGCGTTGAGCTCGCTGGCCGCCCGCAGCACGTTCTCGGCCCAACCGGCGACCAGGGCCCCGGTCTCGGTCGGGACCGAGCCGGTCGGCGTTCGCTCGAGGAGGTCGACCCCCAGCTGCTGCTCGAGCGCCCGGATGCGGGCGCTGACGCTCGGCTGGGCCAGCCGGTGGGCGGTGGCGGCCTTGGACAGGCTGCCGAGCTCGACCACCGACACGAACAGGTCGAGTGACACCAGCTCGGGCGTCGTCGGGGGGAGGGCCATAGGCAGGGACTCTAGGGGTCGCGGGGATGGCCACCTACCGGGAGCACCGGGCTTGGCTCATCCTGACGATGATGACGGCCACCCGCCCCGGTCCCCTCGCCCCGCTCCCCCCGTCTGGCCCCGGCGGGCCACCCCGCCCGTTCGGGGCCGGCCCGGTCGGCGGCCTGGTCCCCGGGGTGGCCCTGGCCGCGGTCGGGGCCGCCGCCGCCGTGGTGGCCGGCGGCCTGCTCCCCGTGGTCTCCGCCCCGATCCTGGCGGTTGCCATCGGGCTCGTCATCGGCCGGTTCGGGCCGGTCGACGACCTCACCAACCCCGGTCTGGCGTTCTCGGCCAAGCGGCTGCTGCGGGTCGGCGTCGTCCTCCTCGGTCTCCGCCTGTCGTTCGCCGACCTCGGCATGATCGGCATCGACGGACTCCTGGTGGTGGTGGCGACGGTCGCCGCCACCCTCGCCGGTGTCCAGCTGATCGGCCGCCGGCTCGGCCTGTCGTCGGAGCTGAGCCTGCTGGTGGCCACCGGCTACGCCATCTGCGGCGTTTCGGCCATCGCCGCGGTCCGCGACGGCACCGACGCCGACGACGAGGAGGTGGCAGCAGCGATGGGCCTCGTCACCCTCTACGGCAGCGCGGCGATGCTGACCCTGCCGGTCCTGGCCGCCGTCGTCGGGCTCGACGACAACCAGTTCGGGCTGTGGGCCGGGGCCAGCGTGCACGACGTGGCCCAGGTGGTGGCCACGTCGGCCGCGGTCGGGCCTGCGGTCGTCACGGTGGCGGTGGCGGTCAAGCTGTCCCGGGTCGCGCTGCTGGTGCCGGTCGTGATCGGCGTCAACGTCCGCACGGCCAGGCGGGCCAGACGAAGCGCCGCGATCGGCGACGACCGGGCCGGCGACGGCGGGATGTGGACGGCGGCCCGGAGCGCCATGCCGGTGTTCGTTGCCGGCTTCCTGGCCATGGTCGTCGTGCGGTCGACCGGGCTGGTGCCCGGTGAGGTCCTCGACGTCACCCGGGAGATCGAGCGCTGGCTGCTGACCGCCGCCCTCGTCGGTCTCGGGGCCGGCATCGACCTCGGCCGGCTCCGTTGCCTCGGCCTCCGACCGGTCGGTTTCGGCCTGCTGGCCTGGGTCGTGGTGGCCGGCGTCGCCCTCGTCGGCGTCGGCCTGACGACCTGAGGTCCTTCAGCCGAACCGACGCAAGCCGGCGAGGGACCGATCAGCTCCCGTCATCCGGTTCGGCGTCGACCTCGCCCCGATCGCCGTCCTCGTCACCCTCGTCGTCGACGACGTCGGTGGCCGCCGCCTCGGCCGACCCGGCATCGGCCTCGACCTCGTCCCGGATCGACTGCTGGTCCCGGAGGAAGGCCTCCAGCTCGGCCGCCAGGTCGTCGCCGGTCGGCAACAGCTCTTCGTTCGAGTCGACCTGACGCTCCAGCCGGCTCACGTAGTCGCGGCTCTCGTCGTCGGCCGCCACCGCCCGGTCGACCCGGTCGACCCAGTCGCTGACCTCGGCGTCGAGCTCCTCGTACCCGGTCTGGACGCCGGTGGTCTGCTCGAGCCGACGCAGCAGGGCCTGGGTGGCCTTGGGATTCGGGGGCCCCGGGACGTAGTGGGGCACCTCGACCCGGAGCGAGATGACCGGGAAGTCGGTCTGCTCCAGTCTGGCGTTGATCACCCCGACCACCCCGGTCGGGCCCTGGTAGGTGGGGCGAGACAGGTTGAGCCGCCTGGCCAGATCGGGGTGGACCGCGCTGCCGGTGACGCTGAACGGCCGGGTGTGGGGCACCATGCCGATGAACGCCCCGACGGTGACCACCATCTCGCAGCCGGCCCTGCGGGCCACCTCGAGCACGTGGTCGGCGAACGACGGCCAGCGCAGGTGGGGCTCGGTGCCGGTCATCACCACCAGGTCCCTGGCCGACTCGGTCGGCACCGACCAGATCTCCGGCGACGGCCAGTCGATCACCCGGGAGCCGTCACCGTCGATGCGGACCGTCGGGCGGGCCTCCTGGAAGTTGTAGTAGCGCTCGGGATCGATCATGGCCATCGACGAGGCGTCGGCCCGCTCGCGGATCCACTCGAGCGCACCGGTGGCGGCCTCGGCGGCGTCGAACACTCCCTCGAAGGCGACCAGGAGCAGCGGCCGACGAAGGTCGGGCAGGTCGTACCAGGTCAACTCGTTGACGGGATCGGCCATCGGACCAGTGTCGCACGTCGGCACGCCAGCGACACCCTGCGGCACCGCTCCGCCGGACACCTCCGTCGTCGACCGAACCGGCGTTCGTCGGCTCGCCCGATCGCAGCGCAGGCGGCTACCGTCAGCCCCCGTGATCGATCGATGAGCCAGCGATGAACCAGCGGCCGGGGGCAACCGTGGTCGACTGGGGCGAGCAGCAGCTACGGCTCACCGACTCGGTCAGCGTGCTCGCCGGCGACGACCGTGGCGCCTACCCGTCCGGCAACTCGGTGCTCGTCGAGGGGGCGTCGGAGACGGTCATCATCGACCCGTCGGTCACCGTCGTGGCCCGTGGTGGGGCGCCATCCGTCGTCGACGCCGTCATCAACTCACACGGTCACGAGGACCACATGGCCGGCAACGGTCTGTTCGCCCGGGCCCGGATCCACGCCCACCACGACGACCTGCTCGCCGCCCACGATCTCGATGGCCTGCTGGAGGTCTACGGCTTCGAGGGCGAGCGCCGGATCGAGTTCGGCCGGCAGGTGCTCGACGAGTTCAACTACCGGGCCAGGCCGGACGCCACCGGTTTCGACGACGGCCACGTGTTCGACCTCGGCGGCGGGGTCATCGTCGAGGCGCTGCACCTCCCCGGCCACACGAGGGGTCACTGCGGACTGCTGATCGGCGACGTGTTCTTCCTCTCCGACATCGACCTGACCGGCTTCGGACCGTACTACGGCGACGCCTGGTCTGACCTCGAGCAGTTCGAGGCCAGCATCGCCAAGGCCCGCGAGGTCGAGGCCCGCTGGTACGTCACGTTCCATCAGAAGGGCATCATCGACGGCCGGGAACGATACGTGGAGATGATCGACGGGTTCGGCGCCGTCATCGGTCGGCGCCACGAGCAGATGCTCGACTTCCTCGGCGAGCCAAGGACGGTGGCGGAGATGGTCGAGCACCGCTTCGTCTACCGACCACACGTCGAGGCGGTGATGGTCGACGCCGTCGAGGCCAGGACGGCCGAGCTGCACCTGGCCCGCATGGTGGCCCGGGGCGAGGCGTCCGAGGTCGAGCCGGGTCGCTACCAGCGGACCCGAACCGGCCGGGCGAGCCGCCCGACGCCAACATGACGAAATCCTGACGCCGAAACAAGGGGTTGTGCCGGGGCGCCACGGACCATAAGTTTTCTTCCTGGCGTCGCGCTCTACCTGCGACGCCCTGGAGGGGAGGCTGTTGAGGGAGGCCTTCCCTCCACCCTTTTTGGGCTCGGGTCGGCTTCGGGCGCCGCACCGGGCCGCCGGCCCTACTCGAGGGCGATCCGGATCCGCTTGTTGCCCTTGCCCTTCGATTCGGTCTTGACCACCGAGAATCGGCCGACCTCGCCGGTCGAGCGCACGTGGGTTCCGCCGTCGGCCTGCCGGTCGAGGCCGACGATGTCGACCACCCGGATCTCGGTGACCGACTCGGGGATCAGGTTGACCTTGGTCCGGATCAGGTCGGGGTCGGCCAGCGCCGCCGACCGGTCGAGGAATGAGATCTCGATCGGGCGGTCCTCGGCGATCTCGGCGTTGACGAGCTCCTCGACCCGCGGCCCGAAGCCATCGGGGAGCGGATCGAACTCGAAGTCCATCCGACCGCCGAGCGGCTCCATGTTGCCGCCGGTCACCGGCGTCTCGTACTCGTTCCAGATCACGCCGCACAGCAGGTGCATCGCGGTGTGGGTCCGCATCAGCTGGTGGCGGCGAGCCCAGTCGACGACGCCCATCACCTCGCTGCCGACGGTTGGCATGGCGCTGCCGACGGCCAGTTGGTGCCAGACCGTCGGCCCCGTCGACCGCACCTCCTCGACGGCGGCCGAGGTGGAGCCCTCGTCCCAGGTCAGGGTGCCGACGTCGTGGGGCTGGCCGCCGCCCGTTGCGTAGAAGGCGGTGCGGTCGAGCGCCACCCGCCGACCCTCGTCGTCGATCTCGACGACACGGGCGACGAAGTCGGTCAGGTAGGCGTCGTGCAGGTACAGCTTGTCGGTCGCGGTGGTCATCGACCGCAATCTAGCCCGGGGCCGAGGCGACACTTCGCCTCGGTGGCCCCGTCACACGTAGGTCGAGCCCTTCATCCCGTCGATGTCCTGGCGCATCTCGACGTTGATGAGCGCCGGCTTGCCCGAGGCGTAGGCCCGCTCGAGGGCGGGGCCGATCTCATCCGGCTTGGTGACGTGCTCGCCGTGGCCGCCGAGGGCCTCCACCACCTGGTCGTAGCGGGTGTAGGCCAGCTCGGTGGCGACCAGCCGGTCGGACCCGTAGAGCCCGGCCTGCGGCCGCATCATCTGCCCCCAGGCGGCGTCGTTGCCGACGATCCCGACGATCGGCAGCCCGAAGCGCACCGCGGTGTCGAACTCCATCCCGTTGAGCCCGAACGAGCCGTCGCCGTAGATGATCATGACCTTGCGGTCGGGGTTGGCCAGCTGGGCGGCCAGGGCGAAGGGCATGCCGACCCCGAGGGTGCCGAGCGGGCCGGGGTCCATCCACGTGCCCCGTGGTGGGACCCGGAGGACCTTCGATGCCTGGGCCACGATGTCGCCGCCGTCGCCGATCACGATCATCCGGGGATCGGTGTCGACGAAGTCGGCGATCTCCTTGCAGAGCCGGAGCGGGTCGATCGGGACCTCGTCCGAGGTCAGCTGCGGGGCCAGGGCATCGGCCGCCGCCGCCTCGATGCCCCGGAGCTCGTCCGACCAGGCCGAGAAGTCGAGCACGGCGCCGCCGGCCTTGTTGAGGGCGTCGAGGTTGAGGCCGACGTTGCCGACCAGGCCGACGTCGGCCGCCCGGTTCTGGCCGATCAGGGTCTCGTCGAGATCGAGCTGGATGATCTTGGCGTCGGCCGGGATCGAGCGGCCGAACTTCATCCGGAAGTCGAGCGGGGTGCCGGCGAGCATGACCACGTCGGCCCTGGCCAATGCGTCGCGCCGGCTGCGGTTGAAGAACTGCGGGTGGTTCATCGGGAGCTGCCCCCGACCCATCCCGTTGGTGAAGACCGGGATCTTCGTGGCCTCGGCGAACTGGCGGAGGGCGAGCGCCCCCTCCGACCACTTGAGGGCGGTGCCGGCCATCAGCATCGGCCGGTCGGCCCGGGACAGGACCTGGATGGCCCGGGTGAGGTGGCCAGACGGGGCGGCCGACATGACCCGGTAGTCGCGGAACGCCGGCAGGTCGACGGCGCCGAGGTCGACCGGGGCGTGCAGCACGTCCATCGGGATCTCGAGGAAGGCCGGGCCGGGCACACCGCTGAGGGCGGTGCGGATGGCCGACTCGATGTACTCGCCGATGCGCTCGGTCTGGTAGCAGGCGTCGGCCCACTTGGTGATCGGCTTCATCACCGCGACGTGGTCCATCTCCTGCAGCGAGCCCCGCCGCAGGTTGTTGAACGGGCCCTGACCACCGAAGACGAGGATCGGCGAGTTGGCCCGCCACGCGTTGGCGACCCCGGTGACGCCGTCGGTCACGCCGGGCCCGGCGGTGAGGATGGCGACGCCGACCTTGCCCGGGTTCAGCCGGGCCCAGGCGTCGGCGGCGTGGACGGCGGCCTGCTCATGGCGGACGTCGACCACCTGGATGCCCTCGTCGAGGCACCCGTCGTAGATGCCCATGACGTGACCGCCGGAGAGGGTGAAGACGCACTCCACCCCCGCCGCCTTGAGCACGCGGGCGACCAGCTTTCCACCGTGAGCCATGGAGCTAGTGTGGCACGGTCCGACGCCGGGTTCGACCCGCGATCGGGCCGGACCCGGCGTGACCGGGCTACGAGTAGAGCGCCTCGATCTCGTCGGCGTAGCGGGCGTGGATGCCGCGCCGCTTGAGCTTCGAGGTCGGCGTCAGCAGATCGGTGTCGGGCAGCCACTCCTCGCCCAGCACCTTGATCTTCTTGACCCGCTCGGCGTTGTTGAAGCCGGCCATGACCTGGACCAGCTGGCCCTCGATCTCGGCGATCACGTCGGGGTGCTGCGCCAGTTCCTCGAGCGAGCCCTCGATCCCGTTGGTCGCGGCCCAGCCGGGGGCGACGTCCGGGTCGAGCACCACGAGGGCCGACACGAACGGCCTGGCGTCGCCGATGGCGATGGCCTGACCGACGAGCGGGATCATCTTGAGCGCCGCTTCGAGGTTGGACGGCGACAGGTTCTTCCCGCCGGCGGTGATGATCAGCTCCTTCTTGCGGTCGACGATCTTGAGGTAGCCGTCGTCGTCGAACTCGCCGATGTCGCCGGAGCGGAACCAGCCCTCGTCGTCGAGGACCTCGGCCGTCTTCTCGGGCTGGTTGAGGTAGCCGCGGAACACGTTGCCGCCGCGGCACATGACCTCGCCGTCCTCGTCGAGCTTGACCTCGATGCCGGGGCAGGCGTGGCCGACGTAGCCGGGCTTGACCTTGTACGGGGCCCAGGTCATCGGGCCGGAGGTCTCCGACAGGCCGTAGATCTCCGACAGCGGCACGCCGATGGTGCGGAACCAGGCCAGCATCTCGGCCGGGATCGGGGCGGCACCGGTGACGGCGGCCTCGAGCTGGTCGAGGCCGACGAGCTCCCGGATGGTCGAGAAGGCCACGGCGTCGAGGAAGTTGTAGGTCTCGATCTCCTCGTCGGTCGCCGTTCCCCAGGTCATCTTCTCGGCGATCGGGCCCGCGGCCTCGACGGCCTCACGGACCGCCTTCTCCTTCTCCGGGTCGAGTGAGAGCGCGGCCTGCACGCCGCCGTAGACCTTCTCCCACACCCGGGGCACGCCGAACATGATGTTGGGGTGCACCTCGCGGGCGTACTCGGCGATCTTCGTGGCGTCCGGGCAGCAGGTGACCTCGTAGCCGACCAGCAGCTGCTGGTAGTGGCTCATCATCCGCTCGGCGATGTGGGCCATCGGCAGGTAGCTGACGATGCGCTTGCCGGCGAAGGTCTCGAGGGCGAAGGCCCGCTTGAGGCACTCGACGGTCCACAGGACGTTGGCGTGGTCGATCATCACGCCCTTGGACGGGCCGGTGGTGCCCGAGGTGTAGATGAGCGTGGCCAGGTCGTCCGGCTGGGCGGTCTGGGCGGCCGACTCGAGGTCGATCGGGTCGGAGGACAGCAGCTCGGCGTAGGTGAAGTCGGCCCCGGTGTCGTCGGCCTCGCGGATGATGCCGAGCTTGTCGAGGGTGCCGAGCGACTGGCGGACCTTGGCGAAGGCCTCGTAGAAGCCCCGGTCCTCGACGATCGCCAGCTTGGCCCCGGCGTCGTTGCACAGGTACTCGATCTGCTCGGGCGACGAGCTGTTGTAGATCGACACCGCGGTGGCCCCGAGGAACAGCGCCGCGGTGTCGAGCACGTGGAACTCGGGCATGTTGCGGATCATCAGCATCAGCCGATCGCCGCGGCCGAGGCCCTGGGCGGCCAGTCCGGTTGCAGCCCTGGCGACCGCGTCGGCGAACTGGGTGTACGTCATCTCGTGCCAGGCGTCGGCGTCGTCCTTCCACCGCAGCGCCACGAGATCGCCGTGGGCGGCCACGGTCTTGAGGAACTGCTGAGGGATGTTCTCACCCTCGATGACCTGGTCCATGTCAGCCCGCTCGGCTGCAGCCGTGTTACTCATGTCACCAAGCTACCCGCCGGTACGGAGCTTGGATAGATCCGGAGTCCGGCTTCTCGGGCCGGCCAGCGGCAGGGGGCGCCGAGTAGACTGGAGGCAGCGAGGTGAGCGCCATGTCCGACTTCGAACCGACGACCGATCTCCCGGACCGGATCGACGACGATGACACCCCCGTCGCCTCGACCGCCCGCCAGCGAGACGAGCGGATCCAGCGTCGGCGCCACCAGATCCTGCTGGTCGCCCTGGCCGCGACCGCCGTGCTGTTCCTCGTCGCCGGGTTCTCACCCTGGCGTACCGGGATCGCGATCCTGGCCATGTACCTGCTGTTCCGGCTCGGGTTCGCCATCGTCGGCGCCTTCGCCCGGCCGGTCCCCGCTCCCCCGCCGCCAGGCGAGCTGCGCCGGGTCCGGTTGCTCTACCGCTGCGCCGAGTGCGGCACCGAGCTCCGGATGACGCTGGCCAATGACGAGGTGCCCGAGCCACCCCGCCATTGCACCGAGCCGATGGAGCTGACGGCAACCGCAGACGACGCGTTGTAGCCGCTCGGACCCAGCTGGGTGAGGTCTCGCGCGGACCCAACCACCCGTATGTCCACAGACCTGTGGATAAGTCTGTGTCATGTCACCCGGACGCCATCCGCCCGTCACCCGCGAGCCGGCGGGCCCCAGGGTGATGGAGGTCGTTGTGCCCAGGGGTATCAACACGCTGTGGACAAAAAGTGTGGACAACCCCGGAAAGGCCCGCCTTTTCCCTGGTGGATGAGAACCCAAGCTTGTCCACAGATGGTGAGGCAGCCGGCCGTGGCCCACCGATGCGGTCGTCCGGCGATCTAGCGGTACTGGGTGGCGGCGATGATCCCGACCAGGACCAGGCCGAGACCGCCGAGCAGATACCAGTTGCTCGGCGTGCCGAGGATGTCCTCGGTGAGGTAGTTGAAGAGGATCACGCCGGCCCCGACGAGCAGGGAACCGAACATCACGATCGGCACGAGGGGCGACGAACCGGTGTCGACCTTCACGGGCGTCCGGCCGACCCCGCTGGCCTCGTCGAGCTCGCTCGGCGTCGACACCGTTCCCTTCGGTGTCACCCGACCCGGCTTGTTCTTGTCTTGGCGAACCACGAGGCCAGTGTACGACGACGTCGACGCATCCACCGACGGCCGCCGACCAACCGGCCGGCCGGCGCAATCGCCTGTCGCCGGAGGCGTGCGGGCCGTAGGCTCGATGTGTGCAGCCGCGGATCCTCGTCATCGACAACTTCGACTCGTTCGTCTACATCCTCGTCCAGTACCTCGGCGAACTCGGGGCCGAGCCGATCGTGATCCGCAACGACGCCGCCACGGTCGACGAGCTCGATCGGCTCGATCCGGACGGGGTGCTCATCTCGCCAGGACCGGGCCGACCAGACCAGGCGGGGCTCTCCAACGACGCCATCCGCCACTTCGCCGGACGCCGGCCGGTGCTCGGCGTCTGCCTCGGCCACCAGTGCATCGGCGAGCTGTACGGCGGGCGGGTCATCCGGGCCCCCGAGCTGATGCACGGCAAGACGTCGATCATCCGCCACACCGACGTCGGCGTCTTCCACGATCTCCCCCAACCGCTCGAGGCCACCCGCTACCACTCGCTCATCGTCGACCGGCCGTCGCTCCCCGACGAGCTGGAGATCACCGCCGAGACCGACCAGGGGCTGATCATGGGCCTGCGGCACCGCGAGCTCGGGGTGGAGGGCGTCCAGTTCCACCCCGAGTCGATCCTGTCGGTCGGCGGCAAGCAGCTCCTGACCAACTGGTTGACTCCCGTGGCCGAGGCGGTCGCCTGAGCGCCTCGGCCGGAGAGGCGAGCACCGTGCGTGAGCCGGAGGTGTTCCACCTCCACCAGCGCAGCCTGCTCCGGATCTGGCTGGCCACCCAGGTGCTGTTCCAGCTCGCGTTCTACCTCGCCTTCGGGGGCATGCTGCTGAGCGGCGAGGGCGGCTACATGCTCATCGGCCTGCTCGGCCTGCTCG
The DNA here is from genome assembly GCA_028285495.1 of Acidimicrobiales bacterium. Lineage (GTDB taxonomy): Bacteria > Actinomycetota > Acidimicrobiia > Acidimicrobiales > SZUA-35 > JAHELU01. The sequence goes on from JANQPB010000001.1 coordinate 55,273, forward strand.
GCGTGTTCGCGTTCTCGGTGCTGCGAAGTCACCTGCTCCTCCAGCCACCGCTCCGCATCGACCTCGACGAGCAGACGATCGAGGCCCGGTCGGGGTCACTGGCCCGATCCCGACTGCCGTTCGACGTGGCCGAGACGATGGAGCTGCGGACCGGCCTGCTCCACCAGCTGTACCTGAGCCCAACCGACGACGAGGGCGGCGGCCGGGCCAGGCGGCGCCGGTTCCGACTGAACCTGACCCGAGGCGGGCGGCGGTCAGACGACCGGCTCCACCGCCTGGCCCACCTCCTGCCGGCCCCGCTCGGACAGCTGAGCGACGGGGTCTACTCGGCCGAACCGCCGACGTGGGGGGACGCGGCCCGGGTGGCCTGCTTCGTTGGCGTGCCGAAGGCCTGGATGGCGGAGCCGGTGGCCGTCGAGGCCGCCTGATCATCGACGACTCGCCCGAGGCGGGAGCCCCCGGGAGCGACGGGCCTGGGGAGCTGCGGCACCGGGCCGTCGGTGACGGCCGGACGGCGAGGCCGGCCTACGGCTGGGTCGACGTGGTCGTCGTGCCCTCGACCGTCGTCGACGTCGACGTCGGCTGCGTTGTCGACGTCGTGGTCGTGGGCTCCTCCGGCTGCTCGACGCCGATGGCGACCATGATCGTGCTGCCCTGCTGGACCGTCGAGCCGGGACCGGGGTTGGTGTTGACCACCAGCCCGATCCGCTCGTCTCCGGGGGCGAGGGGCTGCTCGACGAACTGGACGACCAGCTGGAAGTCCTCGCCGGTGAGCTGGGCCTCGGCCGCCTCACGGGACAGCCCGACGACCGCCGGCACCTGGACCTGAGCCGGACCGGATGAGATGAACACGATGATGGTGGCGTCGATCGACTCTCGCTGCCCGGCCGGCGGCTCGGAGCGGATCACGCGTCCGACGTCGACGGTGCCGGAGCCCTCGGACTGGAACTCGACATCGCTGAAGTTCAGGCCGGTGAGCGTCGAGCTGGCGGTGGCCTGGTCCATGCCGGCCAACAGGGGGATCTCGACCTGATCCGGTCCGGTCGACACGATCAACAGCACCTGCGTGCCCTTGTTGACCTCGGCGTTCTCGCCCGGCTCGGTGCGGATGACCTGGCCCTCCTCGAAGATCTCACTCGCCTCCCGCCGGATGTCGACGGTCAGGCCGAGCTCGACCAGCCGGTCGTTCGCCTCCTCCTCGGACAGGCCCTCGAGTCGGGGCACCCGCTCGGTCTCGGCCGCCTTCGACACGAAGATCGTGATCGTCGACCCCGGCTCGGCCTCGCTGCCGGCCCCCGGGTCCTGGGCGAAGACGATGTTCGGCTCGACGTCGGGGTTCTCCTGCAGTTCGGCCACGACCTCGAAACCGGCGACCCGCAGATCGACCTCGGCGTCGGTCACCGTCTTGTCGATCACGTCGGGCACGGGGGTGGTCACCACCTCCGGCTCGGCCTCCTCGCCGTCGTCCGAGGCGCCGAACGTCGACGAGATGTAGAGGATGAGCACCACCAGGCCGGCCAGCAGCAGGGCCAGCATGATGACGAAGACGCCGGTGCGGTTCGGCGCCTCGTAGTACTCCTCGACCGGCTCCTCCTGGGAGACCGCGGCCGACGCGGGCACGGCCCGGGAGGTGTCGATCACGGCCCGGGAGCGACCGGTGTCGGGGCCCCGGGTCGGCATCGCCGCCGTCGACGGGCCGTTCGGCATCGCGATCGTGGAGTCGGGCGGGAGCTGGTTGACCTGGTCGATGGCCTGGTTGGCCATCATCGTCGGGGCGTCGCCGGTGACAGCGGCGGCGTGCGAGGTGCCGACGGCACCGGCCGCGGCCACGCCGTTGGTCACGCCCTCGAGGGGCTGACCGGAGCGGAAGCGACGGAGGTCGGCCCGCAGCTCGTCGGCCGCCGGGTAGCGCTCGGCCGGGTCCTTGTGCAGGAGCTTGTCGACGACGGCATCGAGCGCCGGCGGGGCGGCCGGGTTGCGCTGCCGCACCCGGGGGGCGGTCTCCTGGACGTGCTTGAAGGCGATCGCAACCGGCGTGTGGCCGGTGAACGGCGGCTCGCCGGTGAGCATCTCGTAGAGGACAACGCCGAGCGAGTAGAGATCGGAGCGGGGATCGACCGGCTTGCCCTGGGCCTGCTCGGGCGAGAAGTAGCTGGCGGTGCCCATGACCGAGCCGGTCTGGGTCAGCTCGTCGTCGCCGCCGCCGAAGGCCCTGGCGATCCCGAAGTCGGCCACCTTCACCTGGCCGCTCTGGTTGATCATGATGTTGCCCGGCTTCACGTCGCGGTGGACGGTGCCGTTGCGATGGGCGAAGCCGAGGGCCGACGAGACCTCGATGGCCACATCGGCGGCGACGTCGGGCGAGAGCGTGCCCTGCCCGGCGATCAGCTCGGCCAGGGTCTGACCCTCGATGTACTCCATGACGATGAAGTACGTGTCCTCGTGCTCGCCCCAGTCGTAGACGGCGACGATGTTGGGGTGGTTGAGGTTGGCTGCGGCCTGGGCCTCCCGGCGGAAGCGGGCCACGAACGACTCCTCGGCTGCGAACTGCGGGAACAGCACCTTCACCGCGACCGGGCGGTCGAGGAGCTGGTCCTTGGCCAGGAACACGTCGGCCATGCCACCCCGCGCGATGCGTCGGTGCAGCTCGTAGCGTCCGTTCAGGACGGGCCGTGCGGCAGGGGCGTCAGTCACAGTGTGGTTCATGCTACTCACGGGGCCCGCCCAATCGGTGTTCAACCGTTGGTGGTGGGGGGTGCAGCGGGCGCCAGCAGACAACGCTACTGGAAAAAGCGCTCCAGGATGCTTCGGGCGATCGGGGCGGCGACCCGACCACCGGTCTGCTCGCTCGACCCCTCCTGGCCCTCGACCAGCACGGCGACGGCGATCTCGGCCCGCTCACCCGGCCGGCCGGCGAAGCCGATGATCCAGGCGTGCGAGCGGGGAGGATCGGTGCCGAGCTGGGCGGTGCCCGTCTTGCCCCCGACCGTCAGGCCCCCGATGGCGAGGTTCTGGGCGGTGCCTCGCTCGACCACCTCGACCATGGCCCCGGTCAGCAGCTCGGCCGTGCCGGCCGACATGGCGGTCGTCCACGTGCCCTCGTCGAAGTCGCTGACCACCCGACCGGACTCGGCGTCCTCGACGGCGGCCAGCACGTGGGGAATCGGCACCCGGCCCCCGTTGACCACGGCGGCGGCCACGAGCGCCATCTGCAGGGGCGAGGCCGACACGTCGTTCTGGCCGATCGCCGACTGGGCCAGCGCCGGCGTGTTCTCGAACACCCCGGCCGGGATCTCGGGCGTGCCCTCCGACACCAGCGCCCCGAAGTCGGACGGGAACCGGCTCGCCTCGGGCAGCGGTAGATCGATCGGCGGCGTCTGGTTGAAGCCGAAGCCCTCGGCGGTCTCGATCATGGCCGACGGCCCGACGATCTCCGCCCCGAGCTCGGCGAAACCCGAGTTGCACGACACCACCAGCAGCTCGACCAGGTTCCCCCCGCAGCTGCTGCCCCCGAAGTTCGAGATCGGCCGCTCGGTCAGCGGGGGCAGATAGCTGTCGACCACGACGAACTCGGGGGCGATCATCGAGACGAGGTCGTCGTCGAGGCCGGCGGCGGCCGTCACCACCTTGAACGTCGAGCCGGGGAAGAAGATCTCCCGGTAGGTCCGCTCGAGCAGGGGGTTGTCCTCGGCGGTCGCCAGCTCGGTCCACGCCTCGTTGGCCAGCGACCCGTCGTTGTCGGCGATCCGGTTCGGGTCGAACGTCGGGTTGCTGTACATGGCCAGGATCTCGCCGGTGGCCGGATCGAGGGCGACGACCGATCCCCGCTGCCCGGCGAGTCCGTCGCGGGCCAGGAGCTGCAGGTCGTGGCGGATGGTGAGACGGACGTTGCCGATCGGGTTGGTCCCGTCGAGCAGGTCGGTGAGACCCGACAGCTCCTGGGTGGCGGTGCGACCGATCAGGGCGTCGTTGTACTCCCGCTCGACCCCCTGGGCCCCGAACGTGAACGACGTGTAGCCGGCGACGTGGGCATAGAGGTCGCCCTGGGGGTAGCGGCGCTGGGCGTCGAAGAACCCGCCCGGCGTCGGCTCGGAGACGGCGACCACCACGTCGTCCCGGGTGATGATCTGGCCACGGGGCCGGTTGAAGTCGCGCTGGATCGTGCGGGTGTTGGCCGGATTGTCGATCAGCCCCTGGGCCCCGTAGAACTGGATCCGGTTCAGCTGCACGAACAGCGCGGTGAAGCAGACCAGCAGCACGATCACCACGTGCTTGATCGGTCGACTCACGCGTTGACGGCCTTCCACGACGAGCGGACCGAGAACGGCAGCTGCGAGTCATCGCGGTTCTCCAGCTCCTCCAGCTCCTCGGCCCGGCCCACCACCGAGTTGTGGGAGATGCGGACGAGGATGGCGAGGATGATGTAGTTGGAGATCAGCGACGAGCCCCCGTACGACACGAAGGGCAACGTCACGCCGGTCAGGGGCAGCACCCGCAGGATGCCGCCGATGATGATGAAGGCCTGGAACCCGAGCAGGGCGGTCAGGCCGGCGGCGAGGAGCTGCTCGAACGGCGACCGGGCGTTGAGGGCCACCCGCAGGCCGGCGCCGACGAAGAACAGGAACGTCACCAGGATGGCGGTGGCGCCGAGCAGGCCGAGCTCCTCGCCGAAGGCGGCGAAGATCATGTCGGTCGCCGCGAACGGGACCTTCTCGGGGGTGCCCTGGCCGAGACCGGTGCCGGTGAGGCCGCCGTCGGCCATGGCGAACGAGGCCTCGGCGATCTGGAACCCGGCACCCTTCGGGTCGGCGAAGGGGTCGAGCCAGATGTCGACCCGCCGCTGCACGTGGGAGAACAACCGCCACGACACGTAGGCCCCGGTCGAGAAGGCGATCAGGCCGATCAGCACGTAGGCGACGCGGGCGGTGGCCACGTAGAACATGACGACGAACAGCGTGAACAGCAGCAGCGACGAGCCGAGGTCGCGCTGGGCGATCATCACCATCAGCGCCCCGCCGAGCGCCGCCAGCAGCGGCCCGAAGTGGCGGGCATCGGGGATGGTCAGCGGGCCGACCCGCCGGTTGCCGGTGGTCAGCAGCTCCCGCTTGTCGGCGAGGTAGCCGGCCAGGAACCCGGCGAACACGATCTTGGCGAACTCGCCGGGCTGGATCGAGAACGGGCCGGCCCGGAGCCAGATCCTCGCCCCGTTGATCTCGACCCCCAGGCCGGGCACGAGCGGCAGCATCAGCAGCCCGACACCGATCAGGGCCAGGGTGTAGCGGTAGGGCTCGAGCCGCTTCGGATCGGGCAGCACGAGCAGGGTGGCGCTGAAGGCACCGAGCCCGATGAAGGTCCACGCCGACTGGCTGGCGGCCAGGCCCTCGTCGAGCCGGGCGATCATCACGTAGCCGAGCCCGTTCAGCAGCGCCGCCAGCGGCAACAGCAGGCCGTCGGCCAGGGGAGCCAGCAGCCGGACGACCACATGGGCCGCCAGCAACAGGATGACGACGATGGCCATGAACCCGCCGACCTCGGCCTGGAGCTGGCCGAGCAGCTCGGCCCCCACCTCGACCCGCTGGGCCAGGACCACCAGCACGTAGCCGACGCACGTGGTCAGCAGGGCGATCACGAGCAGGCCGAGCTCGACCGTGCGGGCTTTCACCCGTTCAGCCCCCTTCGGTGCTGGATCCGCCGCCCTCGCCGTCGCCGTCGGGGGTGAGCTGGTTCGAGTCGGAACCGGCGTCGTCCGACGAGGTGCTGGAGGTGCTCTCCGACGGCCCGGCGGCAGCGTCGGCCTCGGCTTCGATGGCGGCCAGGCGATCGTCGATCGAGGCCAGGAAGGCGTCGGCGTCGGCCCGGTCGGCGAAGCGCTGGTCGGCTTCGCCGTCGAGACCGACCTGGGCCAGGACCTCGGGGGCGTGGGGGCTGGCGGTGACCGGGATCGGGTCGAACAACCCGAACAGCCCGCCATCGCGACCCTGATGGACCGCCAGCGTGCCCGTGTCGGGGTCCTCGGCGACGAAGTAGCCCGATCGGGCGTAGCTGCGGGCGCCGAAGTAGCCACCGGCGAGCAGCCCGACGAGGACGAGCAGGCTGCCGACCACCACGACCAGCCGGCTGCCCGGTCTGACCTCGAGCTGCTCGTCGTCGATCGCCGGCATCTCGTCGGTCGGCTCGTCGGCCCCGGGGGCGTCGACGAGCAGCTCGGCGGTCGGGTCGGCTGCGGTGTCGATGTCGGCGACCGCCAGGTTGCCGGCCGCAGCGCCGGCGGCGGCACCCTTGCCCCCCGCCTTGCCGCCGTCGGAACCGGGGTCGGCGGCGGCACCGTTGACGTGGTGGTCGAGGACCGGGCGTGGGCCGGCTTCGCCGACCGAGCGCAGTTGGGCCCCCCGGACGACCGGCACCTGGGCCGTGGTGGCGGCGTGGTCGTCGATGTACTCGCTGGTGATGACGCCGTCGTCGCCACTCTCGCGGGCGACGACCTCGAGCCGGGGCTCGTCGTCGGACACCACCTCGACGACGGCGACGGTGACGTTGTCACGGCACGGCGTCTCGAGGGCGGCCTCGATGAGCGCATCGGCGGCGGTGACGGGGTCGGGGGCGCCGAGGATGATCTCGAGGATGCGATCCTCGGACACCTCGTTGAACAGCCCGTCGCTGCAGAGCAGGAAGCGATCGCCGATCGCCGGCTCCTCGATCGGGAACCGGTCGACCTCGACCTCGATCCCGATGCCGACGGCCCGGGTCAGGATGTTGCGCTGGGGGTGGATGGCGGCCTCGGCCGGTGTCAGGCGACCCTGGCGCACCAGGTCCTCGACGAAGCTGTGGTCCTCGGTGACCTGGCTCATGTAGTCGCCGCGGATCCAGTAGGCCCGGCTGTCGCCGACGTTGGCCACCGTCATCGTGTCGTCGGCGTGCAGGGTGAGCGCCACCAGCGTGGTGCCCATGCCGGGAAGGCCGTTCTCCGCCGCGTGGCCGTGGACGGCCCGATTGGCGGCCAGCACCATGTCGACCAGGTCACCCTCGGACAGCTCGCTGCCGGCGCGGCGGAACTGCCCGATCGCCAGCTCGGCGGCGCGCTCGCCGCCCTGGTGGCCGCCCATCCCGTCGGCCAGCGCCGCCAGCTCGCCGCCGTAGTAGACGCGGTCCTGGTTGGCCTCGCGCACGTTCCCGACGTGCGAGCCGGTGCCGCCGAGCAGCCGCATCAGGCGAGCTCCATGATGACACCGCCGAACTGCACCCGGTCGCCGCGGCGGCCGAGGACCGGCTTGGTCACCCGCTGGGAGTTGATGTAGGTGCCGTTGGTCGAGCCGAGGTCCTCGATGACGAGGCCACCCTCGGCCGGGGAAACGCGGGCGTGGCGTTGCGACAGGTAGGTGTCCTCGAAGATCAACTGGCAGCCTGCGGCGCGTCCGATGGTCAATTCCCCTGTCACCTCGACTCGCTGGCCGCCGCGGGCGGCCGGCTCGAGCACGACCAGATGTGGTGGGGCCTCGACCGGTCCCGCCTGAACCGGCTGGTGCCCCCCGACGGCGGCCCCGACCCTACGAACCGCCACACTAGTCGTCGAACCAGACCACGTCGCCTGGAGGACGCGGAAGAAGAAGAGGTACACGAGGGCGAGGAGGCACCACCTCAGGAGGGTCAGCAGCGCATCAGACACGTGACGTGAGGCTACCGGCCACGGCGGTCGTCGTCATCGGGCACATCATCTGACGGGGGAATCGGCTGCGATCCCGGCCGCGACTCAGGTGCGCCGGAAGCGCAACCGGACCGGCCCGAGGGCGATCTCGTCACCGTCGCTCAGGAGGTGGCGGTCGATGCGGATGCCGTTGACCCGGCAGCCGTTGGTCGATCCCAGGTCGACCAGTTGGAAGGTGGTGTCGGCCGGGTGGAGCTCGGCATGCTGGCGCGAGACGTTCTGGTCGTCGACCACGACGTCGCAGGTGGAGAGCCGGCCGATGGTCATCACCTGGTTCTTGAGCTTGTAGAAGGCACCGTTCGGGCCCTCGAGCCAGCCGCCCGGCTCGGTGCTGGCGATGCGGTCGTCGTACGACGGGTGGAGGCGGAACATGCCGACCCGGAGCGAGGGGTCGGTCTCGAACTCGATCGAGATCATGCCGAGGAAGCCGAGGCGGTGCTGGCTGGCGTAGCTGCGGACGGTGGCCGCCAACTCGGTGACCAGCGAATCGTGGACCTCGGCGAAGCGCTGGGCGTCCTCGCTGGCCAGGCGGATCACGAAGCGGTTGGGGGCGAGGGCCCGCCCGGAGGCGTCGACGGTGCGGCTGGCCTCCATCTCGCGAACGAGCCGGCGACCGATCTCGACCGGCTGCAGACCGCTGCGAAAGGCCCGCGAGAAAACCCCCTCGACCAACCGCTCCAGGCGGTCCTCGAAGCTCCGCAAGACCATGGCATCTACGGTACTCGCACCGGGCCCGTTCTGACTTGGCAGGCGGTATCATGCCGGGGTCACTCGCGCGAGTGGCGGAATTGGCAGACGCGCAGGATTCAGGTTCCTGTGTCCGAAAGGACGTGAGGGTTCAAGTCCCTCCTCGCGCACCCCTCGACAATCGCTCCGGAACCCGGCCCCTTGGGTCGGGTTTCGTGGTTCGTGCCCGACAAAAGTGCAGCCGCCCCCAACCCCGGGAGGGAACAACGGGGCTAAGGGCGACTACGAGGGGGTCCGCGCGGCACTACGGGTCACGAGCACGGGCGAGGAGCTCACGACCGACCGAAAGCGGTCCCCTGTCACAGGCTAGCGCGGCGCTACCTGACGGTGTACAGATCCGACCACATTGGTGATGCTTGCCTAGGCAGTGGTCGGCCGTTCGACTCGGATTCAGGGCTCCAGACCGGGCTCGATGCCGATGCCAGGATCGGGGGCGGCCTCGATCAGGCGGATCACCCGGTCGCAGCCCCGGATCCGCACGCCGAGGGTCTCCTGGTCGACGACGAGCGGACGCGGTCCACGACCGCTCGAGGTGACGTCGGCCAGACGAGCGCCCCGGAAGGCGACCACGTGCTCCCACAGGCAACCCTCCGGGACCGCCCAGGTCCCCGGGGCGAGATCCCCGACCCAGTAGTCGCCGTCGCCGGCGGCCACCAGCGGTTCGGCCAGCGGGACCCAGGGAGCCCACTGTCGACACTGCTGCGTCGGGCGGAACAGGTCGGGCTCGATGGGGTTGAGCGACACCAGCAGCCGCCCGGTCGACAACCGATCGTGGCCGATCAACCGCTCGTCGTCTCGAACGAGCCGGTGCAGCTCGTAGCCGCAGTCCTCGACGTCGAGCGGTGAGGCGTAGAGCCCCGGCTCGATCCAGCCCGTCGGGGCCAGGCTGTCGCCCGGCACCAGATCGGTCTCCAGCGGGTAGTCGGCGTCCGGGTCGATCGTCTCGAAGAGATCGGGCGGGAGTGTCTCGGCCGCCTCCTCGGCGGTCGCCACCAGGAACGTTCGCGACTCGCTTCCCGGCACGGCGGCCAACAGCCGGGGCGGCTCACCGTCGGCATCGACCGGCGACGTCGGCTCGGCCTCGGGGTCGGGGTCGGACGGCTCGCCGGCGGCGGTCGAGGCCAGGCCGTCCGGCGCCGGGAGGTCACCATCGGCGGCCGATGGCACGGCTGCATCGGCGTCGGGGACCACCGCCCGGTCGAACACCTGGACGGCCACGACGGTGAGGGCAAGCACGAGGGCGACGCCGATGATCCGCAGGACCCGATCCATGCTGACCCGATCGGTCGGTCGGCCCGGCCGTTGAGGGCGATCGATGGGCCGATCGGCCCGATTCGGTCGCCCCGCCGACAGCCGCGGAACCGGCCCGGTGCGACCGCCCCCGGCCGGATGAGGCGGCCCCGGGCCGGCTCGGCCGGCGACGCTGGCTACCCTTCGACCCGATGAGCGAGACGACCGATGCCCTCCACCCATCGGCCAGGCGGGTCGCCGACTGGGCCGCCTCCCGTGGCCTCGACCTCAACGTCCTGGCCTACCCCGAGGACGGAGCCCGCACCGCCGAGGATGCGGCCTCGGCGGTCGGCTGCACCGTCGACCAGATCGTGAAGTCGATGATCTTCGCCGCCGACGGCGAGCGGGGACCGGAGCTGGTGCTCGCCCTCACCAGCGGGGCCAACCAGGTCGACGCCGAGGCGCTGGCTGCGGTGGCCGGCGTCGATCGCTGCGGTCGGGCCGACCCCGAGGCCGTCCGGGCCGCCACCGGGTACGCGATCGGTGGGGTCCCGCCGTTCGCCCATCGCACGGCCCTCCGCACGTGGATCGACCCACACCTGCTGACCTTCGGCGAGGTGTGGGCCGCCGCCGGCACCCCCCGCCACGTGTTCGCGATCAGCCCCGAGGCGCTGGTCGACCTGACCGGGGCCGAGCCGGCGTCGTTCGCCCGGGGCTGAGCGGGCGGCACGGTCGGCGTCGACGATGGCCGAGCGGGAGTCCGGCTACCCGGCGGGCGAACGCGAGCCGTCGGGCGGCGAGCCGCCGGTCGGGGTCGGGCCACACCCGCGCCCCTGGCCGGACGACCCCCGCCTCGACCCCGAGCTGCTGGCGGGCGGCGATCGCCGGAACGTGGTCGACCGCTACCGCTACTGGTCGGTCGAGGCGATCGTCGGCGACCTCGACCCCCGTCGTCACCCGTTTCACGTCGCCATCGAGAACTGGCGCCACGACCTCAACATCGGCACGGTCGTCCGCAGCGCCAACGCCTTCCTGGCCGCCGAGGTCCACATCGTCGGCCGACGGCGCTGGAACCGGCGGGGGGCGATGGTGACCGATCGCTATCAGCACATCCGCCATCACCCGGAGCCGGCCGACCTGGCCCGCTGGGCCGAGGAGGCCGGCCTGCCGCTGATCGGGGTCGACAACCTCCCGGGGTCGGTGCCGCTCGACGCCGAACCGCTGCCCCGGAGCTGCGTGCTCGTCTTCGGCCAGGAAGGCCCCGGGCTGTCCGAGGCGATCAGGCCGTTCCTCCGGGAGTGCCGATCGATCCCCCAGTTCGGATCGACGCGCTCGATCAACGCCGGCGTGGCCGCCGGCATCGCCATGTACGCCTGGGTCGCCCGGCACGGCGCCGACGCGCCTCCCGCCGACGAGGCCGATCGACGATCGATCTAGACGATCCGGAACTCGATGCGCCGGTTCTCCTGCTGGGCCGCCGCATCGTTCTCGTCAGGCGACACCTTGAGGCGGCGCTCACCGAAGCCGACGGCGGTCAGGTCGTTCTCGACGCCCCTGGCCTGCAGCTCGGCCAGGACCGCCTGGGCCCTGGCCTCGCTCAGGGTCTGGTTGCCCTCGTCGCCGCCGATCGAATCGGTGTGACCACCGATCTCCAGTGCGACGTCGGGGTTGTCGAGCAACAGCTCGGCCGCCTCGTCGAGGATCGGGGCCGACTCGCCCTGCACGATGGCGCTGCCCGAAGCGAACTGGATCGGCTCGAGCGAGTTGAGGGCGGCCTCGAGGTCGTTCGACTCCTCGAGCGCGAAGCCGCTGGTGTCGCCGAGCTCGACGCCGTCGAGCCCGGCGAAGGCCTCGACCACCTGGTTGTAGAGCACGGGGTCGGTCATCGAGCCGCCGATGGTGACCGTCGCCGGAGGCTGGGCCGACGGATCGACCACGAGCTGGTCGTCGACCTGCTCCTCGGCGTACACGGCCACGGCCCGGGCCACGATGGCGTCGCGGGTGGCCTCGTCCGGGACCGTGCCGGCGAGCACGATCGAGACCTGAGCCGCGGTCACGTCGACCGCGGCCTCGGCCCCGGCGGCCACGACCAGGCCCGTCGCATCGACCGAGTCGACGTTCGGCTGGCCCTCGACCCGGGCGATCAGCGCCTCGCGGGTGGCCTCGTCCGGGACGGTGCCGGTCAGGACGACCGTGTTGCCGTCGCCGTCGGCGCCGAGCCCGTCGGCCTCGCCGTCGAGCAGCGCCTGGATGGCCGCGATGTCGGGCAGGGCCGGGGCCGCAGCCTCGTCGGGCTCGTCGGCGTCCGCGTCGGCATCGTCCTCGGCGGCCCCGTCCTCGTCGTCGCCCTCGTCGGCCTCGTTGTCGGCCTCGGCCGTCGCTGCGGCCGTCGCCGCGCCGCCCCGGTGGTCGTCGCCGTCGATCGTCGGCCAGATCAGACCGATGGTGAGGATGGCGATGCCGACGGCGAACGCAAGCAGGGCCGGCAGCTCGTCCGGCCCCTCGTCGGCCAGGGCGACCCCACCACCGCGGTTCCCGCCACTCGGCGACGCAGCTCCGGCCGCTCCGCGCTCCAGCTCGTCATCGGTGGTCGCCTCTGCCATGACGGGCAGTGTGCCAGGGATTCGATCGGTTGCGGCCGGGCGGGCTCACCATTCGAGCGGCCTCGTGGCGGCCGTCGACGACGGCATCGGCGATCGGGGCCGGCCGGCCGTCAGAAGCCCTCAGGAGGAGGCGGCGGCCGGGCGCCGCAGCCGCGACACGATCAGCTCGATGGCGACGACGACCCCGATCAGCAGGCCGAAGACCACCAGGGCCCGGAAGATCTGGCCGACGATCGGGGGCCTGCTGGCGTCGTCGGTCGTGGTCAGCTCGACGGCGAAGGCGTCGATGGCGGCGGCCGGGTCGTCGAGTGCCCTGGCCGCGTCGAGCGCCCGGGGCCTGGCGGCCGACAGCTCCTCGAGGACGTAGGCCTCGACCGGGCCCTCGCTCGGGAACACCAGCGCGACCTCGGCCTCGGTCTTCTCCTGGATCCGGCGGGCGAACGCCTTGGCCGACGGCTGCGGATCGCGGGGCACGACGACCACCAGGTCGAGGCCGCGGCCCCTGGCGTCGGCGACGGCGGCGACCAGCGCGGCCTCGTCGACATCGCTTCGCCCGAAGCCGACGAACACCCCGTCGTCGGCCAGGCCCTCGGCCACCCTGGTCGGGCTCTCGGCCGAGGCCGCGGCGCCGAGCCCCGCCACGAGCCCGATGGCCATCCCGACGGCGGTGAGGGTGAGCACCAGCGACCGCAGCGTCGCCGGGTTGGCGGCGGCGGTGACGGGCTCCGAGCGGGACATCCCGACCATTCTCGCACGCGCTCGGCGGAACCGGGCGCGGCGCCACGCCGGGCACGATCGACGGCGTGGCGAGCAGGGTGCTAGCCGAGGAGGAAGCGGCGGACCCGGTCGAGGTGGGGGTCGGAGACGGACAGGAAGGCGTCGAAGGCCTCGGCCGACTCCTCGTCGAGGTCGTCCTGTGGCGCGACGACCGGGTCGGGGGTGGTGGCCCCGACGGGGTCGAGCCGGTTGGTCAGATCGAGCACCCGAGCCCGGAGGAGGGCGTTCTCGGTCTCCAGCTCGCGGATGCGGTCGAGGTCGAACGGGTCCGAGTCGGCCAGGGTCCGGTCGGTGCGGGTCTTGCGCTTCGAGAAGGTCACCCGGGCCTTTCGGCCCATGGTCGCCCGGGTTGAGCGATGGGCCGACGCCGCACGGCGGAACTCGACCGGCGAGCTAGTGACCGAACATCATCATCCACTGCTCGACCGACTTCGGCTTGTAGACGACGTTCATCGCCCGGGTGTCACCCATCGACCGCGACGGCTCGGGTGAGTAGAGGTGGCCGGGGAACAGCACGGCGTCGTCTGGGACCTTGGCCAGCCGGGTGGTCAGCGAGTGGAACAGCTCCTCGGGATCGCCCCCGGGGAGATCGGTCCGACCGCAGCCGTCGAGGAAGAGCGTGTCACCCGAGACCAGGTGGCCGTCGACCAGGAAGCACTGGCTGCCCGGGGTGTGCCCGGGGGTGTGGATCAGCTCGATGTCGATCTCGCCGACCGTGACGATGTCGCCGGAGGCGTGACCGACGAGCTGCTCGGGGCCGAGGCCGGTCGTCTTGGTCACGAACTCGACCTCCGGGGCCTGGAGGTGGACCGGGACGTCGAAGCGGTCGAGCAGGGCGGCGACGCCCTCCAGCTGGTACCCCATCATGTTCCCGCCGAGGTGGTCGGCGTGGTAGTGGGTGCCGAGCACACCGACCGGCGTCATGCCGTCGGCCTCGAGGATCGAGACGAGACCGGCGACGTCGTAGGCCGGATCGACCAGCACCGCCTCGCCGGTCAGACGGTCACCGATGGCGTACGCGAAGTTGACCATCTGGCGGGCGATCATGTCGTCGGTGGCGAAGTCGCGGCCGCTGAGGAGCTGACGAAAATAGAGACGGTCGTCCATGGCTCGACTCTAGAAGCCGTGCGTCGGCGACCGGAATCCGGCTGCCGGTCCCGGCGACGGCTCGTAGGCTGGTTCCGTGGCCAAGCCCATCGAGAACCCCCCGTCCGTCGCCCCCCCGCTCCGGATCGCCTACCTCGGTCCGTCCGGCACCTTCACCGAGCAGGCGCTGGTCAGTCAGGTCGACCTGGCGACCGCCGAGCTGGTGCCGTACCCGAAGTTCGTCGACGTGCTCGACGCCACCTCGACCGGCGAGACGCAGATGGGCTTCGTCGCCATCGAGAACGCCATCGAGGGCACCGTCAACGTGACCCTCGACGCCCTGGCGTTCGACCACGAGCTGCTGATCCAGCGCGAGGTGGTGCTCGACATCCAGCTCGACCTGATGGCCAGGTCGGGAACCTCGCTCGACGACATCACCGCGGTGTTCTCCCACCCCGTCGCCAACGCCCAGTGCCGCCAGTTCCTCCACAAGGAGGTGCCGAGGGCCGAGGTCAAGGCCGCCAACTCCACCTCGGAGGCGGCGGTGATGGCGGCCGACGACCAGACGATCGCCGCCCTGGCCCCGGCGCTGGCGGCCGAGCGGTACGGCCTCGAGACCCTGGCCGCCGACGTCGCCGACCATCCGGGCAACCAGACCCGGTTCGTGCTGGTGGCCCCATCCGGCGTGCCGGCCCGGTCCGGTCACGACAAGACCACGGTCGTGCTCAACCAGCGCGAGGACCGCCCCGGCTCGCTGGTCGCCATCCTCCAGGAGTTCGCCGCCCGGTCGATCAACCTGTCCCGTCTCTCGTCGCGGCCGGTGAAGACCGCGCTTGGCAACTACTGCTTCATCGTCGACATCGACGGCCACATCGACGACGAACTGCTGGCCGATTGCCTGCGAGCCATCCGGGCCAAGCTGGCCGACATCAAGTTCCTCGGCAGCTACCCGGCCGAGGGCAAGGGCTCGACCGAGACCCGGCTCGAGGTGACCACCGCCTGGGCCGAGGCCGACCGCTGGCTCGACGACATCCGTTCCCAGATCGAGCGCTGACCCGGCCGGCCGGGGCCGCGACCGGACCCGTGGCCGGCGCCACGGCGACCAACTATGGTCTCGCCATGACGCCAGCCCTGAGGAGCAGGGCTTCACCGAGTTCCGCCGCCGGCGGAGCTCCTGGCTGGACGGCCTCGCCTGGGGTCGGGAAGGGTTCGCGATGACCGAGAGCGTCTACAACGTGGTGGAACTGATCGGCACCAGCGCCGAGTCGTGGGAGAAGGCGACCGCCAACGCGGTCGCCGAGGCGTCGAAGACCTTGAGCGACCTGCGGGTGGCCCGGGTCATCGAGCAGGACGTGACGATCGACGACGGCGAGGTCGCGCTGTTCCGATCGAAGATCCGGCTCTCGTTCAAGCACGAGTCCGAGGGCTGACGTGCCCGAGACGCCCGCTCCGGCGCCGGTCGACGAGCCGGTCTACCGGGTCGTCCGGCTGGTCTCGACATCTGGCCGGACGTGGGAGGAGGCGGCCAGGCGGGGCGTCGCCGAGGCGGCGAAGTCGAACCCCGGGCTGGCCACGGCCAAGGTGATCGAGGCCGACACCCTGATCGCCGACGGCGACGTCGTCCGCTACCGGCTCCGGCTGGAGCTGGCGGTGCGGCTCGATCGGGAGCGACCGAGCCCGGTGGCCGGCGAGGCCCCCGTCGAGGTCACCCGTCACCTGATCGTGGCCAACCGCACCCTGGCCGGCGACATCATCCCCGCTCTCGTGGCCGAGCGGGCGGCGGCCGGGCCGGCCGAATTCCACCTGCTGGTGCCCGCCACCCGGTCGAAGGAGACCCAGCGGCTGCTCACGGGGGTCGCCGATCCGATGTCGGGCTACACCGTCGTCTCGCCGGAGGACCTGGCGGCGGCGCGCGTCCGCGACCAGGAGCAGGCCGAGGAGCGGCTTGCGTCCTTCCTGGTCCGGCTGTCCGACCACCGGCAGGCGCTGACGAGCGAGGTGGCCGGCCACGACCCGTTCGCGGCCATCGGCCGCGTCCTCGAGCGGTCGAGCTTCGACGAGATCATCATCTCCACCTCGCCCCCCGGGATCTCCCGCTGGCTGCGGATGGATCTGCCGAGCCGGGTCGAGCGCTCCTACGGGCTCCCGGTCGTCGTGGTGCACCCGCCCGGGCAGTAGTTCCGGATCCGGCGGAGGATTCTCGGATTTCTTCGCGACAAAGGATCGGGCCAGGCCGTCATCACGGGCATGGAGACGATGCGGCGCGACCCGGTTGGCGACGATGACGACGACAAGCTGGTCCCCGAGTGGGGTGCGGCGGCGGACGACCAGATCATCTGGGCCGGCCTGGCGGTGTTCGCGGCCGTGTTCCTGCTCGCCTTCGGCTGGAACCGCTGGTTCGGCGGTGACGACGACACGTCGGCCGACGTGGCCGCCGATGTCGTCGACGACCTGACCGGCGCTGCGACCGATGGCGAACTCGATCCGGGCGACGGCGTGACGGTCGGGGCGGTTGCCGCCCCGACCGCAGCCGAGCCCACCACCACGACGACCGAGGTCACGACGACAACGGCCGAGGCGACCACGACGACCGCGGCCCAGACGACCACGGTCGCCGCCGGGCCGGCCGTCGGTGACGTCCAGGCTGCGGTCGACCCGCTTCCCGGTGCGATCGTCGCCGGCCTCGACGGTACCGCCGCCACCCTGACCGGCTTCGTCGCCGACTCGGCGGAGGAGGCCGCCGCGGTCGACGCCGCCTCGTCGGTCGACGGCGTCGAGTCGGTGACCAGCGAGCTGGTCCTGCTGGAGCCGGCCGTGGCCGAGGTGCTGGCCGACCAGGGCGTCGTGGTGGCGACCGTCGACGGCGTCGGGACCGAGATCGCCGTCTCGGGCACCCTGCAGTCCGAGGCCGACCGGGGCCCGACCCTCGCCGCCGCCGGCGAGGTCGACGGGGTCACCGCGATCATCGATCAGCTCGACGTGAGCGTCGCCGATGCGCTCAACCAGCTGCCGACCATCCCCTTCCGCACCGGGTCGGCCGAGATCCTGGTCGATGGCCGGACCATCGTCGACGAGGCTGCGGCACTGATCGCCGAGGCCGGGCCGGACGCCACCTTCGAGGTCCAGGGCTACACCGACGTGCGGGGCGACGATGCAGCCAACCTGGCGCTGAGCCAGGAGCGGGCGGCGGCCGTCGTCGATGCGCTCGTCGCCGCCGGTGTCGATGCCGGCGCCCTCACCGCCGAGGGCTACGGCGAGACCGACCAGTTCGGCCAGGGCGACAGCCAGGAGGCGCTCGCCGCCAACCGGGTGGTGCGGTTCGTCCAGACCGGCTGAGCGCCGGACTGGACACCGGGCGGATCGGGGCAGGGGCGACACCCCGGTTCGCTCGGTGCATCCAGCTGGGGCCCTCCCCCCAGCAACGGCCGGGCCGGGCGATGGCCGGTTCCCTCGGGTGATGGGGAATCGGTCGGCCCGGCCGTCCTACGTCTCCGGGGCCGGGGACCGGGATCGGGGCCGGGACTCAGGCCGAGGCGGCCTCGGCCGGGGTGCCGTCGAGCGCTCGGACCATGCCCGCCTTGGCCTTGTCGCCGATCCGGTTGAAGATGGGCTGGAGCAGCGGGTTGACCGGGCCGAGCAGGCCCCGGAGGGTCAGCTCGGCGTCGTAGGTCACGAGCGAGCCGTCGTCGGTCGCCTCGACCGTGATCGTGTCGAGCGACTCGAGGAACCTGGTCCTGGCCCTGGCAACCATCCGGTTGGGCCGGTCGAGCTCCTCCACCTGGTACCGGAGGGTCGTCGTGCTGCCGCCGAGGCCCTTCACCGTCACGTCGACGGCGCGGGGCGGGTCCATCTCGGTGCCGTCGACGGCGACGGCCTTGACCACGCCCGGATCCCACAGGGCGAAGTTGGTCATGTCGGCCATGTAGTCGAAGGCCTCCTCGGGTGAGCGGGGGCTGTTGATGCGGGCGACGTAGCGGGCCATGTCCGTCATTGTCACCCAGCAGGGTCGCCGACGGCCCAACCGGGCGATGCCCGATCGGGCATCGCCGGCCGCTCGGGTCAGCGTCCGGTCGCGGCGATGGCGTCGGCCACCTCGGCGACGAGCGCGACGGCATCGTCGACCACCGGGCCGAAGCTCAGGAAGCCGTGGGGCATCCCGTCGTAGCGGCGCAGCGTCACCGGGACCCCGGCCGCCCGGAGCCGCTCGGCGTAGGCCTCGCCGTCGTCGCGGAGCGGGTCGTGCTCGGCGGTCACCACCAGGGCCGGGGCCAGCCCGGCCAGATCCTCGGTCAGGCCCGGCGACATCCGGGGCGAGGCGTTGTCGCCCCCGGTCCTGGAGTTGTCACGGAAGTAGTCGAGCACCGGCCGCTCCAGGATCGGGGCGTCGGCGTTCTCGGCATACGACGGGTAGAGCTCCATGGCCTCGTCCCGCACGTCGGTGGCCGGGTAGATGAGTACCTGCAACGCCAGCGGGCGACCGTCGCCGGCGGCCAGTTGGGCCACCACCGCCGAGATGTTGCCGCCGGCCGAGTCACCGCACACCACCATCCGGTCGGCGTCACCGCCGAGCTCGGTCGCATGGTCGGCGACCCAGGTGAACGCGGCCCAGGCATCGTCGATCCACGCGGGGCGGGTCTGGCCCGGCCCGTAGGCGTGCTCGGGGCCCATCCGGTAGTCGACGGCGACGATCGTCGCTCCCGACCGGGCGGCGATGGCCCGGCACTCCCGGTCGTGCGAGTCGAGGTCGCCGATGCAGAACCCGCCGCCGTGGTAGAAGACGACGAGCGGCCGCGGCCCGTCGCCGCCGTCCGGCCGGTAGACCCGGATCGGGATCGGGCCGAGCGGGCCGTCGATCGTGCGATCCTCCGATGGGGCGTCGTGGCCGAGGTCGCCCATGAACCCGGGCATCGCCCCGTAGACCTGGCGGGCGGCCTCGATCGGCAGCTCGTGGATTCTGGGCCGGTCGGGCCGCTCCATGGCCGCCAGCAACTCGACGATCTGGGGGTGCAGCGTCATGGCGTCATCATGGCCAGATCGGGGATGGGCTCGCCAGCCGATCGGCCCCGCTCGGCGATCAACCACCCCCCGTTGCCGTCATTGGCTAAGGTTCAAGCCGGTATCGGTGCCGCCCGCTGCCGGACATCGGCCCTGTCGAAGCAGTCCCCCAGAGGAGGAAGCGCTCCATGTCAGATCAAGGAAGCTCGCAGCCGCCCGGCTGGTACTACGCCCAGGGCGACCCGCCCGGCACCCAGCGGTACTGGGACGGCACGCAGTGGCAGGGTGCTCCCCAGGCCACCGCACCGGCGACGCCGTCGGCCGAGCCGGGGTACAACCCGATGGCGAGCGGTGGGCGCCGGCGGGCCGACGCCGGTAAGCGCTTCATCGCCTTCCTGATCGATGCGGCGATCCTCGTCGGCATCTACATCGTCGGCCTGATCCTGATCGCGATCGGCAGCGGCATCTCCGACGGCCTGGGTGCCGTGTTCTCGGTGCTCCTGCTGCTCGGCTACATCGGCTACTACATCTACAACTTCCTGTACCTGCAGGGCACCACCGGTCAGACGATCGGCAAGCGCATGCAGAACATCACGTTGTTGCGCCAGGACAACGGCCAGACCGTCGGCATCGGCATGGCCTTCGTCCGAGGCATCCTCCAGTCGATCTTCGCCATCCCCTGCTACCTCGACCACTGGTGGATCCTGGTCGACGAGGACAATCAGCGACTGTCCGACAAGGTGCTCAAGTTCCACGTCTACGACGCCTAGTCGACACGTCGGCAACACCGACGCCATCGATGCCGGGCCCGTCCCCAAGGGGGCGGGCCCGCTCGCGTCCCCGAGCGCGGCCGCCGGGCCGGAGATCCTGGTCCACGACGACAACCATCACCGCGACCACACCGCCATCGGCGGACCACCCGCATCACGCGTCCACAACGTCTGCGGCTACTACAGCTAGAACGGCGGCGCCAGGTAGGAGGGCCCGGCCACGGCGCCGGCGGCCAGCCGAACCGCCCAGATCACGACGGCGAGCGCCAGGTTGGCCAGCAGCAACCGTTGGACCAGCGGTCGCCATCGGTCGAGGTCGCGGCCACGGCGACGGGCGACCGCGGCCACCGCGCCAGCGATCAGGAGCTGCACGGCGAGGATCGGGACGAGGGGGTGGCGAGTCCAGCTGCCGCTCACGTCGCCCCGCAGCAGGGCGCCGGCGGCCCTCGTGCCGCCACACAACGGGCAGTCGCCCCCGGTGCAGCGCCGGTAGGGGCAGAGCACGACGCCCTCGTCAGAGCCGAGCGCAGCGGCGAGGGCCACGGCGCCGAGCACGGTGGCGACGGGGCGGAGACGACCGATCGCCGAGCCGGGGAGGACGCCGAGCACCGTGGCGCCGACCGGGCCGGGACCGGCGACCGGCGATCCGCCATCGGGGCCCGGGCCGGAGGCCGGCGACGGCGTCGTCGTCGACCGGGCCGTCGGCGTCGGCGGTGACGCAGACGTCATCGTCGGGTCCGTCTCCCGGGCATGGCTCCAGTCTGCCCGACGATTGCTATCGTCCGCCCGATGGAGCAGCGATCCTCGGCACCGGCCCTCGACCACGGGGTCGACTCGATGGCCGGCACCCTCCGCCGGGTGGCCATGCGCCGCCCCGGCGCCATCCTCACCGCCGACCACGACCGCTGGCACTACGCCAAGCCGCTCGACGCCGAGGCCCTCACGGCCCAGTACCAGGCCTTCGTCGACCTGATCGAGGGCGACGGCGCCGAGGTGGTGTGGCTACCGGACGACGACGGCGACGACCTGGCCGACTCGATCTTCACCTACGACCCCTCGTTCGTGGTGCCGGGCGGTGCCATCGTCATGCGGCCGGGCAAGCCGCTGCGATCGGGCGAGGCCGAGCTGCACCAGCGGTTCTACGCCGCGGCCGACATCCCCGTGCTCGGCCGGATCGAGGCACCGGGTCTGCTCGAGGGCGGCGACTGCTTCTTCCTCGACGACACGACCCTGGCCGTCGGCCGCGGCTTCCGGACCAACCGGGCCGGCATCGACCAGTTGCGGGCGATCCTCGAGCCGACGGGGATCTCGGTCGAGGCGTTCGACCTCCCCTACCACCACGGCCCGGAGGCCTGCCTCCACCTGCTGTCGGTCGTCAGCCCGCTCGACACCGACCTGGCCCTGGTCCACGCCCCCCTGATGCCGACGCCGCTGTGGGAGCGACTGCTGGAGCTCGGCTGGGAGCTGCTGATCGCCCCGACCGACGAGTTCGAGGCCAGCAGCGGCCTCAACCTGAACGTGCTCGCCACCGCCCCACGACGGGTGATCGCCATCGACGGCTTCCCCGGCACCCGGGCGCTGATGGTCGACGCCGGCTGCCGGGTCGCCACCTTCGACGCCGGCGACCTCTGCCTGCCGTGCGAGGGTGGGCCGACCTGCCTGACCCGACCGCTGCGGCGCGACCCGGTTGGCCGGGCGAGCGGCCCCTAGCCTCGGCCCGCCAGCTCGGAGCCGGAGGCCACGGCGGGCCCGGCCCGCTCGGGGACCTGCGGCCGGCCGGCCAACAGGAAGAACCCGATGGCGAGGCTGGCCAGGGCCGTGACCACCCCGAACCCGAGGGTGTAGGTGCCGGTCGCGTCGCGCAGCACGCCGACGACGATCGGGCCGCTCATCGTGCCGAGCATCATGATCATCGACGACCAACCCATGATCCGGCCGAACGAGCTGGTCCCGAAGTAGTCGGCCCGGATGGCCTGCAGCAGCGGACCGCGGACCCCCCAGGCCAGGCCGTGGAACGGCACGAAGGCCCAGATCATCCACGGGGCCGAGGCGAACGTGAACAGCACCATCCCGACGAGGTGCCCGCCCATGGCCAGCGTGACGAGCCGCTGCTTCGAGTAGCGGTCGCCGAGCCAGCCGCCGCCCATCTGGCCCACGAGCTGGGTCAGCATCAGGGCGGTGCCGAGGAAGCCGGCCATCGTGAGCGAGAAGCCCTGCTCCTCGGTCAGGTAGATCGAGAGGTGGGCCATCGTCGAGCCCACCACCAGCAGCGCCGTGGCGTGGCCGAGGTTGAGCATCCAGAAGGCCCGGGTGCGGACGGCCTCGCCGAGGGTGAAGTCACGCTCGGGACCGCCGACGTCGTGCAGTCGGCGCTCCAGGGCGGCGGCGCCGCCGTCATCCGGGGGCGTCCCGCCGTCGACCTCCTGGCCGACCGTCGCCGGATCACCGTGCATGACCTGGGCCAGGGCGAGCACGGCGACGAGCACGATCCACGCCGACCCGAACGCGGTGGCCCGCCAGCCGAACTCGGTCAGCGAGAGCACCACGATCGGAACCACGATGCCACCGAGCGGGTAGCCGGCCTGGGCCAGGGCCAGCGCCGTCGACCGTCGACGCTCGAACCAGCCGACGACGGCGGTGACCACGGTGAGGAACCCGGCGAGGCTGGCGCCGAGGGCCATCAGCAGGAAGTAGGCGAAGAACTGGAAGGCGTTCTGCAGGGTGCTGAACGCCAGCAGACCGGCCCACAGGATGACGGCCCCGACCCGCATGACGGCCCGGGGTCCGAACCGGTCGACCATCCAGCCCTGCACCGGGCCGAGCAGCCCGGACTCGAGCCGGTTCATGGCGAACCCGATCGCGATCAGCGTGGTGCTCCAGCCGAACTCGGCTCGCAGCAGCACCGAGTAGTGGGTGTAGGCGTGCATGACCATGCCCGAGATCAGCATCTGGCTCACCGCGCCGGCGGCGACCACCCGCCAGCCCCAGAAGGCGAAGACGCCGGCCAGGCGCTCGCCGGGTGAGCGGGTCTGGCGGGGCTCGGCGGTCGGTCTGGTCGAGATCATGGCGCCGGCGGCCCGACGGTGGACGGCTCGGCCCGGTCGGCGCCGGGCCGATCGGCCGGATTGCGGCCGCCGACCCACACGGCCGCCGCGGCGGCGCCAACGGCGCCGAGCACCAGGCCCATCCTGGCTCCGTACTGCTCCGACACCCAGCCGGCGATCGGCCCGCCGATCGGGGTCGAGCCGATGATGACCACTGCGGTGAGGGCCAGGGCCCGGCCCCGCATGCGGTCGTCGGCCTCGACCTGGATCAGGGCGTTGGCCCCCGACATGAGGAACACCCCGGTCGTCCCGACGCCGACGATGGCCACCAGCGCCAGCGCCAGGTTTGGCGCGAGGGCCAGCAGCGTCGTGGCGATCGCCAGCCCCCACGAGGCCCGCACCAGGAACCGGAGATCGATGGACTCCCGCCTCGCCATCAGCAGCGCCCCGGCGACCGATCCGACGCTCATGGCCGAGTAGAGGGTGGTGAAGCCGCCGGCGCCGGCCCCGAGGGTGCGCTCGGCGAACAGCGGGAGCGTCACCTGGTACTCGAAGGCCAGGGTCCCGATCACGGCCAGCAGGACCAGGGCGTGGCGGAGGTTCGGCGTTGCCCACACGTAGCGCAGCCCCTCCCGCAGCTGACCCTTCGCCCTGGCGACCTGGGGCGCCGGGCGGATGGCCCGCCGGTCCATCAGCAGCAGCGCACCGATCACGGCCAGGTAGCTGAGGGTGTTGATGATGAAGCACCACTCGACGCCGACGGTGGTGATCAGCACGCCGGCCAGGGCCGGTCCGATGACCCGGGAACCGGTCATCATCGCCGAGTGGAGGGCGACGGCGTTGGGGACCTCGTCTGGCTCGACGAGGTCCGCCACCAGTGTTCGCCTGGTCGGGTTGTCGACCGCGGTCAGCAACCCGAACAGGACCGACAGCCCGACGATGAGCTCGACGCCGAGGCGGTCGAGCACGATGGCGACGGCGAAGGCGCCGGCCACGACCGTGAAGGCCACCTGGGTGGTGACCATGAACCGCCAGCGCTCGACCCGGTCGGCGACCACACCACCCCAGGCCCCGAGCACCAGTACCGGCAGGAACCGGGCCGCGGTGACCACGCCGAGGGCGACACCCGAGTCGGTGAGCTGCAGCACGACCCATGCCACGGACACGGTCTGCATCCACGTGCCGGCCTGGCTGGTCAGCTGGCCGACGAAGAAGAGGCGGAAGTTGCGCCGCCCGAGCGAGCGGAAGGTGCCGCCCGACCCCGAGCCCGACCGCGACGACCGCCATTCGAACCCCGGACCCGATCCCGAGCCAGGCCAGGACCCCGGCGGGCCGGCCCCCTTGGCGCGGCGGAGCCCTGGACGCAACCGCTCGGCCGCCCGGGAGATCACCCGGCGGCGTCCACGGCGTCGGCCGTGGCCAGGCGCTCGAGCGGCTCGACGGCGGCCAGGATGGCGGCCACGTCGTCGTCGCCGAGCGAGGACAGCTTGCGGCCGAGCCAGCGGTTGCGACCGTCGCGGGTCTCCTCCCAGCGACGGTGACCCTCGTCGGTGATCGTGACCCTGGCGATGCGCCGGTCGTTCTCGTCGGTCTGGCGCTCGACCAGACCGTCGCTCTCCAGCTTGGCCACGATCCTCGTGATCGTCGGCGGGGCGACCGCCTCCAGGCGGGCCAGGTCGCTCAGCCGGATCGGGCCGAAGTGGTCGATCGTGATCAGGGCCGAGGTCTGCGAGGGGGTCAGGCCGGACGGGAAGCTGCGACGCTGCTGCCTGGCCAGGCGAGCCATGACCATCCGGAGCCGAGCGACCAGATCCTGGGCGTCGGCATCGAGCGCAGGATCACGGGAGGTGTCGGCGGCTGGCCGGGTGTCGGCATCGGACGGCATTAGTTACCAATACTAATTAGTTCGGCGAACCATTGCACCTCGAAACAGGTCGACCAGGGTCAGCAGCCGTGCAGGCGAGAGCCTACGATGCTCGCTTGTGATAGCTGCAGTCGGTGACACCACCTACAACGTCTTCGCCCTCCTCCACATCCTCTCGGCCATGGTCGCCTTCGCGCCGGCCTTCGTCGCGCCCTTCGTCGGCGCCCGGCTGACCGCACTGCCCGCGGCCGAGCGGAGTGCGGTCTGGGGGTTCTTCCAGGCCAACAGCCGCCGCGTCCACGGGCCGGCCCTGATCGTCACCGGCATCCTCGGCTTCGGTCTCTCGGGCATGTCCGAGGGGGTCTACGCCCTCAGCAAGGGCTGGCTGCTGGCCTCGATCGTGATCTGGATCGCCATGAACGGGATCCTGCACGCCGTCATCGTGCCGGCGGAACGGGCGCTGGCCGGTGGCGACGACTCGGCCAAGTCCCGGATCGACCAGTCCGGCGCCCTGATGGCGCTCCTGCTCGTCGTCATGCTGTATCTGATGGTGTTCAAGCCGGGCCAGTGAGCCGGGGCCACCGCGACCGATGACCGAGACCTACCACTGGAGCTACGGGCCGGCCGGGGCTCCGCTGCTCCTGTGCCTGCACGGGATCGGCTCGTGCGCCGACGCCTTCGTGTCCCAGATCCCGGCTGCCGCCGCCACGGGCCGCCGGATCGTGGCCTGGGATGCGCCCGGCTACCGCCACTCGCCCGACCCCGAGCCCCGGTCGGTCGACGGGCCGGGCATCGACGGCTGGGCCGATGCCGCCGCCGACCTGATCGAGCACCTCGGGGCCGAGCGGGCCGACGTGCTCGGCGTCTCGTGGGGTGGGGTCACCGCCACCAGGCTCGCCCTCCGTCACCCCGGCCGGATCCGGTCGCTGATCCTGGCCGACTCGTCGCCGGGGGCGGGGTCCAACCCCGAGGCGGCCGAGTCGATGCGGTCCCGGGCCGGGGCGCTCACCGAGCTCGGCGCCGAGACCTTCGCCCGGGAGCGGACCCCGCTGCTGGTCAACGCCCAAGCCAGCTCCGAGCTGCTCGATGCCGTGGCCGCCCTGATGGTCGCCTCGGTGCGGATGCCCTCGTACCAGTGGGCCTGCAACTCGATGGCCGAAGCCGACCACCGCCCCGACCTCCCGTCGATCGACGCCCCGACGCTGGTGGTGGTCGGCGACGAGGACCGGATCACCGGCCGGGCCGCGGCCGAGGCCCTGGCCGACGGTATCCCCGGTGCCGAGCTCGCCGTCATCGATGCCGCCGGTCACCTGGCCAACCAGGAGCGGCCCGAGGCCTTCAACGAGGTGCTGGTCCGATTCCTCGGCGGTGTCCCGGCCGACTGAGTCGGCCGCCTCAGCTGGCGATCAGGCGCTCGACCTGGGCGATGAGCTCGTCTTCGCCGACCACGCCGAAGGTGGTCCGCTCGAACGTGCCGTCGTCGTTCACGAACAGGAACGTCGATCGGTTGTCGGCACCGAGCTGGTCCCACAGCGCGCCGTCGTCCGAGTCGACGAGCTGCGTGAAGTCGCCGGTGCCGGTGCCATCGACGAAGCCGGCGAAGTCGGCCCCGGGGGCCATCCCACCGACCCCGACGAATCGGACCTGATCACCGAATTCCGCTTCGACCGCTGCGACCGCAGGGCCTTCTGCTCGACAGGTGCTTCACCACGGCGCCCAGAACCAGAGCACGAGGTCCTGGCCGGCCAGGTCGCCGAGCTCGAAGGTCTCGCCGGTCACCGTGGTGGCCTCGCCGCTGAACATGGCATCGTCGACCATCGGTGCGTTCATCGCATCGCCGGCATCGGCGCCGGCCTCGGCCGACGTGTCGGCATCGGACCCGCCGCAGGCCGCGGCCAGCAGCGACACCGACAGCACCGCGCCGACGAGGGCGGGGAGACGGAGGCGCCGATGCGGTCGCCGGGAGGAGGTCATGGCCGTCAGGGTAGGCGATCGGCTCTCGACCGCCGGGGTCGGGCCGGACCGGGTTCACGGGTCGTTCAGATCCTCCCGGAGGAGGACGCAGCACCGGCCACGGCCGGACCGGTCCTCCCTGCGGCCGACGACAGCAACGGAGGCCGTTCGCTACCGTGGCCTGGTGGACTCGTGGCTCCGATCGCTCGCTCCAGGCTGGGTCTCGCGCCTGCCGATCGATCAGCGCCTGCCGTTCGACGTGCTGCTCGCCGGTCTGCTGGCCACGGCGACGCTGGCGATCCCCCTGACCGCCGAGGCCTCCGATTTCACGTCGACCACCCGGCCAGACAGCCTGCCGGCCTGGATGCTGGCGGCCGGCGCGGCGTGGGCCATCCCCTTCCGCCGCATCCATCCCGCCGGCGCGCTGGTGCTCGGCATCGTCCTCCAACTGATGGTGTGGACGATCGGCTACCCCGACACGTTCCTGTCGATGGCGGTGCTCCTGTACTCGGCCGCCGCCAACGGATCCCGCCGTCTCCGGCCCTGGATCTGGGGGGCCGTCGTGCTGCTCACCCTCTACAGCGGCTTCGGGGTGGTGGTGGCCGACATACCGATCTACGCCCTCCCGCTCGTCGGGCTGTTCGGCGCAGCGGCCGCCTCGCTCGGGGCCACCACCTCGGCCGGCCGGGCCTACGCCGAGGCGGCCGAGGCCAGGGCGCTCGAGCTCGAGCGATCGCGGCAGGCGGACCGGGAGCGGGCCCTGGCCGAGGAGCGGTCCCGGATCGCCCGGGAGCTGCACGACGTCGTGGCCCACGGTCTGTCGGTGATCGTCGTCCAGGCCGCCGCGGCCCAGCGCATCCTCGATCGGGATCCCGAGGGCGCAGCCACCGCGCTCGGCCAGATCGAGGCGACCGGCCGTGACGCCCTCGGCGAGATGCGCCACGTCCTGGCCGCCATACGAACCGAGCCGGAGGACAGCTGGCAGCCGACCCGGGGCCTGGCCGACCTCGACGCCCTCGTCGCCGAGTTGGGCCGGACCGGCCTCCCGGTCGAGGTCACGCGGGAGGAGCGGATCGGCACCCAGCGCTTCCTCGATCCCGCCGGGTCGGGCGCGGTCGAGCCGCTGCCCGCCACCGTCGACGTCACCGCGTACCGGATCGTGCGGGAGTCGCTGACCAACGTGCTGAAGCACGGCGGCGAGGGGGCGACGGCCCGGGTCGAGATCGTCCGCCAGCCGACCAGCCTGGAGCTCCGGATCAGCGACGACGGCCGGGGGGCGTTGGCCGACGACGGCGGGGGCCACGGCCTGCGGGGCATGCAGGAGCGGGTCGAGGTGTTCGGCGGTCGCTTCCGGGCCGGGCCCCGGCTCGGCGGCGGGTTCACCGTCGAGGCGACCCTGCCGCTCGAGACGGCGGCCACGAGGACGGGCTCGGCCGCACCCCGCCGATGACGACGACCGAGCCAGACCGGCCAGGCCCGATCGGGCCAGACCCGATCCGGGTCGCCCTCATCGACGATCAGGAGCTGGTGCGGACCGGCTTCCGGATGATCCTCGACTCGGAGCCCGACATCTCCGTCGTCGGCGAGGCCGGCGACGGTCAGGCCGGCCTCGACCTGATCCGGTCCGATCGGCCGGACGTCGCGCTGATGGACGTCCGTATGCCGGTCATGGACGGCGTCGAGGCCACCAGACGGCTGGCCGAGGAGCCGTCGACCGGGCCGGACGCCACGAAGATCATCATCGTCACCACCTTCGACCTGGACGACTACGTGTTCACCGCGCTGCAGAACGGGGCGAGCGGCTTCCTGCTGAAGGACGCACCGGCCGACCAGCTCGTCGCCGCCGTTCGGGTGGTCGCATCGGGCGAGGCCCTGCTGTCGCCGTCGATCACCCGTCGCCTGATCGAGCGGTTCCAGGTCGAGCCGTCGTCGGCCGCAGCGCCGATGATCGACCGGGCCGACGCCGACCGCCGGTTCGGCGAGCTGACGGGCCGGGAGACGGAGGTGCTGGTCGAGCTCGCACGGGGCCTGTCGAACGCGGAGATCGCCGAGAAGCTCTTCGTCAGCGAGACGACGGTCAAGACCCACGTCGGTCGCGTCCTGGCCAAGCTCGAGGTCCGCGACCGGGTCCAGGCCGTCGTCATGGCCTACGAATCGGGGATCGTCCGGCCGGGCGCGAGCTGACCGCCTCACACCCCCGCCCCACACCCCCGCCGTGCACCGCTGGACATCGGCACCGGATGCTGCCCGGATGGCACGGCTCGGCGCCGCCGAGTGTTACAGACTTGGCGACAGTTGCAGACCTGAGGTAATGTCAGGGCATGACGGCGACCGCTCCCGCCCCGACCCCCGAACAGATCCACGAGGCAGCCCTGGCCCGCATGACCGGCGGGATGGTGCCGACCGGCCTCCCGACGTTCGCCGGCAGCCAGCGGCTGCGGCCAGACGGACGGCCCCGACCGGCGTTCCGCGACGAGCTGCGCCGGATCGACGACGTGCGCAACGTGGTGACCGCCATCGGCTCGCTTGCGGCCCCGGCGCTGCTGGTGGCCCTCGTGGTCACCGTCGACCACTGGCTGGCCGTCGTCGCCGCCGTCCCGGCGATGGCCGTGCTCCAGAACCGACTGTTCATCCTCCACCACGAGGGGGCGCACCGGCTGCTGTTCTCCAACCGGACCTGGAACGACCTGATCGGCATCACGCTGTTCGGTTGGATCGCCTTCGGCACCGGCACCCACAGCTACCGGCGGGCCCACACCCGGCACCACCGCGACGAGTTCGGGCCGAAGGAGCCCGACTTCCTGCTCTACTCCTTCTATCCCATCTCGGCGGCGTCGCTGCGACGCAAGCTGACCCGAGATGTCGGGGGCGTCTCGGCCTACCGCATCCTCAAGCCGAGGCTGACGGGGCTGTTCACCCGTCGCTACCTGGTCAACAGCCTCCGCTTCTTCGCCGGCCAAGGCGTGGTCTTCGGGCTCTTCTTGGCCGCCGGCCAGCCCCTCCTCTACCTCCTGCTGTGGGTGCTGCCCTACGCCACCGGGTACCAGGTGCTCAACCGCCTCCGGGCCATCGCCGAGCACGGCGGTCTCACCCGGTCGAGCGACCGGCGGGAGACCTCACACCACGTTCGCCAGAGCTGGCTACCGTCGCTGGTCATGGTCCCGTACGGCATCGGCTGGCACCTGGCCCACCACCTCGACTCGGGCATCCCCTTCCGCAACCTCCCCGCCTACACCCGGGCCCTCGAGGAGGACGGCTACATCACCCCCGAGCACACGTGGCCGTCCTACCGGGCCCTGTGGCGGGCACTGGCCTCGGGCGGCCGGTCCTGAACCGACCCGATCCGACCCGGCCCGCCGGCGGCAGCGCGAGCCGGCCGGGAGACGACGGGGACGGGCCAGGCGGCCGCACCGGCGGGCTCGCCGTCGACGAGCTGCTCCAACCCTTCTCGGCCAGGAGCCTGATCGCCTCGGCCCTGATCGGCAGTCACCCCCCGGCCCTGCCCGGTCGACTCCTGGTCGCCCTCGGTGAGCGCTTCGGCATCGGAGCCGGCACGACCCGGGTGGCCCTCAGCCGGATGGTCGACCGGGGTGAGCTGACCAACGACGGTGGCACGTACGCCCTGGCCGGCGACCTCCTGGCCCGCCAGGAGCGCCAGGACCGCAGCCGGGGAGGACCGGGCCCGGGCTGGGACGGCACCTGGGAGCAGGGCGTGGTCACCGCCACCGGTCGCCCGGCGGCCGAGCGGGCCAGACTCAGGACGGCGCTGGCGTCGCTCGGGCTCGGCGAGCTGCGGGAGGGGGTGTGGATGCGACCGGCCAACCTCGAACCCGATCGGCTCCCGGCGGTCCGGGCCGCCGTCGGCGAGCAGGTCTCGTGGTACCGCATCGCCCCCCTCGACGACGACGAGGCCAACCGGCTGGCGAGCCGGTTGTACGACCTCGACGGTTGGGCCGCGACGGCCGCTGCGCTTGGCGACGCCATCGACCGAGCCCACCGGGCGCTGGAGACCGACGACGACGCCGTCGTGTCGGGCTTCCGGCTGGCGTCGGCAACGCTCCGCCACCTGATCCACGACCCGCACCTGCCGGATGCCCTGACCCCGGCGGGATGGCCGGCGGCGAGGCTCCGGCGGGCCTACGAGGACTACGAGCGGGCCTACCAGCGGTTGCTCCGGGCGTTCTTCCGCTCGATCCGCTGAGCGCCGGACCTCGGGCGCAGGTGCGCCGAGCTGCGCCCCATCCTCCTTCCGGAGGACCAACCGAATCATCACCGGGGTGGACGGCGGCGGCACCCCCTCGAAGTAGGTTGCTTGTTCTGATCGAGGGATTCTCTGAGGGAGGTCACCGATGACCGACGCAACCAGCACCAGCTCCGGCACCAGCGCGCCCCCGCCGCCGAGCCGCGGCCACGCCGCCACCGCGACCAACGCCACCAAGATCTACGGGGAGGGCGACACCGAGGTCCGGGCCCTGCGTGAGGTCAACGTCGAGTTCGAGGCCGGCCGCTTCTCGGCCATCATGGGCCCGTCCGGCTCGGGCAAGTCGACGCTGATGCAGTGCATGGCCGGGCTCGACCGGCTCACCTCGGGCGAGGTGGCCATCGCCGGCCAGCCCCTGTCGGTGCTCTCCGACAAGGACCTGACGCTGCTGCGGCGGGAGAAGATCGGCTTCGTCTTCCAGGCCTACAACCTGATCCCCACCCTGACCGCCAGGGAGAACATCACCCTCCCCCTCGACCTGGCCGGCTCGAAGGGCGACCGCGACTGGATCGACGAGGTCATCACCACCGTCGGCCTCAAGGACCGCGAGCACCACCGCCCGAACGAGCTGTCCGGCGGGCAGCAGCAACGCGTCGCCGTCGCCAGGGCCCTGGCCAGCCGGCCGGACATCATCTTCGGCGACGAGCCGACCGGCAACCTCGACTCCCGCACCGGGGCCGAGATCCTCGACTTCATGCGCAAGGCCGTCGACGACCTCGGCCAGACCATCGTGATGGTCACCCACGACCCGATGTCGGCCGCCTACAGCGACCGCGTCCTGTTCCTGGCCGACGGTCAGATCGTGCACGAGATCGCGTCGCCGTCGGCCGACGAGATCTTCGACACGATGCGCCACCTGGGGGACTGACCATGTGGAAAGCGACGCTCAAGTCGATCCGCGGCCACAAGGGCCGGGTGGTGGCCACGGCGGCCGCCGTCATCCTCGGCATCTCGTTCCTGGCCGGGACGCTCATCTTCACGTCGTCGGTCCAGCGGGCCTTCGACAACCTCTTCGCCACCGTGTTCGAGACGACCGACGCCCAGATCCGCTCAACGGAGACGATCGAGGTCGGCTTCGGCGTCGAGGTCCGGTCCCGGATCGACGACTCGCTCGTGGCCGACGTCGCCGCCGTCGACGGGGTCGAGGCGGTCGAGGGCTTCGTGCAGGGCACGGCCACGGTCATCGGCTCGGACGGCGAGCCGATCGGCAACCCCGGCCAGGGGCCACCGACGTTCGGCCTCTCCTGGGGCGAGGACCCCGAGCTCAACCAGTTCACCCTCAGCGACGGTCGCGCCCCGGCCGGCCCTGGCGAGATGGCGCTCGACGACACCACCGCAACGGCTGGCGACCTGTCGGTCGGCGATCAGGTCACCGTGCTGACGTCGACCGGTTCGAACACGTTCGAGCTGGTCGGCATCGCCCGCTTCGGCACCTCGGGCTCCCTCGGCGGGGCCACCAGCGCCCTGTTCGAGCTCGGCGAGGCCCAGCGGGTCCTCGGGGCCGACGGCCAGCTCGACGGCATCGGGATCCGGGCCGCCGATGGCGTCAGCGAGCAGGAGATCGTCGACCTGGTGTCCTCGGTGCTGCCGGCCCAGGTCGAGGCCATCACCGGTACCGAGGCCACCGAGGAGGCGCAGAGCGCCATCGCCGACGGCCTGAGCTTCTTCAACATCTTCCTCACCGCCTTCGCCGTGATCGCGATCTTCGTGTCGGCGTTCGTGATCGCCAACACCTTCTCGATCCTGATCGCCCAGCGGACCAGGGAGTTCGCCCTGCTGCGAGCCCTCGGCGCCAGCCGTGACCAGGTGCTCGGCTCGGTGTTCACCGAGGCGCTGATCATCGGCATCGTCGG
Source organism: Acidimicrobiales bacterium (assembly GCA_028285495.1). Taxonomy (GTDB): domain Bacteria; phylum Actinomycetota; class Acidimicrobiia; order Acidimicrobiales; family SZUA-35; genus JAHELU01. The sequence continues at coordinate 88,158 of JANQPB010000001.1, forward strand.
CTCGCTGCTCGGGGTCGGGCTCGGCATCGTGCTGTCGCTCGGGCTCCGGGCGATGCTCGCCGCCTTCGGACTCGAACTGCCGTCTGGCGGGCTCATCGTGTGGTCGGAGATGCCCCGGATCGTGATCATCAGCCTGGTCCTCGGCACGATCGTCACGATCGCCTCGGCGCTGTTCCCGGCCATCCGGGCCGCCCGGATCGCCCCGGTCGAGGCCATGCGGGAGTCGGCGGCCGAGACCTGGCAGCGCAACCGGGTCCGCTTCCTGGTCGGCCTGGCCATCGTGCTCATCGGTGCCGCCGCCATCGCCTACGGGCTCCTGGCTCCCGAGATCCAGTGGGCCGGCATCGGCGCCGGCCTGATGTTCATCGGGGTGTTCGTGCTCGGGCCGACGATCGCCCGACCGATCTCCCGCTGGCTCGGGGCGCCGATCGCGGCGCTCCGGGGCACGACGGGCAAGCTGGCCCGCGACAACTCGATGCGCAACCCCCAGCGCACGGCCAGGACCGCCTCCGCCCTCACGATCGGCGTCGCCCTGGTCGCGGGCGTGACCGTGCTGGCGTCGTCGCTGGCGGCCACGATCGAGGACACGGTGGCCGAGGGCTTCACCGGCGACTTCGCCATCGACTCCGGCGCCTTCGGACCTGGCGGTGGCTTCTCCCCCGCCCTGACGGCGGAGATCGCCGAGCTGCCCGAGGTCGAGACGGCCACCGGTATCCGAGTCGGCCTCGGCGAGATCGAGGGCGACGGCGACTTCTTCTCCGTCGTCGATCCCGACACCGCCTTCGAGGTCTTCGACATCGGGCTGTTCGAGGGCGGTCCGGAGACGATGACCGACGACGCCATCTTCCTGCTCGACGACCGGGCCGAGAGCCTCGGGGTCGAGCTCGGTGACACGGTCTCGGTCCGGTTCGTCGACGGGGGCGATCGAGACCTGACCGTGGCCGGGCTCTACACCGAGCCGGCGCTGGCCGGCAACCAGGCGATCAGCACCAGCCTCTACGAGGCGACCGGGGCCGAGCAGCTCGACTTCGCCAGCTTCGTCATCCTGCGCGACGGCGTCGAGATCGAGGACGCCAGGACGTCGATCCTGTCCGTGGCCGAGGCCTATCCGAACGCCGAGGTGCAGGACCGCGACGAGTACATCGAGTCGCAGTCCGAGGGGCTCAACCAGATCCTCGGGCTGATCTACGCCCTGTTGATCCTCGCCATCGTGATCGCCGCCTTCGGCATCGCCAACACCCTGCGGCTGTCGACGATCGAGCGCACCAGGGAGATCGGGCTGCTCCGGGCGGTCGGCATGACCAGGGGTCAGGTCCAGTCGACCATCCGGTGGGAGGCCGTGATCACCGCCCTGTTCGGAGCGATGCTCGGCGTGATCCTCGGCCTGTTCTTCGGCTACGCCATCATCTACGCCCTCCGCGACCAGGGCGTGACGAGATTCGACGTACCGATCCTGCAATTGGTGATCGTGGTGGTCCTGGCCGCCATCGTCGGGCTCCTGGCCTCGATCGTGCCATCGGTCCGGGCGAGCCGCCTGAACGTCCTGGAGGCCATCGCCTCCTAGGCCCACGGCGAGAACAACCACGGGAACAGCGGGGAATCGGGCGGGCGGTCCGGTTCCCCGATCCCGCCCGCCCGAACCGCGCCGACCCGCCGCCTGCGGCACGGTCTCGCCACCGGCGGCGCCGGGCCGGACGACCCCCTACCATCGACGTCGATGGCCGCAGCCGACCGTCCCCCCGACAGCCGTGGCGCCCTGCTGGCCCCGTCCTTCGACGAGGTCATCGCCGCGGCCTCCGAGCGCGACCATCGGGCGATCCGCTGGCTGATCGACCGCTACCGCGACGGCATGGTCGACTACGCCGTCCGGAACCTCGCCCCCGATCCCGACGGTGTCGTCGACCTGGTGATGACCCGGGTGCTGCGACGGCTCCCCCGCCTGGAGAACGTGTCCGATGCGAGCCTCGAGACCTACCTGTACCGGAGCCTCAGACGGGAGATCAACCGGGAGATCACCAGGGACCGCAACCAGCGGCCGGACACCGTCGATCTCCATGACCCCGAGGCCCAGCTGTCCGCCCCGAGCTTCGAGGACACGATCGACGATGCGGCCCTGCTCGAATCGCTGCTCGACGGGCTGTCGGAGGGCCAGCGCCAGGTCATCGTCGAGCACTTCATCAACGAGCGGACCTACGAGGAGCTCAGCGTCGAGCTCGGCCAGACCTCCTCCGCACTGCGCAAGACCAGCAGCCGGGCCATCTCCAAGCTCCGGACCGCGCTGGCTGCGGCCATCGCCACCGTTGCGGTCCTGACGGTGCTGTACCTCCGCACCCCTCCGGAAACCAGGATCGAGATGGCCCCGGCCGACCGCAGTTCGACCATCGCCGACGCCGACGGGCCCCCGGCCGATGTCGCCGACGCCGACCCGGATGGCAGTGAGCGGTCGAGTGGCCGTATCGTCGCCGGGGCCGAGGGCGACGAGCCCGTCGCCGACGGGGCCACGGCCGAGGGCGACGAACCCGAGCCGACGACGACAACGGTCGCCGAGTCGCCGACCACCTCGACGGCGACCCCGGCATCGAGGGCCACGCCGGCGCCGACCCCGCCGCCGCCGCTCGGGCAGACCGACGTGCCCCTCCAGCCGGACCCGACCTTCGCCCAGGACTTCGGCGTCGCCTTCGGCTCGATGATCTTCAACCGCCCGAACGGCTCCACCATGGAGGTCGGTGAGCGACTCGAGCTGACGATCTCGGTCGAGGTCCCCGGTGATCGGGAGATGATCGTCGAGCTGTTGACCACCGATCGGGATGCCATCCTCTCGGGCCCATCGGCCCGGTTCACCTCGTCGACCACGGTCGTGCAGTGGGTCCGCTTCGATCGGCCGGGCAGGCTCACCACGCTCCGAGCCGTCACCCACGACCTTGGCACCGGCGAGGTCGTGGCCAGCCAGCGGGTCGCCGTGCAGTTCACGTGGGCCGTCGATGGCGACGACGACGGCGAGACCGACGACGGGGACGACGACGCCGGCGACGACTGACGTCACCTCGCCGGTCGACGACCGACCTTCAGGGAATCGACAGGATCACTCCAGGGGCCCTTGAGGCCGACCGGTCAACCTCCTTCCCATGCCCGGCAGCGCGTCGGGTGTCCGACAGGAAGGACGACGACGATGAAGAGGATCCTGACCGCCATGGTCGGGCTGACCCTGCTGACCGCAGCCTGCGGCAGCGACGACGACTCGGCCGAGGCCGCCCCGACGATCGTGATCGACGGCGAGACCGCAGCCAGCGGCGACGGCACCGAGACCACCGACGGCGCCACCACCGGCAACCAGACGGCCGGCGACGCCACGGCCGACGACACCGACGCCGGTGGCGACGCCTCCGGGTCCGGAGCGGCGATCGACGCCACCGACGAGGAGGTGGCCCTCGAGTTCGCCCAGTGCATGCGCGACAACGGCGTGCCGACCTTCGAGGATCCGGTCGTCAACGCCGACGGCTCCATCGACCTCGCCCCCGGCGGGCCCGGCGCCATCGACGCCGACCAGGAAGACCTGCAGGCCGCGTTCGAGGTGTGCGGCGAGCTGCTCGCCGGCGCCAGCTTCCTGCCTGGGGCCGACCTCGACCAGGCCGAGCTCGAGGACGACCTCCTGGCCATGGCCCAGTGCCTGCGGGACCTCGGCAACGACGTCGACGACCCCGACCTGGACGGCTTCGGACCGGGCCAGGCCCAGAGCCTGTTCGGCCCGAACTTCGACCCGGCCGACCCGGCCAACGCCGACGACATCGCCGTCTGCCAGGACGAGGTCTTCGGCCCGGACGGCCCGCCAGGGCCAGGCCAGGGGGGCAACTGATGTCGATCACCACCCCGGACCACACCCCCGCTCCGATGACCAACAGCCAGGTCGACACCACCGACCGGACCCATCTGCCGACCGGCGAGCCCGCCGCCACCGACGACATCCCGGCCGGGCCCGGCCGACCCCGCTGGTCCCTGGCCCTGCTGGCCGCCGCTGCGCTCGGCGTCGCCGGGGCCGGCACCTACGTGCTCGCCACCGACGACGGCGCGGACGGTGACGCCACCGACGCCCCGGCCACCATCCGAGCCGTCACCGCCGAGCAACGCGACCTGATCGAGTTCACCGACCTCGACGGCACGCTCGGCTACGCCACCACCCGATCCGTCAGTGCGGTCGAGGCCGGCACGATCACCGCCGTCGTCGACGACGGCGATGCCGTGACCCGGGGCGACGTGATCTACGAGCTCGACGCCGAACCGGTCGTCCTGTTCCACGGCGACGTGGCCCTCTACCGCCCGTTGACCGAAGGCGACGAGGGCGACGACGTCGAGCTGCTCGAGGCCAACCTCGCCTCGCTCGGCCACCACCTCGACCAGGACGCCGACGACCTGGCCGACGGCGACGACGAGATCGACACCGGCTACACCGTCGACGGCGTCTACGACGGGGCCACCACCGCCGCCGTCGAGCGTTGGCAGGCGGCGCTCGGGATCGAGGAGACCGGCGATCTGGCCATCGGCGCCGTCGTCGTCACCGAGGGGCCGGTCGTGGCCTCGGGCCCGGCGGTCGAGGTCGGCTCGGTCGTCCAGGCCGGCGCACCGATCGTCGACCTCAACGTCACCGGCACCGTCGAGGCGTTCCACGCCGCCGACGCCGGCGAGCTCGAGCTGCTCGCCACCGCCGGTCCGATCGTCGACGGTCAGGTGGTGTACACCGTCGACGACCTGCCGGTCACGGCCGTCGTCGTCGACGCCGAGAGCCTCGATGACCTCGCCTTCGACCGCACCCTGTCCGCCGGCGTCGCCGACGGCGACGACGTGCGGGCCCTCGAGGAGATGCTCGTCGCCATCGGTTACGACGCCCGTGGCGACCTCGACCCGGACGACGAGTTCGACGACATCACCGCCGAGGCCGTCGAGGACTGGCAGGAGGCACTGGCGGACACCTGGGACGACGTGGTCGTCGACGGCACCGTGTCGCCGGACGACCTCGTGCTCGTCGAGGCCGGGACCACCGTCGGCGCGGTCACCGACCGCCCGACGTCGGTCGTGGCCACCGGCTCGGAGCTGTTCACCTGGACCACGGGCGGCGGCGGCCGCATCGTCACCACCGCCATCGACGTGGCCGAGCAGGACCAGCTCGTCGAGGGGGCCGACGTCGACATCGAGTTCCCCGACGGCACGATCGTGGTCGGCACCGTGACCGAGGTCGCCTCGTCGTCGACGATCGACCCGACCGACCCGGATGCCGAGGCCGAGCTGGCGGTGGAGATCGCCGTCGGCGACCTGCCCGAGTCGGCGGCCGGGCTCATCGAGCTCGACGTCGAGGTCAAGCTGGTCGACGAGCTGGCCGCCGGGGCGACCGTGGTTCCGGCCAGCGCCCTGGTGATCACCGCAGACGGTGGCTACGCGGTCGAGGTGGTCGACGCCGCCGGCACGACCTCGTTCGTCGCCGTCGACCCCGGGATGTTCGCCGACGGCTTCGTCGAGGTCGACGGCATCGGCCCCGGGACCGCCGTGGTGGTGCCGTCATGATGACCAGGACCGCGACTTCGCCGGCGACACCGGCCGCGCCGGCCATCGGGACCCGGGGGCCGAGCGCCCTCGAGCTGCGGGAGGTGGTCAAGGAGTTCCCCGGCCAGCCCCCGGTCCGGGCCCTCGACGGGGTGTCGCTGCGGATCGACCACGGCGAGCTGGTGGCCGTCGTCGGCCCGTCCGGCAGCGGCAAGTCGACGCTGCTCAACGTGATGGGGACCCTCGACCGGCCCACGTCCGGCGTGGTCGCCATCGACGGCATCGACACCGCCTCCCGCTCCGACGACGACGTCGCCGGCATCCGCTCACGCAAGATCGGGTTCGTCTTCCAGCAGTTCCACCTGCTGCCGGGGATGTCGGCGGTCGACAACGTCGCCAACGGCCTCCTCTACCAGGGGGTGCCGATCCGGGAGCGGCAACGGCGGTCGATCGAGGCCCTCGGCCGGGTCGGCCTCGGCCACCGGCTCGACCACAACCCCCGGCATCTGTCCGGCGGCGAGCAGCAGCGGGTCGCCGTGGCCCGGGCCCTGGTCCACCGACCGGCGTTCGTGCTGGCCGACGAGCCGACCGGCAACCTCGACTCCCGGTCGACCGAGGCGGTGATGGCCCTGATCCGCGACCTCAACGACGAGGGGACCACGATCGTGGTCATCACCCACGACCAGGACATCGCCGACGCCCTTCCCCGCCAGCTGACGGTGCTGGACGGCCGCATCGAGTCCGACTCGACGCGCCCGTCGACCGCCGCCGAGGGAGAGGCGGTCCCGTCGTGACCTCGACGCTCACCGCACCGGGCGACACCGTCGCCGGTCCCGAGCCGGCACCTCGCAGCACCCTCCGCACCCTCGACGTGCTGCGGGTCGGGGCCTCGGGCCCGCTGGCCCGGAGGATGCGGACGGCCCTGTCGGCCCTCGGGGTCTCGATCGGGATCGCGGCCCTGGTCGGCGTGCTCGGCCTGTCCGAGTCGTCGAAGTCGGCGCTGCTCGACGAGATCGCCAGCCTCGGCACCAACCTGCTGACCGTCGAGGCCGGCGGCGGGTTCGGGGCCGGCGACAGCGAGCTGCCCGACACCGCCCTGGCCACCATCGGTCGGGTCGAGACCGTGACCGACGTGAGCGCGGCATGGGACGTCGACGTCGACGTCTACCGCAACGGGTTCATCCCCGAGGGCGAGACCGGCAGCGTCCGGGTTGTGGCCGCGGACGGCGACCTCGTGTCGACGCTCAACGGCACCGTCGCCGATGGGCGGGAGCTCGACGAGGCCACCTCGGCCTACCCGAACGCCGTCGTCGGATCGGTTGCGGCCGAGCGACTCGGCATCCGCGACCTCGACGAGCCGACGTACGTGCTGATCGACGAGCAGACGGTCGAGGTGATCGGCATCCTCGACGAGTTCCCGCTGGCCGCCGACCTCGACCGGGCGGTGATCATCGGCCGGGAGGCGGCGCAGACGTACTTCGACGCCGGCGATGCACCCGCCGTCGTCTACGCCAGGGTGACCGACGGCTCGGTCGACGAGACCCGGGACATCCTCCCGGCCACCACCGACCCGGCCAACCCCGAGGAGGTGACGGTCAGCCGGCCGTCCGACGCCCTCGAGGCCCAGGCTGCGGCCGACGATGCCCTGACCACGCTGTTCCTCGGCCTCGGCGCCGTCGCCCTCCTGGTCGGCGGGATCGGCATCGCCAACGTGATGGTCATCGCCGTGATCGAGCGCCGGGGCGAGATCGGCCTGCGACGGTCGCTCGGGGCGACCCGGGCCCACATCCGGCGCCAGTTCCTCACCGAGGCCGTGCTGCTGTCGGTGCTCGGCGGTCTGGCCGGCGTTGCCCTCGGCAGCCTGGCCACGGTGGTCTACGCCACCAGCCAGGGCTGGCGGGTCATCCTGCCGACCGAGGCCGTGCTCGGCGGCTTCGCCGCCGCCGTCGCCATCGGGGCCGTCGCCGGGCTGTACCCGGCGATGCGGGCGGCCCGGCTGGCCCCGACCCAGGCCCTGCGGTCGTAGGGCCGGTGGCGAGCGACCCCGAGGATCGGAGCGATCGTGACCCCGGCGTTCCTCCAACGCCTACGACGGAGCGATCGCCACCGGGGGTCGGTCGGGCTGCGGCGCCCGGCCGACCCCGAACGCCACCGGCCGACCTTCAGGAAATCCCCAGGAACCATGCAGGTGTCGCCGAGCCCGGTCCGCCATCCTGGGGCGATGGGTGCGCCGCGGATCCTGGTCGTCGACGACGAGGAGAACATCTCGTTCCTCGTCGCCTCGGCCCTCCGGCTCGCCGGCATGGAGGTCGAGGTCGCCGCCGCCGGTCACCCTGCGCTCCAGGAGGCCGAGCGGCTCCGCCCGGACGCCCTCGTGCTCGACGTCATGTTGCCCGACCTCGACGGCTTCGAGGTGCTCCGCCTGCTCCGCCAGCGCGGCCTCGACATGCCGGTGCTGTTCCTGACGGCCAAGACCGAGACCGTTGACCGGGTCCGCGGCCTGACCAGCGGGGGCGACGACTACATCACCAAGCCGTTCGCCCTGGAGGAGCTGGTGGCCCGGGTCCAGGTCGCCCTCAGACGAACCGGGACCACGACCACTGCGGCGGCCAGGCTCGAGGTGGCCGACCTCGTGCTCGACGACGACGCCCACCTCGTGCTCCGGGCCGGCGAGCCGGTCCACTTGACACCGACCGAGTACAAGCTGTGTCGGCTGCTGATGACCAACGCCGGCCGGGTCCTGTCCAGGGCCCAGATCCTCGACCACGTCTGGGACTACGACTTCGACGGCGAATCGGCGATCGTCGAGACGTTCATCTCGTCGCTGCGGAAGAAGATCGACCACGTCGAGCCCCGGCTGATCGAGACCGTTCGTGGCGTCGGCTACACGATTCGCCCACCGGCATGAGCGACGGACCCGACCGATGACCCTGCGGGCGCGGCTCCTGGCGACGGCGGTCGGCGTGCTCCTCCTGCTCGTCGCCCTGCTGGCCGCCACCGTGACCCGCCAGCGAGCGGTGCTGCTGGCCCAGGTCGACGAGCAGCTCGAGACCGTCGCCGCGGCGCTGAGCCGCACCCCCCGCCCGATCGCACCGCTCGGGCCGCTGGTCGACCAGGCGGCGGACGGCCCCCCGACGGGCGACTTCTACTTCGCCGTCCTCCGACCGGACGACGAGCTGCTGGCGATCGTGACGCCCGTGTCCCATCCCGGCTTCGCCCCGGAGCCGGACGGTCTGGCCGAGCGGGCGATCGCCATCGAACCGGGCGACGTCGGTCCGATCGAGCCGTTCACCGTCGACTCGGTGGACGGACCCGGTCGGGCCAGGACGATCGTCATCCGGATCGACGACGAGCTGTCGGTGGTCATCGCCCGGTCGACCGACCGGATCGACGAGGCCCAGCGGCAACTGGCGCTCACGGCCGGCGCGGCCGTGAGCGCTGTCGCCGCCGTGCTTGCGCTGGTGCTGTGGTGGGTCGATCGTCTCGGGCTCCAGCCGATCAGGCGCCTGACCCGGGCGGCCGAGGACATCGCCGCCGGCCGGTCGGAGCGCCGGGTCGAGCACCCGCCGACGACCACCGAGGCCGGTCGCCTCGGGTCGGCCTTCAACACGATGCTCGATGCCCGCCAGGAGGCCGAGGACCGGCAGCGCCGGTTCGTGGCCGACGCCTCCCACGAGCTCCGCACGCCGCTGACCACCCTCCGGGGCTACGCCGCGCTGCACCGCTCGGGTGGGCTGACCACGCCCGAGGCGGTCGACGACGCCATGGGTCGGATCCGGGTCGAGGCCGGTCGGATGTCGGCACTGGTCGAGAGCCTCCTGGCCCTGGCCTCGCTCGACGACGAGCGACCCCTCGACCTGACGTCGGTCGACCTGTCCCGGCTGCTCGTCGACATCGGGGCCGACGCCGCCGCGGTGCAGCCCGACCGCCCGGTGCGGACCGACGGGGTCGAGCCCGGGCTCGTCGTCCTGGCCGATCGCGACCTGCTGACCCAGGCCGTCACGGCGGCCACCACCAATGCCATGCGCCACACCCCGCCGGAGGCCGGCCTCGCCCTGTCGGCCAGAGCCGCCACCGATCCGGCCGGCGGGCCGACGACGGTCATCGAGATCGCCGATCGGGGGCCCGGCATCGCCGCCGATCACCTCCCCCACCTGTTCGATCGGTTCTACCGGGTCGGCTACGACCGCGCCGCCACCGGCGGGCGCGGCCTCGGGCTCGCCATCGCCAGGACCGTCGTCGAGGCCCACGGGGGCACCATCGGCGCCCGCTCCGAGCCTGGTCGGGGCACGACGATCACCATCGAGCTACCGGCCGGCGGGGACGAGCCCGACTCGACGCGCCGGCACTAGCAGGGTGGTGAAGACCGCCGACGAGGGTGTCGGCGTCCAGACGCCACCCGGTCGAGGACGCAGGATTCGCCACAGCTCGTGAGCGCCCTGGCGGATCCGAGGACGACGCGTGGGCGGATGGATGGGCGTCGAGAGGCCGTCATGTGACCTCCAGCGCGCCGCTAGTTGTCGAGCACGTCACCAACCGAGATCGGGCCGTCCGGGCGCCAGAAGGCGCCGTCGGGGAAGAAGGTGACGTAGTCCTCGGGGAACGACGTGAACCCGGGCAGGCGATCGAGGTCCTGGTCGGTGCCATCGATCCCGAGCCCGGTCGCCGGGTCCCAGCGCCCCGGCCCGTCGACCTCGATCAGCACCGCACCACCGGCCGCGGTGGAGCCGTCGGCGCCGTCGAGCCGGAGCTCGACCGTCCGGTCGTCGAGCAGGCGGGAGAGCACCGCCCAGTTGTCGGTGCCGGGGTCGACGACAACGGCGATGGCGACGTCGCCGACGGTCGAGTTGGCCACCCCGACCTGGCGGACGTCGGGCACCGGGTGGGCGACCGATGCGTCGCCGAGCTCGACGACGACCGCCAGCTGGTCGACGGCGAAGCCGCTGATGTCACCGGGGGCGGCGAGGGCGAACGACTCGGGGTTGTTCTCGAGCCAGTCGCCCCAGGTGGTCAGCGTCGATGGCAGCAGCTCGAGCCGGGCCCCGGTGAGCGGGCCGATGATGGCCTCACCCCGAGGCTGGCTCCACACGCTTCCGGTCTCGTGGTCGAACCAGGTCATGGCGTTGCCGAACAGGGCCCCGTAGTTGCCGAGCACGATGGGCCGACCGTCGATCTCGCGGCGATGGACCATCGCCGTGCCGCACAGCGGTCACCAGGTGACGAACGTCGGGATCCCCCGGTGCAGGTCGACGACGATCTCCCGCCGGTTGAGGAAGGCGACCGGGTAGGCCCTGGCCTCGCCCTCCAGGTCGACGCCGATGATCAGCTCGTCCGGTTGCCAGCCGGCGTCGTCGGCCAGCACGAACCGCGGTTGGTAGACCGGCAGGATCTCGTCGTGGTCGAGGACCCGGCGCCAGGCTCCGTCCGGGATCGGCTCGCCGGCCTCGACGGGGTCGAACAGGTCGTCGGGCAGGCGACCGGAGACACCCTGGAACCCGTCCGGGTGGAACGAGCCGTCCGGGCTGGTCTCGAACACCGGGTCCGACCAGGTGCAGGCCGAGACGAGGAGGACCAGGGCGCCTGCGATGACCAACGGGCCGGCCAGGAGGGGGAACGTGCGGACCGGTGGGGAGAGGAGAACCGGTGTCGACTTCGGCCGGCCCGTGGTCATCGAGGAGGAAACGATCGAGCCCGCTCCGCCATTCCGCGTCACCGGCCGAAAGGTCGAGCGAGACCGCTGGCGGTCGGGCAGGATGGGCCGATGCTGCGCTGGTTGACCGCCTTCGTCGACGTCCCCACCGATCGCTTCGAGGCCACGGTCGACTTCTGGGCGACGGCGACCGGCACCACCCGCTCGGCCCGTCGCGGCGATCGCGACCAGTTCGTCAGCCTCCTGCCGGCGTCGGGCACCGACCACCTCCGGGTCCAGTCGCTCGACGGTCGGCCCCGGGTCCACCTCGACCTCCACGTCGACTCGATCCCCGATGCGGTCGACCGGGCCGTCGAGCTCGGGGGCGAGGAGGTGGCCAGGCCCGGACACGCCATCCTGCGGTCGCCCGGCGGGTTCGTGTTCTGCTTCGTCGACCACGGCGGCACCGGCGAGCGGAGCCCCCGGCTGACCGACCCCGTCGAGCACCGGCTCGACGTCGTCTGCATCGATGCGCCGCCGGCCGCCTTCGAGGACGAGTACCGCTTCTGGTCGGCCCTCACCGACCAGCAGCTCAGCCCCGTCAACGACGACTTCCCCGAGTTCGCCGGACTGGCCCTGCGCCACCAGGGGTTGCCGTGGAACCTGCTGGTCCAGCGCCTCGGCGACGACGACGGGCGGGTCGGCGCCGAGGCCCACCTCGACGTGTCGGCCGGCGATCGGTTCGACGCCGTGGTCGACCGACACGTCGGCCTCGGGGCCGAGGTCGACCGCCGCTTCGAGCACTGGGCGGTCCTGCGCGACCCGGCCGGCCTGGCCTACTGCGTGACCGACCGCAACCCCGACTAGATCGCCGCCGGCGATGGGTCGCCCACACCGAATCTGAGAACGGGGTCCAGGGCGGCGGCGGTACTCTGGCAGACGATGACCACCCCCGTTCTCGTCGCCGTCGCCTGGCCCTATGCGTCGGGTTCGCGCCACCTCGGCCACCTGGCCGGCGCCTACCTGCCCGCCGACATCTTCGCCCGCCAGCAGCGAATGGTCGGCAACGAGGTGCTGATGGTCTCCGGCTCCGACGTGCACGGCACGCCGATCACCGTCCGGGCCGAGGACGAGGCCGTCAGCCCCGAGGTGATCGTCGATCGCTACCACTCGGAGTTCGTCCGCCAGTGGGAGCAGCTCGGCATGAGCTGGGACAACTACACCACCACGGGCACCGAGCACCACGCCAGGGTCACCCAGGAGATGTTCCTGGCCCAGCTGGCCGAGGGCCACATCGACGCCCGCGTCTCCGAGCAGCTGTTCGACCCCGAACGGGAGCGGTTCCTGCCCGACCGGTTCGTCGAGGGCACCTGCCCCCACTGCGGGTACCCGGACGCCAGGGGCGACCAGTGTGACAACTGCGGCCGCACGCTCGACCCGACCGACCTGATCGACCCCCGATCGAAGCTGTCGGGGGCCACCCCGGTGCTGCGCGAGACCGAGCACTTCTACTACCGCTACTCCGACTTCACCGATCGGCTGAAGCCCTACCTCGAGAGCCGCAAGGGCTGGCGGCCCCATGTGCTCAACTTCGCGCTCGGCTTCATCGAGGAGGGACTGCTCGACCGGGCGATCACCCGCGACATCGAGTGGGGGGTCGAGCTCCCGGTCGACGACCTCGGGCCGGGCAAGCGGATCTACGTGTGGTACGACGCCGTGATCGGCTACCTGTCGGCGTCGCAGGAGTGGGCCGAGCAGACCGGCGACCCGGGTCGCTGGCACCACTGGTGGCACAACGACGATGCCCGCCACGTCTACTTCATCGGCAAGGACAACATCCCGTTCCACGCGCTGTTCTGGCCGGCCCAGCTCCTCGGCGTGGCCGATCGGCTGGAGGGGGGCGCGCTCCGCCTCCCCGACGACATCCCGGCCAACCAGTACGTCACCTTCAAGGGGGGCAAGGCGTCGGCCAGTCGGGGCATCGGCCTGACGATCGACGAGGGCCTGGAGCGGTTCCAGCCGGACGCCCTCCGCTACGCCCTGGCCGCCGCCTTCCCCGAGCAGGCCGACACCGAGATCTCCGAGGAGCAGATCGGGGCCAGGATCAACGAGGAGCTGGTGGCGACCTGGGGCAACCTGGTCAATCGGGTGCTGACGATGGTCAACAAGAACTGCGACGGCGCAGTGCCATCGCCGGGGCCGACGACCGACGCCGACACCGCCCTGCTCGACGGGATCGACGACCAACTGGCCAAGGCTGGCGAGCAGTTCGAGGCCGTGCAGCTCCGGGCGGCGCTGCGAACCGGGATGGACGCCGCCCAGTCGGTCAACCAGTACCTCACGGCGACCGAGCCGTGGAAGCTCCTCAAGACCGACCTCGACCGGGCCCGCACCGTGCTCCACACGGCCCTCGGCGCGATCAACGGGGTGCGGGTGATGCTCGCCCCCTACCTGCCGTTCTCGGCCGCCGCCCTCGACGGGATCCTGGGCGAGCCGAGCGGTTGGCGCCGTGACGAGCTCGAGGTCGGCCGCCGCATCGACAAGCCGACCCCGTTGTTCCAGAAGATCGACGTGGTGGCCGAGCCGGCCGGCGATTGACCACCGAAGCCGGCGCCGTCCGGGTCGGCCGTGACGAGCTGGCCCGGCTGACCGGGGCCAAGCTCGTCGCCAACGTCGGCGCCCGCTGGGTGCCGTTCTTCCTGCCGACCCTCACCACGGCGTTCTCGGCCACCACCCGTCAGCTCACCGTCGTGCTCGGGGTGGCCGAGCTGGCCGGCCTCGCCGCGCTGCCGGCCGGGCGTCAGCTCGACCGGGGCCGGGAGCGGCCGACGATCGTGCTCGCCCTCGGGCTGACCGCCGTCGGCGCGGCGCTGGCGCTGACCGGGCGCTTCGCCGCCTTCGCCGTCGGCACCGTGCTCACGATCCTCGGGGTGGCGCTGTGCACGGTGGCCGGCCACACCTACCTGAGCCGGCGGGTGGCGTTCCATCGACGGGCCAGGGTGCTGGCGCTGTTCGAGACGTCGTGGGCCCTGTCGCTGCTGATCGGGGCCCCGGTTGCGGCCGTACTGATCACCCTGGTCGGTTGGCGCGGGCCCTACGTCGCCATCGGGGTGGCCGCGGTGGTCCTGATGGTCGTCGTGGCTCGGGGTCGTTCGGTCACGCCGTTGCTGCCCGACGTCGACGGGGCCGCCCCGGGCGGCCGGCTCGGGCCGACCGCCTGGATCGCCATCGCCGCGTCGTCGGCCATCGGCGTCACCGGGCTGACCACGATCGTGATCGCCGGCACCTGGCTCGACGAGGACCTCGGCGTCTCGACGGGCGGGGTCGGGCTGGTGGCGATGGCGTTCGGGGTTGCCGAGCTGGCGGCATCGTCGACATCGGCCGCCGTCGCCGACCGGGTCGGTCCGAACCGGGCCACCCGGCTCGCCCTGGTGATCACCATCGTCGGGCTGGTCGTCATGACCAGGGCCGGGGGATCGCTCCCGGTCGGCGCCTCCGGACTGGCGCTGTTCTTCCTCGGCTTCGAGTTCGCCATCGTGACGTCGTTCGCCCTGGTCAGCGAGGCGGTGCCGGGGGCCCGGGGCCGGGTCCTGGCCACCAACGTCGCCGTCGGGACGGTGCTGCGGGGCCTCGGCGTGATGGCCAGCGGCGGACTCTACGACGCCGCTGGCATCGCCGGGCCGGCGGGGCTGGCGATGGTCAGCGGGGTCGTCGCCATCGTGCTGCTGTCGGTGTTGGCCCGCCGCTGACCGGCCGACGGCGCTAGCGGCTCGACAGCACCATCGCCTCCGGCCCGGCCCCGGGGGTGTTGCCGCACCGGTAGGCGCCGGGGTCGGCGGCGGCCAGCAGCCCGAGGCAACGGCCGATGGCCTGCTGGCCGAGCGCGTTGGGGTGCAGGCTCTCCTGGGCCTCGCCCTGCAGCACGCCGGTGGAGAGATAGCGGGCCCACTCGGCGTCAGCCCCGTCGCCCTGGCTGGCGCCGTCGGCGCAGATCTCGCGACCCTCCAGGGCGTCCTGGAGGTCGAGGAACTCGACGCCCCGGTCGGCGGCGACGGCGGCCAGGCTGTCGGCCAGCATGGGCACGAAGCCGTCGCGAGCCCAGGTGGCGTCGACGTTCCAGAACGGACAACCGCCGGTGAAGGTCCGGCTCCAGGTCCCCTGGCGGTAGCGGAACTCATCGCCGCTCGGTACCGGGGACGGGTAGCTCAGCAGGGCGATCCGGAAGCTGTCGGGGGCCTGGCCGGCGTCGGCCAGCACGGCCCTGACCTCGTCGATGGCCCGGCCGACGCCGGCCATCGCGTCCGGCAGGCGGGCATCGACGTTGCGCTGCTGGTCGGCGTTGCACGTCTGGCTCCACCACGAGTTGCTCAGCGCGTAGTCGAGGGCGCAGTCGAGGATGATCGCACCGAACCCGAGGTCGTTGCCCCCGACCGACACGACGACCAGCTCGACGTCGTGGGTGGCGGCCAACTCGGCCAGCTGATCGGCCTGCGACGGCTCGCCCTTCAGGCCGACACCGCCCTCGGACGAGCGGACCAGGTTGACGGTGGAGGCGCCCGAGCAGGCCAGGTTGACCAGGGCGTCGGCGGCGATCCCGCTCGAGTCGACCGGCGAGACGTCGGAGCGATGGCAGCCGGAGGCGTTGGTCGAGCCGTAGATCCGATTCGGGGCGTACCGCCAGAACCACCCGCGGCGGTAGGCCGCCCGATCGGTGCCACGACGGTCGCCGTAGTCCCGAGCGTGGTTGCCCTCCCAGCGGCCGGCCTCGCCCGAGATGTAGCTGTCGCCGAGGGCGACGACGGCAGTCGGCCGGGTCGCGGGGGTTGCGGTCTCGGCCTCGGTGGCAGCCGACGCCGGCACCGAGGCCACGAGCGCTGCGGCGATGGCCGACAGGGCCAGGAGAGCGGTGATCGATCGGCGCACGGGTTCCTCCCGGTTCGCATGGCGCTGGCGGGCGCAGGCTCCAAGGCTAGCCGGGTCGGTTGGGGTCGATCCGATCGGCTAGACATGGCGGGTGAGCGAGCTCAGACTCCGCCCGGCCGTTCGTGGCCTCATGATCGATCCGAAGGATCGCGTCCTGCTCGTCCGGCTGGAGTTCGACGACTGGACGGGCTGGGTGCTGCCGGGGGGCGGCAAGGAGCCGGGCGAGGACGACGCCACGGCCCTACGACGGGAGCTGGTCGAGGAGACCGGGGTGCCCCAGGTGTTCAAGGGGCCGATGCTGTGGGTCCGGAGGATGACCAGGCGCAACGGGTTCGGCGAGTGGGACGGCCAGGAGGAGACCGTCTACCTGGTGCCCTGCCACGAGTTCGAGGTCGACCCGACGATGACCGACGCCGAGCTGGCCGAGGAGGGCCTGGTCGAGCACCGCTGGTGGTCGGTCGAGGAGCTGGCGGCGACGGGCGCCGTGCTCCGACCGGCCGGGCTCCCCGACCTGGTCCGCGAGATCCTCGAGCACGGTGCCCCCGAGCACCCGCACCTGTTCGAGGACCACACCTGACGGCTCAGATCGACGGCTCGGGCGTGCGCTCGTACCGCTCGATGTCGACGTCGCCGACGGTCACCCGATCGACGAGACGGAAGCCCGTCGGCCGGTAGGAGCCGGCGAACAGCGGTCGACCCGATCCCAGCACGAGCGGCTGCCGCTTGAGGACGAGTCGGTCGATCTCGTCGATCAGCTGCCCGGCCAGGACGCCGCCGCCGCAGAGCCACACCCCGAGACCGTCGCCGGCCTTCAGCTCGGCCACGACCTCGGCCGGCTCGTCTGCGGTGATCCGGACGGCCGGGTCGGCGACCGGCCGGAGCGATCCGGACACCACGACCTGTTGCAGGTGGGCGTACGGGCTCGTGAGCCCCTGGTCGGCGCCGACCCGGTAGGTGGCGGCCCCCATCACGACCGCGTCGAAGTGTCGGGGTGGGTGGTCGATCCCGAGGTGGTGGCGGGCCGGGGTCGGGAGCGTCTCGGGGTACTGCTCGGCCAGGTGGCCGACAAGCTCCGGCCCCTGCTCGAACCGGTCGGTCTCGCCGTCCGGGCCGGCGATGAAGCCGTCCTGGGAGACGGCGATGAAGTAGGTGAGCGGCCGCATGGGATTCTCCTTCCCTGACCACGACAACTGTTGTGGTCAGGGATCAATCTAACCCGACCATCCCGCAACCACAACATCTGTCGTACTCGATGTCGTCCCGAGGCTAGACTCGGCGCCGTGCCGACCAACCCCGCCCGCCGCAAGCTGCTCGCCGACGCCGGGCTGCGGGTCCTGGCCGACGCCGGCGCACGCGGTCTGACCCATCGGGCCGTCGACGCCGAAGCCGGGGTCCCGACCGGCACCTGCTCGAACTACTTCGGGTCCCGTGACGAGCTCCTCGGCGCCCTGGCCGAGCACGTCCTCGTCCGCATCGGGCCGACCCCCGAGCGCCTGGCCGAGCTGGCCGATCGCGAGCCCGACCTGGGTCTCCTGGTCGACTACATCCGCTACATCGTCGAGCGGACCACCGAGGCCCCCGAGCTGACCGTGGCCCTCTTCGAGCTCCGGCTCGAGGCTCGGCGGCGACCAACGCTGGCGGCCACGCTCGGCGACACGCTCGTCGGGGCCCACCGCGACGACGTCGCCTTCAACGTCGAGCGCGGCCTGCCGGGCGGGGCAACCGAGATCGCCCTCCTCCGCTTCGCCATCGACGGCCTGCTGCTCGACCGCCTGACGGTGCCCCTGGCCCCGGATCTCGACACCGATCACCTCGTCGAGACCATCGTCCGTCGGCTGGTCGGCCCGAGCACCGGCGCCCCGCCGCCAGCCGGCGCCTCGGGCGGTGGGGAGGCGGTGCAGTAGCGTCGGCGCCATGCACGTCACCGGCATGGTCCACGTCAACGTCAACTGCTCCGACTTCGACCGATCGCTCGCCTTCTACGAGCGCCTCGGCTACGAGCTGGTGGCGATGGTGCCCGAGACCAACACCCCCGAGGTGGCCGCCGCGGTCGGCATGCCGCCCTACCGGGTCCGGGGTGGGATCCTCCGGCTCCCGGGCGAGTCGACGCTGATCGACCTGCTCGAGTGGCGGGACCCGACCGATCCGGAGCCGCCGTACCCCAACCTCTACCACCTCGGCCTGGCCCGGATCGCGCTGCGAACGAGCGACCTCGAGGCCGATCTGGCCGAGCTGGCAGCGGCCGGCGTCGAGCCGATCGGACCCCCGGCCGACGTCGAGTGGGCGGGGCAGCCGACGTCCCGCATCGCCTGCCTCCCCGACCCGGACGGCACGATCGTCGAGCTGGTGGAGATTCCCGCGGCCTGAGCGATCGGCCGACGGTCAGCGGGTGAGCGCGGTCTCGACCAACCGATCCGCCTCCGGCCCCGCCCGGACCAGCTCGACGCCCGCCGAGTCCCAGATCCCGGAGCCGCCGGCGGCCGGGTCGTAGCCCTCCCCCGTCGAGCCGGCGAAGCTGGCCACGACCACCGGGAGGTGATGGCCGGTGGCGATGCGAACGGCCCGCTCGGCCACCACCTCCCGATCGCTGGCGTGCTCGCAGACCCCGGCGACGTAGGCGTCGACACCGAGGGCCACCGTCCGCTCGGCATGGGCCGGAATCCCGGTGTCCCGGCAGATGGCGAGGCCGAGCCGCCAACCGTCGACCTCGATCACCTCGGGACCGACGCCGGGGGCGAAGCGCCGCCCCTCGTCACCTCCGAGATACACCTTCCGGTAGACGACCCGGGCGCCGGCCCCGTCGACGGCGAGCATCGACAGGTGGTCGCCGTCCGACCCGACCGTCGGCGCCCCGACCAGCGCCACCGCCCCCCGCCCGGCGCAGGCCTCGACGAGCGGTCCGAGTCGGCGATCCGCCACGTCGACCACCGGCGCTCCGAGGTCGTAGCCGGTGAGCGACAGCTCGGGGAAGACGACCACCCGCCCCGCCGACCGGTCGACCATCGCCGCCTGGCGCTCAACGTTGACCGCCAGCTCACCGGTGACGACCGCCGGCTGGGCCGCCGTCACCGCCAGGGGTGACGGTGGCCGGCGTCGGCGGTCCTGGCGCCCCGGCTGGATCCGGGGCCCTCCGGCGGCGGGCGCGCGGTGCGGCGTCGCCCTCTCGCCACCGGCCTGCTCACCCCTCGACGACATCGACCCCGATCCTGGCCGCCGAGCGTTCGACTTTCAAGCACGAATGCTGTCGCTCCTTGTCGATGAAACTCCTCCAAGAGGTCGTCTCTGGGGTGTGCTACTACTGCAGATGGACTTCCGGCGATGCTCCGAATTCACGTCCATCGAGAGCGAGGGAATTCGTCATGTCTTCGACCGACCAGGACGCCGACGGGCCGACATCGGCCGGCCGGTCCGGCGCCGTCGACCGCATGGGCGACCCGACCGGCCCGACCGAGCACCCCACCCGCCAGGTCACGAAGGGTCGGCACCTGGTCGGCCAGGTCACCGAGGCGATCTGTCTGGCCGAGCGGATCGGGGCCCTCGTGCTCGACGAGGCGGTGAGGCTGGTCGGCGTGGTGGGCGGAGCCGGCGACTGGCTCGGCGCCCCCGCCGGCCCGGCGCCGACCGACGCCACCCGCCTGATCCACGACCGGGCCATCCGAGCGGCGGTCGTCTCGGTGATGGGCCAGCTCGACGCCGACGTCGACCAGCCCCGGGAGCTCGTCTCGGTCGACGGCGATCCGGGCGACGAGCTGATCGAGATCCGGGCCATCCGGCTCGGCGACGAGCCGAGAGCCCTCACGATCGTCTACGGCCGGTCGCCGTCGGCCCCCGGCGCCGGTGGTGGTCGACCGGGCGCCACCCGGGAGCGGGAGCGGGAGACCGAGCTGGCCGAGGTCAACCGGGAGCTGTTCAGGCTCAACGAGAACCTCAACGACTTCACCGGGATCGTCAGCCACGACCTCCGCTCGCCACTGCGCCACATCCGGTCGTTCGCAGCGCAGCTGCGCGACGACATCGTGCAGGCCGGCATCGAGCTGCCCGAGTCGGCGGCCGCCAACCTCGCGGTGATCGAGCGCCGAGCCGACGATGCGATCGACCTGGTCGCCGACCTCCTCGACTACGCCCGTTCGGGCACCCCGTCGGTCGAGTCCCAGTCGTTCGAGCTGCAGACGATGGTGACCGACATCGTCGACCTGGTGGACGGTCGGGAGGGCATGACGATCGACGTCCGATGTGACGTCGGCTCGATCGTGACCCAGCGGGTCCCGCTGGCCACCTGCATCCGCAACCTGGTCGACAACGCTCTCAAGCACCACCCGGGTCCGCCGGGCACGGTCACCGTCGGGGCCCGGCTGGTCGGCACCTCGACGCTGCAGGTGACGGTCGCCGACGACGGCGACGGCGTCGACGAGACGACCCGAGACCGCCTGTCGGCCGAGCGGCCGACCGTGCGGTCGGTCCCGTCCGGGCTCGGCCTGGTGACCATCCGCCGCATCCTCGACCGCCGGGGCGGCTCGATCGACGTCGAGTCCGAGCCGGGGCGGGGTGCGGCCTTCGTCATCACCTGGCCGCTGGTCGTCGACCTCGACCGCCTCGACGCCGCGACCGGTCCGGCCCCGACCGACGCCGACGCCGACGGTGCCTCGCTGGAGCGCGCCGTCGACTGAGGGCCGGTCGGCCGCGGCCGGCGACCGTCGCGGTCAGTGCTGGCCGAACGTGTCCCAGTGGGTCAGCTCGGCCGCCGGTATCCGCTTGGCCAGCTTGAAGTCGGTGCCCTTCGTGTAGGCCACCGGGAACAGACCGGCCTGGGTGTAGCGGTCGAACGGGATGCCGAGCAGCTCGGCCACGGCCTCCTCGTCGGGCAGGTGGAGGGTGGTCCAGGCCGAGCCGAGCCCGCGCTCCCGCAGCGCCAGCATGAAGCTCCAGACCGCCGGCAGGATCGAGCCCCACTGGCTGGCCTGGGCGAACGTCGGCAGGCCCTCGCCGAGCCGGCCCTCGATCAGCGGGATGACGAGGTACGGGGCCCGATGGAAGTTCTCCGAGAGGTAGGTGGCGGAGTCCCGCACCAGGTCCATGCGCTCGGCCCTGGTGTCGCCGTCGTCGTAGCTGCGGCCGGGCTGGGCCGCATACCAGTCGAAGTTCTTGGCATAGGCATCGGCGATGGCCTGCTTCTTGTCGGCATCCTCGACGACCATCCACTGCCACCCCTGCGAGTTCGAGCCGGTCGGGGCCTGGAGGGCGATGTCGATGCACTCAAGCACCTCCGACCGTTCGACCGGCCGGTCGAAGTCGAGCCGCTTGCGGACCGATCGGGTGGTGGTCAGGACCTCGTCGGCGGACAGGCCAAGTCGCATGGATGACTCCTCGTCGTCTGCTCCGGTTGCGGGCCCTGGTCGGGTCCCGGTTCGGGGCGATTGCAGCACGAGTATCCTCCGACCGACGAATCGATGTCGAGGAGGGCTGACCATGCCGGCCGACGAGCAACCCGACGACCAGCGGCGGCCGGTCGACGACCTGTTGGCCCAGCTCGACCTCGAGGAGCTCGACGTCAACCTCTACCGGGGCGACAACCCCTCCGAGCGCCACAACCAGCGGGTGTTCGGCGGGCTGGTGGCGGCCCAGGCCCTGCGGGCGGCCACGCTGACCGTCGAGACCGACCACCGTCCCCACTCCCTGCACGGCTACTTCCTCCGCGGCGGCGAGCCGGGGCGACCGATCGTGTTCCACGTCGACCGGATCCGGGACGGTCGCTCGTTCACCACCAGGCGGGTGGTCGCGGTCCAGTACGGCGAGGCCATCTTCAACATGACGGCCAGCTTCCAGAAACCCGAGGAGGACGAGACGGACTACCAGGTCGGGCTGCCCGCCGACCTCCCGCCGCCGCAGGAGGTGGCCGACCGCCAGGCCCGCAACGCCCAGCACGCCGAGTGGATGAAGCGATCGCCGTTCCAGACCAAGGAGGTCGGGCCGGGCAAGGTCGACGAGCGCGGCGTCTACACGTCGACCAGGCGGGTCTGGTTCCGGGCCAAGTCGGCCCTGCCCGACGACCCGCTGCTGCAGGCCTGCGCACTGGCCTACGCCACCGACATGGGTGCGGTCACCGCCGCCGTCGTGCCGGTGTTCGGCGACGACTGGTCGAACGCCTTCGGCAAGATGATGTCGGCGAGCCTCGATCACGCCGTCTGGTTCCACCGACCGGTCCGGGTCGACCACTGGCACTACTACGACCTGCACGCGGTCTCCAACCAGAACTCCCGCGGCCTTGTCCGTGGCACGATCCACGATCGAAACGGCACGCTGGTGGCGTCTATGACACAGGAGGCGCTCATCCGCCGGCTGCGACCGGCATCGATGGAGGCCGAATTGGGTTGAGCCTCGGTCGAGGTGACCGACGGTGGCTGAACGAGGGAGACGAACATGGGGGCGGAGGGTCCGACGACGGCCGCCGTCGATCCGGTTGCGTGGTTGGAGGGGAAGGCCGAGCCGGGCGACCTGGTGCTGACGGGCTCGACCGGGCGACTCTCCCGGGCGGTGCAGTGGGGCACCAGGAGCGGCGTCAGCCACACCGCCATCGTGCGGGGCGACGGCATGGTGATCGAGGCCTGGGATCACGCCTTCACCCCGGACGAGGGTGACGACGGCGTGTTCGAGCGGACGAAGGCCGAGGTCGCAGCCAGACCCGACCTGGAGCGGCTGATCGTGCGCCGACCACGGGAGTGGCCGGATGGCGCCCAGGCCAGGCTCGACAAGTCGCTCGACTTCGCCATCGAGCACTCGCCACCGTTCCCCACCGTCGGCGCCGGGCTGACGTGCATGCTCGTCGCCCTCACCCACCCGAGGACGAGACGGGTCACCGGCCGGCTCGGGCCCGTCCTGACCCGACCGCTCGACGGGGTGCTCGACTGGTTGGCCGAGACCGTCGGCGACGGTCCCGACACGGTCCACTGCTCGGAGATCGCCACCCGGCTCTACACCCACGTCGGCCTCGAGCTCCGCTTCGTCGACCCGACCCTTGGGCCCCTCCTGTTCCGGGTGCTCGGCGGCAAGGAGACCGAGGACGGGCTGCTGAAGGTCCGCATGGACGAACGGCCGGCGGTGTCGATCCTGCATCGGCGGCCCCGTCGGGCGATACCGAGCGAGGCGGTCGTGGTCGACAAGAACGCCGGCTCAAAGGAGATCACCCGGGCCAACTGGCAGCGGACCGGGTCGGTGCTCATCGCCTCGGCGACCCAGGCCGGTCGCCGGGCGGCGGACGGCCGGACGCCGATGCGCTGGCGGCTGGCGCCGACCGGTCGGGCGGTCGGTGCTGCGGCGGCAGACGAGACGAGGGGGCGGGCCGTCGACCTGGCCGACCTGATCCTGCCGGCCGACTTCGAGCGGAGCCCGACGTTCGTGACCGAGGGGATGCTCGTCAACGTCGACGGTCACTGGCTCGAGCGGCCGCACCGCCCGTTCGGCTGACGCTCGTTGCCTCCCCCGGCTATCACAAATACAGTACAGGTGTGGATGCTATTACGCTCGGTGTGATCGGTACCGGAAACGTCGGTCGAACCCTGGCCCGGGGCTTCGACGAGGCCGGACACGATGTCCGGGTCGGCGGCCGGGAGCCCGACCGCCCGGAGCTGGTCTCGTGGTCGGCGGAGACCGGCATCGAGGTGATCCCGCTCGGCGACGTGGTCGCCGGGAGCGACGCCGTGGTGTTGGCCACCGCCTGGGACGGCACCGAGGAGGCGCTGGCCGCCGCCGCCGGGCCGGACGGCTCGGCCCTCGACGGGATGGTGGTGATCGACGTGACCAACCCGCTCGGCTTCACCGACCGCCTGCAGCTGGTGGTCGGCCACGACGATTCCGGGGGTGAGCAGGTGCAGCGATGGGCGCCGACGGCCAGGGTGGTCAAGGCGTTCAACACGGTCGGCTTCGAGCTGATGATCCGGCCGGACCTGCCCGATGGTCCCGCCACGATGTTCATCGCCGGCGACGACGAGGGGGCCAAGGCCGTCGTCGCCGGGCTGGCCGGCGATCTCGGTTGGTCGACCCACGACTGCGGCGACCTGCGAGGGGCCCGGCTCACCGAGCCGCTGGCCATGATCTGGATCGAGCACGCCATCCGCAGCGGCGAGCGGGGTCACGCGTTTCGGCTGCTCACCCCGTGATCGCAGGCGGTTCGCCGCCGCACGCCCGCCAGACGAGGGCGGCGGTGCGGGTCGGCCAGTCGGCCCGGATGGCCGTTCCCGACAACGCCTGGGCGTAGAGCACTCCGGTGGCGGCGGCGACGGCGTGGTCGAGGTCGGCGCGATCGGCGATGAG
The DNA here is from genome assembly GCA_028285495.1 of Acidimicrobiales bacterium. GTDB lineage: Bacteria > Actinomycetota > Acidimicrobiia > Acidimicrobiales > SZUA-35 > JAHELU01. Next base: position 112,549 of record JANQPB010000001.1, read on the forward strand.
CCCTCGCTGGCGGGCCCGGTCGAGGATGTGACGAAGCCGACGCCGGCGTGGCGCCACCAGGCGCTTGCGGAACAGCCGGACCAGGTCGGGGTCGACCGAGTCCTGCAGCATCGTGCCGATCAGGCTGATCCCGTTGCGGCGGCCGACCCCCTGCCTGAACGCCAGCAGCTCCGCCACCAGGTCGGCGAACGGGTCGTCGGTGTCCGGTCGCTCCTCGATCTGGGACATGCTGGCGATGGCGGCCGTGGCCAGGTCGGCCTTGCCGGTCCACCGCCGGTAGAGCGCCTGGCGAGTGGTGCCGGCCTGCTCGGCCACCGACACCAGCGACATCGCCTCGTAGCCGACCGCCGCCAGCTGCTCTCGGGCCGCGGCGAGGATGGCGTCGTCGATGCCGGCGTCCCGGGGGCGACCCGGGCTCGGGTTGGCGGGGCTCACGGCTGAGAGCGTAGTGGCGGCGGCCGGGCGGGCAAATACACTACAGCTACGTTTCGTTATGGCCCCACCGGCACGACGTCGGTGGCGGCGCCGACCGCACCGACGAGGAACCTTCGTGCCGACCCCGCTCCCCACTCCCGAGAAGACGCTGCTCACGCCGCCGGACGCCGTCGAGGTCCAGGCCACCACCGACGGCGTCCTGTCGGCCATCCAGCCGGATGGCGGCCCGACCGAGTTCCAGGCGCTGCTCATCGGCGCCGCCTTCGAGTCGCTGACCGGGCACGCACCGAGCACCGAGGACCGGCCCGTCGTGTCTGCGGTCGACTTCGCGGTCGGGATGGCCAACCGCAACGAGGCCTTCCGCAACCGGATCCTCCAGACCATGATCCTCGGCGCCCTCGTGCTGCGGCCGCTCCCGACCGAGGTGGCCGATCGCATCGAGGCGTTCAGCCGCGAGCTGTCGGTCGGCGACGGGATGCTGGCCGTGGCCAGGCGCTTCGCCGAGGGCGACCTCGGTCTCGCCGCCGTCGACTTCGACCGCAACGGCTACACGTCCGACTGGAGCGCCGAGCGCTCGGGGGCGCTGCACGCCAGCGCCGAGCTGACCGACGCCTGGCAGCAGTCGGTCGACGACGCCGAGCTGGCCGCCCGCTGGCACGCGCTGGCCGACCTGCCGGGCGACACGGTCGGCCGCAGGATCTGGGAGTTCTACCAGGCTCGGGGGTTCTCGTTCCCGGGCGAGCCCGGCTCGGCCCCACCGCTGCTGGCCCAGCACGACTGGGTGCACGTGCTGGCCGACTACGGCACCAAGGTCGAGTCGGAGCTCGAGGTGTTCGCCTTCATCGCCAGGGCGAACGACGACCCCCGGGGCTTCTCGTTGCTGGCCATGGTGGTGAGCCTGTTCGAGACCGGGTACCTGGAGACGGGGGCGGGCCTGTTCGAGGCCTTCCCCGGACAGTTGTCCCGTGACGGCATGGCGGTCCGCGTCGCCGACGCCCTTCGCCGGGGGGCCCTGACCCATGGGTTCGACGGTGAGCCCGACATCGATTTCATGGGGCTCGACTGGTTCGCGGTGGCCGACCGACCGGTCGACGAGCTACGGCGGCAGCTCAACGTGGTCCCGAAGAGCGAGGGGGCGGAGGCCGCCGGGTCGGTCGGGCCGTGGTCGCCAGGCGGGATCAGCGAGTTCCAGTTCGCCTCGGCGTCGAAGCGGGCCGAGGAGCTCGGCGTCCCCTACGAGGCCAACGGAGCCACGCCCTAGCCACGCCGACCGAATCCTCGGGCCTCGGGAATGCCCGAGTCGGCTCCGCCGTTTCAATACACAACTGTACTGTTACTTAACTTGCACTCGGAGGATTCGAGATGACCGCATCGATCAGCATCGCCAACCCGCAACGGCCGAAGAGGGTCCTGCTCCTGGCGTCCAACCCGTCGGTCTCGGAGCAGACCGGTTGGCCAATCGGGTTCTGGTTGGCCGAGCTCACCCATCCGTACTGGGAGCTCACCGAGCACGGCTACGAGGTCACGATCGCCAGCCCCGACGGCGGCGCCATCGTGCCGGACGCCTACAGCGACCCGGAGGACGACTCGGGCTACTCGGCCGACGACCTCATCAGCCTCGGCTTCACGCACAACCCGTCCACCGCGGCCCTCATCGAGCAGACGGTGCCACTGGCCGACGTCGACCTCGACGGGTTCGACGCCGTCTTCCTCGCCGGCGGTCAGGCCCCGATGTACACCTTCGTCGGCGACGAGCGGGTCCACCGTCTGGTCCGGGACAGCCTCGAGGCCGGCAAGCCGACCGCCGTGGTCTGCCACGCCACCGCCGTCCTGTTGACGGCGACGACCAGCGAGGGAGCGCTGCTCGTCGGCGGCAAGACCTGGACCGGCTTCGCCGACGCCGAGGAGGCCGTCGCCGACGAGGCCGTCGGCCAGCGGATCCAGCCCTTCTGGATCGAAGAGGAGGCCCGGAAGCTGGAGGGCACCAACTTCATCGTCAACTCGCCGTTCCGCTCGTTCGCGGTTCGCGACGGGAACCTGATCACCGGGCAGCAGCAGTACTCGGGCGCGGCGGCGGCCCGCCTGATCATCGAGGCCCTCGGTGTCTGACCGCGAGGTGCCGACCGGCTCCGAGGGTGGCGACCCGGTCCACCGGCCGGACCGAACGGTCACCACCGTCGTGACCCGCACGGTGAAGCGAGATCGGCGGGGCGACTACGAGGCCTGGCTCCATCGCCTGCTGGCCGAGGCCGAGCGGGTCGACGGCTACGCCGGGGCCGAGGTCCACCCGCCGGCCCCCGATGCGGACCCGGCGGTGTACACCAGCGTGTTCCGCTTCGACACCCTGGCCCAGCTCCGGGCGTTCGAGGCGAGCGAGCTGCGGCGACGGGCGATGGACGAGGTGTCGGACCTCGTCGAGACCGACGCCGTCTGGCGGACCCACACCGGCCTCGAGCTGTGGTTCGACCCACCGCCGGGCACGGTGGTGGCCCAGCCGGTTCGGTGGCGGATGGCGCTGCTCCTCGGTCTGGTGGTGTACGTGCTGGTGCTGGTGTTCGGGGCGGTGGCCTCGGCCACGATCGGTGGGTTGCCGTTCGCCCTCCGGCTGGCCCTGGTCATCGCCGTCGAGATCACGCTGATGACCTACGTCATCCTGCCGTGGTCGACTCGCCGGCTGGCCCGCTGGATCTACCCGACGACGGCGACGGTGACCTGATCGTCGGCGGCGCCGTCGGGGCGGCTGGCGACCGACCGGCGTCACCCCGAGTAGTCGGCCTCGAGCGACTGGATCTCGCCGACGCCGATCAGCTCGGTGAAGTCGGCGAACGCCGGGAGCGAGTCCTGAGCCACCATCGGGGTTCCGTGCTCCCGGATGCTGGCCAGCACGTGCTGCATCGCCTGGGTTGCGGCCAGCAGCGTCCCGATCGGCATGATGATCAGCCTGTAGCCGAGCTCGGCCAGGCGCTCGTGGGGCAGCGGCGGCGTCTTGCCCCCCTCGACCCAATTGAACACCAGCGGGATCCCGGCCAGCTCCTTGGCCACCAGCTCGATCTCGTCGACGCCGGTCAGGGCCTCGACGAAGAGGGCGTCGGCCCCGGCGGCGGCGAAGCGGTTGGCCCGGTCGAGGGCGTCGTCGAGCCCGTTCGGGGCCCGGGCGTCGGTGCGGGCCACGAGGACGAGGTCGGGGTTGGTCCTGGCGTCGACCGCGGCCCGGATCTTGGCCTCCATCTCCTCGGTCGCGACGACGGCCTTGCCGTCCATGTGTCCGCACTTCTTCGGCAGCACCTGGTCCTCCAGGTGGAGGCCGGCGACGCCGGACCGCTCGTACTCCTGGACGGTGCGGACGACGTTGATCGGGTTGCCGTAGCCGGTGTCGGCGTCGGCCAGCACGGGGAGGTCGGTGGCGGCCACGATGCGGCGGGCGTTGTCGACCATCTCGCCGAGGCCGAGCAGACCGACGTCGGGCCGGCCGAGGAGGGAGGCCGCGGTACCGAAGCCCGTCATGTAGACCGCATCGAAGCCGGCCTGCTCGACGAGGCGGGCCCCGAGGGCGTCGTAGCAACCGGGGAGGAGGACCGGGTCGGGGCCGGCGAGCTGGCGGCGGAGGGCGGCGGGTCCATCGGGGCGGGTGCGGAGCAGGTCGGCCATGGCCCAAGCGTAGGTTGGCCGGGGCGACGGCCCGGAAACCGTCTCCGTGTCGTCTGGCCGCCCGGGAGACCGGCCGGGCCTCGATCGAGCGCAACCCACTACGGTCTTCGGCCATGGACGGTGAGACCGACAGCGAGCTGGCGGAAGACTACCGGGGGGCTGGGTTCAACCGCCGGCTCGGGTTCGGTGAGCGGCCGGCCGTGGTCGTCGTCGACATGTGCCGGGCCTACTTCGAGCCGGACTCGCCGCTGTTCGCCGGCGTGCCCGACGTGGCCGACCGCTGCCGGGACCTGGTGACCGCCGCCAGGTCCGCCGGGGTGCCGGTGCTGTGGACCCGGGTCGAGTTCGAGCCAGGCGGGGCCGATGGCGGCGTCTTCTACCGCAAGGTCAGGGCGCTCTCGGTCTTCGATCGTGGCGGACCGCTCGGTGACTGGCTCGATGGCCTGGCCCCCGAGCCAGGCGACGTCGTCGTCACCAAGCAGTACGCCTCGGCGTTCTTCGCCACCTCGCTGGCCTCCAGCCTGGTCAGCCTCGGCGTCGACACCACCGTCATCTGCGGCGTGTCCACCAGCGGCTGCGTGCGAGCAACCGCCCTCGATGCGTGCCAGCACGGCTTCGTGCCGATCGTGGTCGCGGAGGCCTGCGGCGACCGCAATCCCGACGTGCACCGGGCCAACCTGTTCGACCTCGACGCCAAGTACGCCGACGTCGAGCCGATCGAGACCGTGCTGGCCAACCTCGCATCCTGAGTCGACCCCCGGCCCGGCACCAGCCGACGGTGGCTGCTAGAACCACCGGATGGACCTTGGGATCTTCATACCGATCGGCAACAACGGCTGGATGATGTCGGAGAACGCGCCGCAGTACATGCCCAGCTTCGAGCTCAACAAGACCGTCGCCGAGCGGGCGGAGGCCGCGGGCTACGACTTCCTGCTGTCGATGGTCAAGCTCCGCGGCTTCGGCGGCAAGACCGAGTTCTGGGACCACAACCTCGAGTCGTTCACGCTCATGTCGGGCCTGGCCGCCGTGACCGACGACATCAACCTGTTCGCCTCGGTCGCCCTGCCGACCCTGCATCCGGCGATGGTGGCCAGGATGGCCTCGACGATCGACGACATCTCGGACGGTCGCTTCGGCATCAACATCGTGTCGGGCTGGAACCAGTCGGAGTACGCCCAGATGAACGTGTGGCCCGGCGACTGGTACTACGAGGGCCGCTACGACTACGCCACCGAGTACGTGACGATCATGAAGCAGCTGTGGGCCGATGGCGTCAGCGACTTCAAGGGCGCGCACTTCCAGATGGACGACTGCCGGCTGTCGCCGCCGCCGAAGAACGGTGGCGTGCCCCTGGTCTGCGCCGGCCAGTCGGATCGAGGCATGCAGTTCTGCGCCGAGTACGGCGACTTCCAGTTCATCATCGGCACCGCCGACCTCGACGTCGTCCGGACAGACGCCGGCCGGCTGATGGCGGCGGCCGAGCGGTCCGGGCGCGATGTCGGCGTGTACGTGTTGTTCCAGATCACGATGGGCGAGACCGACGCCGAGGCCGAGGCCACGTGGGAGCGCTACCGGAGCGGTGCCGACCTCGACGCCATCGCCTTCATGACCGGGCAGGCCGACCTCGACACCTCGGGGGCGACGGCCGAGAAGATCACGGAGATGCAAGGCGCCTTCAACCTCAACATCGGTCCCGTCGTCGGCAGCCACGCCACGATCGCCGAGCGGCTCGACGAGGTCGCCGCCATCGAGGGCGTCAAGGGCGTGATGTGCGTGTTCGACGACTACCCGACGGCCACCGCCGAGTTCGGCGAGAGGGTCATGCCGCTCATGGAGTCCCGCCGATGAGCGCCGGTCGGACGATCATCGCCCTGGTCGGCAACCCCAACCCGGGCGGACGCACCACCACGGTGGCCGAGGCCGTCGCCGGTGCCATCGCGGTGAACGACACGGACACGGTCGAGACCGTCGAGCTGGCCACCATCGCCCCCCACCTCTTCGAGTGGGGCAACGACGACGTGGCCGCGGTCAACGCCAGGGTCGGCGCAGCCGACGTCATCGTCGCCGCCTGCCCGACCTACAAGGCCACCTACACGGGCCTGCTGAAGGCGTTCCTCGACACCTACGGCAACGACGGCCTGGCCGGCTGCCTGGCGGTGCCGGTGATGGTCGGCGCCGCCCCCCAGCACGCCCTGGCCCCCGAGGTCCACCTGCGACCGCTGCTGGTCGAGCTCGGGGCCTCGGTGCCCAGCCGGGGCCTGTACGTGCTCGAATCGCAGATGGACGACCTGGACCGGGTGGTGGGCGACTGGGCGGACACCGCCCGACCGCTGCTGGCCTGACGCCACCGGCCACCGAAGGCTGGCGCCACTCGATCGGCGACTACTCGGGCAGGTCGAAGCAGTCGAAGACCGAGGCGTCGTCGAGGGCGTGGTCGTGGGTGGCCACGACCACGCAGAGCTGGGTCGCCCCGGAGGGCCGATCGCCGGGACCGTAGCCGGTGAACGGCGACGGCCCGTCGTAGAGGATCCACGGCCCCGTCCCCGGCTGGCCGGCGTTGGCCACGCCGACGGTGTCGAAGAAGAAGTGCAGGTGGTGGGTGCTCGGGTCGCCGGAGATCACCGGCGCGAACGTGGTGGTGTAGGCGACGGCGTACCGGCCGCCGTCGACCGTGATCCCCGTGATCGTGGCCGATCGACCGACGTCGGCGGCCGCCGTGGTCGTGGTGGTCTCGGCCGTTGTCGAGGTGGTCGTCTCCTCCTCGACCGCGGTCGTCGACGTCGTCTGCTCGGCCTGTCCGTCGTCGGCCTCGTCGGCCCCGACCGAGTCATCGGCAGCCGAGCCGTCGGCAACGGTTGCGGCCGGGGCGTTCGGGTCGTCGGCGACGGTCGATCCCGTCGCATCGGACTCGTCGTCGCCCTGACCGTCGCCACCGTCGGAGGCGACCCCCTGTCCGCCCCCGTCGGACCCCTGGGTGAGGGCCCACGCACCGCCGGCGATGAGGGCCAGGGTGATGATCGCGGCGACGGCCAGCAAGGCCGCTCGCCCTCGTTGGGGTGGCGGGCCCCCGTTGACCACCTGGCGGTGGTCGAAGGGCTTCGCCGGACCGCCCGGGACGGTCCCGGCGGCCGACCGCGGCGCCGACGACGGGGCGGCGAAGGCCTGGGGTCCCCGTTCCGTTGGCGCCATCGACGGCGACGGCACCGAACCGAACCCGCCGCCGGCCTCGGGCGCACCCTCGGAGACAGGCCGGGGCGCCGGCGGCGGTGTCGACACCGGTGACACCGTCGGCGGTGTCGCCGGGGCCTCGGCGTGGGCGGGAGCCGGCCGCCTGGTCAGGATGGCTTGCGGGCCGTCGCCGTCGCCGCTGGCCACCGGGACGAGCTGCGACTCGTCGGCGTCGGCCGATCCGGGGGACGGCGCGACGGTCCGAGGCGACGCCGACACCGGCGGGGCGGCCGCGCCGGCGACCGGGGCGGCGCCGGCGGCGGGTGCGAGCGGCGAAGCGACCGGGTCGGCACCCGAGGTCGGCGTCCGGGTCGGGGCGGCACCCGGTGTGGAGCTCGGAGCAGTGTTCGCAACGGCCGCCGAGGAGGCCGACGGCGAGGCCCCCGGCGCCACCGGTACGTCGTCACCGGCCGCCCGCCCGGCGGCGATCGCCGCGCCGAGGGCGACGGTGTGCTTCGGATGCTGGTCGACGGCGATCGGTCGGCCGAGGTCGGCCCCCACCATCTCCGCGATCAGCGGCACCCGCGACGACCCACCGACCAGCAGGATCGCCGCCAGCTCATCGACCGCGACCCCGGAGCTGCGGATCGCCCGGCGCAGGGCATCGACCGTCTGCTGGAGCAGCGGTCGGATCATCGCCTCGAACTCGGACCGGGTGAGCCGGACCTCGGTCTGCAGGTTCGGCAGCACCACCGGGATCGACACGTCGGTGTCGGTCGACAGCGCCTCCTTCGCCTCGACGCATTCCTGACGCAGCCGGGCGAGGGCCTGGACGACAACGCCGTCCTCGGGATCCAGCTCGCTCACCGCGCTCTCACACCACCGGATGGCGTGGTGGAAGACCGCCTCGTCGAAGTCGATGCCGCCAAGTCGCTCGATCCCCTCGACGTCGCCGAGCACCTCGAAGCCGGGCCCGGCCCCGGCGCCGGCCGTCCCGGTTCGGCGCAGGACGGCGGCATCGAACGTGCCGCCGCCGAGGTCGTAGACGGCGACGGTCTGGCCCGGATCGAGTCGTTCGGTGGCGGCGTAGTGGATGGCGGCGGCCACCGGCTCGGTCAGCGTGGTGACGGGGCCGACCTCGGCCATCCGCACCGCCTGCTGCAACACGTCGATCTTGTAGTCGCCCCAGTTGGCGGGGTGGGTGACGGCGATCGAGGTCGGCGGCCCGCCCTGGCGCTCGACGACGGCGCCGGTGGCGAAGCGCAGCAGCTTGGCCAGCAACACATCGGCCGAGTACGGGGTCTGGCCGACCACCATCGGCGTCGAGTCGCCGACCCGGCGCTTGAACTCGCGCACCACCCTGGTCGGGTCGCTGAGGCCACGACGGGTGGCCGACTCGCCGTGCAGCACCTCGCCGTCGTCCTTGAAGAACAGGACCGACGGGACGACCGGGGCCCGGTCGCCCAGGGTCACGATCTCGGGCCGGCCGTGACGCAGGATGCCGGCGGCCACGTAGGTGGTCCCGAGATCGATGCCGAGGTGGTAGGCCGCCGACCCGCGGCCGGCGCCACCGGTGATGGCACCGCTCGACCCCTGGTTCGCTCCTGTGCTCGACACGGCCGACTCCCTTCTCGAACGGGATGACGATGCACCCCGGCCATCTCACGACTGGCCGCGCTCGGCCACTGATACGTGATCTAGACGAGTTCGTCGGAGTTGGGCATACCCATTCCCGATTTGGGTAGGGGGTACTCATGCCGGCTCCTGGCCGAGCGATCAGTGTCTGTCGGCATGGAGCCGTCGCTCGACGGTGGGAACCGGTCGGAGAGCCCGATCGCCTCGAGAAAGGAGATCCCCGTGTCCATGCTGCAAGACTTCTACAACTTTCTCAGCGAGTACTTCCAGGAGGGTCAGCCCGCCGACGCCCAGGCGCTCAAGGACCGGATGGTCGAGGAGGGCTTCGAGGAGGTGACCGCCTACGACGTCCGCGAGGCGGTGACCCTCATGTACGACGAGGGCGACGTGTTCACCAACGAGCAGTCGTCGGTCCTCGAGGCCTACTCGGGTGGCAACACCGTCGACCAGAGCTTCAACGCCTCCAACTTCGGCAACGTGTCGACCGGCGGCACCGGGGCCTCGGCCACCACGACCGGTGCGGCCTCCAGCTCGACCGGCGCCGGGACGGCGACGGTGGCCCCGACGACGACCGCCGCCCCGGCCTCCACCGCGCCCCCGCCCCCGCCCATGGACCCGAAGGACGGCTACAGCGACCTCGACGCCGCCGTCGAGCAGATCGTCTACGTCACCAACATCACCAACAACACCACGAACAACACCACGACGATCAACGACAACGACGTATTTGAGGACAACGACACCATCGTCGACAACTCGGTCAACCAGACGATCCTGGCCGACGGCGACGTCACCCAGACCTTCGACCAGGACACGATCAGCCAGACCGGCGACAACAGCGTGGCCAACACCGGTGAGATCATCGACTCGAACGTGGTCGGCGGCGACGTCGACGGCGTGCTGGCCGACGACATCTCCGACAGCACGGTCAACACCGGCGACGTCGGGGGCAGCGTGACCGGCGACATCACTGACTCCGAGGTGGTCGGCGGCGACAACGCCGGCATCGTCGGCGACACCGAGGGCTCGGCCGTCGTCGGCGACGACAACGAGACCACCTCGCTCATCGACTCCGACAACAACGCCGTCGGCGACGGTGCGCTCTCGATCGACGGCAACAACAACGCCGTCGGCGACAATGCCACCGCCAACGACGTCGACGGTGACGGCAACGCAGTCGGGGCCGGCGCCACCGCCGTCAACGTCGACGCCAACAACGGCGTGATCGGGGCCGGCGACGGCGACGTCGAGGCGATCGTCGGTTCGGAGACCACCGGCACCAACTTCGGCGACGGGGCCGGCGACACCATCGGCATCAGCGACTCCGACGCCGACGGGGTCGCCTTCGGCGACGGCGACGCCACCAGCGTCGACGTCTCGGGCACCGTCCAGGGCTCGGCCATCCAGACGGGTGACGGAGGTGGGGCCAGCGGCAACTTCGACGCCTCGACCACCACCAACACCACGACGACCACGACGACGACGAACACCACCAACGTCAACGAGGACAACGACACCACCACGACGACGACCACGACGACCGAGGACATCGACATCGTCGAGAACAACACGATCGACGCCACCCAGGCCGACATCACCGGTGACGTCGGCATCGACAACGACAGCGGTCTCGTCGACGACGGGGCGGACGACGGCAGCGACGCCCTGCTCGAGACCTGAGTGTTCCGGACGCCGGACGACCGGGGGGAGCGGCACCGACGCCGCTCCCCCCGCCGGCGTCCCCCGAGGACGACTGCGTCGCCCGGGCCACCGGGACCCGACGACGACGAGGACATCGAGGAAGGACCATGCGAGACAAGGCACGGGCGGTGGTCGGCACCGCCATCAAGGCGGCCATCGCCTACGGCCGCGACGATCTGGCCAACCGGCTGGAGGCGACCGGACGAACGCTCGACGACGGCGCGATCCGGGTGATGGTCGTCGGCGAGTTCAAGCAGGGCAAGAGCTCGCTGGTCAACGCCCTGCTCAACGCCCCGGTGTGCCCGGTCGACGACGACGTGGCCACCTCGGTCCCCACCGTCGTCCGCCACGCCGATGAACCGACGGCCAGCCTGATCCGGGGCGACGACGAGCGGGAGGCGATCGAGGTCGACGCACTCCCCGTCTACGCCTCCGAGCTCGGCAACCCGGGCAACGAGCTCGGCCTGAGAGCGGTCGAGGTCGGCCTGCCCCGGAGCCTCCTCGCCGGCGGCATCACCTTCGTCGACACCCCGGGCGTCGGCGGGCTCGGTTCCGCCCACACGGCGGCCACGGTGGCGGCGCTGCCGACCGCCGACGTGGTGCTGTTCGTGTCCGACGCCTCCCAGGAGCTGACCCGACCGGAGTACGACTTCCTCCGTGCGGTCACCCGCAGCGGCTCGACCACGACGGCGGGACCGGCCTGCGCCTTCGTGCTGACCAAGACCGACTTCTACCCCGACTGGCAACGGATCGAGGAGCTCAACCGGGACCACCTCGACCGCCTCGGGGTGGCCGTCCCCATCCTCGCCACCTCGGCCCTGCTGCGGACCAAAGCCATCGAATCGGACGACAAGGCACTCAACGCCGAGTCGGGGTATCCGTCGCTGCTCAACTTCGTCAGAACCAGTACCGAGGCTGCGGCCGAGGGGGCCAACGCAGCGGTCGTCGACGACCTGCGGTCGGTGGTCACCCAGTTGCGCAGCTCGTTCGAGAGCGAGCGACAGGTACTGGAGGACCCGAGTCGGATGGAGGCGGTGATGGCGGAGTTCAACCGGGCCAAGGAGCGGACCAGCGCCCTCCGCGACCAGGCCGCCCGCTGGCAGGTGACCCTCAACGACGGGGTGGCCGACCTCTCGGCCGACTTCGACCACCAGCTCCGGGCCCGACTGCGGACCACCAGCGCCGAGGCCGATCAGGCGCTCGACGACCAGGAGCCGGGCGAGATCTGGGACGAGTTCGCCAACTGGCTGCGTCGCCGGGTCAGCTACGACCTGGCCCAGACCTACCTCGAGCTGACCAAGCGGGCCCAGGACCTGTCGCAGCGGGTGGCCGAGCACTTCGACGACGGGCAGGTCGCCCTCGGGATCGACCTCGACGCCGGTCGGGCCCTGACCTCCGCCTCGGCCATCGACCCGAGGACCGAGATCGAGAAGCTGGAGACCAAGGCCGGGACCAAGGCGATGACCGCCATGCGGGGCTCGTACGGCGGCCTGCTGATGTTCGGCATGATGGCCCAGCTGGCCGGGCTGGCCATGCTCAACCCGGCCACGGCGGCCGTCGGTCTGCTGATGGGTCGGCGGGCGGTCAAGGACGACCGGGAGCGCCAGCTCACCGTGCAACGCCAGCAGGCCAAGGTCACCGCCAGGCAGTTCGTCGACGACACCGGCTTCGAGGTCGGCAAGGAGATGAAGGACTCGTTGCGGGCCCTCCACCGCCGGCTGCGGGACCACTACCAGGACCGGGCCGACGAGATGCAGCGCTCGATCAACACCGCACTGGCCTCGGCCACCGAGGCCAGGAACCGGGACCAGCGGGAACGCGAGACCCGGCTCCGTGACGTGAAGGCCGAGCTCGGTCGCCTCGACCAGCTCTCGGGCCGGATCGACCAGTTGGTGGGAGCGAGTGATGGCTGACCCGACCGCGACGGTTGGCGCCGACACCCTCGTCGGTCAGGTCGACCAGCTTGTCGGCGACGCGATCGCCCGCAGCCCGGACGGGCCGCTGGCCGAGGGGCTCGGGCGGGTGCAGCGCCGGCTTCGGGAGCCGCTCCGGGTGGCCATCGCCGGACGGGTCAAGGCCGGGAAGTCGACCCTGCTCAACGCCCTCGTCGGCGAGCAGCTGGCCCCGACCGACGCCGGCGAGTGCACCAGGATCGTCACCTGGTACCGGCACGGGCCGACCTACCGGGTCACGCTCGACCTGGCCGACGGCACCCGTCGCCCGGCTCGGTTCACCCGACAGTCCGGTGCGCTCGACATCGACCTCGACGGTCTGGCCGCCGAGTCGATCGACCGGATCGTGGTCGAGTGGCCGTCGAAGCGGCTCGCCGACCTCACACTGATCGACACCCCGGGGATTGCCTCGCTCGACGCCGCCGTGTCGGCCAGGGCCCGGGCCTTCCTCACCCCCGACGACGACCGCCCGGTCGAGGCCGACGCCGTGCTCTACCTCATGCGGCACATGCACGCCGACGACCTGTCGTTCCTCGAGAGCTTCCACGACGACGAGCTGACCAACGCCAGCCCGATCAACGCCCTCGGCCTGCTGTCGAGGGCCGACGAGATCGGCGTCGGCCGCCCGAACGCCATGCGGGTGGCCGAACGGATCGCCGGCCGGTACCGCAACGATCCGAGGCTTCGCCGGCTGTGCCAGACCGTGCTGCCGATCAACGGCCTGGCGGCCGAGACCGCAGCGACGCTGACCCAGGAGGAGTTCGAGTCGCTTCGCCAGCTGTCGGAGCTCGACCGCTCGGCGATCGAGGACCTGATGCTGTCGGCCGACCGGTTCCGGGCCGAGGAGGCCACGATCGGCGACCGGGCCTGCCCGGTGCCGGCCCTGGTCCGCACCCACCTGCTCGACCGGCTCGGGCTGTTCGGGATCCGGGTGGCGCTGCCGCTGATCCGCCAGGGTCGGGCCACATCGGCACTGGAGCTGGCCGGCGCACTGGAGGGGCGCAGCGGGATCGTCGACCTCAGGCGGGAGTTGCTCGACCGGTTCGCCCACCGAAGCGACGTGCTGCGATCCCGCTCGGCCCTGCTGGCCATGAGCCGCCTGATCTCGGCCGCATCGCCTGCGCTGCGGGCCGAGCTGGCGCCCGAGATCGAGCGGATCCGGTCCGGTGCCCACGCGTTCGCCGAGATCCGGCTGCTCAACGACCACCGCCGGGGGGCGGTGGCGTTCCCCGGACCGAACGGCGACGAGGTCGGGGCGGAGATCGAGCGGCTGCTCGGGGCCGACGGCACGAGTCCGACCGCTCGCCTCGGCCTGCCGGGCGACGCCGGACCGGACGACGTGCGGGCCGGGCTGCTCGAGACGATCGACCGGTGGCGGCGGCGGGGCGAGCACCCGCTTGCCTCACCCGAGGTGGCGGCGGCGGCCGCCGTTCTGGTCCGCACCTGCGAGGGGGCACTGGCGCTCGACGGGCAGGCCGACGGGGAGCCGGCCGACCGCTAGGGACGCGGTCGACGGGACCGGCATGGGGCCGGGACCCCAGAGACGGAGGAACGGGACCGATGTACAACCAGGGAGGGAGGCGAGGCAGGATGGGAACAGCCGTACTGACGCAGGCGATGCGCACACCGGGCACCGGCAACGGCGAACGGAGGGATCGAGTGAGGCAGCTCTTCGAGCGGGCGGACGACCTGCACGTGCTCGAGTCGAGCTTCGCCGCCGCCTGCGAGGGGGCCGGCGGCACGGTCGTGATCTGCGGGTCGGCCGGGATGGGCAAGACCAGCCTCGTCCAACGGTTCCTGACCGACCTCGACCGTCCCGACGGCGCCGAGGGGGCCACCGTCTTCCTCGGTGGCTGCGACGACCTGATCGCCCCCCGCTCGTTCGGCCCGTTCCGGGACATGGCCAGGACCAGCGGCCTGCTCGACGACGAGCTGATCCGCAACCCCAACCGTGAGGACCTGCTGGCCGGGCTGATGGACGTGCTCGATCGGCCGACCCGTCCGGCGGTCATGGTGGTCGAGGACGCCCACTGGGCCGACGACGCCTCGATCGACGTGCTCCGCTACCTCGCTCGGCGACTCGTCTCGATGCACGCGCTGCTGATCGTCACCCTGCGGGAGCGGGAGGTCGACCGCAGCCACCCGGTCCGCAACCTGCTGGCCGGGCCCACCAGCACCGCCCCGGAGCGGATCGACCTGCGGCCCCTGTCGCTGGCCGCCGTGACCGAGATGGTCGAGCACCTGCGGGCAGACGGCCGGGAGCCCGACCTCGACCCCCGGGCCCTGCACGAGGTCTCCGGCGGCAACCCCTACCTCGTCGTCCAGCTCCTGCTGGCCGATCCCGGCGACGCTGCCCGCTCGGCCCGCGAGACCCTGGTGGCCAGGGCCGAGCGCCTGAGCCCAGACGGTCGCGAGGTGCTGCAGATCCTGTCGGTCCTGCCGGACGGGGCCGACCCGACCGTGGCTCGGCTGCTGTTCGGCGACCACCCGGGGGCGCTGCACGAGGCCGAGGGCTCCGGGTTGCTGACCTCGACCGCCGACCGGATCCGCTTCCGCCACCAGCTCGGCCGGACGGCGATCATGGAATCGATGTCGTTCGGCGAACGGATGGCGTCGACCAACCAGGTGCTCGATGCGCTGATCAGCGCCGGGGCCGACCCGAGCCTGCTCGTCCACCTGTCCCGGGCCGCCGGCGACGGTCGTCGGGCGACGCGGTTCGCCATCGAGGTGCTCGACGACGGGCTGGCCCCGACCAACCACCGGGAGGTCTGGAAGCTGACCCGGATCGCGCTCGAGTGCACGGCCGACCTGAGCTCGAAGCGAATCGCCGAGCTCAACCTCGGAGCCGCACGCTCGGGCCGGGTCACCAACAACCACGCCGAGGCGGTCACCCACGCCGAGCAGGCCGTCGAGCTGCTCACCGAGCACGATGCCGACGACCGGGAGCTGGCGTCGGCCTGGCTGACGCTGGCCATGAGCCGGGCCGCCACCGGTGACCACCACCGCTCGACCGAGGCCCTGCACCGGGCCAAGGAGCTGCTCGACCGAGGCCCCGTGACCGACGAGTGGGTCCGCTGCAACACGCTGATGGCCTCTGCGGCGCTGATCGCCGGCGACGTCGAGGGGTCGGTGGCCCGGGCGACGGAGAGCATCGAGCTGGCCGACACCAACGGCTGGACCCAGGAGCTGGTCTACGCCCTCGGCGTGCGCAGCGCGGCGGTCGGCGGCCCGGTCACCAGCGACGGCGCGGCCGACATGGAGCGGGCCCTCCGCCTCGGCGCCCTCCACGGTCCCCCCGACCGCCACGCCGCCAACCTCCACAACCAGTCGGTGCTGCTGCTGCGCAACGCCGAGACGGCGAAGGCCGAGGAGCTGGTCGACGAGGCCGAGCGCTACTCGCGGGAGCACGGTCTCGACAACCTCCTGTTCCACGCCCAGGTCCAGCGGGCCCACATCCTGATCAACCAGGGTCGGACCGGCGAGGCCGAGACCCTGGTCCACGAGCTGGTCGAGCGATCGACCGATCCGGGCTCGATCAAGGCCTCGGCCGACGCCGCCCTGGCCCGCATCTGGACCAGGCGGGGTGACCCGACGGCGGCGGCGCTGGTCGAGCGGGCCTGGACCGACGCCGTCGCCACCGGCGAGATCCAGAAGATCGCCATCGCCGGCCTGACCCGCCTCGAGCACGTCTGGCTGCAGGGCGACGACGAGTCGCTCCGGCGCTTCGCCCATCACCTGGCCGGTCTTGGCCAACGGCACCAGCACCACCGCCTGCGGGCCGACGCCCTGCGGATGCTGATGCGCGTCGGCGAACCGGTCGAGCCGTTCGACGGCTGCCCCAGACCGCTGGCCGCGGCCCTGGCCGGCGACCACCGGCTGGCGGCCGAGCTGTGGGCCGAGGCCGGCCAACCCTACGAGCGGGCGCTCGAGCTGGTCGAGTCGACCGACACCCCGATCGCGTTCGAGGGCCTGCGCCTGCTCGACCGGGCCGGGGCCACCCGGACCGCCGACCTGCTCCGCCAGCGCCTGCGCGGTCGTGGCGTCCAGGGCGTGCCCCGGGGGCCACGCAAGTCGGCCGATGGCGCCGTCCCGGTGCTCACCGATCGCCAGGCCGACGTGCTCCGGCTCATCGCCAAGGGGATGACCAACCAGCAGATCGCGGACGAGCTGTTCGTCGCCAGGCGCACCGTCGACAACCACGTGTCGGCCATCCTGAGCCGGCTCGGGGCGGAGGGCCGCCACGAGGCGGTCGAGGAGGCCGCCGCCCAGGGCCTCCTGTAGGGCCGATCGGGTTTTTCCGGGCCTTTCCCGGCGGAGGTGTCCATCGGCGGCAAGACTGATCGTCTTGTGAGCGAGACCGGGAGACGCCCGGGGGAAAGGAACCTCGCACGATGCGCTACATGCTGCTGCTGTACTCCGCCGAAGACGCCGGCCCGCAGCCCGGCACCGACGAGTTCGCGGCCGAGATGGAGGAGTGGTTCACCTACACCAACGAGATCACCGAGGCCGGGCACATGCTCGGCGGTGAGCCGCTCCAGCCGACCGGGACCGCCACGACGGTCCGGGTCCGCGACGGCGAGACCCTGACGACCGACGGCCCGTTCGCCGAGACCAAGGAGGTCCTGGGCGGGTTCTACATGATCGACGTGCCCGACCTCGATGCGGCCAGGGAGTGGGCGGCCAAGATCCCGTCGGCCCCGTACGGCTCGGTCGAGATCCGGCCGATCATGGAGTTGCCGACCGGTCCCTGACCCGGGAGCGGTCGGGCACCGGGCGAGCGTCCGGCCGGGACGGCGCCAACGATGACGACGACGATCGAGCAGGTCTTCCGGGCCGAGTGGCCGCGGCTGGTGGCCGCCCTGGTCCGGGACCTGCGCGATCTCGAGCTGGCCGAGGACTGCGCCTCCGAGGCCTTCATCGCCGCCGCCGACCGCTGGGAGCACGAGGGCGTGCCCGATCGGCCGGGCGCCTGGTTGCTGACCACCGCCCGCCGCAAGGCGATCGACCGCATCCGCCGGGCCGACCGCTACGCCGACAAGCTGGCGCTGCTGGAGGCCACGGCCAGAAGCGCCTCCGGGGCGTCCACCGGCAAGACCCTGCCGGACGACCAGCTGGCGCTGCTGCTCGGGTGCTGCCACCCGGCCCTCGACATCAACGCCCAGGTGGCGCTGACCCTGCGGGTGGTCGGTGGACTGACCACGTCCGAGATCGCCAGGGCCTTCCTGGTCCCCGAGCCGACCATGGCCAAGCGCCTGACCCGGGCCAAGCACAAGATCCGGGCCGCCAACATCCCCTTCACCGTCCCGACCCGGGAGCGGCTGGCGGAGCGGCTCGCCGCGGTGCTGCACGTGGTCTACCTCATCTTCACCGAGGGACACACCAGCGCCGAGCCGGCCGCCCTGGTCCGGGGCGACCTGTGCGACGAGGCGGTCTGGCTGGCCGAGCTGCTGGCCGAGCTGGTGCCGGACGAGCCCGAGGTGCGCGGCCTCGCGGCGCTGATCCTGTTGACCGACGCCAGGCGGGAGGCCCGTCTCGACGACCAGGGCGCACTGGTCCTGTTGGAGGATCAGGACCGGTCGCGGTGGGACCGGGAGAAGATCGAGCGGGGAAGCGAGCACCTGCGAGCCGCCCACTGCGCCGGGCCCGTCGGCGCCTACGGGTTGCAGGCCGCGGCCGCCGTCGTCCACTCGGCCGCCGCCCGGTTCGAGGAGACCGACTGGGCCGCCATCGTCGAGATCTACGATGAGCTGGTCGAGCGACACCACTCACCGGTCGTCGAGCTGAACCGGGCCGTCGCCCGGTCCTACCTGGAGGGTCCGGCGGTCGGGCTCGTCGAGGTCGAGGAACTGGTCGAGCGGCCCGGCATGGTCGACTACCACTACCTCGAGGTGGCGAGGGCCGACCTCCTGCGCCGGCTCGGCCGCCAGGACGAGGCCGTCGCCGCCTACGATCGGGCCATCGCCCGGTGCCCCAACCCGACGGAGCGGCGGTTCCTGGAGCGGCGTCGTGAGGCCGTGGCCGCAGGACAGCTCTGACCGGCGGGACGGTCCGGCAGGGGTTCAGCCCTCGCCGTCGCCCTCGATGGCCTGGTGGACCGGTGTGTTCGGCTCGTCGACCAGGCCGAGCCGAGCCCGCAGTGCCTCCAACTCGTCGAGATCGTCGCCCTCGATGGCCAGCGTGCGGAGCACCTCGCCGCTCGGTTGGATGACGACGTCGGTTGCCTCGGCCCGCAGGCAGCCGATCCGGTACCGCAGCCGATGCTTGGTCACGAACACCGCTCGCACGGCACGAGACGCCGGCAGCAGGGCGACCGCAGCGGCGAGATCGTACTCGTCGTCGTCGAGGCCATCGAGGCCGAGCTCGTCGAAGAGGTCGTCGAACGGGGACGGGGCGGTGTCGGCCGAGCGGTGCTTCCGGGCGACCCACCGCTCGAAGCCGCGGTCCTCCTCGACGAGCTGCTTGATCTTCAGGGCGTCGTTGCGGACCTTGGCGTTCCAGGCCGGGTCGTCGACGAGCAGGTAACAGTCGTCGACCCGCTCGGCCCGCTCGTCCTCGGCCAGCTCGGACAGCATCGCCCTGGCGCAGCCGTGGTCACCCCAGACCCGGTACTCGAAACGGGCGGACCCCGATCGCCCTTTGGGCGGCGGCTTGCTCGGCACCGTTGACAAACCCCCGGCTCGGCGTCCGGCCATGGTACCCCACCGACCGATCGCGGCCGGGCAGGGCCGACGCAGCGTCGACGTCGGGAGGCGGGCTCAGGACACCTCGCCGATCGGCTGCGCCCTGGCCCGGAGCTGGCGGACCATGACGGTCAGGAGCGTGATCACCGTCAGCGGGATGGCGATCCAACCGACGAACAGGACGAAGCTGTCGGTCGCGTCGTGGTCCGAGGCATCGAGGGCCAGGAAGGCCAGGTAGGCCACGTAGTACCCGAGGAACACGATGCCCTCCCAGCGGTTGAGCACCCGGTCGCCGACCAGCACCGGCACGCAGGCGACGGCGGCGGCGATCATCACCGGCAGGTCGAGGGCGAGGGCTGCGCTCGACACGGCGATGCCGCCTGGCGTGGACACGCCGACGGCGCCGAGCACGAACAGGATGTTGTAGATGTTGGAGCCGACGGCGTTGCCGACCGCCAGCTCCGCCTGTCCCTTCGCCGCGGCGACGACCGTCGTGATGATCTCGGGGGCCGACGTGCCGATGGCGACCACCGTGAGGCCGATGATGAGCTCGGAGACGCCGAGGCTCGACGCAATGCTCGACGCGCCGCTGACCACCAGCCGGGCGGCCAGGGCCAGGCCGACGACGCCGAGCACCAGCTTGCCGGCGAGCACGATCGATCGGTTGGGGACCGATCGCCCCCCGGCCCCATCGGACGAGCCATCGCCGGGACCGCCATCACCCGACCCGCCACCGGCCGGCGCAACGGTCCGGATTCGGGGCGAGCGGGTGCTGCGGATCGTCCAGACGGTGAAGGCGACGATGCCGAGGAACAGCGCAGCGGCCTCGAGCCGGGCGATGGTGTTGTCGAGCGAGACCACCACGAGGAGCAGCGACGCCGCGATCATGACCGGAACGTCGATGCGGACCACCCGGGACTCGACACGGACCGCGCCGATCGAGGCGACGACGCCGAGCACCAGCAGCACGTTGGCGATGTTGGAGCCGATGATGCTGCCGACGGCGAGCTCGGTGTCGCCGTTGGCCACCGCCTGGCCGACGACCGCCAGCTCGGGTGCCGACGTGCCGGCGGCGACGATCGTGAGCCCGACCACGGTCGGCGACAGCCCGAGACGGAGCCCGAGCTCGGACGCGCCGCTGACCACGAGGTTGGCGGCCACCAGCAAGCCGGCGACGCCGAGGGCGAACGTGACGACGGCGATCAACGAAATCGGCGGTCAGGGGCACCGCGCAGCCGCTGCGAACACCAGCCCTAGCCTAGGAGCCCGCCGACGGACCCGGGCCGGACCCGGCCCGCGCCGACCGGCCCGTTCGGCCGACCGTCTACGGGCGCTCGAAGCGACGCAGGCAGGCAACCGACGTCCAACCGTCGGCCTCGTCGCACCACAGGCCGTCGGTCAGCGCCTCGACGATGCCGAGCCCCCAGCCCCGCTCCGGCAGGCCACGGCCACCGCCGATCGGGCCGCCATCGGGCCGCCACTCGTCGATCGGCACGTCACCGCTGGCCTCGTTGGCGACCGTGACGAGGACGCCGTTGCCGGTCAGCGCAATCGTCAGCCGGACCGGCGCTTCGGGGTGCTGCTCGACGGCGTTCGACGCCAGCTCCGACACGATCAGCTCGACGTCGCCGGCCACCGCAGCGCCGACCGATCGGTCGTTCAGGAAGGCGCGCGCCGACTGCCTCGCCCTCGAAGCCTCCTCGAGCGTCGGGGTGAAGCGGATCTCGAACGGTGTTCCGATGGCGTGTTCGTGGATCACGGTCGTCGTGGTAGGCCGGTCGGGCTGGCCGACGGGCAGGGTCGGCGCCGGACGGCGAGCCGCCGGCGAGCGTGACTATCTGACATCGATTCTGTACCCGTCCGGCCACGGCGCGAAACCCCCGATTCGTGTCCGGCTCGACGGGCCGGACGAACGTTGTCGGAAGAAGGTGGTTTCACGGTCGGCGGAGGTGGGTAGATCTCGAGTACCCCCATCCAACCCTCAGCCCGTCCGATCGTCGGTTCCCCCTCCCGACGATCGGGCGGGTTGTGTCTCGTTCGGGGCCAGACGGCGCCGCCGGGCCGCCCGCCGCCGCCGACCGGCGGACCCGGATCAAGCTCCATCGAGCACGTCGCGATCCACCGAGGTCCGCAACGTCGAAAGCGCCCGTCGCAACAGCCGCGAGACGTGCATCTGGCTCATCCCCACCTCCTCGGCGATCTCCCGCTGCGACTTCTCGCCGAAGAACCGGAGCTCGACGATCCGGCGCTCCCGCTCGGGGAGCCCGGCGAGCAGGCCGGCCACCACGCTCCGGTCGTCGAGCGCGCCGGGTCCGACGTCGATCGACGGCAGGTCGTCGGCGATCGTCCTGGTCGACTCCTCACCCCCGGCGGGGCTGTCGATCGACTCGGCCCGGAACGCCTGGTTGGCCTCCATGGCGGCCAGGACCTCGTCGACGTCCGCCCCGACGGCCTCGGCGACCTCCGGGATCGTCGGGCTCCGACCGAGCTCCTTGGCCAGCGCATCGACCGCCGCCCGGACCGCCAGCCCGAGATCCTGGTAGCGGCGGGGAACCCGGACCGACCACGCCCGATCGCGGAAGTGCCGCTTGAGCTCCCCGTCGATCGTTCGCCCGGCGAAGGTCGAGAAGCGGACACCGACCGACGGGTCGAACCGCTCGACGGCACCGATCAAGCCGACGAGGGCCACCTGTTCGAGGTCGTCGAGCGGCACCCCGCGCCGCTGGTAGCGGCGAGCGAAGGCCCGGGCCAGCGCGGTGTAGCGCTCGACGATCTCGTTGCGGGCATCGACGTCACCGGTGCGGCGGTACGACTCGAAGCGAGCCAGATCCTCGTCGTCGTCAGCCGACACGACCATGCTTGGTCAACCGGAATCCACCGCTGGCCGCCTCGGCCCCGACCGTGAGCTCGTCGACCGTGGCGTCGAGGATGGTGCGGGCCAGTTCGTCGATCTCCATGACGCCACCGGACGGAGCCGTTGCCTCGACCACGAGCGAACCGGCCACGGCCTCGAACGTGAGACCGATGTGGTCGTCGTCGCCGCTGGCGGCGATGAGGATCGAGCACAGCTCGTCGACAGCGATCTTGACGTCCTCGACCTCCTCGGCGCTCAACCCGGCCTCGGCGGCGGCGCCGGCTGCGGTCAGGCGGACGATGTGGAGGTGCCGGGTGTCGGCCGGGACCTCGAGCCGAACCCGCCACTCGTGGTCGGTGGCGATGGCGCTCATCTCCGGCTCACCCTTCGGCTGGTCATGGCGAATCGATCGTCAGCTCGGTGGCCAGACCGGTGATCTCGAGCAGCCGGGCGACCGCATCGCTCGGGCTGACCAGGGTCAGCGCCCCACCGCCGCCACTGTGTCGCTTCTCGGCCCGCACCAGCACCCGGAGACCGGAGGAGTCGATGAAGGAGACCGCCGACAGGTCGACGGAGACGTTGCGGTCGGCTGCGATCTCGGCCAAGGCATCGTCGAGGCCGACGGCCGTGTGGCTGTCGATCTGACCGTCGACGGCGACGCGAACGGGCTCGGCGTCCGCCACGGTCACGTTGAGGTTGTCCATCGAGGCCATCTTGGCACCAGGGGTTGGTCGTTGCGTGGTCAAGGGATCGGGCCGAGCGCTCCCGTCCGCCGGAGCTTAGGAGATGATCTGCACGCCGGCGACCTGCTTGCGCTGCAGCCGGTAGCGGTCGCTCCGCTCGTGGACCGGCCGGAGCAGCAGCAGGGCCATGTCGTCGTTGGCCGACGGCGAGAAGTGGTCGAGGGCGCCGTCGACGATCTCGCTCACCGAGCGCTCGTGGTGCTCGGCCACGAAGCGGGCCAGCTCGTCGATCCCCTCGTCGATCACCACCCCGGGCCGCTCGACCACGCCGTCGGTGTAGAGCACGATCGTGTCGCCGACGCCGGCCGAGAGCGTCTCGTCGGTACCGTCGCCGAACAGGCCGATCGGTGGGCGCTTCACCGTGTCGATGATCCGGTGGCCGCCCTTGGTGTCGACCACGATCGGGGGCAGGTGCCCGGCCGAGGCGAAGCCGATCGTCTCACGACCGTCGAGCATCAGCACCTGGGCGGTGGTCATGTCGGCGTCGGGCAGCTCGGCGGCGAACTCCTCGAGCTTCGACAGGATCTGGGCCGGCGTGTCACAGACGCGGGCGAAGGCGTTGGCCGCCGCCCGCAGCTGCCCCATCACGCTGATCTGCTCGACCCCGTGACCGACGACGTCGCCGATCACGGCCACCACCCGGTCGTCGGGGCGGTCGATCAGGTCGTACCAGTCGCCGCCGAGCGACAGCGGGTGGTTGTGGGCCCGGTACCCGGCGGCCGCCTGCGTGCAGCCGATCGCCGGCAGTGACGCCGGCAGCAGCAGGCGCTGGAGCCGCAGCAGCTCGTCGCGTTCCCTCGCCAGCTCGTCGGCGCTGCGCTCGCGTTCCCTGGTGTCGTGTTCGTCGACCAACCGTGCCATACCTCTCCGGCCGTGTCCTGCACCGGGCCACCGGCGCAGGACGCCGCCCGGTGGCCAGGGCCACGGTACCGCTTCTGACCGGCCATCGCCCGCCTCGGGCGCCGATCGCGCCGGTGGTCGGATTCCCGGTCGGCCCGCTCGGTGAGCGGGTTTCGGCCCCAACGCGGCGGGGTAGGAAACACCCATGGCGACGATCACCAACCCGGTTGCGGACGACGACCCGGAGACGATCAACCTGCCCAACGACACGCTGGCCCGCCTGCGCCGGCTGAACCTGGGCGCCGGCGCGCTCCACCTCGTGTCGGCGGTGACCATGACGATCATCGCCGCCGACTTCACGCTGCCGATCACCACCTTCAACCTCAACGGACCCCCGGGCACGCCGGTCGCCGACGGGGTGCTCTCGACCCTCGCCGACGTGCAGCTCGGCCCCCTCACCGCCGGCTTCCTCTACCTGTCGGCGTTCTTCCACTTCCTGATCGCCACCGTCGCCATCGACCGCTACGCCGACGAGCTGCGCCACGGCCGCAACCGCTTCCGCTGGGTCGAGTACTCGTTGTCGTCGACGCTGATGATCCTGATCATCGCCCTCGTCACCACCGTCAGCGACCTCGGGGCGCTGATCGGGATCGGCTTCGCCAACGTGTCGATGATCCTCTTCGGCTGGATCATGGAGATGGTCAACCGGCCGGGGCAGAAGGTGTGGTGGGCGCCGTTCTGGATGGGCTGCATCGCCGGCATCGGGCCGTGGGTGGCGCTGGTCGGCTACATCCTCACCGGCGACGGGAGCCCGCCGGGCTTCGTCTACGCCATCATCGTGACGATCTTCCTGTTCTTCAACAGCTTCGCCATCAACCAGTGGCTGCAGTACCGGGGCGTCGGTCGGTGGAGCGACTACCTGGTCGGCGAGCGGGCGTACATCATCCTGAGCTTCGTGGCCAAGAGCGCGCTGGCCTGGCAGCTCTACGCCAACGTGTTGATCCCGGTCGAGTAGTACCGCCGACCGGGCGCGGTCCGGGCCCGGGTCACGGCGCCGTATCGTTGGGCCACGGGCCGCCACGCCAGGCCATGAGCATCGACGGGGAGGCCGAGCGCCTCGGCTACCGGCTGACCGGCGCCATCGATCGGGGCGGCACCGCCACGGGATCGGACGGCGCGGGCGGGTCGGACGGCGGCAGACCGACCGGCGACCCCGGCGGGACGGCGCTGTCGTGGGACCTCCGCCTGGTCGACGGCCTCGACGGCGCCCGGATCCTGACCGACTGCGGCTGACACGGGAGCGACCGGGCGGGACCGTCCCCGCCCGGACCCGTCAGGGCAGGAGCGGGTGAGCGGTGCCGGTTCGGCCGAGATACTCGGCCCCCTCGCTGAAGTACAACATCGCCTCACCCCGGGTGAGGCCGTACCGCAGGGCCAGGAGCCAGTAGTTGAAGCCGGCCGGATCGGGCTCTCGACAGAGCACGTTCCGATAGAGCAGTCGCACGTACTGCGCATCGGTCAGCGATCCGTAGCGGTTGACGAACTCGGTCGACAGGGCGAACGACTCGGCCACCACGACGTGTGAGCTGCCGCCGCTGCGGATGCCGAGCCAGTAGTCGAAGCCGGACCGCTCGGGCTGGCGCAGGAGGAAGGCCGAGTACAGCCGCCACACCTGGGCCGAGACCGGGTCGGTGACGGCTTCGATGGCCCAGTCGGCCGGCTGGGTCACCGAACATCCGTCGATCACCCCACCGAAGTCGTCGGCCGCTGCGAACATCACCTGATAGGTGGGTGCGGTCCGGCCGCCGCCTCGGGTGATCAGGATGTCGCCGTCGGCCCCACCATCGGAGTCGAACCCGACGATGGCGGTCTCCGTGCCGTCGGTCTTGGCCCGCACCGCGAAGGCGGTCGAGGCCTCGTTGATCGCCAGGTACACCGTTCGGGAGTCGTAGTACGCGATGTTGGTGTCGACCGTCGCCCCGATCCCGTTCAGGAGGTCGGCGTGATAGCCGGAGGGCGCCGGCTCCCCGGCGTCCATGACACCGTCGCCGTCGAGATCGACCCAGGCATCGATGTTGACCTCGTGGTAGCGGGAGATGCCGATGTCGATGGCGGTGATGTCGTGGAAGTCCTGCATGACGCCGGTGCCGTCGGCCCCGACCTCGTAGCGGTCGGTGAACGTCGTCTTGAACACGCCATTGAACCCGAGCTGGTCGATGTGGAGCGGCTGGACCTCGGCCGGGCGGATGAGGAAGTCGGTGTCGGTCGGCAGACCCGAGAAGCGGTAACGACCGTCGGCCCCGCTCGTCGCCGTTGCCAGCGTCGGGGGGACGACCCCGGGCAGCGCCTCGTGGGGCTCCAGGGCCCGGGCGACCTCGAGGACGACACCGGCCAGCGGACCCTCATCGGCGTCCCACACGCCGTCCCAGTCGCGGTCGCTGAAGACGGTCCCCGAGAACCCGTCGCTGGCGGCCGACGCCGGCGGGACCCCGGCGAGGATCGAGGCCATCATCGCCGTCACCACGACGAGCCAGACCGGCAGGTTCGTGCGGTTGATCAGATCCGGTCGCCCATCGTGCGGTCCTCGCATGCATCCCCGGTCGGCCGGACGAGCGGTGCGGTTGAGCGGATTCGGCGAACGCACGTTGCGACACCGGTCTCGGCCGTCGAGATCCCCTTGACAAACGTACTCTTCGGTACGATTCTAGTAACCGTACCAATGAGTTCGCTTCTGGCGGACAGCGAGCAGAGGAGCCTGCGATGCAGACCATCGACCCGATCAATGCCGACCGCACCGACGACCCGAGCGGCGACGGCGTCCCGTCGAGCGAGGGTCCCGGCGGTGGCTCGACCTCCGGAGGTGGCGGCGGCACCAACCCGCCGTCGGCGCCGGGCGCGCCCGTCCGACGGCGGCGGGGGCGACGTGTCCTCCGTGCGCTTGGCCCGGCGCTGCTGGCGCTGGTCGTCGTTCTCGCCGGGGCCGTCTACGTGTCGTACCGATCGACCGAGGGTGACATCGAGGGCCACCGTGAGCGGATCGACGAGCTGGCCGTCGCCGCCGGGGCCCCGGTTGTCGACGTCGACGGCATCGCCGACCTACCTGCGCCCGTGCGGCGCTTCGTGGCCTACACGTTCCCGTCGGGATTCGACGACCTCCCGACGGTCACCGAGTTCACGATGGAGGGCGACTTCCGGCGGCCCCTGACCGAGGGCTTCAACCCGACCACGGCGGAGCAGATCGCGGCGACCGGCGTGCCCGCCTTCGTGTTCTCGGCCACGACCCCCGTGCTCCCCGGTGTCTGGGCCAGGGCCTACGATGCGTTCGGCGAGGGCGAGATGGAGATGAAGGCCAAGGTGTTGTCGACGCTGACCGTCGTCGACGAGCGCGAGACCCCGGAACTGAACCGCACATCGCTGCAGCGGTGGCTGCTGGAGTCGCCGATGTACCCGGCGGCACTGCTGCCCGGCGGCGCCGTGCGCTGGGAGCCGATCGACGGGGACCGGGCCCGAGCGATCGTGTCGGCCGACGGCCTGGAGGCCACGCTGGTGGCCACGTTCCGGGCCGATGGGAGCCTCGAGCGGTTCGACGCCGAGGAGGACGGCGACCTGACGACCCCGTATCACGGGTCGGGCGAGCACACCACCCGCGGCGACTACCGGCTCGTCGACGGGATGATGCTCCCCCACGAGTTCGCGATCGCCCGGGCCGCCGGCGGCGAGCTGTACCCGTTCTGGACGGGCACGGTCACCTCGATCGAGCACCGCTGATCGGGGCGGCCGACCGGGCCATCGCCCGCTAGCAGATGCGGGGGAGCTGCTCCCCCAGCGGGAGATCGACGACCCGGCTCGCCCCGAGGGGCGACCGGGCCGTCACCACGCCGGGATGGGCGTCGGTGACGGTGCCGATCACACAGGCCTCCCGGCCGTGCTCGTCGGCGTGCATGGCGTTGAGCACATCGTCGAGGTCCGCCGGGGTGACGATGGCGATCAGCCGGCCCTCGTTGGCGATGCTGACCGCGTCGAGGCCGAGGAAGGCGCAGGCCGCCGCCACCTCGCCCGGCACCGGGAGCTTGGCCTCCTCGTAGGCGATGCCGACGCCGGCCGCCTCGGCGATCTCACACAACGACGCCGCCACCCCGCCTCTGGTCGGGTCGCGGAGCACGTGCAGGTCGGGGGCGACGTCGAGCATGGCCGCAACCAGGCCGTTGAGGGGCGCGGAGTCGGTCTCGACGGCGGTGCCGAAGTCGAGTCCCTCGCGCTGCGACAGCACCGCAACCCCGTGCAGCCCGATCGGACCGCTGACGACGACCACGTCGCCCGGTGTGGCCCGGGAGGGGCGGATGTCGACGCCGTCGGGGATCACCCCGATGCCGGCGGTGTTGATGAACAGCCCGCCGCCCCGCTCCCGGTCACCGCCGCTCCCGCCGTCGACCACCTTGGTGTCGCCGGTGACCAGACGTACCCCGGCCGTCCGGGCGGCGGCCCCCATGGCCTCGGCCACCCGGCCGAGCACGGCCAACTCCAGACCCTCCTCCAGGATGAAGCCCGAGCTCAGCGCGATGGGCCGGGCCCCCGACATCGACACGTCGTTGACCGTGCCGTTGACCGACAGATCGCCGATGCAACCACCGGGGAAGAACAGCGGCCGGACCACGTAGGAGTCGGTCGAGAAGGCCAGTCGCCCGCCGCCGGAGTCGTCGAGCGCCAGCTGGGCCGCGTCGAGCAGTTCCTCCGGCTCGCCGCCGACTGCGGCGCCGCCGCCGGCGTCGTCGGAGCGGAAGGCCGGCAGGAAGAGGTGCTCGACCAGCTCGGCCGACAGCCGACCACCGCCGCCGTGGCCGAGCACGATCCGGTCGTGGTCCCGGAGCGGCAGCGGACACGACCAGTTGCTCGGGTCGGGCAGCCCAGCCCTGCCATCGGGAGCGGCCGAGCTCTCAGCCAACGGTGACCCCGACCGGGGGCTCGTCGAGCCGCCGGTACTGGTGGTAGGCGGCACACGCACCCTCGCTCGACACCATCGTCGCACCGAGCGGCGTGCGAGGCGTGCAGGTCGTCCCGAACGCCTCACACTCGTTCGGTTTGATCAGTCCCTGGAGCACCTCGCCGCTCCGGCAGACGTCGGACTCGGGGGTGTCGATGGCAGCGACGTCGAAGCGGACCTCGGCGTCGAAGTCCCGGTACCGCTCCGCCAGGCGCCAGCCGCTGACCGGGATCTCGCCGATCCCTCGCCATTGGCGGTCGCAGAGCTCGAACACGTCCTCGACCATCCGCTGGGCCGGCACGTTGCCATCGGCGGTGACCACCCGGGGGTAGGCGTTCTCCAGCTCGGCCCGGCCCTCCTCCAGCTGCAGGACGACCCGACGGATGCCCTCCAGCACGTCGAGCGGCTCGAAACCGGTGACGACGATCGGCAGCGACCACTGGTCGACCAGCGGGCCGTACTGGTGGGTGCCCATCACCGAGCAGACGTGGCCGGCGGCGAGGAAGCCGTCGACCCGGTTGGTCGGCGAGGCGGCGATGGCCTCGATGGCCGGCGGCACGAGCACGTGGCTGACGAGCACGGAGAAGTTGTCGAGGCCACGTTGGCTGGCCTGGTGCACGGCCATGGCGTTGGCCGGGGCCGTGGTCTCGAAGCCGATGGCGAAGAACACCACCTGGCGGTCGGGGCGGTCCTCGGCCAGGTCGACCGCATCGAGAGGCGAGTAGACGACCCGGACGTCGCCGCCCTCGCTGCGGACCCGGAACAGGTCACGACCGCTGCCGGGGACCCGCAGCATGTCGCCGAACGAGCAGAAGATGACGTCGGGGCGGGATGCGATCTCGAGGGCCTTGTCGATCATCCCGAGCGGGGTGACGCAGACCGGGCAGCCAGGGCCGTGGATCAGCTCGATCCGGTCCGGTAGGAGCTGATCGATCCCGTTCCGGATGATGGCGTGGGTCTGGCCGCCGCAGACCTCCATGATCGCCCATGGCTTCGTGGTTATCCGCTCGATCTCGGCGAACAGGCGTCCGGCCAGCTCGGGGTCGGCGAACTCGTCGAGGTACTTCACGATTGGGCCTCCTCGTCCACCATCGGGTCCGATCCGACGGCGGCCGTCTCGACGGCCAGCTCCTCCTCGAGGATGCCGAGGTCGCGGAACATCGCCAGCGTCTCCAGCGCCGAAGCCTCGTCGATCTGGGAGATGGCGAACCCGACGTGCACGATGGCGTAGTCGCCGACCTCGATGTCGGGTAGGTAGGCCAGGCAGATGTCCTTCGTGATCCCGTCGAAGTCGATGGTGGCCATGCGGGTGTTGCGCTCATTGCGGATCTCGACGATCTTGCCCGGGACGGCGAGGCACATGATCAGGTCTCCTTCTGCGGTCGGGTCGGGGTCGGGCCGGTGGCCGGGTCGCCTGACGGTCGATTGGCGGCGATCCACGCCTGGCCGAGCGACAGGCCGCCGTCGTTCGGCGGGACGAGCGAGTGGGTCAGCACCCGAAAGCCGCCGGCCTCCAGGGCGGCGACGCTTCGCTCGGTGAGGAGTGCGTTCTGGAAGACCCCACCGGTGAGGGCCACCGTGTCCAGTCGCCGCCGCGGGTCCCGGTCGAGCCCCCGCCCATCGCGGAGGTCGTCGGCGACACCGACGACGAGGTCGATGACGGCTCGGTGGAACCGCCACGCCAACACGGGGACCGGGACGCCGGCGGACAGGTCGGCGACCAACGCCCGCAGCATCGGGGTCGGGTCGGCCACCGGCCCTCGACGGTCGAAGTGATATCTCGTCGCCGCCGGGTCGGCCCGATCGGCGACGGCGCCGTCGACCGCGGCCAGCTCCAGGTCGATGGCCGCCTGGGCCTCGAAGCTGATGCGGTGGCGCAGCCCGATCAGTGAGGCGACGGCGTCGAACAGCCGACCCATGCTCGTTGTCGGCACGCAGCCGATGCCCCGTTCGAGCTGCCGTCGGAGCAGCGGCAGGATCGGTGGTCCACCATCGTCGGCGGCGATGCCGGCGGTCGCCAGGTGGGCGACGGCCGGCAGGTCGTCGCCCCAGTCGATCCCGGCGGCGTGCAGGTGGGCGAGCGCCATCCGGGCCGGTTCCCGCACGGCTGCGTCGCCACCGGGAAGCGGCACCGGGGCCAGGTGGACCATCCGGTCGAAGCCCAGCACCGACCCGACGAACACCTCGCCGCCCCAGATCGCGGCGTCGGTGCCGTAGCCGGTGCCGTCGAAGGCAACGCCGATGACATCGGAGGCCGGGTCGAGCTGGTGCTCGGCCAGCACGGCGGCGACGTGGGCGTGATGGTGTTGGACCTCGACGAGGTTCCGACCACCGGCGGCCGCGGCCCGTCTGGCCCAACGCGACGACAGGTAGTCCGGGTGGGCGTCGGCCACGATGGTCGTCGGCTCGGCCCGATGCAGATCGAGTGTCCGGGCGACGGCGGCGTCGAACGCGTCGAGGGTGGCCAGGTTCTCCATGTCGCCGATGTGCTGGCTGACGGCCGCCTGCCCGCCGGTGAGCAGGCAGAAGGTGTTCTTGAGCTCGGCCCCGGCGGCCAGCACGGGGCCCGTCGGCGACGGGTCGGCCGACCCCCGCACCGGCGGCACGTCGATCGGGATCGGCGCATAGCCTCGGGCCCGTCGGAGCGGCAGCAGCCGACCGCCGACCACCCGCACCACCGAGTCATCGCAGGGCTGGTGGATCGGGCGGTCGTGATCGAGCACGCCGTCGACCAGGTCGCCCAGCTCGTCGATCCGCTCGGCGGTCCAGGCCAACGGCTCGCCGCCCCGGTTGGCCGACGTCATGATCAACGGGCTCGGATGGGCGGTGGCGAGCAGGTGATGGATCGGCGTCGAGGGCAGCAGGATGCCGATCAGCGGGTTGCCGGGGGCCACCAGGTCGCTCAGCGGGGAGTCGGACCGGGCCCGAAGCAACACGATGGGGGCAGCGGGGCCGGTCAGCAACGTGGCCTCGCTTGTCGTGATCTCGGCCAGCTCTCGCGCCCGGTCGAGATCGGCGACCATCACCGCGAACGGCTTGTCGGCCCTGGCCTTGCGGCGGCGCAGCTCGCCGACGACCCGATCCGATGTCGCGTCGGCGGCGAGGTGGTAGCCGCCGAGGCCCTTCACGGCGACGATGGCGCCGGCGGTCAGCGCCGCGACCGCAGCGGCGATCGGGCCGGCACCGGACGGGACGAGGGCAGCGAGCTCCACCGTGGTCGAGCCTCCCGCCGGCCGACGGAACCCGAGGCGGGGTCCGCACCGGGGGCAGCAGATCGGCTGGGCGTGGTACCGACGGTCGCCGGGGTCCGAGTACTCGGCCGCACACGCCGGGCACATCGCGAAGTCGGCCATGGTGGTGGCCGCCCGGTCGTAGGGGAGGTCGGTGATGATCGTGTACCGGGGCCCGCAGTTGGTGCAGGTGATGAACGGATGGCCGTGGCGACGGTCGTTCGGGTCGAACAGCTCGGACAGGCACTCGGCGCAGACGGCGGTGTCGGGCGGCACGAGGGTCCGGGGCCCGTCGGCGGTGCCGCTGGCCACGATCCGGAAGCCGTCGAAACCACGAGGGCCTTCGGCGCCATCGGCGCCATCGGCGAGTCGATCGGGGCCCGGCTCGACGGGGACGCGGTCGAGCCGATCGATGCGGGCCAGCGGCGGCCGCTCGGCCAGCAGCCGCTCGACGAGGGCGCCGATGGCGTCGGCCGGGCCGGCGACCTCGATGACGACCTTGGCCGAGTCGTTGCCGACCCGGCCAGCCAGCCCCAACTCGGTGGCCAGCCCAAAGACGAAGGGGCGGAAGCCGACGCCCTGCACGACGCCCGAGACCTCGATGCGCTCGGCCGTCAGCACGTCGGGGCCCGAGCTGGCGCTGGCCCCGGCGCCGGCGCCGTCGACGGCGTCGAGGGTGGTCATGGGGCCGGCTCCGGGTCGAGGCGCCAGACCACGATCCGGTTGTTGCCCGAGTCGGCGACCGCCAGCACCCCACGGTGCAGCGAGAGCCCGTACGGCCAGCACAGCGTGTCGGCGGCCACGGCATCCCAGCGGTTCTCGCCGTTGGCCGCGAAGTCGGGCTGACCGAGGACCCGCCCGGCGGCGACGCCGGAGGCGCTTGGCACCGAGTCCCACACCAGGATGCGGTTGTTGGCGGTGTCGGCCACGGCCATGCGCCCGCCAGCCCCGTTGTCACCGACGTCGCTTCCGCCCGCCTCGATGTCGACGGCGTACGGGAAGCGGAAGCCGGTGGCCGTCTGGGGGACGTAGGGGAACTCGGTGCCGGTGGTGAAGTCCGGCTGGCCGAGCACGGTGTCCGCCGGGCGATCGAGCTCCGGTCGGGGCCGCCAGCCGAGGAGCCGATGGTTGCCGGCGTCGGCCACGTGCACGATCCCGGGCCGGCCAGGGGCCGGGGGCAGGCCGGCCACGTCGTGGGGCCAGCGGAAGCTGTCGGGCCCGAGCTGACCCCGGTTCTCCTCCCTGGCGTCGGCAGCTGGCTGGCCGAGCACGAGGTCGGGTTGGCGGTCCGGGTCGGGCAGGCCGTTCCAGCCGAGGACCCGACGGTTGCCGGTGTCGGCCACATAGAACACGCCGTCGGCCGTGGCCAGGCCGAACGGCCAATAGAAGGTCAGGGGTCCGCAGTCCCCGCCCCGATTCTCGTCGGTGCCGGTCGGGTCGGACTGGCCGAGGATCACGTCCGGGGCCACGTCGCCGGCGGTCGGCACCTCGTCCCAGATGAGGATGCGATGGTTCCAGGCGTCGGCCACGACGAGTCGGCCGTCGTCGGTGACGAGCAGGCCGGTCGGCAGCCGCATGCCCCGCTCGGGGCCGCGGCCGCCGGCCTGGGCTCCCTCGGTGGTGGCGTCGGGCTGACCGAGCACGACGGCGGCCTCGGCGTGGGAGTCGTCCGCTGAGGCGCCGTCCGGCCGACCGGGCCAGATCAGGACCCGATGGTTGCCGGTGTCGGCCGCGATCAGCCGGTCGCCGTCGATCCAGACGCCCCGGGGAGCGTAGAGCTGGGAGGCGGTCGGCATGGCCGACGGCAGCATGAGGCCGCCGACGGGCTCCGCCCCGAGCCACCGTGCCGGCTCGGCCCCCCCGGTCGGGTCAGCCGGTGGCGCCGGTGTCTCGAACGGTTGACCGGGGCGGAAGGGTCGCACCCGCAGGGTGGTCCCGACAGCGCCGATCGTTCCCGGCGCGGGGCCGGACGGCTCCCCGATCGGACCGCCGGCGTCGAGCCCGTCAGCCGACGCGGGCCCAGACACGGCCGTCCTCCACCCGGGTTGGGATCTGCTGCAGCTGGGCCCCGGGCGCCGACAGGCACTCGCCGGTCGAGGCGTCGAACGTGAAGCCGTGCCAGGGGCAGGTCAGCACCCCATCGCTGACCAGGCCGCCGTCCAGGCTCAGGCCCTGGTGCACGCAGGCGTTGCGGAACACGGCGATCCGCTGATCGACGTTGGTGGCCACGAAGCTCTCGGTGCTGGCCGATCCGCCGGTCGACCCGGTGGCGGGCACGGTGAGGTCGAACCGCAGCATCCCACCGTCGGGCACATCGCCTGCGGTCGGGCCGGCCATCCAACCGGTCTCGGCCGACCGCCTGACCCCGACCGAGTCGAGGGGGATGAAGGCGGACGTCGGCTGATCCTCCAGCACCTCGACGCGATCGATCTCGGCGACCGCGGCGACCAGCGCCTCCTCGACGGTCTCGCGCAGGGTCACCGCCGACATCGAGCACCCGTTGCACGAACCCTGGAGTCGGACGAAGGCGGCCCCGCCCTCGACCCGGACGAGCTCGACATCACCGCCGTGCGACTGGAGATACGGGCGGACCCCGGCCAGGGCCCGCTCGGCCCGAGTGGCGGGATCGGTCCGGACGATGCCCTGGAGGGCGAGCACCGCCCGGACCTCGGGTTGGTCGACCAGCTGGAGCAGCAGCTCCTTGCCCCGCGGGTCGTCGCGTAGGGTTCGCACGATGGCGACCAGGGCTGGTCGATGGAAGGCCTCGACCGCCGACTGCAGGTCCTTGGCTGCGGCCCCGGCCTCCTGGTCGAGCTCACCGACCCGGCGGACGGCGTCGTCGACCGCCGCAGCCAGCTCCTCGAACGTCGGCTCGGTCGAGCGGGTCGACGGCGTCTCGCCCGGATGATCGGACCGGGACTCGGTTGCGGTCATGGTGTCTCCGCGTCCTGGCGGGCCAGCGACTCGTGCTTGGCGATCTCGTCGAGGACCGAGCGCACCGTGCGGACCGCCTCCTCCTCGTCGAACTCCTCGAAGATCGCTCGTGCCTCGTGCAGCTTGGCCTTGGCGTCGCCGAAGACCCCGAGGTGGGCGAGCGCGTTGCCCTGGTTGGCCAGCACCCGGGCTCGCCCGAGCGGGTCGGTCTGGCGGTCCCGGTGTTGGAGAACGCCCTCGTAGAGGCCGACGGCCTCGGCGATGTTGTCGGCCTGGTGGCGGGACGGCAGGTAGACGAGGGCGTTGGCCAGGTTGAGCTGCGTGCTCGACCAGCGGTCGGGATGGTGCTCGGGGGTGAAGACCTCCAGCGCCTCACGCATGCTCTGCACGGCGACGCCCATCCGGAGCTGGTCGGACGCCTCCTGCATCGGCATCGTCAGGTAGGCGAGGCCGAGGTTGGCCGAGGCGATGGCGTAGGTCTCGGGGGCCGACTCGGCGCTGACCAGGGCCGTGGCCTGCAGGTAGTGGTTGATCGCCTGCTGCATCAGCCGGGGGGCCGACTCGGACATCTCCTGGAACATGGCCCCGGCGGCCACGTGGAGCTCGGCCCGGCTGGCGCGGAGGTCGGTGCCCTCCATGGCGTCGATGGCGGCCTGGAACGTGACCGAGGCCCGCTGCACGCCGCCCTCGTCGAGCTGCGTGTTGGCCAGCTGGCCGAGGAGCTGCCCGGCCATCGGGGCGCTGACCGGGTTGGCGGCCTGGGCTGCGGCCTCCAGGTGCTCGATGGCGGCGGCGCGGTCGTTGCGCTCCAGGGCCAGGGTGGCCTCGGCGGCGAGGGCCAGGGCGGCGACCTCGCCATCGACATCGTCGGCCGCCGGCGGGCGGGGTCGCAGCCCGACGATGAACCCGATGGTCTCGACGACGTGGCGGAGGGCCCGATCCCGATCGCCGAGGTCGGTCAGGAGGGCGTCGAGCCGTTCGGGCCTCGGGTCGAGGACCAGCCGGTTGGCCCGGGCGATGAGGGCGGCCGCCCCGTCGTCGCCGTCGGCCACCACCTCGTCGTGCGGGCCGAGGGCGTCGAGGGCGGCCAAGGCGCCGTCGAGGTCGCCGTCGATCGCCCGCTCGTAGAAGGCCAGCGAGTCCGGGAACGACCGGGGTCGGCGACCGGCCAGCAGCGCATCTCGCACCTCGTCGTGTCCGGGGCCGGGCCCGATCAGCAGGTAGCCGGCGGGCAGGGGGAACACCCCGAGGGGTTGGGGCCGGGGCAGGACGGCGCTGTCGACCGCGCCCGCCTCGGTGCTCGTGCCGGTGCCGGTGCTCATCCGTTGCGTGGTCCTTCGATGTCTCGCTCGGCCGCCCGCTTGATCCACGAGGCGGCGATCTCGGCCTGGCGTCGGGTCGGGTAGTCGTTCACGATGCGCCTGACCACATCGTCGGGGAAGACCACGACGATCTCCACCAACCAACGTCCCGACTGCTCCCGCACGAACGTTTCGACGGCGACGGCCGGCCCGGCCGGCCCCGCCTCGTTGGATGCGACCCACTCATCGGACATCGACCCGGAGCGCGCCGTTGGCCTCGTCCCAGACCGCGTACCGCTCGCCGATGGGCGCCTCGGCAGGGAGGGCCTCCCACACCAGGGCGGATCGGTCGCCCCTGGTGTTGCGCTGCTTCAGCAGCAGTCCCCCGCCCTCGGGGCCGACCAGCGGCAGCAGCCACAGCTCGGAGCCTCTGGGCACCGCGACAAGCGAGTCGGCGGGGAAATACCTGGCCGCGACCTCGGCCGACAGCCGCAGGTCGCCGCCCGCCGTGAACTCGACGGTGACGGTCACGCCGCTCCCCCACCGCTGGCTCCGGCGCCGCCTTCGACGGCCCGGCCGCCGTCGTCCGGACCGCCCGCCGACTCCCAGTGGGTGCGGACCAGCCCGCCGACCCGGTGCATCGCCGCCTCGACCGCCGGTGTCAGCGGGGCTCCGGGCTCCGTGCCCTCGACCTCGACCAGGTAGACGACGATGTCCTCGGGGTACTGGTCGCCGAGCAGCCAGCGGGCGAAGGCAAGGGCGTGGTCCCACCGGAACTGGTGCGAGTGCAGGCCCTCGAGCGGCGGGAGCTGCTCGACCTCCTCACCCGGCACTCGATAGATGGTGCCGGGATCGGCACCGGTGGCGGCGGCGTCGATCAGGATCACCGACGACGCACCTCGCATCTTGAAGGCCACGTCCATGCCGGCCGTCCCGCCGTCGACCAGCGTGACCTCGCCCGGCACCCCGTGCTCCCACAGGTGGCGGATCAGGGTCGGACCGACGGCGTCGTCACCCCGCAGCAGGTTGCCGCAACCGACGACCACCGTCTGGCCGGCCGGGTACGCACTCAGTTCGTCGTCGAGCGCGAGCGAGCGCGCCGCCTCGGGGGTGAGCGACGCGGCGCCCGACGTTCGGCCGGCGGCCGCACTCGAGGTGCCCGAAGGGCACACGGACACGCCTACACCATTCCGTTGACGACGAAGCGCGACAGCTCCTTGCCGGTCTTGCCGTCGTAGGCGTGCACGGTGCAGACCAGGCACGAGTCGAAGCTGCGGGCGACGAGGCCGAGTTCGACCGGGTCGGAGGTGTCGGCGATCGGAGCCCCGACCAGGGCCTGCTCGATGGGGCCGAGCACGCCATCCCCGTCACGGGGACCGATGTTCCAGGCGGTCGGGGTCACCACCTGGTAGTTCTCGATCTTGCCGTCCTCGATGACGATCCAGTCGGACAGGGAGCCCCTGGCCGCCTCGGTCGAGCCGAAGCCCCTGCCGGACTCGTGCTCGATCGGCTTGGTGTAGAAGCTCTCCTGCAGGTCGAGATCGTCGAGCCACTGCCTGGCCCACTGGTAGTACTTCGGGCCCTCGTGCATCCGCGCCAGCTGGCGGACCATCACCGACGGACCGATCCGGTTGTACATGTCGAGGAACAGGCCGTCGTCGTCCTGGTGGGCGGCGGCGCCGGGGGCGGCGGCCGCCATCCGCCGGGCCAGCGGGCCGGCCTCGAGCGGTACGTGGCCCTGCCCCTCCACGTCGTACCGGGGCGACTTGGCCCAGGAGTACTTGTCCTGCTTGGCCCCCTCGGCCGGGTCGATCGGGTTGGTCACGCCATCCCACGGGTGCAGCAGGCCGCTGCCCTCGAAGTAGGAGTGAGCGGTGTCCTCGGCCACCCGCAGGTGGTCGAACTCGGAGAACTGCCCGTTGGCGAACACGCCGGAGCGGTTGATGAGGGCAGCGTTGCGGCCCTCGATCGTCGGGTTCTCGTACAGCTCGGGCTGGAAGTAGGTGCCGGTGGCGAGGTAGTTGCCGACGCCCTGGCCGTAGTTGTCGAGCCCGACGTCCATGCAGAAGCGGATGAAGAACCCGCAGTCGGAGTTGTGCTGGCTCTCGTTCTCGTCGACCCAGGCGAGCACGTCATCCCAGGTCCGGTTCTCCAGCCAGCGCTCGACCGAGCAACCGAGCCACTGGCCCTCGAGCCACGCCCGCTTCCAGTTCTCGAGAATGGCGATCGAGCGCGACACCTCGGCCAGGGTCGGGGCGCACATCACGCCGCCGGGGACCATGAACGACGAGTGGGGCCACTGGCCACCGAACATGGCGTAGACCTCGACCGGCTTGCCCGACAGGACCACGCCGGTCTGATACGACTCGCCGACGTACGGTGCGAACCGCCGCACCGACTCCTCGTAGAGGGGGGAGCGGGCGTAGTTCTTGTTGGTGAGGTCGATGGCGAACAGCGCGTAGAAGTAGCGCGGGATCGACTGGAGGGTCTCGCAGGCCTGGGCGATGTTGCGGATCAGCGTGGCGTTCGGTGGCAGGTGGGTGTTCCACGCCGTGTCGAGGGCGTACGCCGACTTGTAGAGGTGGCTGCCGCCACAGATCCCGCAGATGCGCGGGGTGACGATCAGGCCGGCTTGGGGGTCCTTGCCCTTCAGGATCATCTCGAAGCCGCGGAACATGCCGGCGGTGGTCCAGGCCGAGCTGACGTGGCCGTCGTCGATGGTGACCCGGACGTCGAGGTCGCCCTCGACGCGGCCGAGCGGACTGACGTGGAGATCTATCGTACTCATGCGGTGCTTTCTCTTTGCTCTCGACGGGCTCGGGCTCAGACGACAAACATGTCTTCGGTCGACCACTCCGGGGCCGCGACCTTGGCCGCTGCGGCGTGGGCCATGTAGGTCAGGTGGTCGGTGCCCTCGGGCACCTCCTTCGGGATGACCCCCGAGACCTTCTGGGTCTTGAACACGGTGCCCGGCGCCAGCTCCATGAACGGGAACTCCGGCTCGGTGCAACCGATGCACGGCATCCCGGCCCGGGTCTTCGACGACTGCCGATTCCACAGGATGCGGTTGCACGGCGAGTGGGTCATCGGTCCACGGCAGCCGAACTCGTAGAAGAGGCAACCGGTGCGGGTCCCTTCGCCGAACGTCATCGTCGACTGCTTGTACTCGAAGAACTGGACCCGGGTGCAGCCGGTCTGGGTGAAGGTCTTGAAGAACGTCTGGGGCCGGTGGAGGTCGTCGAGCGCGATGTCGGCGGTGCGGCCGGTGGCCAGGGCCACCAGGATCTGGGTGATCCAGTCTGGGTGGGCCGGACAGCCGGGGATGTTGATGACGGGCAGGCCGGCCTTCGACACGAAGTCCTCGCCCAGGAAGCCACCCTTTGCCCGCTTGTGGAACTGGAGGCCGGTCGAGTCGGTCGGGTTCGGCTCGGTTGCGGGGATGCCGCCCCAGCAGGCGCAGTCGCCGATGGCGACCACGATCGAGGCGGCCTTGGCCAGGTCGTCGACCCAGTCCTTCATGGGGCGGTCGGCGAAGATGTTGTAGCGTCCGCTGCCGTCCGGGCCCTCCATCACCGTGCCCTCGAACACGAAGATGTCGAGGTCACGCTCGCCGTTGACGCAGTCCCAGAAGATCTTCTTGGCGTTGTCGCCGAGCTCCATGCCGAGCGACGGGTGCCAGATGATCTCCAGCCCGAAGTCGACGATCAGGTCGACCACGTTCGGTTCGTCGGCGTTGAGGAACGACATGGTGTTGCCGCTGCACGCCCCTCCGTGAAGCCAGAGCACTGATGCCATGTGGTGTGGTTCCTTTCTGCGAACTCGATTCGATCTCGGGTCGGCGGAATCCCTCAGGCCATCTTCCGCCCGAGCGCTCGGGAGATCTCGACGATGGTGCCGAGGCCCCGCTGGACGTCGGGGTCTCGCAGGGTGCCGAGCAGGCTGCGGATGCCGCCGACGCGGGTGTCGTTGGCCCTGGCCGCGGCGGCCCCCTCGGTGGCGGCCTCGCTGAACAGCGACAGCAGCTCGATCGTCTCGGGCCGGACCATGGCCGAGTCGAGCACGCCCTGCAGGGCCGGCCTGGCCTCGGCCAGCTCGCCGGCGACGCTGCCGAGCTCGGACAGCGATGGCAGCTCGCCGGCGCCGCTGAGCGCGCCGGAGGCCTTGAAATCGTTCACGCCCTCGGCGACGGCGTCCATGATCATGTCGCCCCGCTCGACGAATCCGTTCAGCCCGAGCACGAGCGTTGACAACAGCTCGGCGTTGTCGAGCAGGGTGACCAGGGCGGCGGCCACACCGGGGTCGTTGAGCCGCTCGACGACCGCGTCGGCGGGCCTGACCGCGTGGGCGGTGGTGGTCGGATCCGTCCCCGTCATCGTTGCCCCCTTCAGGTCGACCGGCGACCGTGGCAGAGACACTAGGTCACTTGACGCAGCTCGCCTATCCGCACTACGAATCCGTTATCCGGTGACGGTGCGTTCGGCGCCAGACGACTATCCGTTTTGCGCCACCACCATCCGGACGACGAAGGGTCGAGAAGGGGTCATGCCGGGAACGCTCACGCGCCTCCGCACGTTGAACACATCGAGGACCGAGGGTCGGCCGCGTCCCCGACTGAAGCCCCGCGGCCTCCCACCGGCCCTCGAACCGCACGGCGTGTACGCCGCCACCAACCCGGCCGACGCCTCCCTGTTCGGCCACGATCTGCTGGGTGCGCACCGGGTCCGGGTCACCGACGGCGATCCGCAGAGCTTCACCGCAACGTTCCACGCCGTGCTGATCCGCGACGTCACGCTCGGCTATCTCGACTACACGACGGCGGTGCAGCTCGAGGTCCGGGCCCTGCCCGAGCACCACCTCGTGATCGTGCCCGCAACCGGGACCTCGACCGTGCGGACCGGCGGGGTCGAGGTGCCGACGTCGCCGGTGATGGCGGCCGTGCCACGACCGGGCGAGCCGATGACCCTGACCTGCAACGCCGACGCCGCCCACCTCGTCGTCCGCATCTCCCGCGGCGCGCTCGAGGCGCACCTCGGCCGGTTGCTCGGCCGGACCGTCGACCGGCCGATCGAGTTCGAGCCCTCGTTCGACCTGTCGACGGGGGCGGCGAGCCGCTGGAACTTCGCGGTGCAGATGCTGCATGCCGAGCTGTTCGAGCCCGACTCGCTGCTCCACCAGGCGGCCGGCGTCGGCCCGCTCGAGGAGTTCCTGATGAGCGCGCTGCTCTATTGCCAGCGCTCCAACTACGCGGCCAGCCTCGACCCGTCGACGCCGCGTACGGGCCGGATCGTCACCGAGGCCGTCGACTTCATCGAGCGACACCTGGCCGAGCCGATCACCGTCGAGGACATCGCCACCAACGCCGACGTGAGCGTGCGGACCCTCCAGAACCAGTTCGCCCGAGACCTCGACCAGTCCCCGACGAGCTTCCTGCGGGACCGGCGCCTCGACCGTGCCCGCTCCGAGCTGGCCGACGCCTCGCCGGGATCGGGCACGTCGGTGACCGACGTGGCCACCCGCTGGGGGTTCAACCATCTCGGGCGGTTCGCCATGGTCTACAAGAGCCGCTTCGGCGAGTCGCCGTCGCAGACGTTGAAGAGCTGAGGGGTCTGGCTGCCATGCACGAACTGTCGCTCTGCCAGGCCATCGCCGACACCGCCGTCGCCAACGCCGACGGTCGTGACGTCGAGCGGATCCGCCTGCGGATCGGCCACTTCCGCCAGGTCGTGCCCGAGACGCTGCAGTCGTGTTGGCGGATGCGGCGGTCCGACGGGCCGCTGGCCCGGTGCGAGCTCGACGTCGAGTACGTGCCGGCCACGATCGAGTGCCGCACGTGCGGGTCGACCACGACGCTCGACCAGCCGCTGCTGCGCTGCGGTGCCTGCGACGGCACCGACGTCGCCCTGGTGTCGGGCGACGAGTTCCTGATCGTCTCCATCGATGTGACGTCGGCGTTGGCGTCCGAGGAGGTCAACTGACATGGGGCGTTTTCATCGCCACCCCGACGGGACCGTGCACGAGCACGACCACGACGACGACGGCCACGATCATCACGATGCGGATGCCGATGGCGATGCCGAGGTCGAGGCCGACGCCGGTGGCGGTGGCGGTGGCGGTGGACGGGATGTCGGCGACCACTCGGGCTACGAGACCGGCAGCGAGCGGGTGATGGTCCTCGAGCAGATCCTGGGCGAGAACGACCGGTTGGCCGACGGCAATCGGGCGCTGCTGGCCGGGCACGGGATCGCGTCGGTGAACGTGATGTCGTCGCCGGGGGCGGGCAAGACGTCGCTGCTGGCTCGCACGATCCCGGCGCTGCGGGATCGGTTCCGGGTCGGTGTGGTCGAGGGTGACATCGCCACCAGCATCGACGCCGACGTGCTGTCGGACCTCGGGGCCCAGGTGGCGCTGGTCAACACGAGCGCCGGGTTCGGGGGCGAGTGCCACCTCGATGCGGTGATGGTGCGGGCCGGGTTGGATCGGCTGCGGCTCGACGAGCTCGACCTCGTGATCATCGAGAACGTGGGGAACCTGGTGTGCCCGGCGGAGTTCGACGTCGGCCAGGATGCCAGGGCGATGGTCTACGCGATCACCGAGGGCGAGGAGAAGCCGCTCAAGTACCCGGTGATGTTCCACGCCGCAGACGTGGTGGTGGTGAACAAGATCGATCTCCTCCCCCACCTGCGGTTCGATCTCGATGCGTTCCGTTCCAACCTCGAGCAGGTCAACCCGGTGGCGACGGTGATCGAGCTGAGCGCCGAGACCGGCGAGGGGGTCGACGCATGGATCGACTGGTTGGCGGCGCAGGCCGTTGCCGGTCGCTCAGCGGCGACCACGACGGCCGGGGGTCGCGGGGCCGACTGACAACGGCCGCCCAACCCCGTTCCGACGAGCGATCTGGCCACTTTCGGGCATTTCCACCGTCAGTTCTCGACGGCCTGGATCTCGCCGACGACCACGGGCCGGGTGGAGATCGTCGTGATGTCCGGGAGCGGCCCGCCGCACACGGGGATCGAGCAGCTGTACGAGACGTCCCAGACGACCTCGAGGTCGACGCTGT
Source organism: Acidimicrobiales bacterium (assembly GCA_028285495.1). Classification (GTDB taxonomy): domain Bacteria; phylum Actinomycetota; class Acidimicrobiia; order Acidimicrobiales; family SZUA-35; genus JAHELU01. The sequence continues at coordinate 155,708 of JANQPB010000001.1, forward strand.
TCTCCTGGAGCGCCGACGAGATGGTGTAGACCATCGTGCAGTCGGACGGTTGGGCGTCGTCGCCGCCGATCCCGAACACGTACGGGTGCATGTCGTCGCCGTCGCACTCGACCGGCTCATCGCCCCCGGACCAGTACGCCATCTCCGGCACGGCGGTGGTGCTGACGCTGAACGCGGCGCCGGGAAGCGGCAGGCTGATGGTGGCCACGGCCCGCGTGGCCCAAGCCGCCTCGTCGACCCAGAGGAAGGTGGTCATCTGGGTGATGAGCGTGAGGTCCTCGTCGCCGTCAGGTGAGGTGATCGGGTTGAACGCCACGACGGGGGTCTGAGCGTATGCGTCGGCGATCATGGCCTGGATCACCGGTACCGGTGGTGGGTCGCCGACCGGGAAGATCGTGTAGGCATCGAAGCCGGCCAGCTGGGGGCAGAAGATCACCCAGTGGTCCACATCGAAGATCGAGCCCGTGATGTTGATCGAGGCGATGTCGGGGCGGGCGATGACCAGCTCGTCGCCGGCGAGCAGGCGGTCCCAGTTGCAGTCGGCGAACACCGACGATCCGGTCGGGATCACCCTGGTCCCGCCACCACCGGTGGTGAATCCCCCGCCCACATAGACCGCCGGATCCGGCAACGTGCCGCCGTAGGCGCAGGTGCGGCCGAAGCAGTCTTCCTGTTCCCCTAGCGCATCATCCGCTTCGGTTGTTGCGGCATCAGCTCCAGTGGCCCCCGCAACGGCCGCGATGAGCAAGAGCGCCACAGCAATACCTAGTCGCCGCCGGCCTGGTCGAGTCACTACACAATCTCACACGCGACGATGCCGCCGGGTGTGAGTTCGCTAGGCAACCACTCGTTGATCTTCCATTGCTCGTCAACAAGCTGAAGCTGAAACACACTGGTCGACGTTTTCTCGGGGTCGTCGACCCCGAGAACCTCAAGCGTCTCCGCGTCAACGAATTCGTCCGCAGAACCAGTACAGGCCTCCACCTCGGCGATGCCGGCAATCAGATCGATGTCAACGCCTGCAATTTCGATCGGTGCCGGTCCGGTAGAGCGGTGTATGACGCCCTCGGCTGCGTATTGGGCGTCGGATTCGGCAACCCGCTGGCGCAAGAGTCCTGTCAGCGCCTCAAGCCGGAGTTCGTTGTCGTCACGTGATGTGTCGATCGGGAACTGGTACCACTCGGTGACGACTCGTCTGATCTCGGCTTCGGCGATTGCTTCGTCGGAGAGCGTCGTCGGTGGGGACTCGGTCGTGGTGGAGGAGCTGGTCGTGGTGGCGTCGGTCGTCGAGGTCGAGGAGGCGGCCGCCTCCTCGTCGAGTTGGGCGCCGATGTCGTCGTCTGACGAGTTCGAGCACGCCGACAACGCCACGATCAGCGCAACGGCGAGGGCCAGAAGTCGCCCAATGGTGGTGGCCGCCATCGACGACATCATAGAGCTCGTCGTTCATCGTGTTCGGGCGTCACGGATTTCGTGGCAACCATGATGACGAGCCAACACGGGAACGGCGGAAACGGCCATGGGGACCGGTCCCCACTCGACCCGTCCTCAACCGGCCAGCACGCCGCCGGCGGCCCAAACGACCACCACCAATCCGAGCACCATCTGGCTGATGCCGATGATCTTGACCGGCGCCACGGGCTGATGGCGCCGCACCCACTGGAACGCAACGAGGGCGACCAGGGCAACGACGCCGGCGATCAGCCGACGATCGATCAGGGCGGCGGTCACGCCGAGACCGACGGCAGCGGCATCGGTGGCGAGCAACAGGCGTGGCGACCACGCTCGGTCGTGGGTCCGAGCGATCTGGGCCCGGACGTGGGGAATCGACGTGACGGCCCGACCGGCCAGCAGCAGCCAGGTGGCGGCGGCCAGGGCGCTGGACCCGCCGCCGGCCAGGACGATGGCGGCGACGACCCCGGCGATGGCGATGGCGCCCGTCAGCTCGGGAACGAGTCGGCGCCGGCGGGAGCGGACGTCGTAGGCCAGCTGCACGCCGACCAGCGGGGCGGCGACGAGAACCGGCACCCACCAGCGGTTGCCGTCGGCCAACAGCGCGGCACCGGCCACCAACACGACGAGGATCGCGGCCTCGCCGGCGGCCACCCGTTCGGCCATGGCCGTGCGGTCGAGCCGACGACGGCGCCAGCGATCGACCAGCGCCAGTTCGAGCGGGGTGCGGACGAGGAACAACCCGAAGGCGGCGAGGGCGAGCAGCAACCCGGCGATGCTCGGTTCGATCAGCAACCCGAGCAGACCCGGCTCGAGGGTCAGCCCCCAGCCGCCGTGCTCGGTCGGCATCGACACCGATCGCATGGTGCTGCGGGGGGTGGCGGTCGAGCTCATCGGGCCAACCATTCACCCCCGGGGCCGGACCGTCAACCGCCGTGCGGCGGATAACGAATGTGTTTCAGTAAAGGTGAACGAACACCTCCACCTTTGACTCCTCGACGGAGCGGCGGTAGCGTCCGAGACCATGCCGAAGCAGCGCGTGAACCTCGACGAGGTCACGATGACGGCGCTGGCCATCATCGACCGACAGTCGCTCGACGCCCTCTCGCTGTCGGCGGTGGCCGCCGAGCTGGGGCTCCGCCCGTCGGCGCTCTACACCTACTTCGACAACCTCGATGCGCTCCGCTACGCCGTCGCCGTGCGGGCCACGATGAACCTGACCGACGACCTGCGCAACGCCGCCGTCGGTCAGGCCGGCAACGATGCGATCGTCGCGTTGGCCTACTGCTACCGCAACTTCGCCCTGCAGCATCCCGGCCAGTATGCGGCCACGCTGTCGCCGCCCGAGCGGGCCGACGACGAGCTGACCCATGCCTCGTGGGGCGTGACCGACGTCTTCGCCAGGGTCATCGCCAACTACGGCCACGAGGGTGACCAGGCGATCCACGCTGCGAGGGCCGCCCGAAGCGCCATCCACGGGTTCGTCGCCCTCGAGGCCGGGCGCTGCCTGTCGACCCGGACCGACTCCGACGACAGCTTCGACCACCTGATCAACTCGGTCATCAACGGGCTCACCTGACCGGCCGGCGGTCGGCGCCGACCCCGAGCGACTCGCCGTGACGCCGAGCCCGGGCCGCGGTCAGCCCTTGGCGTCCGACCAGCGCTCGACGACCGACGTGTCGGTCACGAACCGGACCGCCGGATCGGGCGACCAGTAGAAGGCGGCCTCATCGACGGCGTCCGTCACGAGCTGCGCCACCCGGGTCGCCGCCCCGGCGGGCGCATGGACCAGCAGCTCGTCGTGCAGGCACAGCACGACCCGGGCCCCGTGCGGGGCCGAGCGCCGGCGCACGATGAGGGCCCACATCTTGAAGAACTCGGCCGCGGCCCCCTGGATCAGGGCGTTGCGGGCGTAGCGGCCGCGGGCGGCGGCTGCGGCGATGGCCCGGTCGAGGTCGCCGTCCGGGGCCGACCCGCTGCCGGTACGGATCCGGCGCCCGCCGACGGTGGTCAGGTCCTCGCCCCGCTGGCCCCGCTTGGCCGACTCCTCGAGATAGGCCATCGCCACCGGGTAGCTGCGCTCGAGACCACGGAGGGCGCCGGCCGACTCGCCGGTGGTGGCCCCGTAGAGGGCGCCGAGAACGGCGACCTTGGCCACGTCACGCTCGACACCGAGCCGCTCGGCCACCGGCCGGTAGAGGTCGTCGGATGCGGTGGCGGCGATCAGAGCGGGGTCGCCGGAGACGGCGGCGAGGACCCGGGGCTCGATCTGACCGAGATCGGCCCGAACGAGTCGATGGCCGGGCTCCGCGGCGACGGCCGGCCGCATCGGGGCCGGGAGGTTGTGGAGCCCGGCCGACGCCGTCATGCGGCCGGCGGCACCGTCGGCGCTCGACCAGTCGCCCCGCAGCCGACCACCAGACACGTGCTCGTCGAACCAGGCGTAGCCGTAGGTGGTGGCGATTCGCTCACCCTTGCGCCAGGTCAACAGCGCATCGATCAGGGGGCTCGTGTCGCGCAGCTGTTCGAGGCGCCAGGCCCGGGTGTCGGGGAGGTCGAAGCCGTTGCGACGCAACATCGCCTTGACCTCGGCCGGGTTCCGGAGGTTGACCGGGTTGGCCTCGCCGGCGGCGTCGAGGTGTCGCAGGACGTCGGCGTCGCGACGGCGCTGGGCCCGCTCCTCGTCGGCGATGGCGGTCGGTCGGGGACCGGCGATCTCGCCGATGATCCGGATGGCCTCGCCCTCGTCGATCGGGAGGCCGTCGACCGCGAGCTCGGCGCAGAGCAGCTCGGTCATCGACTCGGCGTTCGCGGTGGCCCGCACCCGATCGGCGTCCGTTCGGTCGGCGATGATCGCCTGCTGGGCCGTGGCCGTCTCCAACGCCAGCCGGGCCCAGCGGGCGGTCCGTCCGGGATCGCCCCGCCAGGCGCCGGCGAGCCACTCGGGGCGGAGGTAGCCGTCCGGTCTCACGGGGTCGGCGGGGTCGCCCCCCTCGTCGGCCGACTGGAGCAGGTCGAGCTGGCCCATCGTCGGCATCGACTCGGGATCGAGGTCGTGGAGGTGGGCCCAGACCCGGCCGGCGTCGGCCCGGTACCCGCCGACGAGCAGGCGGTGGACGGCGACGACGTCCCAGCAGCGGGCGACGGGCACCCCGCCGGCGGCGACCAGGTCGGCCGCCGACCGGTCCCACCAGACCAACCGGGGCGACCAGCGGGCCTCGATGGCGGCCAGCTCGCGGACGGGGTCGACGGTCGGCACCGTCCGGTGACCGCCGACGGTGGCCAGGCCGAGCGCGCCCCCGGGATCGATGGCGACGGCCAGCAGCGCGCCCTCGTCGATGCCGAGGGCGGCCAGCTCGCTGATCTCGACCGGTGGCCCCACGCCTCCAGCCTGCCAGCCCGGATGGGCGGTCGACCCGTCGCCGCCGGATCGGGCCGAATGGCCCGGTCCGGCGGGTGGGACCGCCCTGACCGGCTCGGCTCCGGAGCGCCTACCGTCGAAGGTCGGGTGAGCGATGTGGAGGTCCGAGCACAGTGGTGAGACGAGCGGTGGTCCTCGGACTGCAGGCGACGATGGTGCTGTACCTCGCGCTGAGCGGCATCGAGCTGGCGGCCCGGTCTGGTCTGGCCGACGAGGGCTCGCTCGTCGCCGAGACGGCGGCGACCGTCTGGGAGATCCGGGAGGGCGACGATCCCCTCGGCCTGGCCGACGAGGCCGACGCCATCGTCGAGGCGGTCCGCCGGGTCATCGATGCCTTCGGGACCCTCGGCGAGGCCATGGACTGATCGAACCGCCCGGTCGCATCGGCCGACCGGGGCGCTACAGGCGGCGGCTGGCCTCGACGTCGTTGAGGTCGAGGTGGTTGCGCATGTACTGCTGGGACGCGTCGACCCGAGGCTGGTGGTCCCAGGGGGTCGGGCGACCCTGCCGGAGGGCCCGGTCGACGAGCCGCCGCTCCTGCTGGCTGCGGTGGACCGCCCGGTCGATGGCGGCGATGTCCCACCGCTGGCCGACCTCGATCTCGTAGCGGGCGGTGGCCTCCGGTGCCGTCGCGGCCAGGTTGACCAGCTCGTCCGGGTCGGTGGCCAGGTCGAACAGCTGGGGCGGGTCGGCCGGCGACCAGACGAACTTCTCCGAACCCCGCCGGATCATGACGATGGGGGCGACGGCCCCCTCACCGAGGTACTCGCCGAGCACCGTGCGGCCAGCATCGTCGGCGGCGGCGAGGTCGAGGAGGGACCGGCCCGGGTTGTCCGGCATCGGATCGGCGCCGGCGATCTGCGCAAGCGTCGGGGCGACGTCGAGCAGGCTGGCGGCGGTCGAGCGGGAGGCCGGGGTGATGTCGGGGCCCGTCACGACGATGGGGATCCTGGCGCTCGCTTCGAAGAACGACATCTTGTACCAGAGGCCCCGCTCGCCGAGCAGGTCGCCGTGGTCGGCGGTGAAGATCACGTAGGTGTCGTCGGTCAGGTCGAGCCGGTCGAGCGTGTCGACGAGCTGGCCGACGAAGTCGTCGACGTAGCCGACGTTGGCCAGGTAGGCGTGGCGGGCGGTGCGGACATGACGCTCGGTCACGTCGACGGTGTCGGCGGCGATGACCCTGGCCAGGCGACGGCTGTGGGGGTCGGGGTCGGCGGGCCTGGCGACCGTCGGGAGGGGGATGGCGTCGTGGTCGTAGCGATCCCAGTGGTGGCGGCGGGCGACGTACGGATCGTGGGGATGGGTGAACGAGACGGTGAGGAACCACGGGCGGTCGTCGCTCGAGCGGGCGAGGTCACGGAGCTTGCGCACGGCCTGGAAGCCGACGTCGTCGTCGAAGTCGAGCTGGTTGGAGGCCTCGGCGACGCCGGCGTCGACGACGCTGTCCATGTTGTGGAACCACCAGTCGTAGCGGTGGTCCGGGTCGGACCAGTTCGGGGTCCAGCCGAAGTCGGCCGGATAGATGTCGGTGGTCAGGCGCTCCTCGTAACCGTGGAGCTGATCGGGACCGACGAAGTGCATCTTGCCGACGAGGGTGGTCTGGTAGCCGAGGCTGCGGAGATGGTGGGCGAAGGTCGGGATGGTGGCGGGGAGCTCGGCGGCGTTGTCGTAGGCCCCGATGGTGGAGTTGAGCCGACCGGTGAGCATGGCGTAGCGGGCCGGGGCGCAGAGCGGGCTGTTGCTGTAGGCGTTGGTGAAGCGGAGGCCGTCGGCGGCGAGTCGGTCGATGGCCGGCGTGCCCCCGAGCGAGCTGGCGAGATCGAGCCAGGGATCGGCCAGCTGGTCGGCCATGATCAGCAGGATGTTCGGCCGGCGGCGCGGGGCGCTCATGACTCGGGGGTGCTGGTCGGCTCGACCGGCCGTCTTGGGCTCGCCACGGCTGGCAGCCTAGTGCCGACGGCCCGCGGCGGCCGCCGGTCGCTCGACGGCGACCCGGCCAGGTGCTTAAGCTCGACCGAGACCACGATGTCGAGGAGGGACAGTCGACGATGGGATCGATCGCGCAAACCGCACGGGAGTTCTTCGAAGCATGTGAGACGGGCAAGGGGTGGGACGGTTGCGCTCCCCATTGCCACGAGGGGGCGACGTTCGCCGCCCAGTCCGAGCCGCTGATGGAGATCGACGAGCTGGCCGGCTACGCCGAGTGGATGAAGGGCCTGTTGACCTTCATGCCGGACGGGGCGTACGACCTGAAGGCGTTTGCCGTCGACGACGAGCGTCAGAGCGTGGTGGCCTACGCCGTGTTCTCGGGCACGCACACCGGCGAGGGCGGGCCGCTGCCCCCGACCGGCAAGTCGACCAGCAGCGACTACGTGTACGTCATGGACTTCGACGGCGACAAGATCCGCCACATGACGAAGATCTGGCACTCCGGTCTGGCCATGCAGGAGCTCGGCTGGGCCTGAGCGTTCCGCTGGCACGACGGAGCTTGATGGCACACCGGGGAGTTGATTAGTTTTTTTCGATCCGAGACGAGCCCATGCGTCCCGGTCCTGCTTCCGATCCCGCCGAGGGGGGCAGTTGTTCGACGAGATGATCCGCCAGGTGAAGCGGAGACGGGGCAAGAGCGCCCTCGCCCGCGAGTCCCGCCGCAAGGCCAGGCACAAGACCGGCCAGGCGCGGGTCAGCCCGCAGCTCGTCCAGGTCACGGAGGAGTACAGCTACGTGCGCTCGCTCGGACGATGGCGGCCGGAGCCGTCGTTCGAGACGGGGGTCGGGACGATCTCGATCTCGACCTCGATCGACGACGACGCCTCCTTGGCCAAGCCGGGCCGGCTCGACGTCCGCTCGCTCCAACTCGTCGACTCGAACGAGGCTCCGATCACGGGGTCGTTCCTGCACTTCCACAATCACGGTCGGACCGATCTCGAGCGGGTGATCGCGGCCGAAGGCGGCTTCGACTCGCTCAAGCTCGAGGCCCCGGTCGGCATCGGTCGACCGGAGGAGCAGCCACCCGAGCTCGGCCTCCAGAAGTCCCACCGCCTGACGAGCTACACGATCGAGCAACCGACCCGCTTGCCGATCGAGGCCGCCCTCAACATCGCCGAGGGTGACCCCGGCCACGCGAGCCTCGGCCACGACCTGTACTTCCTCGTCGACATCAAGCTCTACCTGCCGAACGTCGGGGCGCGGCCGACGCCCCGCATCGGTGGGATCGAGATCGACTGGCCGTGGCTGACCGACGCCGACACCGCGCTGCGGGTCTGGCAGATCACTCGACCGGACTACGAGAACCCACAGGGCTTCGAGATCGAGCGGTTCGGGCCGAAGCTGGAGACCAGCTACGACGTCACGACCGGGGCGATCGTCTGCGAGCCCCGGTCCGAGCAGGACAGCTACCTCGCCGACAGCGACCGGCCGGACGGTCACGAGATCCCGTTCTTCTATTCGATGCTGATCAAGCCGAACAGGCCGCTCCAGCTGATCGACGACTTCTCGCTGACCGCACGGGTTGCCGTGACCGTCAACTCGTTGATCTCCGGCACCGAGATCGGGCTCCACGATGCCACCGGCTACCGGGACGAGTCGACGAGGATCAGGCGGGTGTCCCTCCTGCGGGCCAGCATCGAGCTCGATCTCGACCGGGCGATGTCCCGTCGCCTCCTCGAGCAGCGAAACGCGCTGGTCTTCCGCGGGGTCCAGCCGTCGCCGGAGGTGACCAAGACCATCGAGGCCACCGTCCTCGCCTGCGGCTACCAGCTCGACGAGGAGTCGAACCGGGACGGGCACGAATTCGACCGCACGATCGTCGCCGCCCGCTCGGTGGCCGGGAAGCGGGTCGAGCTGTTCCTGACGGCAATCGGCCAGCATCGGGATGTCCACCGAACCCTGCGAGACGCCGGCGGGCCGCGCCTGCGCGAGGTCCTGAAGGCCGGCGACGTCGACATCGAGCTGCTCGGTCGCACCCGAGGGGACCACCGACTGCTCACCGCCGAGATGAACATGCTCCACGCCAGCCTCCGCAGTCGCCTGTCGACGTTCGTCGAGGCGTGACCATGGGTACCGCCACGGTCACAGCCGAGCCGGTGTCGCGCTGCAAGATCTGCGGCGACGCGGCGGTCGTCGCCGTCTGCCATCACTGTGCGGCCGCGTTGTGCGCCACCCACGCGATCAACGGCGCCAGCGGCTCACGCGAGTTCAGACGGTTGGACGCCAGACGGCGGGGTCGTGACCACGAGCCGAATCACTGCGCCGACTGCGTCCATCGGATCCTCTCGGCTGGGGACATCGGCCTCATGCTCGCACTGACCGTGGTGCTCGCCGGGCTGGTGTTCGTGGTCGCCCCGACCTGGATCCGGGTCGTGGCGTTGGTGATGGTGGCGGCCACGGCCCTCGCCCTGTTCTTCGTGGCCAACCGGCAGCGCCGGGACGAGCGCCTCGACCGGTGCTCGGTGATGCCCGAGGTCGAGAACGAGCGAATCGTCGAGACCTACCGGTATCGATCGACGCTGTCGGCCGAGGGTCGGTGGCACCACCAGGGGCTCGGTGCCGACGGCGTCGCCCGGGTCGATCTGCGGTTCAACCCCGACGACGTGAAGCGGGTCGCAGCCCACGCGTCGGCGGGCGATGGCAACGGGGATCTCGGCCCCATCGAAGCCGGATTCGTGGTGCTGGGGCTGGACGATCCGATCGCCATCGATGGCGTCAACGTCGCCGACGACGGTGATCGCTTCGGGGCCAAACGAGTGACACTCGAGGCCGACCGGATTCCCTTCCTGCTGTCGGAGCTCCCGGGGAATCGGGCGAACGGCTCTGGCCCGGCCGAGCGCCTGTCGTCGGTCCACCACTGGTCGAGCCGGTACCAGCTCCGGCTCCCCGACGACGAGACCAGGATGCCGATCCAGATCTTCCCGACCCTGGCCCCCGGTTCCGATCGGCGGAGCCTCGAGCTCCATGTCCGGCTGGCCGACACGGCGGGTCCGATGGACCTGGCGGCAGACCGGGTCGTCGCCGGCCTGCCGCGAGATCCGATGGCCTACATCGAGTCGCTCGAGTTCCGGGTCCCGCTGGTCGGGCTCGGCGATGTCGTGCCCATCGACGGCGACCCGATCATCGTGGACGAGCCCGAGGCGCCGGGCGGTGGGATCCGGAAGATCCGGTGGGAGCAGGTCGACTTCGCCGGGGGTGAGATCGGGAAGCGCCTCAGCGTTCGCTTCGAGCGCCCGATCCCACCGAACGTCAGCATCGACGGGCGAGTCGCCGTCTTCTTCGAGCACTCGCTGGCTGGCGTCACCGACCTGATCTGGTTCGACGCCAAGGGCCGCCCGTCGTTCGGCACCAGTGCAGATGGGCGATACGCAGCCACGACGGCATCGGTCGTCGACGTCGCCTTCCGGTTCTCGATGGCATCGTTGCCGTACGAGGCCAGCTTCGTGCACATGGAGCGATCGATCGACGTCGAGCCGTCGCTGCTGCAGAAGATCAGACCGGATCACAAGACGGCGATCGAGATCGCCCATCGCCTGACGGAGTCTGGTTTCGTCGTGTCCCAACTCGGCGAATCGACCTTCGCCCCGTCCGATCGATCGGCCGAGGAGAACCGGGTGTGGGAGCTGCGAGGTCGGTACTTCGAGAACACCGCTCCGCTCGACTTCCAGCTGAAGATCGTCGGCGCCGACCTTCGCCGCCGCCTCGAGGGCAGCGCCGAGACCTACCAGGTGACGGCGGTGACGCTGGCCGCGCAGGCCGGGGTCGACGGGCCTGGCACGCTGGCCGAGTTCGAAGCGCAGCTGCGCACGATCGAGGAGCAGTCCTGCGCTGCGCTCGTCCGCCTCGCCGGCAGAGGGCCGTCGCTCGAGCTGGCACCGGGCGACGAGGACGGGCCGGGCCGGCCGCCCGGGATCGACGCCGGTCTCGTGGCCACCGCATCGGCGCCGCCGCCACGACCGCTCGTGACCGTCGACGCGGCCGACGCCGCGCCCGACTACGACGTGGCCGACTACCGCCAGGAGCGCCGCTGCTCCATGTGCAGTCGGAGCGTCGACCGCGAGCCGTACGCACTCTGTCATCACTGCGGCCGCGTGGTCTGCCTCGAGCGGTGCTCGGTCACCGTGCGGCAGGACCCGGCCTTCGTCCGGGGGCTCGACCGGGAGTCGACGAGGGCGAGCCACTGCGAGCGGTGTGCCGAGCAGGAGCACCGGACGTCGTTCTATCTCCATCGCCTGTCGAGATCCCATGTTGTCACTCGCCTTTCGGCCATCCGTCGTTGAGCTCGGTCGGCCGAACGACGTCGACCTGGTCGTCGCCAACGCCGGACAGGAGGACCTGTATGCGATTCGGCTGGTTGCCCGATTTCCGTCGTGGCTGCGGGTCAACGAGGGGTCCAGACGGATCGAGATCCCGACGATCGACGCCGGCGGCCAGACGACGTGTCATTACGTGCTGACCGCCGACCACCAGCCCCGAGCGACCGGGCGCGTGCCGTTCCCGGTGGTGACGTTCACCGATGCCAACGGCGAGGCCCAGCGTTGGAGCACCGACATCGCCCTCCGGGTCGAGCGGGGACGCGAGCGGTCGGGCGGCATCGAGGCCGAGGTCGTGTTCGAACGACGGCCCGTCGCCGGTCGCTGGGGTGAGGTGCGAGTGCTGGTGCGCACGACCGACGCCGTCGACTCGGCCGTGCTCGACATCGCGTTCGGCGGGGAGCTGGACTACGACGGTCCCGATCGGGTCGCGGTCGGCTCGGGGGCGGCGAGCGAGATCGTGGGGGCGCTGCGGTTCCGGGCCGCCGGGACTGCGGTCCCCGTTGCTCTCGAGGTGACAGCAATGACCGGTGACGGCGACTATAGGGACACGGAGATCCGGGAGCTGGTGACGGTGAGCGACGCAACCGACGGCGATGGCACAACCCACGTCTACAACATCGGGAAGGTCGAGGGGAACGTCGGGCCGGGAGGATCGTTCGTCCAGAACAACGTCGGTGGTGCGGTCGGGCGATCGTCGTCCGACTCGATCGGTGGGGTCGAGCCGGAGGTCCTGGCCGCCATCCAGTCGATGCTGACCATGGCCGAGCTGTCCGACGCACGACACGCCGACGACCGCTCGACCATCGAGGCCTTCACCAAGGGCGAGGTCGAGGTCGGCGCAGCTCGAGCCGCCGTCCGGCGGGTCCTCGACGGCACGGCCTCCATTCGTTCCGGGCTCGCAGCCAACGGGTTGTACGAGATCCTCCGCGGCTTCGCCATGACCCAGCTGTAGGCCAACCTTCGTTCGGGCGAGCGCCAACCGCCGCCGGGCGGCCGTGGCCCCTCTCCCCATTCGAGCGCAACGACGACGTCATCGTCGTCGACCTCGGCAGACCAACCCACCGCCGAGCGGTGCCACTTCCGCGAGGGCTCGCAGATCTTCGTTCGCTGGCTATTTTCGACTTGTTCGGATCGTGGGAAGGACCAATACTTGGCCTGAGAACAGGTCGTGAACGACGCAGACATACAGCTAGGGAGGGTCCATGCCGTCCGTGACGCTCGCCGTTGACAAGTACTCCGTCGAGCACTTCTTTCGATCAGATTCCTCTGAGAAGATCTCGTCTCTCACCCTCACGAGTCGCGATCCGTTCCACGGCTGGATCAGTACGATCAAGTGGCTGTTCGGCTCGGCGTACAACGAGGCCTACGGCTACATCTCGCTCAACGCCGGGTATCAGGGATTCACCGTGGTGCTTGTTCAGCCGTTGGAGGACTTCGACGCAGCACTCGATGTCCTTCGCAACGAAGCTCCAGCCACGGTGCGAGTGACACATCGAGAAGAACTTCCTCCGCCAGGCCAAGGTTCAACGAAGACGCTCACGGCGAGCATCTTCACCGGCCCGGAGCCGGTCGGCGAAGGTCCGATCGATCCGGATTCGATCGCAGGTTCGCCGATCCAGTAGCGAGAACCGCCACGAAGCCCGGCACCGACGGTCGGAACCGGAGAGGAGAGGTCCGGCCAGCTTCTCGGTCTGATCGACAACGTCGTTTCACCGACGCCTCCGTGTCGAACGAACGGCGCGTGCGGCGTCGGAACACCTGAGTTGCCAGCGGTCGATGACGTCCAACCAGTCAGTCTCCCGACACAGACCACGTCGCGACCGCAACTGCGGCTCCGACGGACGCAGCGGCTCCGCCAAGACCCCAAACGAGCGCCCAGATGCTTCGGCTGGGGTCGCCGGCCGCCCCCAAGGCATGCGGAAGGAAGTACACGTTGGACATGCCGACGAGCACATAGATGCCGTACCGAGCGATCCGGTCCCTCATGCCGTCCAGCCTCGCCCACGGGGCCGATCGGCGCTCACCGATTTCTGACCGCCGCTCAAGGACCGTTGATTGGCTGCGACAACTGGTCCCAGGTCGTGCCCGAGAGATCGGCGTACCACACGAAGAGGCCGAGCCGGTCGCTGGCCGCGCCTCCCGTCGTCAGCTCGATGATCACGTCTTCAATGATCGGTTGGTCGTAGAACGAGACGTGGATGAGTGAGGGGTCCACGGTCCAAGAGCCGTCCGCCTGTGACTCGAACCGGACGGTATTCTCGCCGCCGAGGATGCCGAACGCGTGGGCCGAAGCGATGCTGTAGCGATCGAAGCCATCTGCGTCGAGCTCTCGGTAGGTGGATCCGGTCTCGACTCGGGCAACGAAGAGGTCGCGCCCGCCATTCATGCTCGAAAGCGTCTCACCGTGTTCGGCGCGGGCGATGACGGCCAGGAGTGCCTCGCTCAGTTTGGCGTCAGCGATCAGTTCGGTTCCGTCCGCTTCGAGGGCCAGGGTGAGTACCTGGTCGTACCAGTCGAACGCTCCAGCCGACACAAGGTCAGCGGCCGCCAGCCCGTCTTGGGTGCGAGTGGTCTCGCGGTACTCCGCCCAGACACCGTCGAGCACGTCGATCATCGGGTCCGGCGACGCCTGCTCGCTCGCCGTGTCGGCCGTGGCCTCAACGACGGCTGTTGTCGCAACGGTTGTGGGCGACGGCACCGTCTCAGGGGCGATCTCGGTACTATCGGAGCTGCCGGCGACCTCCACAGTCGAAGGTGCACCATCGCTGCACGCCCCAAGCACCCCGACCGTCACGAAAGCGCCAGCGAGCACCCACCCACCGAGCCTCCCGCCACGCCTCATGGCCGCCAGAGTACCAACCACCCACGACTGGGGCCTACGACAGGATGGGCAAGCCCCCGGGCAACCGCCCGATTCCAATCAGGCGCCGCCGGGGCACTCAGTCACGACGAGGACGACCGTCTTCAGACGCTCTCGGTGACATGCTCGGAGCGATGCCGAGGCGGGTCTACAGAGCTGCTCATTGGCTGCGACACCTTCACCTGGACGCGGGGTCTCCGCTGTTCGCCGAGGTTGCGGCCGCTCACGGCAGTGAACCACCCCGGGGAAGTTGCAGGCTCCAAGCTTTGAGAGGATGGAGTCATGCCAGGAAGGTCTCGCCGGTATCCGCCGGAGTTGAGAGAGCGGGCGGTGCGGATGGTGTTCGATCACCAGGCCGAGTGTTCATCGCAGTGGAAGGCGATCCGTTCGATCGGTGAACAGCTCGGCGTTCATCACGAGACGCTGCGGGTGTGGGTCCGCCGGGCCGAGACCGACGCCGGTGACCGGCCGGCGCTCACGACCGACGAGCGCCAGCGGATGCGGGAGCTAGAACGAGAGAACCGCGAGCTGCGCCGTGCGAACGAGATCTTGACGTCGGCCTCGGTTTCTTTGCGACCGAGCTCGACGGTCGAACCAAGAAGTGATCGCCCACATCGACGCCCATCGGCATCGCTTCGGGGTCGAGCCGATCTGCAGGGCCCTGCAGTTCGCCCCACGGGCCTACTACGCCGCCAAGGCTCGCCGGCCGTCAGCCCGCCAGGTTCGCGACGAGCAGCTGAAGCCCGAGATCGTCGGGGTTCATCGGGAGAACTTCGGGGTCTATGGCGCGGCCAAGGTGTGGGCTCACTCAACCGGGAACGCACCAGGGTCGCTCGCTGCACCGTCGAGCGGCTCATGCGCGGTCTTGGCTTGTGAGGTGCCATCCGAGGTCGATCGGCCCGCACCACCCTCAGCGACGACACCGCCGACCGGCCATCAACCTGGTCGATCGTGTCCTTGCCGTCGGCGCTCCCAATCGGTTGCGGGTGGCTGATCTGACGGTTCCACGAACTCGGCCGGATCCCACCAGCCGAGTTCGAAGCCAACCACTACCGTCAAGAAGTCTCAGCCACCCCGGCCGAGAGCCAAACCAGCGAGCCTGCATAGAACCCGGGGCGGTTCAACCCAACGCCAGACTCAACCAACCAGGCGAACCCTGACCAACGCTCCTGGGATCTACACCTAGGCGCCACGTCGGACCGACCACCGGCGCACACCTGCGCGGATTCGGCGCCGGAACTCGACCCGGTCGTCGTGACCAGGACCCTGCTCCTCCCTCCCGGACCGCCATGAACCCCCTGCCCCCGGTCGCCCGCACCGATCGCTGCAGCTCCCGACATAATTGACTTATGGAACGGGTGGCTGTTGTGGTGTCGTACTGGGACGAGCGACCGGTGGCGGCGCTGCGAAGTCTGGTCAAGGGCATGGACACGTTCGACCCAGGAATCTCCTTCGAGCGCATTCTGGTCGTCAATCGATCATCGGAGTCCCCCGACCAGACCCTGGACGAGCTCAGGTTCGACCGCATCGTCGAACGAGCCAACACCGGCATGAACATCGGAGCCTGGGATGCGGGCTGGCGAGTCGCTCCCAACGCAACCGGCTACCTCTTCCTCCAAGACGACTGCCACATCTTGCGCGACAACTGGCTCGCAGGCTTCGTCAACTCGGCCCGACCCGACGTCGGCCTCAGCGGCGAGAGCATGAACCTCAACTGGGCCCGACCGTGGGATCACCTCCGACGCGGACCAGGCATGATCGAACTCGACGGCCACACCGTGAACGGCCGACGGGTGAACCGGGTCGACTACTACCTGCGTTGCATGAGGAAGTGGGGAATCGATCCGGGGCCGGATGGGCGGCACTTGAGGTCGCTCGTCTGGTACTGCCGCCGCGACGCAATCGAGCTGATCGACGGCTTCCCCACTGGATCCACCTACGGGGAGTGCATCGCCCCCGAGATCGCCACATCCCGGCGCCTCCTCTCCCACGGGCTCTGTATCGAACAGGTTCGACCCGACCCCTTCCACTTCATCGGCCACCCGGACTGGGTGTACTCCAAGCAACACAGCAGACACGTGCACATCGGGTCCCTGACCAGGCTCGAACGACTGCTGGCAGGACCCTGATCGTGAGCCTCGACTACCTGGTCACGGAACCGACCGAATCTGCGAGCTGGCTTGCCCTATCGGTTAGGAGCAACTCGTGGTCGATGTTGACCGTCAGTTGATCCGGACCTGAACCGGCCTGGGTCTGGTGGAGGCGTTCTGTCCTGGAAGGATGGACGTCATGGCGAAGTCTCAGCGGCGGTACCCGCCGGAGTTGAAGGAGCGGGCGTGTCGTCTGGTTGCTGACTGGCGCAAAGCCCGGCAGCGATCAAACGGCGGGTTTGTCGA